>JAWUXM010000001.1:0-16619 GCA_034111325.1 Rickettsiales bacterium
ACTTCACTAAAAATCTTAGTGCTGCAATTGTTGGGCAAAACCTTACTGATAGATATCACCAAGAATTTGATAAATCCCTATTCTCTGAACAAACTCAGATCGGACGGACTGTTCACGGCACAATAACTTACAAGTTCTAGACGCTTGGCCGCCAAGAACTTTATAACATTCAGCAACCGCTTTTTAGTAAGTTTTTTCTAGCAGAAACACAATTAGAGCTTGAAAAATTGACTCTTTACTGTAGATTTTTCTAATGGAGGCTTAGTTCAGAACTGTCTTTGAGCTAATTCTATTATCGTCATAACGAAACTTCTGTAACCTAACATATAGATATCGCACATATGGCTTACAAAAAAAGGGAGGTAAAAGTCACTCATAGCACAGAAGGGCTAGAGTTTGTTTTTACAAAGGATGAAAAATTAATCGAGGAGTTTACACAACTTATTGAGGATAAATATACGCATTTTATCAACTATAATTATGTGCATAGTAAGCGCTTAATCCGTAACTACATACACCTACAAAAGGATAGATATTTCCTCAATGACTTTGTCCACCCTTTGTTAATTTTAAAAGACGGGAAATGCGTCGGTGGTAGCGCAATCGTCACCCATGCAAAAAGCACCAGCACAACTTTACCGATTGAATATGAGAAATTTAACCTGCCAACCGCCTTTGCGCACCTTGAACTACAAGATAAAACCTATAGTGAGCTATATCGCTTTGTGCTGGAAGATGAATATAGAAGTAGAGAAATAATGGATAAATTAATGTATCTATCGACTCAAAAAGCCATAGAGATGAAGTCTGAATATCTCTTTTTAGTAGCAACATATGTTATGTCACGCTCCTTCCGTATGTTACTTAGCAAATATAAATATATCCTAAAAACTCATCACGAGATCAACCTACCTCAACAAGATGATTATGGTCGTTTAAATGTCTACCCCACTGTTATTGACTTGCTACATAAGCATGAAGACAAAGTCCCTAAGAAGAGCGTTTTTAACCCTAACACATACAATGAATCATCCTTTTTTAACGACTTACGCAACAAGGCCGAGAATTTAATTAAAGAGGGTTACATAGCAGACCCAACACAGGACATATTATCAAGAAACACCAGACAAACCAACGGCAATCAGAAATCACAGCCCTAAATTATCATGAGAGAGATTCTAGACTATATCACACATAGATATACTAAAAAAGCTGCTGTAATTCTACTAATAATTTCTGCTATGCATTACCCTATGCAAGCCTATAGCTCTGAAGCAGAAGAGCAATCGACAGAACTGATTAGTGAATATCAGCTCAAGGCTGCGTTCGTATATCGCTTCGTGCAATTAATTGATAATAACTGGCCCGTTAGCGGACAAAATGTAGATATTTGCGTCTCTGGCGATAAAAACGCTTTATACGCTTTACAAAAAATTGATGTCAAAAGCATTAACAATCATCCTATAATAGTTAAATACAGAAAAATAGACTTTAAAAAATGCAATGTTATATATTTTACTCAACTAGAAGACGATAAAGTTAAAAAGGTTCTATTACCCCTGACAAACTCAAATATTCTCACCATAGGTGAAAATAGATACTTTAACGACTATGGCGGTGTAGTAGAGTTTTACAAATACAGGGGGAAAATACGATTTAGAATTAACCATGATAATGCAAAAAAAAGTGGCATTCAGTTTAACGCTAAACTACTTGAGCTAGGAAATACAGAGGAGTAAATATGAGAGAGAATAACGAACAACAGCCAGAAAATAAATTCACACGCTTTTTTAAGGACATGCCTATCAAGGTTAAAATGATGTGGATCATCTTAACTGTCGTGGCAGTCGTCCTATCTATTACTATCGGCGCATTCTCAGTCAATGGCGTTCACAACATTAAAAAACAATTACGTGATGAATTAGCAATCACTGCAACAATTATAACTAGCCAAGCAAATACTGCTATATTCTATCAAAATAATAGTGCTGTTACAGAAACCCTCTCCTCTCTTAATGCAAATCAATCTATTAGAATTGCCTGCATATATGACAAAACTGGCAGGATTTTTGCACGCCATATTAATGGACAAACCACTTCAATCCGCTGCCCTGCGCCACATACTGAAGATGGTATCTTTTTTACAAATAATGCATTGAAGCTTTATCAAGAAATTATTGATCCTTTCGACCGTACAAAAGTTGCCTCTTTATATATTGAATCAGATTTGCAGAAAATTAAAACATATGCAATTAAACAGACTTACATATCCATCATTATCATATTATTAGTCGCCTCAATCGCCTTCATATTAGCCTCTTATTTACAAAGACTAATCTCGCAACCTATAAGATCCCTAATTGATAAAAATGCTGAATTGGAATATTTCCGCCCCTCGCAAGATTATTTACAAAGCAATGATGAAATGCATAAATTACAAATAATGGTCAATGGAATATTAGAACAAGCACAAAAATATCAGAAAAAAGCTGTTAAGGCTACGAATGAGCTCAATGAGGTCGTGAAAAACGCTGAATGCACTTTTGGCTACTTAATTAATGAGCTCAAACAGCCTCTACAATCAACCATGGCATATGCTGACATGATTAATACTGGCGCTCTTGGTCAAGAAGAACAAGTGTCTTATTATAACGACGTGTATTTTACCGTATTCTTCTATTATGGCGTTATTAACGACACTATGGAATTTTACAAAAAGCATTTAGGCACAACAGGTGGCCATAAGGACAAAAGCGATGTTGATGAATTAATTAAAACAACAGTTAACAAGATCCAACAAGCTAACCCTGGCTTTATGCATAATCTAGAATTTAATGCCTATTACAGTATTGACCAAGGCTTGCCAAAACTACGCATTGATGAAGTGATCACTAGAGAACTACTTCATAATGTATTGTTTGTATTCTCGAAATACATCACATTCCTTGAGTTAAGCTCCATGACTATTGATATAAAAGCTGGACAGGATTTCTCCGACCCCGATGTACCACGCTTTAAAGTTCAAATAGATTGTAGGGAACTAAACGAAAAACCTATTGGTCATATATTAGAGAATCACCGTGAATATCAAAATGATGTCCACTTGCTCAGGTCTAAGTTACAATATCTAAAATATTTAGCCTCTTATGATGGTAGCCATTTAGATTTTGGTGATGATCTACGGAACATGTCATCAATTGTTATCATGTATCCATGGACACAAGTAAACCCTCCTGAAGAAGAAATCGGTAATGATAATGTTGCTGACTTTGCATCACTTAAAAATAACATCGCTAATTTAGGAAACCTTAGCAACAACGCTTAGTCTGATAGAACAAAGTTAAATTCTAAAAGATTGATACTAAAGAACTATGCCTTGGGTAAAAATCAAAGCACGCAAACTAGTATAATTTAACTGTGCTGCAGCCTGTGCTTTAACGATATCTTTTGCATGGAAAGCCACACCAAGCCCAGATGCTTTGAGCATAGGCAAATCATTAGCACCATCGCCAATTGCCAAAACTTCATCTTGATGAATATTTTTCTGCTGCATTATTTCCTGCATTTTCTTAAGTTTAGATTCTGCATCAATAATTGGCCTTGCAACATGACCAGTTAATTTACCCTCTTCTATTTCAAGGATATTTGCTAATGCTTCATCACAACCTAATTCATCCCGCACTTTATTAGCAAAAAAGGTAAACCCACCAGAAACAACTATCGCATAAGCTCCATTTGCCTTCATCGCACTAACCAACTCTTTTGCACCGTCAGTAAATTTTATTTTTTCTTGATAGACTTGCTCAAGTAATTTTGCATCTACGCCTTTTAACAAGGCTACTCTTTCAATCAGTGATTCTGCAAAATCATACTCCCCACGCATCGCTTTTTCCGTAATCGCAGCAACTTTATCTTTGATGTTAATTAAATCTGCAATTTCATCAATGCATTCATTCACTATCAAAGTAGAATCCATATCAGAAATCAGTAGTTTCTTCTGACGTTTTTCTGCGGGCTGCACAATAACATCGATCTGTCTTTCTCCCAATTCAGTACGAATTATATCTTCAGCATTTTCTCCCGTAAAAAAAATATCAGCAGCTTCTAAATCAGATAATATTTTCACTTCGTGAATCTCACATCTACTAACCAATGCAATCTTGACCTCATCTATGATTTCTGCCGATAAATCTATTTCTTTTCTATTGGCAATCAGTGTTGCTACTTGCATAATTATCATTTAATTTGTTGTATGATCTTGAATATCATACATATACTCACTAGATATAAACTATTATTTTCTAAAAAACTAAATCATGAAAAACAATCTACCGAAGAATTTAATTAGCTGGATAATAATTTTTACTTTTGCTTTCCTGTTTTTTAATGCTTTTAATCAAAACACCTCAACAAATAATACTGTGATATTCTCTGACTTTGTCAAAGCAGTAGATGGCGGTGAAGTATCTGCTGTTGAAATCAGGGAGAATTCTATCCAAGGTACATTAAATAATGGTACAAAATTTGAGACCATAATTCCAACATATTATACTAAGATAATTGATAAATTAGCAGATGCTGATGTAAGAATTACCGTTTCATCATCTGATACTCTAGGAAACGCCCTACTTTCCATGGTGATCTCATGGGTACCATTTATCATATTGATTTTTATCTGGGCATATTTCATACGCAAAATGGGTAAAGGCGGTGGTAATCCCCTCTCTTTTGCTAAGTCACGTGCAAAGCTCGTTATGGAGAAAGATTTAAAAATAACTTTCGCGGATGTTGCAGGAATCGAAGAAGCAAAAGATGAATTGAAAGAGCTAGTTGATTTCCTTCAATCCCCTGAGAAATTCAGCAAACTTGGCGCTAAAATTCCTAAAGGTTGCTTATTAACTGGTAACCCTGGAACTGGTAAAACCTTACTTGCCAAAGCTATTGCTGGTGAAGCAAAAGTACCATTCTTTAGCATGTCTGGTTCTGACTTTGTTGAAATGTTTGTAGGTGTAGGTGCTAGCCGCGTACGTGACTTATTTGAACAAGCTAAGAAAAATGCCCCATGTATTGTCTTTATTGATGAAATTGACGCTGTTGGTCGCCACCGTGGTTCTGGCGTTGGTGGCGGAAATGATGAACGCGAACAAACTTTAAACCAACTCCTCGTTGAGATGGACGGTTTTGCTGAAAATGAAGGTGTCATTATTATCGCTGCAACTAACCGCCCTGACGTTCTTGATAACGCGCTACTACGCCCTGGACGCTTTGATCGTCAAATTACTGTGCCTAACCCTGACATCAATGGCAGAGAGCAAATTTTAAAAGTTCACTCGCGTAAAGTTACAACTGCACCAGATGTTGACCTTAACGTTATCGCACGTGGCACACCAGGTTTTGCAGGAGCGGATCTTGCGAACCTAATTAATGAAGCAGCCTTATACGCAGCACGCTGTAATAAAAAAGTCGTTACCATGCGTGACTTTGAATATGCAAAAGATAAAGTCATGATGGGGGCAGAACGGCGCTCTATGATTATGAAAGATGATGAGAAGAAACTCACTGCATATCACGAAGCTGGCCATGCCATTGTCGGTTTACATTGCACAGCATCTGACCCGATCCATAAAGCAACAATTATTCCACGTGGGCGCGCACTTGGTATGGTCATGCGTCTACCAACGGATGATTGCTACTCCGTAACTCGTGAAAAATTAAAAGCTGACCTCGCTGTTGCTATGGGCGGTCGTGTTGCAGAGGAGATGATTTTTGGTTATGATAAAGTCACATCTGGTGCTTCATCAGATATTGAACAAGCTACAAAAATAGCCAAAGCTATGGTTATTAAATGGGGAATGAGCGATGTTATTGGCCCAATCATGCATGAATTAAGTAATGAAAGTTTTATATCAAATGATAAAGCAAACATCATTGATAAAGAAGTCAAAAAGATTGTCGAGGAAGGTTATGCAACGGCTAAAAAACTCCTAACAACCCATAAGAAGCAATTAGAGCTTTTAGCAAAATCACTCATTGAATATGAGACTTTAACTGGCGATGAGATAAAAGCCTTGCTAGCAGGTAAATCTATAACTAAGATGCGTACGGATGAAAAAGTAATGAAGAAAAAATCTTCAGTTATTCTTTCTCTCAAACCTACAAAAAAAACAAAAGAAAAAAAAGACGATAATAAAAATGACAGCTAAAAAACAAAATGATGCGGCAAAGTTACAATCGATAATTCTTGCCAGCCTAGACGATAATAAAGCACTTGATATCGTTATGATTGACCTCAAAGGCAAGAGTGACATTTGCGAATATATGATTATCGCGTCAGGTACCTCAAGCCGCCATATATCATCTCTAGCTGATAAAATTGTCTTTGATTTAAAACATAAACTAGAAACTAACGCACATATTTCTATAGAAGGCAAAAGCGACGGGAAATGGATCTTGATTGATACAATCGATGTTGTAACCCACCTCTTCATTCCTGAAGAACGCGAGCGCTACGCATTAGAAGAACTCTGGCAGATTTAGTTTTAGGTATATACCTTACTGCAATGTTCTATATCGATCAAAATAATAATTAATGCCTTATCTTTGATTTGTAATAATATTCTATAATTACCAACACGAGCACGAGAGATATTATCCTTATTGCCAACAAGTAACGTAGAATATTTTTTTGGATCTTTGACAAGCCTATCTTTGATAAAAGAGGATATTCTTTTTTGTATGGGTTTATCTAATTTGCCAAATTTCTTTTCAGCCCTTTTCTCAAACTTAACCTTCCAGACCATACTTCCTCATTACATCTTCAAAATCTATTAATTCGGTTTTTCCAGAATCAATATCAGAAACAACCTGTTTTGCATATTTGAGGTCAACATAGTCCGTAATATATTGCTCTATGAGATCACGAACTATATATGCTTTACTTCTATCCTCTTGCTTAGCAACAGTCTCTAAAGCCTTATAAAGCTTTTCTGGCACTTGGAATGAAAATATTTTATTCATAATCTAAAAACTAATCGTTATTAATTAACCTTATTATATCTTAATAAGAGTTATTAATTAAGCTAATTACTTATTTATATTATTACAATGAGTAAATTAGGAAGGAAAATGTAATAAATTTTGAGGGATTTTTGTTAAACCATGCGGTTTTTTGAGGAAGCGTATAGAATTAGACTTTTAAAACCTGAGAGATTTTGTTAATGTCCTGTGGGAATGAGAGAACGTGTACATCTTAGTACACGAGCGAAATGAGCAAAGGTTATTAATAAAAAAGGGCGCAAAAAGACCAGATTTAAGATGTCATGGCGGTGGTTAATTTCTCAATAACCCGCACCTCGATCTGCCGAATACGCTCACGTGATACTTTATATATGTCGGCTAACTCTTCAAGAGTCATTGGGGAATCAGATAGTTTACGCTTATTGATAATATCACGCTCCCTTTCTGAAAAAGTTGCAAGAACTTCATGTAATTTTTTACTGCGCGCATTTAACTCTTGTTTTTCTGCAAGGATTTCTTCCTGATTACTTGAATCATCAGCAAGCATTTCAAGCATCTCTGTTGCGCCTTCATCCTGACCAATAACATCATTAAGTGATTTATCAGAATTGCTCAGGCGTATATCCATCTCAACCACCTGTTTACTAGTTAAGCCAAGCTTTGCTGCAGCCTCTGCAATATTTGCATTACTTAGTGCTTGCCCTTCATAGTTTGCGAGCAAGTTTTTTACTTTTTTAAGGTTGAAGAATAATTTTTTACGAGCCGCTGAGGTGCCGATTTTGACTAACGACCATGATTTAATTATATGATCTTGAATTGTCGCCTTAATCCATAGCATAGCATAAGTAGAAACTCTAAAGCCTTTTGTTGTATCAAACTTTTTTACGGCATGCATTAAACCAATATTCCCCTCGGATATAACATCCATCATCGGTAACCCATAACCTTTAAAACCCATAGCAATTTTAACCACTAAGCGCAAGTGACTGGTGACAAGTTTATGTGCTGCTTTCAAATCCCCCGTTTTATGAAAGTGCATAGCTAATTCACGCTCCTCTTCCTCTGTAAGCATAGGGAACGCCCTCACATGCCGTAGATAAGTAGATAATTCACTATTGGATTCAATAACCGGCAAATTAATGTATGACATTGCAATATCAATTAGTTATCAGTAATTTTGGTATGATTCTTGGCGTATTATACAGATAGTTCGAGTTATGTCAAATTAAGATGCAGCAGGAATTTTATTAGCACATGCGACAACTCCTTCATTTGGCGATGAGTTGCTTGCATAACCTCGTCTTTGCATACGCCCAGCGAGATAAGCCATACGGCCAGATTGCACAGCTAATTGCATAGCTTTAGCCATAAGGATTGGATCTTTCGCTTCGGCAATAGCAGTATTCATCAATACACCGTCACAACCTAATTCCATTGCAACAGCAGCATCTGACGCTGTCCCTACACCTGCATCAACTAAAACCGGTACTTTAGCATTTTCAACAATAATACGAATGTTTAGTGGGTTTTGAATACCTAAACCAGAACCAATTGGCGCAGCCAAAGGCATAATAGCACAGCAACCAAGATCTTCCAACTTACGTGCAAAAAGTGGATCATCCGTAGTATAGACCATAACCTCGAAACCCTCTTTGAGTAAAGTCTCCGCGGCAGCTAATGTTTCGACCATATCTGGATATAGTGTTTTCTGATCACCAATAACCTCTAACTTTACTAAATTCCAACCACCAACTTCACGTGCTAAACGCAATGTCCGCACTGCTTCATCCGCTGTGTAACAACCTGCAGTATTTGGTAAATAAGTGTATTTTTTAGGATCAATATAATCTTGTAGCCTCTCTTGACCATTGCTATTCACATTTACACGGCGCAACGCCACAGTAACAATTTCTGCACCGCTTGCTTCTATTGCTAATTTTGTCTCTGCAAAATCTTTGTATTTCCCTGTCCCGACGATGAGGCGAGATGTAAATTGCTTTCCTGCTACTGTAAAACTATCTTTTTTCATCTCTTTCATAAAATTTACCTATTTACTAACTATTAAAACCGCTAAACAAAATGCCTTGGTAATCTGAAATTTTTGTGATGATTTTTAGTAAATGTTCTTTGAAAAGGAGCGACGTGTAGTTCACATACACGAGCCGAACTGCGCAAAGATTATTTACTAAAAAACGCGCAAAAGGGTCAGATTATACCTAGCCTCCGCCGACAAACTCTACAACCTCTATGTTATCACCTTCCTGCAATACCACATTATCATAGTCTGACCTTGATACAATTGTTAAATTATGTTCTATGGCGATTGCATCAATGTCGAGATTTAGCTTCTTAACTAATTGACTAATATTGAGGTTATTATCAATTTCAGTTTTTGCGCCGTTAAAATTAATCTGCATGTTTATATTATTTTACTTTACCATCCGTAATTTCTACATATGTTTAGTATTCGCTAATAAAACTATCAAGCAAAATGACAAGAAGAGAGCTAATTGACACATTAAAACTACATTTAGAATCTGGTATTGATGAAATCATTGAAGAAACAGCTGTAAATCTAACATTACAAAAAACACCAAAAGCTACAATCACAGCCCAGCCGGCAAATCAATCTACTCCGAAGCCTGTAGTGGCGCTAAATGATGCTGTAAAGCAAGCGCGTGCATTAGCAGATAAAGCTACAACATTAGCCGAATTAAAAGAAGCAGTGACGAATTTTGATGGCTGCTCCTTAAAACATACAGCGATGAATACTGTCTTTTCTGATGGCAACCCAAATGCAAAAGTTATTGCTATTGGCGAAGCCCCAGGAGCAAATGAGGACGAAAAAGGCATTCCATTTTGCGGTATAAGTGGCAAATTGCTTGATAATATTTTCTATTCTATTGGTTTAAAACGTAGTGATAATCTTTATATCACTAACACTATTTTCTGGCGCCCACCGGGGAATCGCCGCCCTACTCCAACTGAGTTAGCAATCTGCCTTCCCTTTGTTGAAAAACATATCGCACTTCTAAACCCTTCTGTATTAATCATGGTAGGTAGCACTGCTCTACAAGCTTTAGTCCCTGATGAGACACGCACAATAACACAAGCACGCGGTGATTTCCTAAGTTATAAAAATCAATATATGGAAAAAGAAATTCATATATATGCGATTTTTCACCCATCATATTTACTACGCCAACCCATTAAAAAGAAGGATATGTGGGGCGATATGTTGAAAGTTCAGGAATTCTTAGGAAATGTTTCGAATTAATCTTTTAGCGTATACTGGAGAATAGCATCTTCAACATCAAAAGCAGCGGCGCCTTGTTGTAAAGTGGCGTATCAAAAATTCGAAATTTATTCTTTCTAATATTCTGCAGTCGATAATCAGCAGCAATTTTTTGTAATTTGAGCAATTTCACTTCCTCTAACGACTTGCCATTACCTATCACTCTAAGGTTTTTCTGCGCATATTGGTATAATAGTTTTACTACTTCCTCAGATTTCTCTACGGAATTTGCACTTTGCAACTTACCAATTAACTCCTCAGGAACAAAAGGATGCTGATTAAAATTACGATGTTTAAGTGACTCGATAATATTCAGTGCTTTAAGTGCATAGCTTAAGTGTTTTATTTCACGCTCCAAATAATGTGTCATCTCAACATCCATCACCAACAATGCTAAGCGGATTATATTGCCAGAAGTTTTCTCAATATAAGATTCCAATTCAGCAAAAGTTTTAAAATGCTTCTCTTCCAAATCATGTTGACGATATTTAATAATTTCCGAGAAATATTTCTTCGGTAATCTATGGCGGCGGATTGTTTCTGCTAGAGCCTTCAACACAGGCTGATTCTTAACCTTACCGCTTTTATAGATATCATTAATCATCTCCTTCCACCAATAAAGGCGAATCTTACCGACAGCATCATCCGATGCAATCAACGGAATACGTGATAATTCAATATGAAAAGTATAAAGTGCATACAGTGCTTCGTGAAACTCATGACGTGTAAGCAAAATTGAGATATAGGTTGGATGATCAGCATGTTTTAATTGCTGTGCTGCATATTGAAAATGATGGTTTTTCTCATTAATAATTGCCTTATAGGCAACTTTTTTCATCGCCGGTGTTAGCTTAAAGTCAATATCATCATCAACTTTTTTAATAAATTTACGGAGCTTATTATAATATATTTTGACGTTCTCGCGGTTAAATTTCTCCTTCATTTTGATCTCCTAATGTATAATCTTTTTAATAAATGGCACAGTAATATTACGCTTTTCTTGTAATGATCGACTATCAATTTCAGCGGTAATATTTTTTATAGCACTGAATGAACGATCTATTCTTTTAAGGATATAGTCAATGACCTCTTTATTTGCTCGTAATTGATAATCCGCAAATTGTTTGAATAGCATAATCCGCAAAGCCTCTTCATCCGGCTCTTCTAACGACAAAACAGGAATTGACGAAAGGCGCGATCGCAAATCTTCCAACGTAATATTTAAATTAGCGATAGGCACGCTAGAGCTAAATAATATGTGTTTATTACCAGCCTCTTTGCACATATTAAAGAAATTAAATAATGTTTCTTGCAATGCCTCATTGGGCTGTGGCAACATAAGATAACGCTCTAAATCCTCAATGACAAATGCATCATATTCCATAACCACATTGTTTTTTATCTGGGTGGCAAGGTTATCTAATGTTAAGAAAACTGCTTTAGATTTTGCTACCCATAAATGTGCGATATATGTTTTACCACCACCACTCTCACCAGATATCAAAACATTCTTCGATGACCAGTTTGGCCATTGATTAATATAATTATATGCCTTCTGATTATAGCTCGAGATTATGAAGTTTTCCAAGTCATAAACTGGCTTCTTATTGAATTGAAAGATAGATTGTAACATCTTTGTAAAACTAAATTTGTTGATTTTGTCCTGAAACTCTATATCAATACCATGGTTAAAATCTCACGGTGAAAATTGAACCCTCAGCATTAGATGCTACATATATAATTTGTAAAATGCAAAAAATGCTAAAAAGCCTTTTAAGTAACAGAAAGCGTCTAGGCTTTTATACAACCTTAGTACTAATAATCGCCACTATTACGTTTATTTCCCTTAAAGCTCCTCCTCAACCAGCACAGCAAAATATTGCAACTCCCCCAGCAAACACTCCACAAATAGTCAAGCCTCAACAAACCACACAAAAAACATTCTCTGCAATTATTAAAGCCGGCGATAGTTTAAGCACAATCTTGACGAATTCTGATATTAGTGGTGTAGATTCTTATGATGCTATGCAAGCTTTGCGTAAGATATTCAGACCATCACAAATTCAAAAAAAGGATCTTGTCAATTTATATTACACGGTTAGTAACGATACTAATAAAGTAAAATTAGACCGCTTAGCAATTAAATCACCAACAACACGAATAGAATATAATGTTACCCGCAATAGCAAGGGTATTTTTTATGCTAAAGCTGCACTCCCTGAGTTATTTACAAAATTAAAACATGTTGAAGGCACAATCACAAGAAGCCTCTTTGAAGACGCTGTTGCAGTTGGTACGCCTGCCTCAATCATAATGGAATTTATTCAAGTATATAGTTTCGATATTGATTTCCAGCGTGACATTCAAAAAAATACTAAATTCAAAATTCTTTATGAAAGCTATTATGATAAGGATGACGAATTTGTCTCAAATGGTGAAATTGTCTATGCTAGTATAAGAGTGAATAATCGTGAATTTGATATTTATCGTTATACTAATGCAAAAGGCGAAACCTTATTTTTTGATAAACAAGGCTATAGCACCAAGAAATCCTTACTCAAAACTCCAGTTAAAGGCGCGCGTATAACATCTGGCTTTGGCTATCGTCACCACCCTATTCTTGGCTATTCTAAATTACATAAAGGAATAGATTTTGCAGCGCCACGTGGCACACCTATCTTCGCCGCGGGAAATGGTATCGTTAGGGAGCGCAGATGGAATGGTGCTTATGGCCGCTTCATTTTAATTAGACACAATAACACTTATTCAACAAGCTATGCACATATGAGCCGCTTCTCCAATAACTTCAAGCGTGGTTCCAAAGTTAAACAAGGACAGATTATTGGCTATGTTGGCACAACAGGACGTTCAACTGGCCCGCACTTACATTATGAAGTAAGGAAATTCGGCAAGCAAATGAACCCACAAAAACTAAAATTCAAATCGCAAATCAGGCTAGATAATAAAGAGATGAAAAGCTTCTCCAAACATAGCGGGAAGATTGATTTCATTATCAATAATGCGTTCTAGAAGGTATCGCAAATATAACCAAAAATTCTTAAATCTTTTTTCTTTTGCATAACTCAATCATAACCAACCGAAAACAGTAAATTACACCCTTCCTCCTCATTCGTCAATACATAGGCTGTAGTGCTTCCACATGTTGCAGTAGTGACATCACCACCAACACGAAATCTTATTGTGCCCGTTAATGGCAAACCATCATCTAGCTTGCTATCGATGTGTAGATGCTCAACTGGCTTTAAACCTGCGCCATCACGATTAGAGGCAGAGCCTATTTGCATGCAATTTACCCCCATATCCTCAAACCCTGCAGTCATAGTTGCACAGTAAATCATGGGATGGTATATCGCATTTCTAAAACTTGAACGAAAATACTCGCTAGTGCCATTTGTTGTATTAGGCCAAAGACCAGACTGTGCCAAATGTTGACTCGCTCTGTATGATTCTGCTGACCATTCAACTTTACCATCGCCATCACCATTACAACCCGCAGCATCACCATTAACATCAACATTGGTACAGCTATTAGCACTACCAAAAACTGTGTACGCATTATCTACATCACCAGGATATTGTTTATAAATTAGCAAAAATTGATTAACAGCTCCGCGCATTTCTTGCACTTCTTTAACCAACCCCACTAATTGCATATGACGAAATAAACCGCTGCCGACGGAGATAGAGGCAATTATCGCCGCTATGATAACTAACACTATCGATAATTCGGCTAGTGAAAGCGCTTGTTTCATGTTGTTGTTATTTACACTCCGTTGCTTTTGCATATTAATTTGGCCCAACAGTGAATAATAAATTACAACCAGCAACCTGACTGGTTAATGCATAGGCTGTAGCACTTCCGCACGTTCCTGTAGTAACGGCACCTACTACTTGAAATCTTATGCTACCACTAAGTGGTAAACCATCATCTAATTTGCTATCAATATAACGGTGCTCTGCTGGAGTTAAAATTGCAGCATTCTTATCAGATGAGCTACCTAATTGGCTACAATTCACTCCCATAGCTGGATTTGCAAGAGTAGAGCATGATGTTATTGGGTGGTATATTGCACTTTTAAATTCGGATTTAATGAATTCACTTGTACCATTTTGCGCCCCTTGCCATAGACCTGATTGCCATAAATGTTGATTAGATCTATATGATTCCTCTGACCATTCAACTGTGCCATCACCATCACCATTACAACCTGCAGCATCAGAATTCACATCAGCATCCGTGCAGCTATTGGCACTTCCCAAAACCGTATAGGCATTGTCAAAGTCACCCGGATATTGACCATATACTGAAATAAACTGATCAACTGCAGAACGCATAGTTTGCACTTCCTTTACCAAACCACGCAAGGCTGTAACTTCATAAATCCGCGATGCGCCAGCAATCAGCCCCATAATCACGGCTATAATCGTGATTGCGATTGTTAATTCAATTAATGAAAATCCTTTTTTCATCTTCCTGTTTTTATTTTTCTACTAAGTTAAAATAGTTAGTACAAAACTACAATAATTAATCATGAACCCTTAGGATGGGATTTGTTATAAACTTCAAACAACCTCTTATGGCTAACTTTCGTATAACGCTCTGTAGTTGATAGACTCTCATGCCCTAAGAGCTGCTGAATTGATCTCAGATCTGCGCCATTATCCAATAAATGCGTAGCGAAAGAATGACGCAATGCATGTGGCGTAACTTCCTCTGGCAAATTTAAAATCTCACGCAACTCTTTCATTTTTCTTTGGAAAATCCGCGGGCTAAGTGTGTCGCCACGCGCGCCTAAAAAGAGGCTTTTATTTTTATCAACCACATAAGGGCAAGCTTTGAGATATTGCTCTATCTTCTCAATTGCAAGCGACATCATTGGCACGATGCGCTCTTTCTTTCCCTTGCCTTTTACTATTACAAATTCACCACCTAAGTTATTTTTGCTCAAAGCTAGCGCTTCAGAAATACGCATCCCTGTTGAATAGATTAGAATAAACAACGCCATATCACGCTTGCCTTGCCAATCCTTATTTTGCTCTAAAATACTAATTAGATTCGTCGCCTCATTTTCGGTTAATGCTTTTGGCAACGCTTTAGCGATTTTAGGATAGGTCACTTGTTCCAAAGCTGAGCAAGTAAAGTATTTATTTTTCTGCGCATATTTACACAGACTCTTAACTGATGATAAAGCACGAGATGATGAAGTGGCTGAATATTTCTCATTAATGCGGAAGGCGAGCCAAGAACGCAAATCTGCTATTTCGATTTTCTCTAAAGCAGCAAAATCAATTTGCGCCGCTTGGTGATTTGATAGGAATTTGAGGAAATAAACAACGTCCCTACGGTAAGAATCTAAAGTTAGTTCGGAATAGCCCCGCTCTTTTTGCAAATGCAAAATCCATTCATTTACAAGATTCACTAATGGCTGTTTTGCAAATAAACGAATCTCTTTTGTCATAGATGTTATATGGAAAAATAAATGTCATACCCTGAATCACGCAGTGATTCAGGGTATGACAAGGGGAAATATGTTTTTCCTTTGCTTACCTAATCTTTAACTAGATGACTTTCTGTCCTGTCTTTTTCCAATCCGCCATAAAATCTGCCAAGCCCTTATCAGTCAATGGGTGTTTGATTAATTGCTCTAAAGTGCTTGGTGGGATGGTTGCGACATCAGCGCCCATTTTTGCAGCTTCAATAAGGTGCATTGGGTTACGCACTGAGGCAACGAGGACTTGCGTATTGAGGTTTTCATAAGAATCATAAATTGTGATAATCTCGGCGATTAAACTCATCCCATCTTGCCCGATATCATCTAAACGCCCAACAAAAGGCGAGATAAAGGTTGCGCCAGCTTTGGCGGCTAAAAGCGCTTGCGCCGCTGAGAAACATAAAGTTACATTTGTCATTACCCCTTCAGAACTCAAGGCTTTGCAAGCTTTTAAACCATCCCAAGTAAGTGGTAATTTTATTGTAACATTATCAGCGATTTTGCATAATTCCGTAGCTTCTTTAAGCATACCATCATATTCCATGGCGACGACTTCAGCGCTAACTGGCCCTTTTACTATGGCGCAAATCTCGGCGATAACTTCTTTAAAATCTCTTCCTGATTTGGCGATAATGCTAGGGTTTGTTGTCACCCCATCGACCATGCCATAATCATTTAATTCTTTGATCTTCTCTACATCAGCCGTATCAACAAAAAACTTCATCTCTCTATATTTTATGGGTTAGAATAACTCGCATCCTAGAAAAAACGAAATATATGTAAAGAGGAAACTA
>JAWUXM010000002.1:0-154571 GCA_034111325.1 Rickettsiales bacterium
AGAGTTTGGGAATCCTATATAATAACAAGTATCTTTAATAATAATGCATTTGTTATAGGCATAAAAGATAGGGATTTTTGTTAAAAAACATGCAGTTAATAGCCACGCTTATTGGCAAATGTTTTTTGAGAAAAAGCACAGCTTTACGGCCGATAACCCTAAGGGCAGTGGTAAGTCAATAAATCTTCCATCATTATGGGGAGCTTTCAACGTTCCCACTAATATCGCGAGATCCACTTTTTTACCATTTCATCTTGTGCAAGCTTTGCTTCAAAACCCCATGCACCTGCTTCTTGTATTAGCTTTATGCGCTTTTCTTCTTTAATTTCCGAATCAAAGGTTTTTCTTTTGCTTTTATCATTCATCAATATGACAAAAATATACTTCTGATTATCCTGGCTAAACATATAGCCTGAAAGTGCGCTAATAAAATACATACTGCCTGTTTTCGCCCAGACACGCAAAGCAGATTCTGGCTCACTCATACGGCTTTTCAATGTGCCGTTTATACCTGAAGTGGGCAAGAATGTGAAAAAACTACGCTTATCGTATTTACGGCGATCAGCAAATTTTAAAACTTCAAGCATTTGCCGAGCTGTAATAGAAGTTTCGGCTGAAAGCCCCGAGCCATTTTGCCAATTTACTTGCGCCCAATTTACTTGCGGCACTTTTTTCTGATACCAATTTTTTATTACTTTGATTGATTCGCGCATTGGCAAAGCCTTACCACTTAATTGGCTAGCAGATTTAAGCAGCAATAATTCTGACATTAGATTGTTACTATAATTAAGGTTCAAATGCGCAATTTCATGTAATTTTTTACTTTTATGAACTACTAGCATTCTTGTGCGGCGGGGCAAAATAGCAAAGTTTGGCGACGGTAATTTTACACCAACAATATTAGCATAAAATCTCAATACATTAGCAGTTAATTTGCTAGGATTTTTAACCGGCAATGTCTTGCTGCCTTTATGCTTATTAATGTCCGACATCATCCAAATATCCGAACCATTATAGATAAAATCATCACTATCTTGCCCACTAATTAAAGCAATTTGGTCATAGGCAAAATGCGGAATTCCATATGCCTCAATATTGCCCTCATTGCCTTTAGGCTGCCAGAAAAGTTTAAATTGATTAAACTCGGACGAAAGCGCACTAACCCCCGGGTTATAAGAAAATTCATCAGCTTGTAGATTGTTAATTTTCTGTAGGTGAATTAATGAATGATCATCATAGTAAAAATTACCTTTAACACGATCAATCCCTTTAGATTTAAGCAACTCTGCCATGGCAAGTAAGTCGGCTGATGAAAGCAATGGGTCACCGCCGCCAACTAGGTAAAGATCACCATGTAAAACCCTATTTTTAATCCGCCCACGATAACGCAGATAAGTTTTGAATTGATAATCATCCCCGAGGATTTCCAACGCTGCTATATTGGTAACAAGCTTCATGTTAGAAGCTGGCATAAAGGCTGTATTACTATTACGTGATTGTACTATTTTCTTCTGCTCCACATCATATAAAACATAACCAACATCACGATAAGCTATGCCACGCCTATAGATGATTTTGCCTATAGATGATTGTTTGGGAACATCATACTCCTCCACTTCATTGATGAAGTCATGGTCACGTATCAGTTGCGGCGCTGCACAGCTGGATAATGACAGAAATATGATGAAAAACAGCCTAGACATAACTATGTCTTTAAAAGGAATTTTTCTCTAATTGCAAGAGCTGAAATTTAGTTTACCACCTGAATCATAACTTCAACCAAAGGCTCTTTTCGGAGATTCTCACGGAAGAATTTTTGCGCTAATTTACGAGCTGCCATTTCAACATTACCAGTTGTGAAGGCTTGGTCTTGACGCTTTTTCCCGGCGGCCATTGGCTCTGGTAAGGTGCGCTCTAATTCATCCTCAAGATAATCTAAAATTTCTTCATCATCTTTTTCAGAGAGAATCCCTGGTGCAGTTACTGTTGGCTTAGTAACAAACTCACCATCAAGATCAAAAATAATATTAATGAATACAACGCCACTATCTGCGATACGACGGCGCTCTTTCATAATGTCACTGTCTGGCTCAACTAAGCTATTACCATCTACGCCTAAATAGCCGCTTTTGATCTCGCCAGCCTTTTCAAAGCCATCCTTATGGATTTTCAAACAAACACCATCACTAACTCTAGCAGCCTGCTTAACTCCGAGCTCTTCAGCTAAACTTGCATGTTCATGAATATGCGCAGTTTCTCCATGCACTGGAATAGCAATTTGCGGCTTGATTAGCTCATACATACGAATTAGCTCATCACGATTTGGGTGCCCAGAAACATGCACGAAATGATCACGCTCAGTCATCACATTGATGCTTTTACGTGCCAATTGGTTGAATAGTGCAAAGATTTTCTTATCATTCCCCGGAATGATTTTTGATGAAAAAATTACCGTATCCGAAGGCATCAAAGTTACATTTGGATGGTCATTATGAGCAATTTTATTTAATGCCGCATTTAACTCACCTTGGCAACCAGTTGATAGAATCAACAATTCATGACGTTGATAATTTTTGACTTTACGACGATCTAAGAATGGCTCAACATCCATTAAATAGCCACTTTGGCGAGCAACTGAAATTGCTCTTTCAATCGACCTGCCGCATATAACGACTTTACGATTCGCCTCTTGCGCCGCACGAATGATAGTGTCTAACCTTGCTACATTTGAAGCAAAAGTTGCGATTACCACAAGCTTCTTTTGCTTAGCGACAATATTCTTCAAGCTTTCACGTAAATCACCTTCTGAACCAGAATGACCTTTACTAAAGACATTGGTAGAATCACAAACCATTGCCAAAACACCTTCATCACCAATTTCTTTCAGACGCGTATATTCATCAGTAACTCCCATAACTGGGTTTGCGTCAAACTTCCAATCCCCCGTATGAACGATATTACCTTGATCAGTTCTGATAATTAAGGCATTCATCTCAGGAATTGAGTGATTGAGCTGCACAAGTTCTATGTCAAAATCCTGAATCTTAAAGGAGCTATTCGGCTCAACTTCAGTGATTTTTACATCTTTGGCAAAAGGATATTCAGAAAGCTTACTACGTAAAAAATTCGCAGTGAATTTTGTTGTATAGATCGGCATTTTGAAAAGCTCCCAGAGATATTGAACAGCACCAAGATGGTCTTCATGTGCATGGGTAATAACTAAACCTATTAGATCGTCCTTATAAGGTAAAAAACCTTCAGGATTTGGCACGATTATATCAATACCAGGCATGTAGTCATCAGCAAAACCAATGCCTAAATCAACCATCAGCCATTTGCCATGATAATGGTATAGATTAAGATTCATTCCGATTTCGCCGGAACCGCCTAAAGGTAAAAATAAAAGGTCTTTTTTATGTTTTTTTATATCGAATTTCATTATTGTTTTGTTGTTTTATTGTTTATTTATAGTTTGTAGAGAGGGGAATTATTAATGAGATGATTTCACTCTGTCGAAGATAATCTTCAGGCCGTTTATAGTTAGGTCTGGATTATATAACTCTATTACGTCAGAATCATCGGCGAACATAGCAGCTAATCCTCCCGTTGCAAGTACTATCATTTCTTTGCCATATTCACACTTGATATTGGAGACTATTTTCTCGATCAAGCCCAGATAGCCATAGAACACGCCAGATTGCATAGCCGACATGGTGTCCTTGCCAATTGCGCTACTTGGCTTGGCTATAGCAAAACTGGGCAACTTAGCAGTGGCTTTGCTTAGCGCATCCATTGAGAGATTAATTCCTGGAGCTATAACGCCACCTAAATAATCACCCTTATCGTTAATTACATCAAAAGTTGTGGCTGTGCCAAAATCAATGACAATTGCAGCTTTTCTATATTCTTCAAAAGCGGCAATCGAATTTACTAAGCGATCTTCCCCAACCTCTGCAGGATTATCGATCAGCACTTTAATGCCAAGCTTGTTCATATTGTCACTTAAAAATAGTGGCGATAATTTGAAATATTTCTCTGAAGCATCAGCAATTATTTGATTCATCTTAGGCACAACGCTTGCAACAATAATGTTAGATATTTTCTGCGGATTAACCCCATCTAATTGCATAATATTGATTATTGCAGAGCCATATTCATCACTACTTTGATGGCCATGCGTCACCAAGCGCCATTTATTGACCAATTTATCTTTATAAAAAACTGCGGCAACAATGTTACTATTGCCGACATCAATGACTAAAAGCATGATATTTATTGAAATAATTTAATCATATGGTCATCTTTATGCGGAGCAAGCTCAGCAAAAAACACCTCGCCACTATTGATGAATTTGGTTTTGCCTCTTACATCGAGAATCAAACTGCCATCTTCGCCTATATCTTTAAATATGCCTTTGATATTTTGCCCGTTAAGTTGAGTTACCAATTCTTGACCAATTCCATAGGCTTGTGTAAGCCATAATTTTCTTATTTCAGAAAATCCTTTATTTTGCCAAACATCATGAATCTTTGAGAATTCTTTCAAGAAGCTAAATAATGCTTTATCAACAGCAAGCTTCTTACACCCAGCTTCTTCTAAATTCGTAGCTAAAATAGCAGCATTTTTAGGATGTAAAGCGAGGTTTACACCAAGACCAACTATAAGCCACTTAACACCTAAATTAACAAATCTCGACTCAAGTAAAATCCCCGCTAATTTTTTACCATTAAGCAAAACATCATTTGGCCATTTATATTCTATTTTTGCTTTTTCTGGTAAACTTTTGAGCAAACTATTACCCAAAGCTATCGCCGTTAGAAACGATATTTCCGATGCTTTTTGCAAGGAGTAGTTCGGCTGCAATATAAATGATAAATAAAGATTTCCTGCGGGAGAAACCCATTCTTTACCAGAGCGACCCTTGCCACTCTCTTGACTTAACGCCCAGATAATCGCGCCATCAGCTGCAAAGCCGCTATCTATCATGCGCTTAGCTTCTTCATTAGTGCTATCAATTGCATCAAAAATTAATAGGTCAGGATCTTTTAGGGAAAAAAGGTCTATCATATGATTATTGCTGTGTAGACATTCTTAAATCAACAACTGTTTTATCAGCTAAATCCAATAATAATGTAGGCTTAACGAAAAATGCTAGATTGAATAATGCAGCTAGTGCTAAAACATAGATTATCGGCATTGCTGTAGATTTATTAAAATTCTCCTGTACTTCATCAAAGAACATTATTTTAATAATCCGCAAATAATAATAGGCACTAATAACTGCGCTGACTGCACCAATAATCGCTAAGTTTATTAGCCCCGCATCTATCACTGTTTTAAAGATAAAGAACTTCCCAAAAAACCCTGCGAAAGGAGGGATTCCTGCCATTGATAATAATAAGATCGCCATTGCAACCGCAATAAATGGCATGCTCTTAACTAAACCAGATAATGTTTCAATATCCTCCAATGGTTTTTTATCAGCCGAATCAGCTGAATGATGGCTCTGTTTCACGGCCATAATAAAAGCAAAGGCGCCAATTACTGCAGCTATGTAAATTGCCAAATAAATCAATATGGCTTTTACCGCCTCAGGGCTACTTACTGCAAGCCCCATAAGCATATAACCAATATGACCAATTGAACTATAGGCTAAAAGACGTTTGATATTTTTTTGCATAATCGCGCCCAATGCACCAACTAGCATAGAAGCAATTGCAACGAAAATAATGATGGGCTGCCATTGCTCAGCGAAACCACCAAAGGTTTCGGTTAATAGGCGAATAAAAATCGCAATTGCGGCAACTTTTGGTGCAGATGCAATAAATACTGTAATTGGTGTTGGCGAACCTTCATAAACATCCGGTGACCACATATGAAACGGTACGGCAGCAACTTTAAAGCATAAGGCTACAATTATAAGCACCATGCCCAATAAGATCGCGCTGCTATGCTCAAGTACTGAATATTTTAATGTGGCAAGGTACGCAAAATTTATCGAGCCCGTAAAACCATATATTAAACTTATACCGTAAAGTAAAATCGCTGAAGAAAGGGCACCAAGAATAAAGTATTTCAGACCCGCCTCAGAAGATTTGATATTCTTGCGACTACTCGCAGTTAATACATAGATCGTTAAACTTTGTAGCTCAAGCCCCATATAGAAGCTCATAAAGTCACCGGCTGAAACCATAACCATCATACCAAGAAGCGATAGTAGCATCAAAATCGGCAGCTCGAATTGCTTGATCTTGTTGTTATATTTGGAATTACCAACAAATAATATTAGGCAGAATGCCCCGCTTATTAGGAACAAACCTTTGACAAATACAATAAAGCTATTGGTTTTAAACATACCGTTTATTGCCATAGCATTTTGATCACCAAGAGTGGTAACCATCCAGAAGGAAATCAACACCGCAAATAATGATAATATTGTAATAAGGTTACGCGACCTCTCTCCTTGAAAAGCACCAATCATCAATAATACAAAGACTGATAGTAATAAAAAAACTTCCGCTGAGAAGATAAATTGTGTGAGATTATGTAGCATGCCTAATAAATCCTGATTAAATTACTTACAGATACTGATATATATTCCAGAATAAATGATGGGTATATACCAATTAATATGACCAAAACTCCCAAAACGGATAGATAGGTTAATTCACGCTTACCCACATCCTTCAGATTAGCTACTATTTCATTAGCAACCTCACCGAACATGACTCTTTTATAAAGCCACAACATATATACCGCACCAAGAATTACACCAGTTGTAGCGATCATCGCAACAAGCACATTTACTTTAAATGCGCCGAGTAATATTAAAAACTCTCCGACAAAACCACTAGTAGCCGGCAAAGCAACTGATGCTAAGGTAAATAGCATAAAGAAGGCAGCAAAAATTGGCATCTTACTGGCAACACCACCATAGGATTTAATTTCTCTAGAATGCGTCTGATTATATAATATCCCAACACATAAAAATAGAGCGCCAGAAATTAGACCATGGCTAATCATTTGAAATACCGCGCCCTCAACTCCTTGTTGATTAAAGGTGAAAATCCCTAAAGTCACATAACCCATATGCGCAATGGATGAGTAAGCGATTAGCTTTTTCATATCAGTTTGCATCAACGCCACGATTGAAGTATAGACAATTGCAACCAAGCTTAACACAAAAACAAAATCTGCAAAATAAACGCTCGCCTCTGGTAACATAGGCAATGAAAATCTTAAGAAACCATAACCACCCATTTTGAGCAATATTCCTGCCAAGATAACTGAGCCTGCAGTTGGCGCTTGCACATGCGCATCAGGCAACCATGTGTGAACTGGCCACATCGGAATCTTGACCGCAAAAGCTGCAAAAAGTGCTAGCCATAAATATTTTTGCTCTGTAGCTGATAAAATCACTGGCAAATAGTCATGCAGAACTAATATATCAGTTGTCCCAGCTTTTAGGTAAATATAGATTATTGCCAAAAGCAACAAAAGTGAGCCAAGCAAAGTATATAAGAAAAATTTAAAAGCTGCGTAGATACGATCCTTGCCACCCCATATACCAATAATTAAGAACATCGGAATTAGCATTGCTTCAAAGAAAATATAAAACAGCACAAAATCTAACGCCGCAAATGTACCAATAATGAAGCTTTCAAGCAGAAGGAAGGCTATCATATATTCTTTCATCCGATGTGTAATTGAGCCTTTACTAGCTACGATACAAATTGGTGCTAACAAGGTTGTTAAAATGACGAAGAATATTGAAAGGCCATCAACTCCTAAATGATAGGAAATATTGTAACCTTCAATCCAAACCAATGCTTCTTCAAACTGAAAATTTATTAAATGGCGATCAAACTTAACTAATAATGTTAATGACAATAAGAACGTCGCAAGAGATGTCCAGAAGCTCATCGCATATATGTTGCGATTTGAAACTTCACCTTCCTCCTTAACAAAAAGCAGTAAGAAAAGCGCGCCCAATAATGGCAGTAAGATAATTGCTGATAAAAGAGGAAAATGCATATCTAGATTTTAAATTGTGAAAATAAATACCATGCCGATAACAGGACAACACCAATAATCATCGTGAAAGCATAATGGTAAACATAGCCTGTTTGGATTTTGCCCACTCTTTTGGCAAATACTCCTGTTAAAAACGCCATACCATTTGGCCCTAAATTATCGATTATATTTTGATCAATCCACTTCCATAAAAATAGGCTAAGGTTTTTTATACCTTTGACAAAAATAAACTCATATAGCTCATCAAAATACCATTTGTTATGTAAGAAGCGATATGTGCGTCCAAAGCGTCCAGCTATTTTACTCGGCAGACTTGGCGCCAATGCGTAAAGGGTATAAGCCAAAATTATGGCTGCAATAGCAACGATCAATGGCAAGATCTTAATCAGAAATGGTGTATGGTGAATATGTTCTAACACATTGTTTTCAGGCAGAACAAATATTGAACCTTGCCAAAAAGCATAAGTGCTATCTACCATACCAAATGTTTTATAGCCGATAGTTCCGGCAAAAATCGCTCCAACAACCAAAATCATCAATGGCAAATTCATACTATATGGTGCTTCGTGAATATGTTTTGCAACATTCTCGTCATAGCGTGGCTTACCATGAAAAGTCATAATGATTAGGCGCCATGAGTACAAGGCAGTAAGGAAAGCCGCAGCGATTCCCATCCAAAAAGCAAAATGGCCAAACTGACCATGCGACATATATGCCGCTTCTAAAATTACATCTTTTGAAAAATATCCAGCGAAAGGTGGAATCCCCGCGATGGCGAGTGAGCCAATCCACACTATAGCATAGGTAATAGGCATCTTACGCCACAAACCGCCCATCTTGCGCATATCTTGAATATGTGCAACTGCGTGTATAACGTTGCCTGCCGCTAAGAATAATAACGCCTTGAAGAAAGCATGCGTTACTAAATGAAACATTCCGCCTGCATAAGCAGAAACACCACAAGCAAAAAACATATAGCCTAATTGCGAGCAAGTTGAATAAGCGATAACCCGTTTGATATCATTTTGCGTAATGGCAATTGTCGCAGCGAAAAGACAAGTAACACCGCCCACAATAGTCATCATGTTTAAAGCAAAGGGTGAATATTCGAAAAGTGCTGAACATCTAACAACTAGGAAAACGCCAGCGGTTACCATAGTTGCAGCATGGATTAAGGCAGAAACTGGTGTAGGACCTTCCATTGCATCTGGCAGCCATGTGTGTAGACCAATCTGCGCAGATTTACCCATGCAGCCGATAAATAGCATTACACAAATAAAGGTTAGATAATGTATTTCATAACCAAGCAGACTAAGGGTTGCATCTTTATATTGTGCAACATTAGCAAAAATCTGAGAAAATTCGATCGAACCAAATAAGGCAAAAATTGCAATCAAGCCAATCATAAAGGCAAAATCACCAACTCTATTAACAATAAATGCTTTCATTGCAGCATTAGTAGCTGAAGGTTTTTTATACCAAAAACCAATAAGCAAATATGAACAAAGCCCCACACCTTCCCAGCCAACAAAAAGCTGAATTAAATTCTCCGCCGAAACTAATAATAGCATGAAAAAGGTAAAGAGCGAAAGATACGCCATGAAGCGGTTAAGCTTCGGATCTTCATGCATATAGCCAACTGAATAAATATGCACAACGGCTGAAACTGTTGTCACCACGACAAACATTACAGCAGTTAGGCTATCAACTCTTATTGCCCACTCACTAAAAAAGTTCCCTGAATATATCCAGCGGAATAATGTGCCTTGATAGGTTATATGTTCAAAAATCACATCATGGAATACTATGGCAGCAGAAACCGCCGAGATAACTAGCAAGGTTGAGCTAACAATATGCAGAACTTTCTTATTCTTTGTACAAGAAAATATGCCGCTAATAAAGGCTGCAATTAATGGTAAGAAAACAACGGTATAAACTAAATTCATCCTCTCATCCTATTTACGTGCTCAATCTCAATATCGCCATTATTTCTAAAGAAGACGATTAATATGGCTAAACCAATTGCGGCTTCAGCAGCAGCAACTGTTAAAATAAACATCGCAAAAACTTGTCCGACTAGATCATTTAAAAAAACCGAGAAACTGATAAAGTTAATATTTACAGCAAGTAGCATTAGCTCTATCGACATTAAAATTATAATGATATTTTTCCTGTTTAAAAACACACCGCAAATACCGATTGTAAATAACAAGGCTGAAAGAATGAGGTAATGTGAAATATCAGGCATATTATTCTTGATTATTTGGGTTAAGTTTTACTAAGGTAATAGACGCTTTACTATCACGGTTTACTTGCTCACTAATGTTTTGTTTTCTCACTCCTTTACGTTTTCTATGCGTAAGAATAATCGCCCCAATCATCGCGACTAATAAAATCACCCCAGAGAGTTGGAACGGATAAATAAAGTCAGTGTATAAAACCATGCCAATTGATTTGGTATTATCTAACTCGGCAAAGTGCAGAGGGTTAACGGCAACTTTGCTACTATAATTCACTAATGAAAATTTCAGCGCTAAATAAATTTCTAAAAATAATATTGCAGCGATTATCAAGCCTAACGGCAAATAGCTTGAAAATTTCTCATACATCTTAACAAAATTTACGTTAAGCATCATAACCACGAAAAGGAATAAAATCGCGACAGCTCCAACATAGACAATCACCAAGATCATCGCCAAAAACTCAGCTCCCTGCATAACCAATAAAGACGCTGCATTAAAGAATGCTAGAATTAAGAATAATACTGAATGCACGGGGTTTTTAGCTGTGATAACCTTCAAAGCTGAGACAATTAAAATCGTCGCAAATATGTAAAATAAACTTAGCTGAATTGTCATGATTCTTTTTTATCTGTAAGTTGCGTCTTCTTCAATATTTTTAGAAAGGATATGCTCCCACCTATCGCCATTATCGAGTAGTTTTTCTTTATTATAAAACAGCTCTTCACGTGTTTCAGTTGCAAATTCAAAGTTTGGCCCTTCAACAATTGCATCAACCGGACAAGCTTCTTGGCACAGACCACAATAAATACATTTTGTCATATCAATATCATAGCGCGTAGCTTTACGTGCTCCGTCTTCACGCTCTTCTGATTCAATTGTGATTGCTTGCGCTGGGCAAACCGATTCACATAATTTACAGGCAATGCACCTTTCTTCTCCATTTGGATAACGGCGAAGAGCATGCTCACCACGGAAACGACTACTAATTGGCCCTTTTTCAAAAGGATAATTAATCGTTACTTTTTTCTTGAACATATATTTAAGCGTTAGCAACATGCCGCCAAGCAACTCCAGTAACAATATGCTTCTAATTAAATTTCTCATTTTCATGCAGGTAATTTATCAAAATATACTAAGTAACTTGCGGTTAAAACAACCCAAGCGAGCGAAATTGGCAGGAATACTTTCCAGCCTAAACGCATCAATTGATCATAACGATAACGTGGGAAACTCGCGCGAACCCAAATAAATATAAACAAAATTAAACAAATTTTTGAAATCAGCCAAATAAATGGCGGAATTGCGAGAGTAAATTCATTTTCAAAAAATGGCAGCCACCCACCAAGGAAAAGAATTGCTGTTAGCGCACTCATCAAAATCATATTTGCATATTCTCCTAAGAAAAACAATGCAAAAGGCATTGATGAATATTCAACATTATAACCAGCTACAAGCTCCGCTTCCGCTTCTGGCAAATCAAATGGGTGACGATTTGTTTCTGCTAAAGCAGAGATGAGGAATATCACAAACATAGGGAAAAGAGGCAGTATAAACCACATGTCTTTTTGCGCTAAAACAATATCGCTTAAATTCAGCGAGCCAACATTTAGCAAAACTGTAATTAATATAAAACCAATTGAAACTTCGTAGGAAATCATTTGCGCTGCAGAACGTATAGCACCTAAAAATGCATATTTGGAATTACTTGCCCAACCTGCCATAATCACGCCATAAACGCCAAGCGAAGAAATCGCTAAAATATAGAGAATCCCTACATTTAAATTCGCAATGACAAATGTCTCACTAAAAGGAATAACCGCCCAACCAATTAAAGCTAAAGTATAAGTAACAACTGGCGCTAAGAGGAACACGACTTTATCTGCCTTATTAGGTAAAATCGCCTCTTTAAACATAAGCTTCACACCATCCGCCATAGGCTGCAACAAGCCAAAAAGTCCAACGACATTTGGCCCTTTACGTAATTGCATGGCACCGATAATTTTACGCTCCACAAATGTTAAAAATGCGACGCAAATAATCAACGGCATTACAATCAACAATATATTGCCGATGATACCTAAAAAACTTAATATTTCTGCTGTAAAAAATTCTTCCATTTTTGTTTTTTAATTATGCTGCATCACTACATTTCGCCATAGTCTGTGACGCCCTGCTAATTGGGTCAGTCATATAGAAATTATTAATATTATTAGTCAATTTTTGCGCTGCAATTTTGCCTTTTTTTCCTTTTAAGTCCACCCATTTTTCATTTGATAAACGGTTAAGATTAGCAAAGTTTGGATATTGTTTTAGCAATTCTTCGTCTAGCTCATGGCGTTTCTTAAAGCCTAAATCAATCTCTAAAATTTCTGCAATCTCTTTAATTACTTGCCAATCAGCTTTTGCCTCCCCTAATGGCTCAATCGCCTTACTGGTTTTTTGTACACACCCTTCAATATTAACATATGTTACATCTTTTTCTGTGTAGGCAGCACTTGGCAAAATCAAATCTGCGTGATGCGCACCGATGTCGCCATGTGAACCAATATAAACTGTAAAGGCTTTGTTGCTTGCCGCCAGAGCAAAATTATCATCCGCTGAAAGTAAAAATAATAGTTCTATTTTTCCGTTTTTACTATCCGCTATAATGGCTTTTGTATCCTTACCTTTAGAGGCTGGAGTAAAGCCGACATCCAAAGCACCAACTCTACCAGCCGCATTGTGTAATAAATTATAACCATTCCAGTCTTTGCTAGTAATGTTATATTTTATAATAATATTATTAACTTCTTCGGCAATAGCTAGCGCATCTTCCCTTGAGAAAACCTTTTCGCCAATAACTATCATTGGCTTTTTAGCAGATTTCAACTTCTTGGCAAATTCATGTTTTCCACTGGCAATCTCACTGATGATTTGTAAATTATTACCTAATTCCTCAACCTTGTAAGTTAGGTCATTTGCCTTGCCAATATTTGCAATAGTAAAGCCACCTTTTAAATATCTCTTACGTAACCTTGCATTTAAAATTGCCGCCTCTAACCGTGGGTTTGTCCCGATTAGCAAACAAAGATCGGACTCTTCAATCCCTGCAATTGATGTATTAAAAATATATGAACTACGATTCTTACTATCAATGATCGAACCTTCAGGGCGGCAATCCATATGAGCGGAACCAATTTTTTGCATTAGAGTTTTCAGCGCAAAAACTGCTTCAACATCTGCTAAATTACCAGCAAGTGCAGCAATTTTTTTTGCTTTATCTCCTTCAATTTCATTGAATTTGTTAGACAGCGCATCAAGAGCCTCTTGCATTGAAACTGTCTGCAAACGACCATCAACTTTTAGATATGGCTTATCTAACCTTTGCGACTTTAAACCATCGCAAGCAAATCTAGCTTTATCATCAATCCATTCTTCGTTAATCTCTTCATTCAAACGTGGCAGGATACGCATAACTTCCATCCCGCGTGAATCAATTCGAATATTGCTACCAACGGCATCTAACACATCAATCGACTCAGTTTTATTTAATTCCCAAGGACGAAATTTAAAAGCATGTGGCTTTGCTGTCAATGCGCCAACTGGGCAAAGATCAATCATGTTGCCAGATAATTCTGAGCTGATTGATTTTTCTACATAAGTAGCAATTTCCATTGTCTCGCCTCGCCCGATAGCTCCGATTTCTTCAACTCCTGCAATCTCCGTTGCAAAACGGACACATCGTGTACAGTGAATACATCTGGTCATTTGGGTTTTAATTAATGGACCAAAGTTTTTCTCTTTTACTGCCCGCTTATTTTCAGTAAAGCGACTTTTATCACGCCCATAGGTCATTGCTTGATCTTGCAAATCACACTCACCGCCTTGATCACAAATCGGACAATCTAGCGGATGATTAGCCAATAAAAATTCCATCACACCTTCACGTGCTTTTTTGACCATTGGCGAATCAGTCTTAACTTGCATTCCTGCTGCAACATTCATTGCGCAAGATGCGACTGGCTTTGGTGGCCCACCGACAACTTCAACCAAACACATACGGCAATTTCCTGCGATGGATAAACGGTCATGGTAACAAAAACGTGGAATCTCCACACCAGCAGTTTCGCAAGCTTGAATCAAAGTGATACCCTGCTCAACTTCGACTTTCTTGTCGTTAATAGTAATCTCGATTTTATCTTTGCTCATATTATTTTTTCTATCTCTTCTGTGAAAAGCTGGCTATTCGTCTTTCCAGCTCTGGTCTAAAATGCCTAATTAAACCTTGTACTGGCCATGCTGCTGCATCACCTAATGCACAAATTGTATGCCCTTCTATCTGCTTAGTTAAATCATGTAAACCATCTATTTCACTAAGGTCAGCATCGCCCTTTTCCATACGCTGCATAGCCCGCATCAACCAACCAGTCCCTTCACGACAAGGCGTACACTGCCCACAAGATTCATGTTTATAGAATTGTGACAAGCGTGATATTGCTTTGACAATATCAGTTGATTTATTCATGACAATCACCCCTGCTGTTCCCAGACCTGATTGCACACCACGCAACGAGTCAAAATCCATATCAACATCATCACAAATATGTTTTGGTATCAATGGTACAGATGAACCACCCGGAATTATTGCTAATAAATTATCCCAACCACCAATTACACCTCCTGCATGTTTTTCAATTAAGGTTTTTAGCGGAATACCCATCTCTTCTTCCACATTACATGGTTTTTCAACATGACCAGAAATACAAAACACCTTTGTGCCACTATTATTTGGCTTGCCTAATTTTGCGAACCAATCTGCTCCACGACGTAAAATCGTCGGCACAACAGCAATAGACTCAACATTATTCACCGTAGTCGGGCAGCCATAAAGACCAGCCATTGCAGGAAAAGGAGGTTTTAAACGTGGCATCCCCTTATTGCCTTCAATACTCTCTAACATTGCAGTTTCTTCACCACAAATATAAGCGCCCGCACCACGATGTACTGAAATATCAAAATCCCAACCGCCTTTACAAGCATTTTTACCGAGAAAACCTGCTGCGTAAGCTTCTTCAATTGCTTTATTTAAAATCTGCGCTTCACGCACAAATTCACCACGAATATAGATATAACAACGATGTGCGCCAATTGCTCTTGCTGCAATTAAAGCCCCTTCAATAATTTTATGTGGCTCATGACGGATAATGTCACGATCCTTACATGTACCTGGTTCAGACTCATCAGCATTGACGACTAAGTAACTTGGCTTGTCAGAATTTTTTGGCATGAACGACCATTTCATTCCTGTCGAGAAGCCTGCGCCACCACGCCCCCTGAGCCCAGATGCCTTGACATTTTCAATGATCCACTCATTGCCTTTTTTGACAATATCTTCTGTATTAGACCAATCACCACGTTTTTGTGAAGCTTTGAGGGTCGTTGCTTCAAAGCCATATAGGTTTGTAAATATTCTATCTTTTGCTTGCAGCATTATAGTTCTCCCTCAAATGGTTCTGAAGATTTGCGGTCAATTTGTGAACCAGATTTTACCTTTCTGCCATCTTTTAACAAAGTTAAAATTTCCTTAATCCGAGCTGGCGCTAAATCTTCGTAATAATCATCATTGATCTGCACAACTGGCGCATTTACACAGGCTCCTAAACATTCAACCTCCTTGATAGTAAAAAATTCATCTGCCGTCATTTCATCCAGCTCGACGCCTAATTGCGTTTTACAGGCTTTGAGAATTTCCTCTGCCCCACGTAGAGCACAAGGAGTTGTTGTACAAACCTGAACTAGGAATTTACCGACAGGTTTTAAATTATACATTGTATAAAAACTCGCCACTTCATAAACCCTAATTGGCGCCATCTCTAAATATTCAGCTATATAGTCCATCACTTCACGTGAAAGCCAGCCTGCATTCTGCCTTTGTGCTAAATCTAGCAAAGCCATCACTGCGCTTTTCTGCCTGCCTTTTGGGTAATTGGCCACAGCTGCTTTAGCTAATTTTTTATTCTCGCTATTAAATGTAAATTTTGTCTCTCCCATAATTTTTATCTATCTATCTCTCCAAATACAACGTCCATCGAACCAATAATCGCCACGACATCCGCAATCATATGACCTTTTGACATAAATTCCAAAGCTTGCAAATGTGCAAAACCCGGCGCTCTTATATGGCACCTATATGGTTTGTTTGTTCCATCTGCAACTAAATAAACCCCAAACTCACCTTTCGGCGCTTCAACTTTTTGATAAGTCTCGCCCTTTGGCACATGATATCCCTCACTATATAATTTAAAGTGATGAATCATCGCTTCCATCGAATTTTTCATGCTTTTACGGCTTGGCGGCGAAATTTTATTATTGTCAATTTTAACAATTCCTTCAGGCATATCCTCACAACATTGGCGAATCATTTTGATTGATTGGCGCATTTCAGCAACACGGACTAAATAGCGATCATAACAATCACCATGCTTTCCAACAGGAATTTCAAAATCTAACTTATCGTAAATTTCATATGGTTCGGTTTGACGCAAATCCCAAGCGATCCCCGAAGCTCTAAGCATTGGGCCAGTAAAACCCCAATCTAACGCTTCTGCCTTACTTACCGTACCAATATCAACTAGCCTTTGTTTGAATATGCGGTTTTCAGTAAGCAACACTTCCATATCGTCAATATATTTACCAAAATCAGCAAAGTATTTATAGATATCTTCTAACAAACCAGCGGGCAAATCTTGCGCAACACCGCCAGCCCTAATGTAATTTGCGTGCAACCTCGCACCTGATGCACGCTCGTAAAATTGCATCATCTTTTCTCTTTCTTCAAAAAGCCAAAGGAAAGGTGTCATCGCACCAACATCGAGTGCTTGCGTTGTGATATTTAGAATATGGTTAAGAATTCTGGTGATTTCAGAAAACATTACGCGAATATATTGCGCGCGCAACGGCACTTCACATTTAAGTAGTTTCTCCGTAGCTAAGGTGAATGCGTGCTCCTGACACATTGGCGAAACATAATCCAGACGATCAAAATATGGCAAAGCCTGCATGTAGGTTTTATGCTCTATGAGCTTCTCTGTCCCACGATGAAGAAGACCAATATGTGGATCAGCGCGCTCAATTATCTCACCGTCAAGCTCTAAAATAAGACGCAACACACCATGTGCCGCAGGGTGTTGCGGGCCAAAATTTAGCGTGATATTTTCTATATTTTTTTTAACTTTTTCTTCAACCATTATCTCCCTCAATTTTTTCTACGGGCAGATTATAATCCGTGCCTTCCCATGGGCTCAGAAAATCAAAATTACGATATTCCTGGTCAAGCTTTACAGGCTCGTAAACAACCTTTTCTTGTTCAATATCATAACGCACTTCAACATGACCACTTAAAGGAAAATCTTTACGCAAAGGGTGCCCTTCAAAACCATAATCAGTTAATATGCGGCGTAGATCTTTACTATCTTTAAACTCAATACCGTACATATCAAACGCCTCTCTTTCAAACCAATTGGCTGTGGAGAAAACACCTTCCGCTGTTGGCACTTGTTCATCTTCACCTACTGCAACTTTAACCCGCACCCTTTGGTTTTTGGCGATACTCAGTAAATGATAAATTACTTCGAAACGCTTCTCACGCTCAGGATAATCAGCACCGCATACATCCAATAGCTGCGCAAAAAGGCAGTTACGATCATCCCGCAAAAAATGTAGCAATGCTGCGATATAGTTCGGCTCTGTAAAAATTGTCAGCTCGCCTTCATGCAATTCTACCTTGAGGCGAAAACGTGTTTCTTTAGCAATATATTGTTGTAACGATTCTAAACTCAACGTTTTAACACCCCTGTTCTTCTGATTTTTTTCTGTAATTGCAATACGCCATAAAGCAAAGCCTCAGCCGTTGGTGGGCAACCCGGCACGTAAACATCAACTGGCACAATGCGGTCACAACCGCGCACAACAGCATATGAATAATGATAATAGCCGCCACCATTTGCACATGAGCCCATTGATATAACCCAGCGTGGCTCAGGCATTTGATCATATACTTTACGCAGCGCTCCTGCCATTTTATTGGTTAATGTACCAGCAACAATCATAACATCTGACTGACGTGGCGAAGGACGAAAAACCAAACCCATCCGATCCATATCGTAACGAGCTGCGGCAGTATGCATCATCTCTACTGCACAACATGCCAGACCAAAAGTCATCGGCCATAATGAGCCACTCCTTGCCCAATTTGCTAAATCGTCTAGCTTTGCGGTAACAAAACCCTTATCGCTCACTTTGCTCATAGCTTGCTTCAGAATCTCGTCTTGATTTTGCAATGATGTTTTAGTAAAAGTCATTTTTCCTACTCCCATTCTAACGCGCCTTTTTTCCATTCATAAATAAAGCCTATAGTTAAAGTAAGTAAAAAGCCCATCATCGACCAAAAGCCTAGCAAACCAATCTTTCCAAGTGTTATTGCCCAAGGGAATAAGAAGGCTACTTCAAGATCAAAAATAATAAAAAGAATCCCTACCAGATAAAAGCGTATGTCAAAACGACCACGCGAATCACCAAAAGGCTCAAAGCCACACTCATAGACTGAGAGCTTCTCACCATATGGTTTTTTAGGGGAAATAACGAACGGAATTAACAGTAGGAAAATCGAAACGAATAAGGCAATCGCAAAAAAAACAATAATTGAAAAATATTCTTGTAGAAATGCTTCCATTTGTTTTATCTAAAATACTCTTTTAATAATTTGCAACACCTCAGATTGCTTCACCCCTTACTCTATCTAGTTACTACGAGGTTACTAACTGGTCAATAAACTCATAGCAGTAAGTTGCATATAATGCGCGACATTCTATATATTAAGCTCTTCTTTGCAAGCAATAAAATATCATCAGATATGCACTATCTCTTCACCATATTTCTTTTATTGCTGATTATCTCCCGATCTCCCTTAAAAGCAACAGAACCTAACCTTGCCGCCACACCATTTGCTGAATTACTTCCAACTAGTTATAATTATGATACTGGCACTAACGATAATTTACCTTCGCCAAGATCTCTAGCAAACTATTATGAAAATTTTGACAGCTTTTTGGTAACCTCATATGGCTGGATGGAAAAGCTTTACCAAGCTGAAGCGGACGAGAAGATGAATGATAATTGGCGCAAATTCCGCCGAGGCTTTCTACTATTAAACGGACTCTTGCTTGATACTTCCGACTTTATCTTACTAAACCCACACACCACCATTACCAATACAGGCGTTATTACCGTACATGAATTTGCACATCGCACTCGCGCAGCGGCGTTTGGTTATGATTCTGGCTTTAACCCTGAATATGCTCGCCATGGCGACAACCCCTACTCCTTTGCAATAAATTTATTTGCCAACGGGAACCGCACTGGCAGCACCACATGGAATAATTCCACGCCCGAAACATTGTTTACGCATTCATTGTTTGATACGCCCCAGCAGAGATTAATTGAAGCTGCAGCAGGCATAAACCAACAAACTAATTTAGCAGCTAACCTTGCTAATCGCATGTCCCTTACGGATAATGTTGATATGGCAAGCTTCTTTAGTTATAGCAATAACAGCCTTTCATATTTTCTATATGATGATAGCATCATACCTTACTTAGCTGGCTCGAGCTCTAATCCTGCAACAAGAAATCTGGCTGGTGATCGCGCGCAAATGATTAATGAATGGCGTGATTTAGGCTATAATTTTTCCGACAAATCTTTGGCACGCAATCAATTTAATGCTTTTCTAATTTCCGGAACAACTTGGTCATATTTATACAACATGCCTGAATATATCCGCACTGGACAACGCAACTTTAAACCAATTAGATTTTTTGGCTTTCGCATGCCTGATTTCTATAATTATTATAATGTTAATGGCCCATCGCTGAACATCCAGACTGATTATAAATTCTCAGCAAAAACCTTCCTTAAACTCGGCTATGAGTCGATTTATAGCGGCAAAACAGATTATAAAGAATATAAAATTGGTATAAGCCAAAGTTTCAAACTCGCCAACCTTAGTGCAAACTATATCATCAATGAGAAAACCACTAAAGAATCATGGAATCTCGAAGCAACTCGCTCCTACAAAAGATACGGGCTCAGCCTTGGCTATCAACTCTATAATTTTGAAACTCTCACTGGCGAACGCAACATCGACACCCTCCGCAACCGCAACAAATCTAGCGAGATCTACGCTAAACTTATGGCACGGTTTTAACGCTTTCCCGCAAAGAACTCTTTTAGCAAAGCGCCACATTGCTCTTCGGCTATGCCGCCATAGATTTCGGGTTGATGGTGGCAGGAAGAGGAGTCAAAAATTCGTGCTCCATTTTCAACAGCACCAGATTTAGAATCATACGCGCCAAAATATAACCGTTTAATCCGCGCATTTGCAATTGCAGATGCACACATAGCACATGGCTCTAATGTAACATATAGATCAAGTTCGGGGATTTTATTGCTGTCGAGAATTCTGCAAGCTTCACGAATTGCCAAAATCTCTGCATGTGCGGTTGGGTCTTTCAGTTGTTCGGTTTGATTATGCGCTGTGGCAATGATTTTATTGGTCTGCGGATCGACAATTATAGCCCCAACAGGGACTTCATCTGCGACGACTGCCTGCTTTGCTAAAAGCAAGGCTTCATCCATGTATGATTTAAACATTAGCGAGATTTTACGTGCGATATGACTTTTTTAACGCCTTTTACTTGGCTGGCGATCTTTGCCGCATTGCGTAATTCACGACGATCTTTAGCAGCACCAAGCAGGTAAACCGTGCCATCATTTACTTCAACGTTAAAATTAAAAGCACTGACATTTTTATTAAGCAACAATCTACTTTTTACTTGGGTTGCAAGCAAAGCATCCCTGACTTTGTGAGATTCTTCCTGTGTGACATTGATTTCATTAATAACTTCTTTGATTCCAAGTACCTGCCAAGTAAGTTTGATAGCTTTAATTGCTACTGCTTTTTCCTTTACCCGACCAGTTAACAAAACACGACCTTCATTAACATTGATTTTAATATCAGAGAATAAATTGGTATATTGTTTATCAGCAAACTGACGTTTGATTTTTATCTCTGTTTTGGTATCTTTAAAACTGTCTTTGATAGATTTCTGCCGAGCTACCAGCACCCCGCCAACAACGACTGAGCCGATGACCGATTCTACACAAGAGGTTAAGGTAAATAATGTAAGAATAATTGCGAGACTCCTTTTCATGATTTTGTGCCTAAGAAATTAGCGAGAAGTCAAAAGTAGGATATATTAGTAAAATTGCTAGAAATTTTTACTATAGTAAAATAAAAATGGTGGGCTCAGGTGGATTTGAACCACCGACCTCACGCTTATCAGGCGTGACACCATTCTTTGCAGACATGACTCTTTCAGACTTTTTGATTGAAAAAATGTTACGCTTTACACTAAAAGTCTGAAAGATAAGTTAATAATAAATAATAGGGCTATATGACTAAAAAAACAAACTTCAAATCAAAACGAGTAACTCCTAGCGTATCGTTTTATACTAATGAAAGTAAGTTTGTAAAAAACTATTCCAGGGTATATTGCAGTGCTAATGCTTGGATTGGCTCCCCAAGCTGGAAAAGACGCATAAAGCTATTTATAGCGAAAATATTAAAATTTACTAAAATCTAACTCCCTCGAAATCGAGGGAATAAGGTAATCATGATAGAGCTTTCTTTAGTAATATTTATATTTTGCGTGTGGGCTAATAATAATTAATGATAAATCAATGTGAGGAGAATTATGAGTGAATGGCGATCAATTGACAGTGCTCCAAAGGACGGCACAACCTTCTTAGCTCATATAGGCGGAGCTGTGTATAAAGCTGGCTATACAACTGGTAGGACGGCTGTTTTTATGTGGTCTATGCACATTGATAAATCTGATGGAGGTGAAAATTTCGATGAAGCTAATTATAAAGCTCGCGCCACAGCCTATCTCCACGGGTTTAAGGACAAACCAACGCACTGGATGCCGCTTCCTAAAATTGATAGATCAAAAGAAAAGGAAGAATTAAAGAAATATAAATCAGAGCTTTCAAAATTAAAGAAAAAATATAATCAAGAATAAATTATGAGTAAAAAAAACAAACTACAATTATTTATAATAGGGGTTTTATTATCACTATTGTTTTCGTCGCTGATGTGTTTGGCTGTTTATGTGTTGCTATGCTTCATCTTTTGGGAAATATTAACAATGAACCCTACTTCGATGAGGATCTTTTTTGTGGTTTATTCTATAACAGCAATAATAAGTGCCATTTCTGCCTTAGAAGAAGGGGAGTTAGAGAAAAATTCAGTTGTAAAGAATTACTTTACAACTGCCAAGGACGGTAAAAAATGAAAAGTATGTTTTCTAAGAAAATCAGACACCAGCGTAAGCTACACAAATTAACCTTGAAACAGCTAGCTAGTGCTATAGGCACGAGCGTAAGCTATATTTGTCAACTGGAAAATAAAGTGAGTGCTAATCCCTCAGCTAAAATCGTTTATGCTATTGCGAAGTTCTTTGGCTGTTCTGTAGAATATTTTATGGAAGATAAATACAATATAGGAACTTATCCCGATAGTGATAAAGTCTAAATAATGTCTAGAAACGGTTTGAAATGTCTAAAACCTGCAATGAACCGCAGAAAACGGGGAGCGATGAGGATTATTAATTAACTGAAGGAATGATTATGGACGATTTACCTATAGAAAATATAAAGTGCTTAGAAGAAATACCAGAATCATTATGGAATAAAATTTATAATGTAATTGATGGTAAGAGCGAAGACTTTATCAGTTCTATCCAGATGGATAAATATGATTTAACTGAAATTGAAAGAATAACAGTTTATCTTGATAAAGATCATTATGACGAAGCCTTTAGTTTTGAGCATTTTTCAAGTGAAGAAGCGGGGTCTGAATTTAGAGATTTTATATATAGAGAAGATAATAGAGACTGGCAGCCAACAACAAGACAAGTCAATATATATTGCTTTAAACCAAAACGCTTGCTGAATATGACTGATGAACAGTTTAATTTTCAATTAAAGAAATTAAAACATAGCAAGTATTTACAGCAAAAACAAAAAGAAATGAAATTCGATTTAGCTATAGCTTACCACGGAACAATTCAGCGTTGGCGGGACTTTGCAAAGAACAAATTTCTTTGTTTGGAATCCGAAACAAAATCTATTTTAGTATAAAAACTAGGTATAGGATAAGTACAAGGTCACTATACCATTATACCTATTATTAACGTATCTAGAATAAAATGATGAACAGGATAGATGGCGAGATTGGAGAAATGTTAGAGATGCAAGAAGAGGCGATTACTAACGTGGTTAGGAGAGTGCCTTATTTTGCGTATTCAGCTCTTATGAGTCGGATAGACGAATTTCAAGGTACTGTCAATGCGGCATATTTAGCTATATCAGAACTACCTGAGCACTCCAAATGTAATAATGTTACTTTTGAGGTGCCAAAAGTAAATGTTTTAAACGATGATGATTATAGGGAATATAAAATATTAAAATACTATTTTACGAAATTACAAGATGCTCCTTTTTCTAATGAGAAAATGGAGAAATTAAGTGTGATGATAAAAGAAGAGGCAAAAGATATAAAAGTTATTTGGAACACATAGTTGCTGTATAAAGTCATGCACAAGAAACCGTGCCTTCCTGCATATAGCTTTATGCAGTGCGAACTACCGAGGAATACTCGACAGTTCGTAAACCTCCGAACCTCTAAGCCCGAACAATCCGCAAATTAAATTCATCGGGTAAGATTTTTTCTTGTAGCCAATCAAGGGTTTTCTTTGAATTGAAAACCGCCAGCTCATTATTCAGATTGCCCCAACCATTGCCGAAAGCTATACAGCCGTTTAGCTCGCTAGGTCTGTTAGCTACATGGATTTCAATATTATCTCGATCATCAACTTTAAGCAGTTTCCAATATTGATATTTGCCCGTTTTATCAGCAATACATCTGTATAAACCCTCTGGAATACATGACATGCCACGTTGATTATTAAACCAAGGGCACTCTATAGAGTATCCAAGACAGCCACCGTTTTCATCATGAACAGTGCCAACCGTGCCTTTATCAGCATTGATAAACCTCTTTATTGTAAGAGTTTCAGTGTATTTGTGCATCTTTAGAAGTTCTTTCGATCTGAGTTCTCCGCTTTATCAATATTAATTGCCAAAGCATTGATAAGTGGAGCTAACTTTCCTAAATTTCTGTCCTTCACAGAACTTGAAAGTGCTGAGGCAGCTAGCCCAATTCCTGCAATAGCCGCAGAAATAGGATTAGTTGCGGCTGTGACTGCGGCAGTAGTCATGCCGAGCTTATAAAAGATTTTGAATAGTTTTTTACCAATTCTAATTATTCTTTGTTTTGTGCTAAAGTTCATGTTAACTTATAAATAAATATGTGCTAAAACTCATTATGAAATAGTAAAGTTTATTTGCAAATGAAATGCTGGAATTTATATATGCCCGAACTGCCGTTATAGCACATAATGGTTTCAGAATGAACGAGTCTGAAAAATTGATATCAGAAATAAACGCTGTAATGTTGGCGAGGCTTTATCTGCACAGATTAAAAAAGCTAGCACTCCTTCTTGATAGTTAAATAAAGATCAAGTTTTTCTAATATTGAGCGTGTTTCTTTACTTATTTGCTCTTTCAAGTCTCTTTTTAGTTCTTTCAGTGCTTCTGAAGATGCATATGTTTCTTTTACTCTAGACAACGCCCTTTGCTGCTCTTTCAGCTCACCTTTTAATTCTTTGATATCTGCTGCTTTCTCTGCGATTGCTACGCTTGTAAGGAGAGCAGAGGCTTGAATTGATTTATTGATAGTGACAATCGAATTTCTGAACGTCCAGCTTATGACTGCAAAGAAAATGCCACTAAAAATAGTAATACAAACAGTAATGAGATCAATAGAAAATAGGGGTTCCACATTTATCCCTTAGGCTTGACTGGCTTTTCTTCTTCAACCAATTCACATTCTGGCTCTTCATCTTCTATCAGAAAGCCAACATATAGCATGTGTTGCGGTGTGAAAATTATATCTTCTATTTCTGCAATGCTTATTTGCTGAATATTCAATTCGACTTCCTGAGCTACAAGTTCGCTATGCTCTTTGAAATACGCAAGAGTATCTTCTTTGGCTATGTCAAATCTTCCATCTTTATTTTCCTTGCCATATTTTTTTATCAGTGATTGGCGCAGAGGCGAATAAATATCATATTCGTTTTTTAAAGCTTTGATAATTTTGCTGATTTTAAACGCTGTTTTTGCGCCCATATCTTTTGCAGATAGCGCACCGATAGGGCTTAAATCAGGTCTATCTACTGGCTCAAGTGCGTTGACAACATCGCTTAATTTTATTTTTATCATGTTTTTTTCTTAGTTGATTAACTTTATTAATTTATAAATGATCTGTGCCGAATTGTAAAATTATTCATTTACAAATGCCCCGCTCGTGAAAATCATAAATACTTCAGTACCTTTATTTAAAATCCTATACCCTTCGGCAGGATTTACCAAGCCATCAATTGCCGCCGCATCAATTTCCGCTTGAGAAAATGAGGAAACGGCTGAAGTAAAATCAATGCCAACCGTCGCTGAATAATCAGCAACTAACTTTTTACCGTTTACTACTTCAACAATTATCAGGTTGCCACCAACCCCATTGACTGATCCAACTCCATCAAAAGTTTTTAATATTTCATAATCTTGAATTGCTAAAGATTTATTTAATTGATTCAGAACTGGATTTGCAAAAAATAAGTCAAAAAGAGAATGTCCTTCGTCAACATAACAATTCAAATCTTGTAGAATTTGCGGTTTTTTATCTTTATAAGCTGCAATATTAGCATAAAACCGCAATTTTGTTTCCATTCTCTCACCTCTCTTTGATAAAAAAGGTTCAGATACGCAATATGCGTTATTGTAATAAATTGGCGCAGAATCTGGCGATCTGCTATCTGTAATTTGTACTACTATTCCCATTGTTTTGTTTGTTAAATTGTTATTAAATTGTTAAAATTATTTTATCCCTCTATTGCTTCCCAGTGTACATCTAATAACTGACCCCAAGATGCACCGAGGGAATCAACACGATAAACATTTATTTTAAAGCCGCTTACTGTGGTTTCTTTTATAGTTGATGCAAAAACATTTTGGTATGTCGTCCCTGGTTGAGTTACAACCTCTGCCCTAACCCGTGGAACGGTTGAAAATGTATTGGGGAAATTAATGGTATAGACATTCACGCCAGAACTGCCGCCTCCAATATCTGCTTTGCCGTGTTGAAATGAGGAAATCGTAACACCAGTTGAACCTATTTTTAAGCTAGATAATGTCCCAACTGTTGTTATACTGCTACTTCCAGCCCAACCGCTTAATGCTGTATTTTGAACATTATTTAAACCTAGCTCATACTTCACTTCCAAAGGGGTTCGGCTTTCAAGCCCTTGGGATGTGAATCTAGCATACTCACCATTGTTGATATTAGATGTCGCAACTTTTACTGCATTATTAATTCCAATTCCAAATGTTAAAATTGCTTGTTTTGCGTTTAATTGAGTCTGAATTGCACTTGATACCCCTCTTACGTAAGCTAGTTCTGTAACATTTGGATAAGTTGCGAGAGATAAAGATTGTAAAACTCCTGATCCGTTTGCAGCTACTAATTCATTAGGGGTTAATGAAAACACTGATTGTTTGCTATCTAATTGAGTCTGAATTGCACTTGTTACACCTTTTACATGCGCTATCTGTGCTAATGATGGATAAGTTGCGAGAGATAAAGATTGTAAAACTCCTGCTCCGTTTGCAGCTACTAATTCATTGGCGGTTAATGAAAATACTGATTGTTTGCCATCTAATTGCGCCTGAATTGCACTTGTTACACCTTTTACGTGCGCTATCTGTGCTAATGATGGATAAGTCAAAACTGGCAAAGATTGCAATATTCCTGCACCATCCGTTGCTACTAACTCATCGGCTGTTAATCCGCTAATTTCAACATCACCTTCAAAAGTAGATACTCCTGTATCACTCAACTTTAGAATTTCTCCGATATTGTAATTTCCAAAACTCATATAAGTTGGCATATTGCCAGCCGTAGGAGTGCCATCTACTCCAAATTCTATGTACGCACCATTTTCGTAATCAGTGCCATCGTAACCAGCAGCAACAACTCGACCCAAAACATTACCTGTCGTCACATCGTTTGGTGCGGCTAGAGTTCCCTTAGCTCTTCCTAAATATAAGTTTGCGCCTTCTGCCGAAACATTAGAATATTGCCTAGCTTGCATTCCAATTCTAGTGCCTTCTTGGTGTGATGAAATGCCTGCGCTTAAAGCAACACCACCAACAATCATGTTACTATTATTAAAATCAGCACCTATAACTAAGCCAAAAGTTGCGGTGTTAAAGCATAATTTATCATTGTCTTGTGTGTGTGTGCCGCCAACGCCGATAATTGGCAAAGAATATTGGGTTAATTCACCTGTTCCCGTTCCACCTTTGGCAGCACCGATTATATCGCCTATCCAAGTCCCGTATATGTAGCCAAGATTTGATATTCCTGTTGTTGTGAAATTCTTTGATCCTAAATCAACATTACTAACTGCGCCTGTGTAGGGGATGAAGCTATCTAAAGAAATCGTTGCTAAATTCTTGCTAGCGTCTGTAACTACAATTTGTGAAGCTGTTAGTCCTGAAAGATTTAATCCTGCAAAGTCTGGGACTGAACTAAGTCCAAGACCTAGTGTAGTTCTTAATGTTGCTCCACTTTCAACAATCCAGTTAGAACCATTACCAACGATCATGTTTCCGTCAGTGAAAGCTAGGTCAGCAAGATCATCTAGTTGTGCATCCCAGCCCTGAACTTTTGAACCAACTTCATCTTCGGTAAGTATGAGGTCAGCCATTTTCTCCATCATCGCAGCAGAGACAACCTTCGGCGGAATTGTGTAGCTATATATAGGTTGGTCAGTGTTGATCTTATACCATATCCGTACTGAATATGAAGAGTGCGGCGTACCGCTCAACGTAACGTTTGCACCAGACAATCCAGTAACATACACTTTGCTGCTAAATATTTGGGTGGCTCCTGTGTAAACATAGCTCAACAGATCGTCAGAACGAAAAATAGAAGCCCTGCCTCCGACTATATTAGCTACTGCGAAGGGAGCGTTGAGCCCATTCTCATTCGCAGTTAGCGTGACAGAATTACTAATGATAACGCCAGCCGCAAAATCTTGGTAAGCCCATTTTTCAGAAAGCACTTCTTCATCGCCAAAGGGTGTTTTAAAATCACTCATCGCAAATCTACTTTGAGCCTGTCAGAAAACCAAAGGCGACCAGTATCGGAAAAATCGTCGTCTGCATGCAAAGTTTTCGCTTGCAAGCTTAGATATGCGCCTGAGTTAGTTAGCCCAGAGAATTTGAGATATTGGGATGAGCCGTGTGACGAGCCAGCAGCCCCTGCTGAACTAATGAGAAATGCTTTTACTGTCGTTGAAGCCGTGCCAACTATCGCCATGCGATAAATAATGTTTCCATCTATTGATGAAAATTCAGAGCTATTGCCCAACGCCGCCTCCATTATTTTAAGAGGGCTAGCCATTCCACAAACCATTAGCAGTTATGTCAAAAACTTTCAATTGCGCTGCTGTCTTGCTATCAAGGGAAGCCTCAATATCATCAGATTTATCACGAATCGCATTGATAATATTATTCATTGTCGTGATATTTGCTGATATTTGCGACATGTTGACATTAGACTGGTCATCACCATTATATTGCAAATGAATCCGCCTTTTTGATTCAGCTTTGATTTTTGGTATCAACTCTGCAATCCATGCTGCTTTTGTTTTAGCAGTTAATGAGTTACCCACCTTGGTAAGCCATTCTTGGACTTCATCATAGCCTTTCGCCGATGGGTCTTTCGAAACAAAAAATGAGCCGTCATTAACTCTGTAAACGTTTCCTAAATCTTCAACTTTTGTCATGTAGTACATAATTTACCTATAATCTTGAATTTGCATAGACATATCCTCCTGAGATATTGTCAACCAATCCTGCTGAATTTGCTGTTACTCCTGAAATTGTCAAAGAAAGAACAAAGCCCTGAACCCCTATAGGAGCAAAACTAATAGCCGAGGCGACATAGTTATTCGTTGCGTTACTAAATCGAAAACCAGAAACTGCATCTCCCGACATAGCGGGAGCTATACGCATAGGCATTTCGAACCTATAAGCAGCCGCCGCTGTTATAGTACTCTGCGCTGAAGCTTGCATTCCATTTGCAATAATTTTTCTGTAAAAATATAAACAATTCTTTATTTCCTCGGCATAACCCCGAACCCTATACGGCAAATCTAAAGCCCCCTCGATTACATGACCGCCGCAAAATAAGAAATTATTGGCTATATTGTCAGAGGCATTAACTTGATTTGCTGTTGAGTGAAAATTACCTGTTTGCCACGCATCCGCCGTGGTGTGAAAAGTGCTACCAGACCCAAGAGATAAAGTAATGCTCAAACCAACACCTGTTGTATAATTCCAAGATCCCGCACTTGGAGAAGCTATAAATAATATTGTCTTATATTCCCATGTATCAGATACATTAATTGTATATTCCCCGATATAACTACGGTCTGATCCTGAGTTTCTAGCAGAAGCACAATGAATCCCTGTTTTTGTACCCTTTACCCAAACTCCATAAAAAAAGGCTTTTTCAGAAAGGGGTTTAAAATCGTAACCCTCAATGTGAGTGGTTATATTGGTAAAGTCCCCAGCGCCAAGCACCGCATCTGCGGTGGTGCAATCTAATTTAATAGAGTAAGGGATGTTCCGTCCCGCTTGTGCGAAAGTAGGCACATCCGTTTCTATAGAGCCTGTATGTACCATCGTGCCTGTTTTTGTATATACATAGCCGTCTGCAATATATGTAGATGTAGCCATTGCTGCAAAGCTAGCGCCATCTTGCTGCACTAAAAAATCAGGATTTAAAAGTATGTTTTCAGGTAGTATTTTTGAACTCTTTAAGAAGTTCTCGTAAGTTATTTTTCTGGTTAAATCTGAGTCTGAATTGTCCGCTATGGCTAACTGGTCAACACCTTGCAAGGTAGTAATTGCTGTTAATGCGTTAAGGAGTTGCTCTGCGTCTAACGTGCTTCTCGCACTTGCTGCATCGACATCATCTAATACCGTCTTCATGAAAGCTGTGACACTCGCAACGATAGATGAGCTTAACCCTGTTAGATTTTTTGTCTTGCCTGTTATGCCATCCCAGCCGATAGCATATCCATCAACAGGGTCTTCGCCAAATTCTGCGCCACTAAGTCCCGAGCTTTCTTTAAAAAGAGCGGCACGATCTACCCTGCCTTTTAGCTCCTTGATGTGCATCATTAGAGTATCGAAAGCATCCTCATGCGTCTCGGGGGCAAACTTTCCTTGATTTCTCAAATCTGTACTTTGCAGATAATCCATCTTTGGAGAAATAGCAATTGAGTCGGTGGAAGCAAGCGGGTCTCCTGAAACTGGATAGGTTATACTACCAGAGCCTTCTATATTGTGGTTGGTCACGGTGTAGTCAGTATTAAGGACTTTCACAACCTCAACACCTAGAGCATCTCGCACCACAACTCGAATTTGACTTGTAGTATTTACCTTAAATGGAAACGAAAAAGAAGTAGCGACATCGTTTCCGCTATGTATAATTCCTCCATTTGTTGAGTCCTGTATCGTCATGCCTTTATTTATTAATGTGCAAAGTTTTACAGTATTTGCATATTAATAAAAATTCTATCTTTTTTTATAGAGAAAATAGTCAATTGGCTTAACATCTTCGCCACTGTTAGCATCGCCAAGAGCTTTTAACGCTATGTTCATCTGGCTTGATGGGTATTTAAAGATTATTCCGCCCGCACCATTGAGCGACCTAATAACTTGGTTAATGTCTATTTCTTCATCATTAAGTAAGTTTTCTGCGGTTTTTGCGGCTGTTTTTACTGCGCCAGATACGGCATCCAAGCCACGCAGTCCAGCAGGGCTTGCGCTAAAACCTTGAAGCCCAGAAGATATTTCACGCAACACAGGCAAGCTTGCAGCCATATTTTGCAAAGTTAGTTTAATATTCCACCATAGGGGATCTTCCTCGCTATCCTCAAAATCTGGCGCTCTACCCAGTAAAAATTCACCCACAACCGCTTCAACCCAAAAAAGCATGAGGTAATCAGAAGCAAGATGAGCAATATCCGAAGGTTTCTTAAAGTCAGTCTTTTTAGTTTGTTCATAAGCTAAATTTAATTTGGTGTTAAAGTAAGAATAAAAAACAGTGAATAGGCGCACAAAAGGCGACAACCTAGTTGCTTCACTTATTGTACCACGCTCAAATCCTGATAAATCTTTCATATATCCCGATGATTGCGATTGAATCACTGAAACATCTGCAAACTCTACCGCTTTTTTATCATTCCCTGCAAAATCATTTAGCCCCTTTTCATAAGCTCCAAGCCACGTTGGCATATCCACCATCATTTGCATCTTTACAATTGGATAAAAGGCAGCCTTAGCAATTGAGCCTCTAATTTTACCTTTTTTCTGCATCAAGCGCAAAGCGTCGTGAATATCACGGTGGAAGGTAGTTGAGCGATCACGCATAATTTTTGACTTTTCCAATACCGCAGCAGCATTTCTATTGATCTGCATAGGGTTTCCGCCACCAAGAAACTTAGCCCAGCCACTTAGCCCATATTTATAGCCAAGCTTTACAAAAGTTTGGCTATAGCCTGTGAGCTGAATTAGTGTTGTACTTGCTTTAAATCCCATTGCTGAAATAGAAACGCCAGCTCGCAAACTATCTAATCCACTTTCAAAGGCGGCACTAGCTAGCTTTCCGCCAATTGCGAGATCCTTTAGCCACATATCGAGCTGCTTAAAGGCGTTTATGCCCAAAGTATCAGTGATTGCCTTACGAGTTTTTGCCTTGTTGAGTATTTTAAAAGCATTTTCTAAAACATCGCCCATCGTTAGGTCTGTCACTACTGCGTTTAAATGATCGAAAAGCGGCGCAATATCTAAGCGCACAGGCTTATCTACATTGGCAACACGCTCTTTAGTATGCCCCCTGCGAGTTTGCGGGCGAGAAAATGTCTTAAATAAATTTGATAACGTTTCACTAAGGGGATTATGCACTGTTGAGCTTAGCCTCTCATCATAACGTAATGGGTAATATCCTCCTTTAAGTGATATGGTTTTCCTGTCTTTTGTCGTTATACTAAAAGGCGAGCGTTGTACTTTTCTAGGCGCTATGCCAGTACGCCGCTTTTCCAGCTCTGCGATTTCCCCCCAAAAAGAATCTATATAATCCCAAGTTTTTTCAATAAAGAGCCAGTCATTAGTATCAAGATAGGATAAAATAGCTTCTACTTGCTGATCACCAAAGCCTCTGCCCTGCTTTAATTTAATACGGTTATCCTCATTACCCCAGTTTAACGCCGTAACAATCATGCTCTCTTTACTAATAGAATCTTTTAGCTCTGGAATATAAACTTTCTTGTGGCTGATTCCATTTTTGTAATGCTGCTTAATGATATCATCCATAGCCTCACTTACTTCACGCAAGCGGCGAGTTTTCTTAACTTCGGCAGCGTCAATTGGCTTCATAACGTAATCATGCATCAAGCCTAAATCCTTAAAGCCGTCCATTTGTCTAATGAATGTACGAGCTTTAATTGTGCTAAAAAAGAAGTTCTCAAATTGAAACTTTCTATTAGCCGCTCCCTCCCTTGTGTTTAAAACCTGCTTCTTCTTAGGTAGATTCTTGTTGATGTTTTCAGATAACTTATCTGCAATATCTGCCAATTCTTGTCTTTGCCCATCAACCAATATGCTGCGCAGATGCCTGCCTTGCGCTGCAATATTTTCTACTGTGTCGTGCAACTCCACAAACTCATCAAAGCTCATATCTCTATAATGAGTCTTATCAGATAATATTGGCGGGACAAAGTCAGCCCCATCTTGGTTTTCTTTATCAGCTTGCCACTGGCTCAAGGCTTCACGTGTAATCCTTAGCTCCTGCTGGGGTCTTGCAGAAAGCCTATAATTGCCTAACAACTCTACGATCTTTAAGCGATAATCCTCATCTATTTTAACTTTGCCTCTAGTTTGTGACTTCTGATATTTGGCGAATTTTTGCAAAGCTTTTGACACGCCAACCCTTGCATCCGTCGCCTCTTTAAACAAATAATGGTTTAAAAGTTGTTCACGCTTATGTTTTGCAGCTTTCTCATAGTCTTTTTGACCAAGTGCCTTACCTGCTGCACGTGCAGCCCTAACCTCTGCTAAATAATATTGCGAAGGTTTTATTGCTTCATCGACTTTTTTGCGCCCAACAACTTCACGGGCTTTTTGTTTGTAAGACTCCTTAGTTTCTTTGAGCCCACCAATTTTGCGCCCAATAACATCAAGTTCAAAGGCGATTTGGCTTGCACGCTGTACATCCTGCATGGTTTCCAATGCTTCACGCTCAAGGCTTCCATCTCGGAGCATATCGCCATGGCGAGCAAACATCTCTTCATCAACAGATTTCTTAATTTCCGCCTTTTTATTTGGCATGTTAGCCATAGCAAAAAGCATCTCATCCGCAGAGGTGAAGCCAAACTCCTCAGCAACTATTTCAGGAGCAACGCCTTTGCCGCCCATAATTCCACTAGGTAGATATTTAACAATCTCAGGGTCAAACCTGCTTTTAATGGAGTTCCTATCCATTTTATACGGCTTTACTTCGGGAGGAGTCTCTCTGTCTAAAAATGCACCAGTTTTAAGAAAGTGCACAGCACGATAAATAGGGGATTTGTTAAACCTCTCTTCTGCTTCTTTGGTCAATTGCTCAACTTGCCCTTTCCACCACTTTTTATCCCTACGCTCTAATTGACGCAAAGTCTTGCGCATAAGTTTGTCTTTTGAGTTGTTGAGGGCTTTTTGATTGCGGGCAATATAATCTTTCTGCTCCGCCTTTGTTAAAACTTCCAAAATATCAAGATTAGGTTTAAAGAGTGGGTCAGAGCTTAGAGCTTCAATCTGCTCGTCAGTTGCCAGCATGCGATCAAAAACCTCCTTCATCTCTGGCGAGACTTTAACATTAAGATTAGATATATCCTTGTAAATCCTTGCTAGCCAAGCTTTAAAGCGTTGAAACACACTGCGCAGCTCGATTGATGGTGCTTCACCTTTGTAAAGATAAGCTTCAAAGCCACGAGCAAACTTCTCATGCTGCTCTCTGGTAAAGTTGCCATCTTTTGAGCCGAGCCACTCAAGAGTTTTCTGCCAATCTGCTCTAATCTGTTCTGGCGCATCATCCGTAGCAACGATTTGCTTTTGCACTTCCAAAAAGAAATGTCCACCTTCATGTAACAAAGTTGATAAATCCCTACCTTCAAACAAGCTAATGACAGTTTCCCCATCAGGTGCATTAAATTGAATTGATCCTTTTTTGTTGATTTGACCTTGATATGAAAATGCCACACCATCATCAAAAACAACAATAGCATCCTTATCTAAGACATCTTGACTTCCCTCAACTGTAAACCCCTTCCTTTGTGCGTCGCCGAAAGTTCGTCTAACCTCTGTGTTTCTAGCCTCGATCTCGCCAGCAAGGTTTCTATATTTTGTTTGAGCCTTTTCTATTAGATCTAAAGGGTCGATATTAACCTTGTCTACTAAAGTCAGCTTCCTTTTCATAATATCCTGATACTCGCCCGTCCCGACCTTCTCTCTCAATTGCTCGTTAAGAAAGCTAATCTCTTTTTCTATTTCAGATATTTCCTCCCTCATTTCCGAGTAAAATTTCTTAGGGCTTCCGCCAGAAGCAAAGCCCTCTTGACCCTGTATAGCATGTTGCACTTCGTGCATTAAATAGCCTATAGCCTGCTCTTTGTCCTTAACGACGATGGTAATTTCGGGGTCACGACCAAATTTTTCTGCATCGCTAGGAGTTCCTTGTCTAAAAAAGGCGTGGGGCTCACTTATTAATTTATCAATCGTAATTTCAACTTGAACCCCCGCCAGTTGTGGGTAGGCAGCTTCCAGCTTGTCGTGTTCCAGAAGGTCAAACAACATACCAATTCCATATTTAGCATTGCCTTGATTGCGGAGTCCTTTTATTTTTGCCTCATTATCGCTTATTTCAAAACGCCAGTGTTTATCTACGCCTTTAAACCAACCCGTTTTTTTACGCACTTCCTCTGCATCCTCTCCTGCCTCAAGCTTCTGTGAGGCTGTTTTTAACGTGAACAAGTCAGCGGTCTTTGCACTAACTCCTGCGAATTGGTAAAGAATATTAGGATCGTTCGGGTTGAAAGTTCCTTTGTTTTCTACAGATTTGATTTGGGTTGGAAACCAAGCAATATAAACATCACCCTCACCTTCTTGGAAGTCTTTTACTTTAATACCATCAAAACCAAGAGTATCACGAACAGCTTGGGGAACTGTCGTTTTATCACCAACAACATTTGATAGTTCGGAAATTTGGTCTACTGCTGTGTCGCTTCCCTCAAGGATTGATTGAGCTACTTCTTTTATAGCTTGTGCTTTTGATAAAGAATATGTATCAACAAAATTTGATAAAAACGAATCTTTATAATCAGTAATCTCATCGCTAAATTTCTCAATCTCAATATCAACTATTTTATTAAGAATGGATGATGTTTGCTTAATATTGAATGGCTTTTGTTTGCTGTCTAGTGGTTTTTGCATTGATAGATAAGCCTCTACCATAGAACCACCCTCGTTTTGATAGCCTTTAGCTATATCTTTATTGTTGGTTAAATAAAATCCATACCCTTCCGCCGTTGCGTTGCTTCCAACTTTCTTAATATCAAATGTATCAAACTTAGTATTGCTGCCGTGATAAACAACCAAAGGCTCACCCTTCTCATCAACTACCTTTGAGTCACCAAACCATTTTTTGAATGATTCAGCTCTTATGTGATCGTCATGTGATTTTGGCTGGCTAAATGTCTGATTTTCCACCTCTGCAATCGCAGCTTTAATTTCAGCATTGCTTGCCTCATAAATATCAACACCTAGCTTGTCTAACTCTTCGATCAGTTGGTTGTCTGAATCTTGCTGCGTTTTCTCATCTACACTGAGAGCTTGTGATATGTCAGTGCCGCTTTGTTCTTCTCGGATAAGCTCTAATAAATAATCCCTATCGACATAAAGCCCGTCCTCGGAAGCTGTAGGCTCTACATTAGGAAAAGAGTCTCTAAACTCCGAAAGGGCAATATTATCAATTTCATTTAAATTGTTTCCACCGTCCTCAAAAAGCCCGCCTCGCTGCTTCTTGAAGAGTCCTTTTGTGTTTTTATCATTAATGCCGATACTCTCAAGCTCTCCCGCTAGAGAGCTTCCACTAATAACACCGCCTCTGGATTGAATGAGTTTTAGCAGTGGTTTTTGAGCTTTCTTACTTGGCTTATTCATAGCCTTTCTTATACGATCAAGCTCTAAGTCAAGATTATCAACCTTAGAATATTTTTGCGCTATACCTCTTTTTTCTTCCTGCGCTGCTTGGATTTTCAAACTATCAAATGCTTTTTGTAAAATTTGTTTACCATCTTCACCTGATCTTTGTGATTGGCTCTCATAGAAAGCTCTAAATGCTGTAGAATAAAGTCTCGCACTCTCTGGGGTTAAGCCTGCTTTAGTAATTTGATCTTCAATATTTCTTTGGATCTCTGCAGCTTTATTTAGCTCCTCTGCTACTTGCCCTGACTCTTCATATTCACGCAATATGTTGTCATTATACAACTCTGACAATTCTTCATCCGTTAGCGTCTCAGGGTTGAGTTTTAACAACCCTTGTAGTTCAGACATTTGTTCATTTTGCGCCATTGCTGAGATGACTTTATTAGCAGGCAAAACAAGGTTTCCCCCTAGATCTAGAGCCTCTTCTATCTGTTCCTTAGCCTCTGGTACTTTGGCGTAAAAATCGTTCAGACTTTCATCAGATTGGAAGAATTCTTTAAACTTGCTGGCATCAACATAAAGCTTTTGATCTCCTAAAGTCTCGCTAGTAACCTCTTCAAATAATTTAGGATTGCGCTTGAAAACTTTGCTGTTTTTAACCTTGTCAACCAGCTCTGATAAGCTGTCTTGATCTTGCTTAAATTTCTGGTTAGCGATATTGCTTTTCACTGCACGGTCAATCACCACCCCAGTTGTGGCAAATCCTGCGCCACCTTGCGCACCTCTTACCCCCGCTTCCGCCGCTCTATCAAACGCCTCTGCTACATATTCAATGAAAGTTGGCACTTCGCCATCTCCTGCTTGGAAAGCTGTAAAGTCTTGCTCTGAAATCTTGTTAGCAACAAACTTAGCGGATTCGCCCATTACTGAATTGATTAACTCTTGCGCCGCCTCTGTTGTTCCCTCACTGATAATAGCACTTCCTATCTTTTGGAATGCGTCTTTTGCCTTTTGGTTGCGTAATAATTTTTTGACGGACTCCGTGCTAAATTGAGCAAAGAGCTTGTCACCGCCAGGAAAAGCCTTAGCTATCGCTTTTGCGCCTGTTCGCTCAAGTAAGCCGTTTGCTATTCCTACCGTTAATGATGCGCCTCTTGCTATGCTAGGGTCTAGCTTTTTTCCCTGTTCGTCCGCATAATCTGAAAACTCAACCATCGCAGCGCCCAGCTCTTGCTTCATAAATTGCAAGGTTAAGGCGGGTGCAAAACTTCTAGCAAAGCCTGTGGTTGCTCCTGTTGCCGTACCAATCCCTGGTACTGCTGATCCTACACCTGCTCCAACTACTGCGCCGCCCAATGACAAGCCTGCCGCATCTTTTATCGCTTCAAACATAGGCACGGACATTTCCACGGTTGCGCTAGGCACTCCCTCCACGAAGCCTATATCGTAATCTTTTCTCTCAGTCTGCTTAATAAGATTAAGGCTATTTTGCTCTACGGGAGATAAGTCACTGCCAAAAAACATTTTTGTGCCAAGATCAGAAATATCACGATTTTGCACAGAAGCTTGTGCAGATTGCTTTAAATCACGTGTCCAACGCTCAAAATAAGATAAATTCTCAATATCATCATGAATCGCAGAAGCTTTGGCGGGGTCTTTTAACTGCTTGCTGGTGAGCGGAAATTGATTAATTAGATTGGCAAAGTCTAAAGATTCGAACTCTGTACGCTGCTTTATTTCATTCTCCCTTGCCCTAATAGTTTGAAAGGGCAAATTAGTATCTTTGGCGAGTGAGTATTGCCTTGCGGAGCTTTCAGGATTGTTTTTAATGGCATAATTCATGCTCGCACGAATATCACCATCAGCCACAACGCCATCTATAGCATCGCTATAATCAACATTATCATCTTTCTTCGGAGGCTTTTTATCACCGACCACTTGGTTAATGGCATCTGAATAATCAATATCAGGCATTTGCTAACCTCTCAGCTTAATTGTGTAAATCTTCTTTATCTGCTCATCAGTTAAAGCCGCATCTGGGTTTTTATCCTGCACCTGTCTGATGATAGTTTCACGGATATTGTCAGGCACAACGACATCTTGGAAATCCTCCTCCCCATCAAGCTCAAAGCGGAATTTCTCCCTACGCCTTCCCCAAAAACCCTTGTCAAAAGCTATCTCTTCGGTCATGCGGTCAATCATTTGCTCAACTTCACTCCCTTTAGGTTTGCGTTTACTATCATCAACAAAGGACTGTATTTGCTCATCAAGCTCACGGAAGAATAGAGCGGTCTTCTCCTTATCCTCACTGCTAACGCCCTTTGCCGTGCTAGTCCTGATACCTATAGCCTCCAACCTTTGTTTGCCGATTGCGTTATATGTGCGCACCTGAACTTGCCTAGAGCTATCATTGTTAATTAACTCCTTCTGCCGTTCGGCAAAATATTCAAAGTCTTGCTCGTTCAGTTGATTAGCGTATTTGAAAAGATTCTCGTTTTTAAATTTCTTAGGGTCGCTCACATACATATCTTTCAAATCAGCATGGGTAAGTAGGCTAGAATTATCTGGCGCACCATCCGTTGCAAACTTCTCAATCTTTTGCTTTTCGTCGCTATCTAGTGCAGTCCATAGCTCAAGAGGTATTTGCTCAGGCTTTACATTTTGATCAACAATCAACTTCCACGACTCGGCAGAAGCTAGCTCTTTTTTTCTTTGCTGTGCAGATTTTGGCTCATTCCAACTTCTTTTAACCCTTGCTTCGACCTGATCTCTCAATGCTGCATCCTTGATTGAGCGTGCCATGTCTAGCTGCTCCCCCTCATCTTTGCCGCTACTCGCTATTTTATCAAATTCGCTTTGTGATTTAGCACGCACCGAACCATCTTTAAGTAAAGAGTCTATCTGGATTTGATTTAAACCAGTGATACCTTTCTTGTTCTTTTTGTAATATTCCTGAGCCTGATCAACTCTGCCACTACTAGCTAATTTTTTAATAACCCCAGTATGAACCCGATCTAAGGCTGCGCCCATTTTTTCTTTTACTATCTCACTCCTTGAGGCAATCATCTGCTCTCCTGCGTCCTCTCCAACGCTAGGGATAGCGCTTTCTACCGTTTCGTTGATAATGGTGATATTATCTTGAATTGCATCAGGGTTGTTGAAATTTTGGACTGCATCATTAATCGAGTTGTTGAGCAAGGCGGTTGCCTCTTCTGCCTTGTAAGAATTTCTTTGCGTAATTTCATGGCGTGCCGAACCGTTAAGAACAGAGTTCCTTTTAACCGAATAGAGCCGCTCCAACTTTTCCACTGCACCTGGGCTAAGTTCAGAAGTGCGCTTTGAATAAGAAGCTTCTAAAGCCTCCTCTGAATCTTGATAAGAGTTGAGAGCTTGCGCACCCTTCTTTGCATAAATACCCTTTTTAGAGTCAAAGTGGCTTTGCCTTACATCGTCATCTATGCCATTCATCGCTTTGAAAGCATCAGCCTTTTCTTGCTCATCAACGATCTTAGAGGCGACTGCTGATCCCTGCTGCAAAGCCTTGCCAATCTGCCCTATGTTGCGAGCTTTCCTTGCGCCAAAAGCATCTGGCGATATGTTGAACCTCTGAAAAGGCACGGATGCATTATTGCTCCGTTGAAATCCTATGCCTTGCTCTGCTGGTGATGGTACTTTTATAGCCATATTTCCTCATTAATTTTTAGCACTAGGTTTAGCATTAGGTTTCGACTCAAAGCCTTTTGAGATAGTTCCTGCCGACCCCCCTAGCTGCGTCAAGAAAGTAGTTGAGCCATCAAAGAAAGGTTTGATATTGCGAGCTTGCGCACCATAAATCTGCGCTTGTGAAGCAAAGTTTAAGCCTTGAGACTCAAAGCCGTAAGCATCACGCTCGGCATTTCTGCGAATTGTAAGCGCATCGACCTCACCTAATGCGGCAGTCTCACCCAATATATCCAATGGGCTTCCTTCATCCACCACCACGCCCGAGCCTGAATATATAGATCTTTGCTTACCTTTTATGATTTCAAGCCTTCTGCGGTAATTATCCTCTTCGATCTTTCCCTTTTTGCGGCTATCGTCCGCAAGACCGTCCGCAGTAACTTTGTTGTTGTTGGCGACCTGCGCTTGCGCTCTAGCGGTGTTTTTGGCAGATTCTCCCTGAGTATAAGCACTATAGCCCGCAGCACCCGCCCCTGCCACTGCTACCGCTATTAAGGCGATGGTTGCTGGTTCACACATGATTTAACCTCATAAATAATTTTCTATATGGCAAGTTTTTTGCCCCGTGAGCCAATGGCTCACTAAGTTGAAAGCCAAGATATTTTAACCATAATTTAGCTAGGTCGTTCCTATCATCAACGTAATTAGCCAATTCGCTAAAATTTTCTGACATTAGTTTAAATACTGGCTTGCAGTGTCTTGCAAAAGTTATCCAATATTTATCCATGTTTTTTGCGCCAAGCATCCACGGAACACCAAAATCAGTAATAAATGATAGCCTTTGAACTCCAAAAATAGCTACTATGTTGCCATCCACCAACCCAGTCCACGCATTGTTTTTAATATGATATAGATTTTGCAAAGCTTCTTTTATATCCACACCTTGCGCATCCTCTACCTCCCGCCTGTCTGCATCACGAATGTTTTTAATCACGTAATCAATGTCTTCTCTTGTCATTTTACGCACGATTGATCTTCTACTCATCACTTACCTCAATATTTGGTATAATCGCTAACACGGTTAGCGGCAAAGGGTCGCTCTGCCTTATAAATATTCTGCCATTATCGTTCCAGTCAGGCGAGATTGAGATTTCAGCCTTTCCAGTTAATAACTCCGTCGGCTCGTTATAATCCTCATCATCTCTTTGATTATACTCCAACAAAGTATTGGCATCCTTTCCAGCAGAAAAACCTCGTGACTCCTCAACGTAAATAGAAAGCTCGCTTACACTTTTTTTCTTATTTTGCACTTCGATTCCGCTTTGCGACAAGTCAATATCAAGCGTCTCTAAATCCGCATCGTAAGGCAAACCAGCATGAGCTTTGGAGGCAGCATTTTGCAACGTAACCGACCCACTGGTAACAACTTGTTGCGGCTCGACATCTCCATCTGCTAATATTGAAACTGTCTTGCCTTCTAAATGACCTAATCCGCCCAATGTTGAGAAAGCAAAGCTCCAATGAGTAGTTGTTATTGCTCGCAAAGCAGCAGGCACAATGCTTTTTGCTTTTACAGATACAACCGTTGAGCTGCTATATGCAGTAACTTCAAACTGGCAACGAGCAGTAATATTGCCGTCTACGTCTTTTATTCTTAATGCTACGACCTTGCCAACGTCACCAACAACAAAGGGAGATAGTGTGCCATTCTCGGTCAGTGTAAGTGTCTCGCTAGTCTCCCAGCTCGTGCCACCCGTCAAAGTCACCATGCTTGAACTGTTGGCATTCCAATTATCTAATGACAAGCCGCTATCAACAAAGAAAGCATCCTCAGCAAGCATAAACCTACGAGAATGCAACCTCTCGGCAAAGCGCTTTGTTTGCCCCCCTATCGTTCTACGTACTGAGAAATACACATAATCTTCTTTGTAACCACCTGTATTATCTTCCAAAATTACCGCTACACTTTCTACGTAACCGTCGGTTTTATGCCTCGCCCAAGCCCAAATTTGTTGCTTACGATTATAGGTTAGTGATAACAATTCCCCCGTGTCAGTTACACACCAGATTACCGAGAACGGCACTTTAGCCCAAGCCCATTCTACAATTTCACGGCGCTTGAATAAGTGGGAAGCCAAGAGCGTTAAAGGCTCTCCGTCTAAGCCATCAGCCTCAAGGGAGTAATTCAGATATAGCACATCTTTTCCGCCTTCTTCGACATACAATATATCACGACCTATGCGCAGAGGTCGAACATGCGAGCAGGGAGCAACAAACTCTTCATCAGCATCTACCGAAGTTGGGGTGATTATTTCAGTATCAGACGCACCCTTCATCAGCCACGTTGAGCCGCTGGTAAATAATATTAGCTTTTTCAGTGATGTAATATGCCTAATCTGCTGCACCTGCTCTGAGTCCATGGTGAATTGAAAAGCATCATCATCTTTGGAAGGGCTGGAAATATTCATATTGTTGAAATTCCCTATCTGTGAACCATAAACTGTTTGCGGATTGCTATTAGAGCCGCCAAAAACTTTACGTTGTTTGTGGTAACTTACTGCGCCTGGATAATTTGTGCCATCGAAAGGACGGCGACGCTTTGGCGGGGTGTCGTTCAGTTCAGGGTCAATGTTATTATCAACAAAGCTAGTCTCCTCTGTGCTGCCAATAAAGCCATATAGACCATTGCTTTCTCGGTAGACATTATAACGCTCTGCGTCCGTATCTCCTGCCCAAGAAAGACTTATCGTGCTAGTGCTAGTGAGTGTCGTGGAGTTTACTTCTAAATGCGTCCTAGCTGCCGCACCACCGGAGCTATAGGCTGAAAAAGCCGTTGTGTCGATATCCTCGCCACTTAAGTTCTGCAGCTCAAAAGTATTGGCAGCTTTATTTGCAACCTTAACTCTTTGACCATTTAGCTCTGTCATGCCAACGATAGCAGAAAGGTCTGCCTCATCATCATTTGCAAAGCCATGAGATGCGGAAGTTAAAACACCTGGATTTGCCTGCGTTACGCCAGTGATAGTTTTTGCCGCCTCTTTTCCTGATAAGCTCTCTTCTGCGGTCTCTCTAGCCACCGACGTAATTTTGTAAGAATAATCAACACCGCTGCCAGTTGGTGTTGCAACTATAGCAGTTGGTGGAGCAATCGCAGGATCCCAATTGATAAAATCAAGGCTCCATGCGTAATGTTGCGTCCTTGAAAGCTCCGACTCTTGATATAGCGGGTGACAAAGTGTCATAATGTCTGTGCTTTGCGTGTATTTCAGCTCTCGCAAAATTGATTCCGCATAGCTTGTCGTTAACTCAAAAACACGTGCTGCATTACCGCCGCTTGTAAATGTAGTATATGCCGAGCTATCAATATTGTTTCCGTCTTGGTCGGTTAATTCAAACGTGTTGGTAGTTTTATTGGCAACAACAACAAAGCGACCATTTAGCTCTGTCATCCCCCCCACTGAATCTAGCCATAGCCACTCGCCATCGACGTAACCATGCCCTGAGATTGTCATCACAGCAGGACTAGCCTCGGTGATTGCTGTAATAGTTTGTGCTGGCTCAAGAACCAAGCCAGCATCTTTTATAACTCTCACCATGTTTTCAGTGAATTCTAAAATATAGTTTTGGGTCGTAGAGAATTGGAAAGGAATTAATCTTGATCTTTTTGCATGATCTCTATGCCTAGCAATAAATTCTGTGCCTGCTCTATTAGCAACACCGCCTTGAATCTGCGGCACGAAATTTAGGCACGTGCGCAGCCCAGTTACATATTTTACTAAATCAGTGTGAGCGTAAAGCTCTGGTGATATTTCTCCCCCTGCAAATGATTTTTGACTTTTTTCCAGCGGCATTTTACCTACCCGTTATAAATTCGCTTTCTGGTATAGGGTCTTGCAGACTCTCTTCTATATCTACCACCTCCGCTATTAGCTTATGTTTTTGATATTGCTTCTCCATAGCATCAACAACACTTGCTTTTTTCGTAAGCGCATAGCAAATCAACGACGCTAAGTGATACGATACCATCATGCTAAATGGGCTAGGAAATAAAGATGGGTTTATAACGTCAGCAGTATAGCGACCAAGTGCTTGGTACTGGTCTGTAAATATGGTTTTGGTGGTGCGAGTAGCGTTTAAACCAACCTCGAACGCCACCCTTTCGACTCCTAGCCTTCTTGCGCCTGTGTAGATCTCTCTGAACTTAATGCAATCCGCAGGAAAGCTATACACGTAATCCCAATCATCAGGGGAGGTTTCCGCTAGCTGTGCCAACGCAGCACGTGCTGTAGCAAAGCCCCAATCCACTTGTGACAAAACAAAGCGAACCGCCTCAGCATAGAATATCCTGCACTGCTTTGCTTCATTAGAGCTATCAGTTTCCAAGTTGGCTATTAGATTCTTAGCCCCTATGTGAGTCAAAGCCATGTTGCAAATTGATGCTTGGGTAGCCATGGCTAATCCTCAGAATTAGTCATTTCCACTTCAACAGGGACATTTTCGGCTGGCTTCACCTGCATAGCCGCAGCTACACCTTGTGCCTCCTGCTCTCCCTCAGCCTCATTTTGCGTGTTTAAAGCAATTTGCGTATTAAACTCTTCTATTGCGGCAATAAGCACTGTGCTCTTAGGGCTTGAACCTAAGCCAAGATCATGCTCTTTAGCAAAAGCCATCATTTCTTTACGACTCATGCTAAGAGAGTTGTCTTCAACCTCTCCGCCAGAACTTAATTTAAAATAACTTGGTGCGCTTTTTGGCTGCAATGTTTCTGATTTGTAATCATCTCCAGCTTCATAATATACATGTCTTTTGCCCTTCTCGCCAAAATAACACGCTTTTTGTATTTCGTATTTGTACATGGATTAAACCTTTAGATTTGAATAAAAAAGGGGAGAATTAACTCCCCTCAAATAGTTAGCCTTGGTAGTTAGACTGGAAAGCCTCGACTATTCTTGCCGAGAATTGACCAGCAGTAAGGTCAGCAACATTCACTGTATATTTCATCTGCATGTATTGGTATGCACCATATTCAGGAATAGAGCCACGATACACAACATATCCAGCGACCAACGTCGCTTTTGGCACTGCCATAGCTAGGTCTATTGCTTTGTCTGGTGTGAACGTGCTGGTAGTGTCAAACTCCAGTTGAAAATCAACTGTAGATGAACCTGCCGACGTTACCGTCTCGTCGCAAGTTACCTCAAACATCAAGGGGTTACCCTGTGCATGATCTTTTGCGTCGCCAAAGTTAATATAGTTAGTTGATGCAGCAGAGTCAGTGACAGTTTGCGCATTACTTAGTTCGTTTTCGTAATCAATAATCATGGTTTTTACCTTTAATTAATTGTTAATAAGTTAAGATACTACCGCTTCTGCGCTAGTGATCGCATCCACCGTACGAACAGGAACACCGTCAAACATCATCACGTGCTTACCAGCAACTTCTTGTGTTGAAATCAACACATTATTGGAGTTTTTGATTTGGCGACGTAAGAATGATTTTATTGTTCTGTTACAATAGAATACTGGACGACCACGACCTTGCGTATGTAACAACTCAAGAGATTGAGCCATTAAATCAACAATATCTGCACTAGAACCACTTGCATCTTTAGTCAGGTCTGAAACATCAATATTCGCAATACGAACAACATAACGCCAGTCTCTTACTGTTAAGCCAACATCCCACTTATAATGAGTGCGGTAAATCTCGTAAGTACCTTTAGTTGCATGATCTTTAGTATCACGACCTAGATCTTCCATGCTCAAGCCAGCTTTTTGACCTTTAGGGAAAATAAAGTGACATAAATTGTCATCCCAAGTAACCAGCCAAATAGACGTATTGTCTGCGCCCGCTCCTGCTCCGCTAATGATTTGTCCGCCATTTGATGCAGACATATCACTAAAACGAGGTGCAAGACCCATGAACTTTTCAGGGTTAGTGTAGCTATCTCCGTAAATAGCAGTAGTAGCGAAAGTTTGTGTCAAACCCTCAGTGAAAGCCCTATCTTCTGATAAACGAAATTCTTTAGTATTTCCGTTTAAGTCAGCTAAAGCCTTGTCAATCTCAGAGTATGTTTCCAACATGCCCATAGTATCATCGACTGTAACAGTTGTTGATTTCTCTGGTTGCACACCGTAGTTGAGTTTTCTCCAAGTTCCTGATGGTAAGCCTGAACGAATGCTCGTTCTGTGGCTAGTTGCCCCGTTCGCTTCGACCACAACCGCATCTTGCATAATCTCATTTGCTTGAGACAGCATTTCAACGATCAAAGGCACTTTGCCTTCTGGGTCAACACGTTTCGCCCAATCAGCGTACGATAAGTTAGTATTATTTAGTTCAGCCATAGTTTTACCTATAAATTAAGTTAATTAAGATTTGTCGTACAGAATGTCAGCCGCACTCCGCTGGGATGTATTATTACCCTGCTGGAATTTACCGCCTTCACTCATGCTTTTACCGATTTTTGAGAACACTCTAACAAGTTCAGGGTGATTCCCTAAGCCTGTATCGTTTAGTAAACTGCTTAACTCTGGTGTAGAAAAGCGTGCCATAGCAGCCTTGCAATGTTCTTGGGTTTGCTTTAATCGATCTCCCCCAATCTCTTTGTCAGCTTCCACGGCGTTAGCCCAACTTTCGGCTACCTCGGTATGTTTACCAACCTGTTCTCGTGCATATGTATCAACCAACTCTTGCAACGCTTCCTTGGGTATATTGTGCTTTTGCGCAATTTCCTTGGTAGCATCAAACAATCTTTGATCTACTTCCATGCCTTCGGGCAAATCTTCAGGTAAAACAACTTCATCATATTTCTTATCATCCCCTTGCTTGGACTCTTCGCCGTCATCCTCGGAATCATCTTTAGAATCTTCATCCTTAGATTTATCCTCGTCAGTTTTACTGGCTTCGTCTGCGCTTTTAGATGAGTCAAGTTGATCATTGTTGTTTTCATCATCTTTGCTCACATCCGCCTCTTTATTTGCATCATCGCCGTAAAGCTTATCTGCAATTGTAGAGTCGGAATTTGTTTGATCTGCACTCGCCTCAGCGTTTTGTGCAGCATCATTGTTGTTTTCGTTATCTTTCATAATATACCTATTTTACATTGTTAATAATCACTTCACTAATGGCTTTGGGGTGGGCTATCAAAGCCTCACTCAAAAACCATTGACCCACCGCTTGCATGCCACAATTATAGTCAGTTTGTGGCGCATTACCCGTAAAGGCGTTGCGGTAAATTCCAGCTCGCTCTAGCAACCTCCAAGCGAACTCTTTCCCCTCTGGGGTAGACAGCATCTTTCTTAAATATTGAAGCTCTGCATCTATTTGCTCTTTCTCGCTTTTATTTTGCTTTTCCATCACCTTTCTTCTTTTCCATTTGTTCTTCCATTTGTTCTTTCATTGTTCTTTGGATGATCTCCTCTGCCCTCTGTTGGCGTATGTAGATTGCATCAGCAAAGAAATCTTCCGAGGTGTAGTCAAACTTAGATTGCCCTATATGTGCGCATTGTTGAGAGAGTTGATAATCACAAAAGATCTTTTCCCCTTGATCTCTAAACTTCTCTATCAGCGATAGGTCTTCACTAACCCGACTTAATAGGTCGCACTTACCATTCTTTTCTTTGTAATATGGCGAAAAGTAAGGTTGCTTAAGGCTCTTGAAGCACTCCATGTTTATCATAAGAAGCCCCGTACCTATCTCTTTGATCTCTGCAACTCCTACTTCACTTTCCATGCTTATTTTGAGGCGCTCACCATCAAGCCCTTTCGCAACTTGTTGGTATGGGTATCTACGCTTCGGCACCGTGCAGCCTAGAATCTTCACAGGCGGCAATGATTGACCATCGCCTTTTTCAGTATCTATCATCACATCCAGCATCCTTTGCACCGTGATTGACGGAAACATCATGTCGCTATCAATAAAAACTATATGCGTTGCTTTGACCTCTTCCGCCGCTGCAACCATCATGTTGCGACTATGCGCTATCTCTGCGGTTTTCGTATTGTTCAATGCAATGCGGACATGCACAGAAGTGGTGTGATTTGATAATGCTGAAAGAGACATAGCGAAATCTGCATGCACCATGTCACCAGAGGGAATGGCTATTAAAACCTTGTACTTCTTATATCTCTCAATATTAGCACGAGAGCGTGCCGCAGCATCGTTGACTACTTTTTTACCGTTTAATCCTTTTCCTGATTTGCTCATGCTGCTACCTGATTTAATATTGTTGATAATGCGTTGTCACTTTCTGGCTTAGTCTCGATCAAATCTTTAATTGGCTTGGCTGCTTGCATAGCCATCTCTGTATTTGCAACATTTGCTTGCTGCTCCTGCTCTTGTGCTGTGATTGCTGCTGCATCTTCATCAGACCTAATCAAATTAGGGTGCGTACCAAGCATGTTGCCATAAGTATCAATCATTTTACCAAAGTTTACCTTGTTCTTAGACGATGGATCTATCGCAATAACTTCTGATGCAAAGCCTAAAAGCCTGTCTACTGCGGAAACACCGACTGATCTTTGCGCTTGATGTAAAACTGAAATATACTCGACCTTGATTTCAGCATTATAAAGCTCACGTGGTGGCTCTGGTATTAAACCCTTCTCATTCATTATGTTGAATGTCCTGCCGATTAATGGGTCAAGCAGCTCTTTATTTAACCTTTCCAATACAGGACCTAGCATAAGGAGCTTCTCCTCGTGCCTCTCCTCTACTTCTCGTGCTGTAATTTGTCTGCGGTTAGAGCTTGATAGCATTAGAAATAAGTCAGCAAAGAAAGCTTGGTTAATCCTGCCTCTAATTTGCTCTGATTTAGCCTCTAATTCATTAATCCGCACATCAGTCTTGTAGGCTTCTTGAAAACCTGGGCGACCATTAACAAAGGTTGAGTATGTAACCCCTCCTGGCATTTGTGTTTTGTGTCTATTTCTCATGTCAGGGTCGGCAACCATCGGCGGTCTCACCATCTTCTCAATCGCTTCTGCTGATCTCTTCTCATGCAACTGCAATTGCTTGGTATCTCCCAACGCATCCATTCCTGGGCAGCCAGAAGCGTAGATATCATTGCTAGTCACTTGCCAGCGAGGGCAAAATATTGGGAACTCTTCAAAGCCATCAAACGACAAAGCACGGTCTGAACTCGATTGTTCGTACAAAACGGAGCGAAAAGGCTTACTAATGCTGTCTGCTTTGCTAAAATCACGCCCTGAATTTGCTTCTACCAAGTGATACAAGTCAACCCACTCATCATATGAGCTGTTGTCGTATAGATTTTGCACAGTAGAAGAACAATTTTCATAGCCACTATATGCGACGACCTGCCCAACCGTCATACGAAATGAGCGTGCAAATCTCTCAACCACACCTTTTTCATTATTCGCTATCCAATACTCGCCTTGGGTGAATGTTTGCGTATGAATTACATCGTCAACATCTGCAAAGACAGCAATAGGACATTGTCCGAACAAGCCAAGCTCGGCATATAGAAGCGGTAACGAGTCGTAGAGATTAGACCGTGAGAACACTGAGTTGATTTGATCTTTTACTGCGCTATTCCAGCTTTTTACTTTCTGCTTGCCTTCTATTTTTGGGTCGGGATGTTGCAGGTTAAACCAAGGACGAGCTGGCGATGTTAAGCCCGACATCATACCCGCAGATAAAACGCCCAACGCTAGTTTTGCAGTGTTGTCTATTATTTTTCCGTTCTTTTTCCCACCTTTGTTTGTGTCACTCGTTAGCCAGCGACCAACACGTGGCAATATCTGCTCTGCAAGCTCTCTATGATGAGACTCGAAACTATTATATTCCTGTTTCATTCCTGAAACTACGGAATTTGCCCTGTTAATAAACTTAGCGCCTAGCTGCATTATTGACCTAATAGTGTTTTTTTGGCAGTTTTAGCCTCTTCTTTAATACCCTGAGAGCTAGTAAGGATCGTTCTTTTGCGACCTTGATTGTTTTTTGATTTCTTAATTTGCTCTGCTTTTGCGGTCTGGCTCTCTTGACTAACCTCGGCAGGGGCAAGCGGCTCTGGCGAAGGGGCTGGGGCGGCGGCTATTTGTGGCTTAACTGTGTTGCACATATCTCTCTCATAATTGATAAACTATCAAACCAGACGGTTTGTTTACAAATTAATAAATTAAGAGTTTTACTTAAAAGTAAAGTTAAAAATTAATCCTTCATATTCTCACATTGATCTCCAACGTTGGTATCGTGCGGAGAATATGCTTGGCGCTTATAAATTGGCATGGCGAACGAGAGCATTAAAGCATCCAGCTTGCCTGGGCTTGGCAAACCACGAGCCTTTAGATCTTTCTTCGCTTCTAACTGAATCTTGCCGTCCAACCGTGAAACTGTTTCAATTGAATTTAAATCACTAATCAAATCATCATTGTCGGGAATAGCGCCACCCTCCTGCAACCACTTTTTCGTTTGACCTGCCATGTAAGCTTTCATGTTCAAGAAGCCCTTGTCGGGTGATGCCCCTGCGAACCAAACTAAGTGCCAGTCCCTATTCCATGTCCTGCCCACTGAAATAATACCCGTGCCATAACCAGCGTCAATTATCACTCCATCAGCCTTGTGTTGGTCTTCCAACTGCGCTATCAGCGTTGCAACAACCACATCATTGTCATTTTTAGGTATTGTTTTAAGCAGAGAGAACGCCAAACCTTGACGCATTCCAATCTCCAACATGTCGTCACCTTCCCAAGCGGGATCAACAGTGATGATCTTTGGCGCAAAATTATATTGATGAGGCTGTAAATGCTTGCCCCTTGCCGCCTCGATGTCCTTCTCATTGAAAAATTGCTTGATAGATTGACTAGGAAATACGCCTCTTACACGGACTTTGAAAAAGTCTGAGTCTTCGCCGTAATCGCTTTTCCAGTCTTCAATCCTTTTCTTATTCGTGATTTGGACTGTGCGAGAGTCAATGTGTATAGTCCGCCAGCGATGCCTGAACTTTCTAAAGCATTCACGAAAGCGTCCTGAATTTCTAGTAGGATTGCCGAAAACAAACCAGAAGGGCTCGCCGTCCGTTGTGCCCCCCTCTGCCACTTCCCATATTTTATCTGGCACTGCAGAAGCCTCATCAAAAATATAAAATGGTGAAGATGTCGCAGCATGTAACCCCGCAAAGCTCTCTGAGTTCTCTTCTCTGCAGGTCTGAGCGTCCGCTCTCCATGTGGTGGGATAAAACTTGTGATAGATGTTCATGTTACCACGACCATTGTTGTACTCGAACCATTCGCCAGTGATGCACTTCTTTTTCCACTTGCCCAGCTCCGCCCATGTCTTGGTTTTTAACTGATCAGACGTATTCGCTGTAATCACACCCCGAGCGTTGGGGCGAGTTGATAAGATGAACAATATACAAATAGCGGTAAGCGCAGACTTTCCGATTCCATGACCAGAAGCAATCGCAGCCTGATAGGCGTTGACAGCCTTCTTGCCATTAAAACCGTTCTTCCTGATAGCCTCGCCCCAAGCATCAAGAAACTCTAGTGCATACTCATCTAAGCCATACTCAGACTTCCAGACATGTTTGTACTTTTCGGGGGTTTTTACAATTTGAAGCTCTGGGTCGCTATCCCAGTCAAAAGCGTATGCAGCCCACTGTAAGGGATGCCCAAAATATTTACCCGCATCTTCTATTAACATTGCGTCAACTTCGTTTATTTCTTGACGCATCTAATCCTCTAAGCAGCCACGATTTCGAGCCGCCATTATTCTCATCGCCATATCACCCTTAAAATTGATATCTTGCTCCGTCTTATCCTTCCATTTAAAATTATTCTTCAAAACAAAGTCGGCTTTGTTTCCTTTGTTGCCCTCAAAGAGCTGATCTACAGCGTACATTTCACATTTTTTCTTCGCACGTGCGATGGTCGAGCCGAAAAATTGCCCGTCCACATCTCCTAACTTCTCATAGTTTCGCAAAGTATCGTTGCTGATTTCTAAGTAAGCACAAAGTCCAGTTATGTGTATCGGAGCAGGCGAAGGAATCATTACTACACTACCGTCTTTAGTGATGAACGCTCTCTTACGCTTTGCACAATCCAAGAAATAAGCGTCTATGCTTTTTTTGAGCTCTTCTGAAGAAGTGTATATTGGGGGTCTGCCTGCCATACTTTACCTTATAAAAAAGTAAAGTTATTAAAAATGGCTTATTTGTCAAGTTTGAGCTTCATTACCCAAATATCGAGATTTCAAGCAAAATGAAAAGCGCAAGCGCAACAAAGAATATACCCCATTGCTCACGCTTTGCTTTTTTTAATAGCTTGTTGCAACATTGAAGCTCGTCTACAAGCTTGCTTGCTTCTTTTCCATTCCACTTTGTTTTTTCTTTATTCATCAGTATCTACCATCCTCAATTACACCATCACGAATCACGGTAGGTGAGAAAGACGTTGTTTTGCTAATTAGCAAGGCAAAAATCAAAAGGACAGCTAACAATATAGCTACTATCTGCGTGAACTTTGCACCAAGAAGGGCTCTGAATATTTCAAGTAATATTTTCATTTTTTCCTTATTTTAGATTATTAAATATAAGCCATTTTAAAGCACCTCTTTTACTTTTTAGCCACCTTCCCACCTAAAAGGCTTGAAAGTACAATGAGAAGGCAACTATTAAAGAATATAGCTAGTTCGGAGGCACTCCCTTTGTATAAGCTAGCGCCCATTTCGGAAACGCTTTGTTTAAATCACGAGGAAACCCTCCTCGCTTTTCTATCCCCTGAACGTAAACTTTCATCAGTTTGTAAAGATTCCAGCTCGGAGCATAAATTTTCAATTCAGACAAAGCATCTTGTGAAAGTGCTTCTACTAATTTTCGAGAGCCTCGATCTATATCTCCATTTCCAACACCAACACCCCCCAATAAATTTATTTTTTTAGCACCCTCTTTTTCTTTTTCCTTCTCGGCATCTAAAGAAGGTGTTGGTGTTATAGAAACACCTTCTTTGTGGGTGTGGGTGTGGTGTAGCATTGCGTTCGCATCTGCGTTCGCATCATCTTTATTTTCCTTTTTCCACCTCGCATTCGCAGACGCGCGGGCTTTCGCTGATTTTTCCCTAATAGTTTCCAGCTCTTTTTCTGCTCTCTTATGTGTCCATTTCGTGACCGTTTTCCGACCATTTTCCGACCGCTCTTCGACAACTTTAATGAAAAATCTTTCAAGAATTAGGACTATTGCTTGCTTTTCTGAGCGTGAAAAAGCACGACAAACGCAATATATTCTTTTCTTATCATCTATGAATCCACCCTCGTTTAAATAATAATAATCCAACAATCTTCTATAAGCTCCGTCTTCTATCATGCTTAAATCAGATGTGGCTTTTGCGTAGTCACTAATGAAAAAACTATACCAAATGGTTGTCATCTTTGCCCTCATTATTAACAATTAAATTCTGCGCTGGAAATTCGATATTACCACTCATTAGCTCTAGATCTTTTGCAATTGACCACATATACTGACGGACGATGTTTTTGATGTTAGGTGGGCACGACTCTTCTTCTAATAGTTGAAGTGTCATGCCTATTCTAATATTGAATATTTCCGTGACTTTGCAGTCGGACACACAGCGAAACTGCGCTATATTGTCATATATGCGCCAAATTTGCTTTCTTACTGATTTTTTAATTTTTGCCGACACATCAACAGACTCCAAAAAGTCTGCAATTATAGCTATTTTTGTTGCGAATACATCTCGCACTTGTGCTTTTGCCTTGTTCATAACTTTACTTTCTTAAACTTTTACTGCACTTAAAGCGTTGCTTACTATAGTCTTAGTGCCTTTTCTTCTTCTATTAACTGCCTAGTCTTTTCCAAAAGCTCTTTTTGCGTTCCGAAATTCTTCTCAAACTCTTTTGTGCCTGCATGTACAGCTACACCCCAACCACCTATTCGATGATGAGGTGGGCAAAGTGGTATTACATCATAATTACTCGACTTCAAACCCATTCCTGCGCCAGTTAAGTGATGGATTTCAGCGGGTGCAAAACATAATATACAGCCTATGCTAGCGACTAAGTCCAAGTGCTTCTTCTCAGCTTTTTTCACAAAAGCTGCCCCAAAAAATACCCTATGAGTAAACCGATGCAGACGGCATTTAGTGCAAGCCTTTCTTCCCGCCTATTTAACTTTCTCATTGGACCTCTAAAAAAATATAATCAGGGTATTTTAGCTTAAAAAGCTTACGCCTTAAAATGTACGCCGTTTCTTTGGCTGTAAATGCGGACTTAACCTCGTAAACATATTTTTGCCCATTTTCTACATAGCTTGCTTCTGGCGTATATTTAGCCCCTATCTCTGTTTTTCCAGACGAGTCTTTAAATGAATCAAAGAGCTGAAATTTTGGCTTCATCTTTAACTCTGTGATCTCACCCTGCCCTTCCCTAATCTTTAGCTCGTAACAGTTTTTATGCTCTAATTTTGAATCGTAAGTGACACCACCCACGACAACCTTTCTGTTTTTATATTTTTGCCTGGGATATAGTGCCCTATGCAATTCCTGCCTTGCTTTACTCATGCAAACCTTGCTTTATAATAAATATATCAAAAATTATATTGGCGCAACTTTCATATCCTCAAAGCCGTAATATGAGTTTGCATCAACCGCTCCTTTGGTGTACCTGAAAAGCGTCGACATATCCTCCTCATGGGGGATCTTACCATTCTTATAGAGCGAGATTCTCGATTCGGGAATGCCAGTGTCTTCACTGATTTTCCTGCCCTTTATTTTGTTTATGTGCATCCAGCGGTATAATTGCATTTTAATAAAAAAATTGATAATAATATTATTTATGTATGTAATTAATTTATTAATTTGTCAAGAAAATTACTGTTTACATAAAGCTATGTTCTATTTTCTATTCTGGCGGTCTAATGTTAATTAATAATTAAATTAATCTACTTACATGCTTAAAAAGAAGAGGATTCTATCCAACAAGGTGAAGGATATTAGGGCGGCTAAGGGCTGGACTCAATCCAAGCTATCCGAAGAGTCGGGCATAGATGAAACCGAAATCAGCCAAATCGAAAACTGTAAAAGATCAATCAGCAGCGAAAGAATGCACATATTAACCAATGCGCTAGGCTGCACAATATCTGAACTGCTAGGAGAGAGTGACTATCGAGCGCAAGCAAAAGAAGAGATAGAGGAGGAGTTGTTGCAAAAAATAATGACCATTGTCAAGCAAAGAGCGGCAGATAAGGGATATAGCATCACGAGAGTGCAATTTACAAAAGCAGTAATGCTGATTTATGATGATATAATTAGGCAAAAAGACAAATATAAAACAATCGACTCTAGCATTGTTGACAATGTAGTAAGTCTAAAAAATTACAGAGAGAGATAATTTTTTTAATTAATTAAGGTAATTTATGAAGCGTTTAAACATTGCTGCAATCGCAGCTTTAATCTCAAGCCCAGCAGTTGCAGAAAGCAACATATATGCGGGACTGGACTTTCAAGCAAATAAAGCGAATTATTCTGATGAAACAGCAAATATCGCTGGCGAGTCATTTAATATAAAGTATAAAGACTATTACGAAGATGAGTATTTCGGCATATCTCCCTTTATTGGTTTTAACATCACGAAGCATGACAGCGTCGAGCTATCTTACTTTGCAGACTCAGAGGAAAAATCAAACTCAAACACTGGATATATATTTGTAGCGGACTCAGTGCCTGTAGTTGCCAGAACTCAGATCGACCTAAAAAGTATTACTTTAGACTATATGCGCAATTACAACCTAGGTGAGAATACAACACTCTCTCCAATTTTAGGAGTCTCTCGCATCGAGGCGGATCAGATTACCCACCTTGATGGCAATGGAGTCACTAGATACACCACCTCTCAATCAGAAAGTGGCTGGGGCGTAGGGATAGGCGCACAAGCGAAGTACGCAGTCACCGAAAAAGCGTTCATACGTGCTAGGGCAAAATACACATCCGTTAGCGGCGTTGGTGTCCTTGATAGCATTGTCAGCTATAGCATTGGAGCAGGATACAACTTCTAATTGCACCCTTAAAGCGACCAACCTTCAAAGCCACCAGAACTCTGGTGGCTTTTTTTGTATCAATTTCACGCAAACTTTACTATATTGTCATTCTTTAATACAAATATATCACACATGGAAGAACAGATCATAAAAAATAAGGCAGATAACTTTTTTAAAAGTGAGGTCACTGCACCAAAAAACAACCTAAAGATGCTCTCTTTAATAGTAGTTGCCCTAATTACAACTTATGCTTACGACCTAGCAAAGACCTTCATATTCCTCAACCTCCTATAGTTATTGATAAATTAATTGATTAATTAATAAATTAATTGACAAATTAATAAAGAACAACTAACATTGCAAATATAGCAAGTGGGTTAATAGTTATAAACCTAGCAGAAGCGGGAACTTCCAATACTCACAAGCTATAATTACTAATTCTTTAGTGAGGTTGTTATGTTGCTGTTAGATTTATTGAATGAAGAGGTGGTCGAGCCTAAGCAGGCAAAGCCGCTCCCTAGTGGTTTCTTTAGCAAAGTGCGCAAGGAGATTAACGAGTCAGAGATGATATTGCACGAACAAATATTGCTCCAAAACCGCATTGCCCTTGAAAGATTGAGACTAAGAGGGGTGCGTCATGCTTAATCACTTTTTACTAACTGGTAAATGGAAAAGCGGAGAGAAGCTGCATATGGAGGCGCAATCCTCTGATGAACTTGGCAAAATCATAAAGGAGCTTGCATCCATTAGCGATGTGCAGACAGACATAAACCCCCAAGCTGATGAAAAAGAGCGCTTCGATATGGAGAGTTTGCGAGTGAAAGAGGTGTGCAATGTCTAGTCAATTTGTAGTGAAGGCAACAGCTAAGAGCAATCAGACAATAATCACTGCGCTACGTGAGGCACTCAAGGTCAAATCTGAATTTAAACGCAAGATAAAAAATGGAAAATAAGCACATGCTATGGGCATGGAATTAATATTAATTAGCTTATCGCCGTTAATTATTTGCGGCTTGGCTACAATATTTATGAATTAATAAAGTACAACCCTAGCAACAAGGGAGAAGGTTGTAGAACTTATGCGGTGCGGCTTAAAGTATTCCCAATGCAGATAGCATCTATGTATTGGCGGCAGAGGTAGGCTGTAGGCGAGAGAGTAAGGCAAATGTACTCGTGACTACTATCTTGAATTAGTTTTGCACAGTTTTGTTCGGCGGAGGTGATCTGTAAAAAACCCAACAAAGTTATTTATAGAAGAACTTTCAAAAATCTATATGACAGCTGGCAAAGACCGCATTTTTTAAACTTAACAAGGTAAAAACTATGATTTCAAGTAATAAACTTCCTGAAGATGGGTCAAATTTCGGAGAGGCAATTAAAGCTCTTCAAGATGGAGAAAGGGTATTAAGAACTGGGTGGAATGGCAAGAATATGTTTTTAGAGCTACAAGTTCCTGATGCTAATAGTAAAATGACTCAGCCTTATATCTTTATGAACTACAACGTCAATCCAGACACAAGCCCCAACAGAATACCTTGGTTAGCATCTCAGGCAGATATGCTTTCTGAAGATTGGCAAGTTCTAGCAAGAACATAGCGAATTATGGCACGGCGAGCCTAGCGGTAACTAGGTACTACATGTTAAGCAACCATCGCACAAGGGAGCTTTTAACTAATTTTAATGAGGACAATATGGGAGAAATAGCAGATATGCATTTAGATGGCACTTTGTGTCAATATTGCGGAGATTTTATGCATGTAAGACCTCCTGGATATCCAGTAACTTGTCAGGATTGCCAAAAAGGCGAAGAGTCTGAATAACAATTAATATGTAAGCGGGTTTAACCTCCTTTTCCCGCTTACGCCAAATTAGAGGAAATGATGAAAGAATACGTGGAAGGAATATATTTTAATATGCCAGAGCAGGAATATCACTCGATCAAATATTTCAGCCGCTCATTTGCTGAAGAGATGTTAGTTGATGAGGGTGATGCGTGGGCGGTTGCGCCAGATAATCCAGAGCCTAAATTGCGTGAAGCAACGCCAGCAATGAAGCTAGGCACGGCTATTCATGCTATGATTCTAGAGCCAGTAAAATTTGCAACAACTTACAGAAGAGCTCTTTCTTACGACTCGTTTCCTGAGAAAATAATTCTTAATAAAAATGATGAGTTGGCAGGATTCTTGGCAAGTGTTGGTGAAAAAAAGACTGGTAAAAAGGAAGATCTTGTTGCGAGAGCTTTGCCATATGTCAACCCAGAAACTCATGTGATATGGGATTGTGCAGAGAGAGAGTTTCAAGAAAGGGTTGAAAGCGAAAAGTTGGTGATTCTCTCCGACGCTGAAAGCGAAACAGCAGCTGGCATGCTAGATTCTTACGAGCATTGCGAAAAAGTTCAGGAAATTTTTCAAGGCGGGCAAGCGGAAATAACGCTAATCTGGCAAGACGAATCAACGGGGGTGATGTGTAAATGTCGCCTAGACTACGCTAGACCCGAGTCGATTGGTGAAGTGAAAACATTCGCAATGAAGCGCAAGAAAAACATGTATCAAGCCATGTGCGCCGAGATTGTCTACGAGCATTATAATATGCAGTTCTACGTATATCACGAAGCATTGCGAATATTAATAAACAAAGTGCGTGAAAACAAAGCCAAGGTGTTTGGTGAGGTTGATGCGAGCTGGCTCGAAGAATTTTTAGCCGTGAGCGACAAGCAACTTTTCATGGTGTTCATGCGCACCCAATCCCCGTACCAAGTTAAAGCTATAGAAATGCAGAGGCGCCAATTCGATGGGGCGACTGAGAATAGTTACTACACAGAGGGGCAGAGGCTTTTTAGGTTTGCGCTTAATAAATATAAATTTTGCAAAGATACTCAAAAAGAAAAACCTTGGCGGAACAGAAGGGAGGTTGAGGTGCTAGTGGATGAGCATGTGCCAGCAATAATGTATCAAACTAACAATTATTTATAGGTAATTTATGACATTCGAAATAGCAAAAAGAGAAGCAGTGCCGCTAATGGTGGCGCTGGCAGGAACGTCAGGGAGTGGAAAGACTTACTCCGCCTTACTTCTAGCGGCAGGAATCGCAGGAGAAGAAGGCAAGGTTGGTTTTATCGACACAGAGGCAGGTAGAGGCTCTATGTATGCAGATGACCAAGCCATAATCGAAGCGATGCCAGGAGGTAAATATTATATTCAAAAACTAACTGAGCCATTCACACCGCAAAAATATGCAAATGCTATCAAAGAAGCGATTAAATTTGGCGTGGATGTTTTGGTGATAGATTCTGCAACTCATGAATGGGAAGGTTTCGGGGGTTGTCAAGATATCGCAGAGAATAATAAATTAGCAGGTATGCCAAATTGGGCGATGGCAAAAATGGCGCATAAACGACTAATGAATATGCTAACCCAATGCCCTATGCATGTAATATTTTGTTTGCGTGCAAGAGAGAAGAGCAAGCCAGTTAAAAACCCAAAGACTGGGAAGACAGAGATTGTGCAATGTGGTTTGCAGCCAATTCAAGAGAAAAATTTCATGTACGAGATGACATTATCCTTGCTGCTTGACGCTGAAAAAGCGGGTAAGCCAGATTTAACAAAATGCCCAAAACCTCTTTTACCTCTCTTTTCCTCCGGAACTTTAGTCACTAAGGAGATGGGCAGGAAGCTTCGTGAATGGTCAGCGGGCGGCGAGTCCGTAGATATGCAGCTCCGCAACCTCAAGAGAGAGTGTAGAGAGGCGGCGACCTTTGGCTCTGATGCTTTAGCGACATTCTACAGAAACCAGCCACAAGAAAACAAGGCAATACTCGCTAAAATGACAGATCAAGCTTTTCAAGATGAGGTCAGGGCGTTAGCTGCCGAATCTGATGGAATGCCCACAGAAGAAGCGCACTCCAATAAATTATTTAAAACATCTTTATAGGTAAAACATGAGAAACGAACTGATAATACCGCAAGACCTTAACCCTACCGTGATATTCTCAAAGCCAGAAAAGGTTGATGCCATTTTGCAGCAAATTGAAGAGGCTGTTAAAAACTTTACGAGCGATATATCAACTCCACAAGGAAGGGATGCTATAAAATCCATGGCTTACAAAATATCCCGCTCAAAAACCACGCTGGATGAGATGGGTAAGGGCTTAGTGTTAGATTGGAAAGCACAAGCCAAGCTTGTTGACAATGAGCGATCACGGATAAGGGGGAGGCTTGATGAATTAAAAGAACAGGTTCGGCAGCCACTAACTGATTTTGAAAATGCAGAGAAAGAGCGCATCCAAATTAGGCAGGATAGAATTTGTGAAATTGAATCTTTATGCAACTTTGCAGGTGATGACTTTCATCACTCACAATTTTATAAAGACACAATCGTCGAAGTAAACTTCCTAAAAGAGTTTGACTGGCAAGAATTCGATTTTAAAGCAAAGTCGACAGCTAATGAGTGCTTAGAGCTTTTGAACAAAAGAATAAAGATTGCTCTTGGGCGAGAAGCGGAACAAGTCGAGCTAGAGAAACACCGCAAAGAAAAGGCGGAAAGAGTGCAAAAAGAGCGGGAAGAGCGCATTGCTCAAGAAGCGACAGAGCGTGCCAAAAAAGAAGCCGAAGAAATGGCGGAGCTAGAGAAGCGTAAATCGGAAGAGAGGGAAAAGCGCATACAGGAGGAAAAGGCTGATGCTGAAAAAAGAGCCGCTGAATCCGAGCGTTTAAGAGTTGAGCAAGAAGAGGCGGCAGAGCGATGCAGAATCGAAGCAGAAGCCAAAGCTAAGGAGTTTGCCAAAATTGCTGCTGAGAAAGCCGCTAAGTGCGAGCGTTTAAGAATTGAAGGCGAAAAGCAAGCGGAAGAAAAGGCTAAAAGCGAAATTGACCGCTTGGCTGATGATAAATTCAGTCTAAGTGCTAAAGTTAAAAACGCAGGGACTTCTTGGAGCGACCACGGAAAGCTAGAAATATATAATCCAGAGCAAGCGATGCAAGACGCAATTGCAGCTCTACATACCAAAGAAGGTGATTACGTCAGTCGCAGGGATGAAGCAACTAGGATACTGGAAGACGCAATTAATCAAATTAAATGAATAGGTAAAATATGAAAATAAAATGGATTAACCCAAAGACCGTGCTACCGAAAATTAACCAAAGAGTTTTATTTAAGACAAAAGTCTTGCATACGGAAATGGTTCGTGTCGCTAAGTTTGAAGATGATGGCTTTAGAGACTTAGAGGTAACGGGCGGTGTACATGATGCGAATAGCGTCTGGGGCTGGATTCCCTTTGATGATACTGAGGAGAGGGCGTAAAATGAAAGCGCAAACAATCCAACCTATAGTTCTCAATAAAAAGCAAGTTTCTTACCTGCTCAACATGAATATAAAAACATTTGATGCACCCAAAATGCAGGATTTTTTAACCAAAAAGAAATTTCCATGTCAAATTCCAAACATTGGTTGGGCGATAAAAGATGTTGAAGATTGGATTGAGAGTATAAATCCAAATCGCAATACAAATAAGAACTCTACAAATTGGGATGATGTCTTTGAAAATTAGATACTTGGTTGCAATCAAGAGTAATTATTACTGGCAGCCAAACAAAGCTTTGCGAGATCTTGGCTTTAATGTCGCCCCACTCGGTAAAGACAAAATAGAAGCCATAACAAAAGCAGAGGGGTTTAATGAGGGCGTGGATTGTTACCGCCGCACTGGGGAGTTACCAAAAACAATAACGGGGGAAAAGCTGCATTATGGCAGCATCCATCACGTCATAGAGCTTTATTTTAAATCACGTAACTATCTTGAGCTTAGGGAAATCACACGGCAAGGCTATAAAACTTATTTGCGAAGGATAGAAGAAAGGTTTGGCGACAAGTCGATAAGCTCAATTAATAAAACCATAGCCCACAAAATATACGAACAAGAATTAAATAAATATAACCAGCCAAGAAGAGCCGAAGATCTGGTGAAAGTATTTAGCAATCTTGTGAATTGCGCAAAAATTGAAGGTTTGTTTAATCACCCCTCAACAAAGCTAGAAATGGAAAATCCTTTTAGAGATTTGCGAAAAAAAAGAAATAAGCCCCGCACACAAATGTGGGGAGATAAGGAGGTTGAGCAATTATTGCGCAATTGTGCAGAGAGAAACTTTCGTGGAGTACATAAGGCAACGACAATTGCAATTTGGACAGCGCAGCGCCAAACGGATATTTTAAGCATGAAGTGGTCAAATTATGATGGCGAATATATCACTATCAAACAATCAAAAACTGGCAAGAAAGTTAGTATTCCAGTCCATAAATTGCCGCCACTAAAGAAATATTTAGACACCTTGTGTAGAGATGAGTCTAATCCCGAGTATATAGTTTCCTACTGGAATTGGAAAACAAAGACGTTTGAAAGCTACACAAAAGATTTGTTCGTGAAGCACTTCGCATTGACGAAGAGTGGAATTGATTTGCAGTTTAAAGACTTTAGAAGAACGGCAATTACAAATTTAGCAGCCGCTGGTTGCACCGTGCCAGAAATTGCCAGCATGTCGGGGCATAGCCACACATCTATTCAAAAAATGCTAGACACTTATATATCAGAAAACTCAAAGATCTCTGATCAAGCTGCTACAAAACTAATGAAGTCTTATGACGCTAAAAATATAAAAGTCTGAACTTATGCTTTATAAAAGTCTGAACTCAATTGTAAAGAATAGTAGCACTTGCTCCAAAAGCCCCAGTTTTCTAGGCTTTAAAATGGTGGGCTCAGGTGGATTTGAACCACCGACCTCACGCTTATCAGGCGTGCGCTCTAACCCCTGAGCTACGAGCCCTCTAAAATCTAATTTTTTTGCATGCTTTTTAACAGATAACCTGCGTTCATTTCGGCTCGTGTATGAAGAATACACTTCGCTCACTCACACAGAACATCTATCAAAAAATCAAAGCAAAATTTATTAGATTTTCCTCAATTCTAATTTTTGCCATTGTAACAAAAATCATCGCAAAATCTTCCAAATTTCTTCATTTACTGCATGATTCTTTTAAAGGATTTGAGAAGGTAAATCTTTCATATCCTTTGAAAGGGAAGAGAGTGTATAGTTACTGCGCTTCTTTTTGTCAAATTATACTATTTACTTTTTGTAAATTCTCTATAATTTGGCTCTCTTCATAAATTTTAATCATGATACACATGCGCAGCTTTATAAAATCATTTATTGTTTTCTCTTTATTAATCGCTGGTTTAACCAACTGTACTAGCCTTAGCCCGAAAGAACAAAAACTCGAAGAATCTAACCTTGGCAACTTGCCAGCATGGGTTTTAGACCCTTCAATGGAAGGCATGATTGCTGCTGTCGGTATAGCACCTAAAAGCCGCGGGGGGATTCAATTTCAAATTCCTAAAGCCGAAGCTGATGCGCGCGCAAACATCGCCGCACAAATTAACACAGAAGTTTCAAGGCTTACCAAAAGCGCTCTGCGTGAGTCGAAGATCAATGACGTTAACGATATTGAAGATGTCTTTACTCAAGCCACTAAAAATGTCGTAAAGAAAATCAACCTCCTTGGCGCAAGACGCGTTAATATCTTCAAAGACCCTGAAGATGGCACTTTATTCGTCCATATGGCGCTTGATAGCGAAATGGTTGCGAATTTCTTTGAACTCAATAAAGATTTGTACAAAAACCAAATCGCAAATAGCAAGCTTGCCCGTGAGAATATTGACCAAGCTGAACAAGCGGTTGACCATCTTTTCAAAGAACTTAACTCTGAGCTAAAATAAAATGAAGTTTGTTTCTGTTTTTATCATTACATTAATAGCTCTAACATCTTGCCAAAGCTCCTTTGATAAGAAAGTAGAACGCGAAATCAAAAAACGTGAGGATGCGCGCAGCCGCAGCAAGGCTGACGAGATGTTTAAAGATCTTGATAAAGAGTTAAAATAGCATGAAAAAGGGGGGATTGCTAATTTTATTATTTTTATGCTCTTGCACGCATAATTATCACACTGCAAGTTTAAAGGGTGATTACTATACCATCTCTGACGAAGGAGTTATGCAAATCCCGCAAGAGAATTTCATCAATAGCAAGGAGTTAATTAAAGAATTATTAGTTAGAGATAATATTTAAATGAAAGCAGAAACTGAACAAACCGTAAAGAATATAGAGAAATCCCTCACCCTCTTGCGAGGTTATCTTTGACCCGGATCAACTCAATACTCGCCTAGCAGAATTAGAAAAGTTATCTTTAGATCCAGAATTGTGGGATGACCCTAAAAAGGCTGAACCTATCCTGCGTGAAAAATCTCAATTATCCGCCAAAATCACAAGATTTGAAAACCTCAATAATGGCTTGCAGGACAATATTGATTTAATCGAACTTGCTGAATCTGAGAATGACACCACATCCCTAAAAGAAGCTGAGGATGCTCTAGAGGAAATCTGGCGTGATACGCAATTATTTGAGATCGAAGCATTGTTCTCTGGCGAGGCTGACGGCAATAATTGCTTCCTTGAAATAAATTCTGGTGCTGGCGGCACAGAAAGCCAAGATTGGGCAGAAATGTTACTGCGTATGTATTTGCGTTGGGCAGAAAAACATCAATTTAAAACTGAAATTCTAGCCCAGCAAGAAGGCGAAGAAGCAGGGGTCAAATCTGTTACGTTAAAAATCAACGGTGTTAATGCCTATGGCTGGCTAAAAGTCGAAAGTGGCGTGCATCGCCTTGTGCGCATTTCACCTTTTAACAGCGGCGGCAAACGCATGACAAGCTTCGCATCGGTTTGGACATATCCTGAAGTGGATGATAATATTAACATTACCATCGATGATAAGGATTTACGAGTTGATACATATCGCGCTTCTGGTGCTGGTGGGCAACATGTAAACAAGACTGATTCTGCGATTCGCCTAACACATTTACCCACTAATGTTGTCGTACAGTGCCAAAATAGCCGCTCACAACACCGAAATCGCGATGAGGCTATGAAGATGTTAAAATCTCGCCTTTATGAGTTAGAGCTGCGTAAAAAAACCGAGAAGCTTGCCGAGACAAATGCTAGCAAGACCGAAATCGGCTGGGGGCATCAAATCCGCTCTTATGTTCTACAGCCTTATCAAATGGTTAAGGATTTACGCACCGAATTTGAAACTTCAAATATTAATGCTGTGCTAGATGGTGATTTAGATGGGTTCCTCTCGGCTGCATTGTCGCAAAAAATTATGTAATATCTTACATTTGCATTCCTGTACGCTTACTATGACTGAGTTGTCGTAACGCATGTACATGCGTACCTTGCTCTGTTAAGTGAGAATCCAATAAGCTAATTATCTCTTTGATATTAGCAGTATCCTCAACTAATTGAGTCTGCGCAAGAGATCGGGCTGTCTTACCCGCATTATTCTTTAACCCCGCATCCGCTCCACAATCCAAAAATAACTTTACCATTGCCAAATCTTGGTAAAATGCAGCTTTCATCAAAGCTGTACTACCCTTATCATCCCTTATACCAACTCCTTCACAAAAACCTGCAAAGAATTTTAATAAAAAACGAGAGCACGATTCTTGATTTGAGAAGAGTTTGTTAACTTTTTCTTTTTTCACAAGATCATCAAAAAAACCTCGCGATTTAGAATCTTTCTTTGGCACGCTTAATACCAACATTTTAGAAAAACCAGCAAATTGTGACTCAGAAACTTTACCTTCAGGTAATTCATAATTCTCAAGAATAAAAGTCTCAAACTTTCCTTTTATCTGATTACGAATATCTGTTAACAAAGGCTGGCAAATTCCATGATATCTCTTACTTATCAAGGCAAAGCTGGCAAGATCCTTTAATGAAAGAGAAGGTGCTATTTGTGTGATGCTTATATCTTCTGGAACATTGCTAAATTTCATATAATTTATTTACTACTATAGGTTGTACCTATAATAGCATAAAATTAGCCTCGTCGCAAGCGGTTATTTTAGCAATGTTTTAACAAATTCTGGAAGTTGAATTTGGCGAGTGCGTTTTTGTTTTTCTGCTGAAATTATTTCCCTAATGCGAGCCAATGATTCATTCAAATCATCATTGATGATTACATAATCATATTCATTAAAATGACTGATTTCGCTTTTTGCCTTGGTCATTCTCTGTTGAACGACCTCTTCACTATCTAAGCCCCGATTATGCAGACGGCGGTTTAGCTCTTCCATAGAGGGCGGCAGGATAAAAATAGTCACGACGTTATTTTGCTCCTTGGAAATTAACTGTCTTGCACCTTGCCAATCAATATCAAATAAGACGTTTTTGCCTTTTTTTAACACTTCTTGCACAGGTTTTTTTGGTGTGCCATAATAATTGGTGAAAACGGTTGCATGTTCTAGAAATTCGTCGCTTCTAACCATTGCTGCAAATTCCGCATGGCTAATAAAGTGATAATCCTTCCCATCCTCCTCATTGGTACGTTTTGAACGAGTCGTAGCGGAGACGGATAAAACCAGCGAATCATCAGTTTCCAATAATTTACGCGTTAATGTTGTCTTCCCTGCGCCAGAAGGCGAAGATAAGATTAACATAAAACCATTATTATTTATTTTGCTATTATCCATACCCGTTGTTAAAATTTGTCGCTCACTATATTTACAAAACTAGATATGACAACAATTTTAATCAGCGGCGCTAGCAGCGGGATTGGCAAAGCACTTGCCGAAAATTATGCCTGCAAAGAAAATACACTGCTTCTCTTTGGTAGAGATAAAACTCGCTTAGCAGAAATCACCGCTTTATGTAAAAAACGTGGAGCAAAAACTATCTCTGTGGCGATTAATGTCTGCGAACAAAAAACAATCGCCGCAAAACTGTTTGAGCTGGATAAAAAATATCCGATAGATTTGGTAATCGCCAATGCAGGAATATCTGCTGGTAGTGGCAGTGCTGGCGAAGGCGACGAGAAAGCAGGCCGAATTATGGATGTAAATGTGAACGGCGTTCTAAATATTATTTATCCGCTGATTCCGCTAATGCAAAAGCGTCAAAAAGGGCAAATTGCAATTATGAGCTCTATTGCCTCACTACATTCCCTGCCATCTGCACCTGCCTATTCGGCAAGTAAAGTATGCGTAAGGTTTTTTGGCGAAGCTTTACGAGCAAAGCTAAAAAAAGATAATATCAAGGTAAATGTAATCTGCCCCGGCTATGTTAAAACACCAATGACTGCATTTAATAAGTTCCCCATGCCCTTTATCGTAACGGCTGAGAAAGCCGCCCAAATCATCGTGCGAGGCTTAGATAAAAACAAAGCGCGCATAGCCTTTCCAAAAATTATGTACTTTGCCTTATGGCTAATTAACGTCTTGCCATTATGGCTCACCGACCCTATTTTCGAGAAATTACCAGATAAGGAGTAATGACTGAGGGGAGTTTTAAGGCTCCAAACCTAAGTATCTTTTTTATCTGACCACAATGCTTGGCAACAAAGATTAATCTTCTAGATTTTCAGAGCGTTGGATAGTTAAGTCAGGAGCATCAATTGCTTTCATGCCGACAACGTGATAGCCAGAATCAACATATAGATTTTCGCCTGTAACACCGCTACTTAAATCACTTACTAAATATAGCCCACTGCGTCCAATATCATCTAATGTGACATTTCTTTTAAGTGGCGAATTATATTCATTCCATTTTAACATATAGCGGAAATCACCAATTCCGGCGGCAGCAAGAGTTTTCATTGGGCCAGCAGACATTGAGTTCACTCGGATGTTTTTACTGCCTAAATCACAAGCAAGATAACGCACACTTGCTTCTAGAGCAGCTTTGGCAACGCCCATAACATTATAGTGAGGCATAACCTTCTCTGCGCCATAATAGCTCATAGTTACGAAGCTACCGCCATTATGCATTAGTTTTTCAGCGCGCTTACAAATTGCTGTGAAGGAATAGCATGAGATATTCATAGTCATCGCGAAATTGCTGGCTGTTGTGTCAACATAGCGACCTTTTAATTCATTCTTGTCAGAATAGGCAATGGCATGCACGACAAAGTCCAGCTCGCCCCATTCTTTATCAATTACAGAAAAAAGATTATCGATAGAAGCTTCATCTGTAACGTCGCATGGCAGAACCAACGTAGAACCAACAGAAGCGGCTAAGGGCACAACACGTTTTTGCAACACTTCCCCCTGATAAGAGAATGCAAGCTCAGCACCTTGTGCATGTGCTGCTTCAGCTATTGCCCAAGCGATTGACCGATTATTGGCAACGCCCATAATCAGGCCTTTTTTTCCTTTTAGTAAATTTCCTTGAAGAATATTTTCAGACATAAGTTAAAATAAGATAATTAGTTAATTTTGTACGTTTATAGCTTCCCAAAACCTTTCTCCTGTGCGACAAGCTACAGCTTTAGCAGAGAATTGTTGTTGTTTGAAAGTAATTTTTTGTGAATATTCACGGCAATATTGTTTACTATCCTTTATCTCAAACGAATTATCAACTATAACATCTCCTGCAAAGATTTTATCTTTACTAGACCAACTCAACGGCTTGCCATTTTGATAGTTTTCCAGAACGTTCTGCATTGTATTTTCATAGAGCTTAATATCACTTGCAGAGACATCCTCTGCCTTGAGTAAGATTTCTAATTGCTCAGCAAAAGAGATGATTTTAAATGTTGTTTTTTTAGGGGGCAAGGGCTTTACAGCTTCCTGAATTTCTTTCTTTTCTTCAGCAACATCTTCTACGAAGGCCTTCTTAGGCACTTGCGGCGTTTTTGGCTTTGGTTCTTCCATACCAAAAAAACTACGCTGACTACCATCGCCTTTAAGCAATATCTGCTTGATTGAACTACATGCAGTTAGCGATAAAGATAAAATAATAATTAAGCTCAGATTCTTCATGAAAAGTCCTTTTATAATTGCATCTACTCTAAAAAAGTTCCTCTATTTGTCAAACTTCATTTTATCGTATAATAGTTACTTTTCCTATAGGTTTTAACAATCAATCTTGTTAAAATACCAATCGTTGCCGTGACAGGAATAGCGAATAGAACACCAAGAAATCCAAACATGCTCGCGCCAGCTAATAAGGCAAATATTATCCATACAGGGTGGATCCCGACCTTATCACCAACTAGCTTTGGTGTTACAAAAGTACCTTCAATAACTTGCCCAACCACAAACACCGCTAGTACTGCTAATATTTCATTGGTCGAGTTAAACTGAAAAACGGCAACCCCCATACCGATAAACATCCCAATTGCGACGCCCACATATGGTATAAAACATAATATCCCAGTAAGGAAACCTATTAAGAAGCCAAAGTTCAACCCTAAGAAATTCAAGGCTAAGGCATATGTAATACCTAATAACAAACAAACATTTGTTTGACCCCGAATATAGGCTGAGAGCGTATTATCGATCAAACCAATCTGCTCCTTGACAACAGCAAGGTTCTTTTTCGGCACGATTGAGAGTAGCTTCGCTGTAATTACATGCCAATCCCGTAAAAGATAAAACGCTACCATTGGCGTTATAAAAATCAGCGATATGACACTTACTACCGCAAGCCCCGAATGCCAAATATTGGATACTAACAACCCTGATATTTTCAATGTGTATTGTGAAACATGCTCCAATAATAAATTACTATTATTAGAAATCAGCTCTACACCAACCATTTGATTAAGCGAAGCTATCAATGGTTTAAGCTTTATATCAAAATATTTGATATATTCAGGAGTGTGCTTGATTAAACCAATTAATTGGTCATATAGAACTGGCAGGATGGTTATGGAGAATATGAATATAAATGCTAAGAACCCTAAAATAATCAATGCTGACGACAATCCTTTAGGAATTCCTATTTTCTCGAATCGATCGGCTGCTGGACGTAAAAAATAAGCAATTATTATTCCGACAACAAATGGCAGTAAAATACTGCTTACTCCATATAGGAATACCCCAAGAATAGCTAATAATGATAACCAGGCTATATTATTCTTTTTCATAAACCGATTTGATTATAATGGTGGTGTTAAAGTTAATATTTTTCCAAATAGTGAAACCTTGAAATTCGCGGCTTTTAAGGCATCAATCAAGGTGCTACCGTCATCTTCCGAATCAACAACTATATGTGCGTATCTTGCCGATATAGATTTAATTTTAAAGTTTTTTGCTTGCTCTATTGTAGATAAACGTTGTTTTACTTTTACCCATTCCGATAGATTTGGCAACGCAATCAAAAATTCTTTTTTGCTAGCTGGCTGCTGCTGGGCATATTCGAGCACACCACCATCTAATACAAAAACCGTCTGTTTTGCCAAAGCTACAAGATGTTGATATATGTCATCTTTTTTATCCGCAGTGATTTGCTGCGCAACAAAGACATTGTTCCAATCGTTAATTTGGCGAATCATTAGTTCAAATGAAACCTCATCGGCAATGGTCTGATAATCGTAGATAATCTGTGCTATTATGACTTTATCAGCTTTATATTTCGCCTGCAAAAATTCTATTTTCTCAGCGGGCAAAGAGCCAATATTTTCCATATTCAACAATGTAATATCTTCTAAATCACCAAGTGGAGTTTTAATTTCGACATTCGCGTTAGTTGAATATTCACGCCACATATCTAACCAGATATTTTCCGGCTGCCAAAGAATATTCGTACCATTCTCCGTAAATAACGGGATGATTAAGAATGAATATTTATCTTTTGGCTTTTCAGTATCACCAGTATTTTTGGCTTCCTTTTTTTTCAAAAGAAACAAAGTATATTCAGGATTAAAAGAAATATTTAAATTGGCACGGTAGCGTCTTTCAGAAAAGCGCTCTTTGTCAAATTCTATACCACTGACTAACTTGGTTACTTCCTTATCGCTATATTTAAGATCCTGTGATTCTAGGCGATAGAGCAATATATCAAAGGCCTTCCTCTGCGCCTTACTAATAGCAGTTTGCCGAGCTTCATCTGCATCCTTACCGATCTCATCAACATAGATATTATTCACTTTAAATTTATCATCTTCTGCAGCCAGCGCTGAAAATGAACAACTCAAGAATATCAATAGGGCTGAAAATATTAGTTTAATTTGCATGGAATAAATTTTTAGGCATCCTAATCGGTTTAAAATTTCTATCAATAGATACTATTTTAACTTTTATATCAGCAATTGCCACACCATCTATTTCTATCTTCTGTAGCATTTCAACTGATGCACCTCCTAAGTTTTCTAATATAGTATGAACCTCTATTAAATCATCCAACCTTGCTGGTTTGATGATTTCCATATTAACATTTTTTACAACGAACAAAACCCCTTCTGCATTATTTAGCTCAGATTGGTTCACGCCTAAATCACGCAAAAGCTCAGTGCGCGCTCTTTCAGCAAATTTAAGATAATTCGCGTAATAAACAACGCCGCCTGCATCAGTATCTTCATAATAGATGCGATAAGTAACTTTATGATTCTGGGATATCATCAAAAATCTCTGGTTGATTGGCGTTATTATTGGCCGGTGGAACCATACCAATATGTATAAAGGATTTACTGGTGATGATGCGCCCACGTGGTGTTTTAGCAACAAATCCATTTTGGATCAAATATGGCTCAATTGTCTCTTCGATTGAATCTTTTTGTTCAGACAATGCCGCTGCAATTGTCTCTACTCCGACTGGTCCACCTGCATAATTTTCAGCAATAAACATTAGATAACGGCGATCTGATAAATCCAGACCATATTTATCAACCTCTAATTTCTGCAAGGCAAAATCTGCTACTTCTAAAGTAATTATCTCGCTACCAGCAACCGAAGCAAAGTCCCTAACTCTGCGTAGCAACCGTAGCGCAATTCTTGGTGTGCCACGTGAACGTTTGGCGATTTCTTCTGCCCCTCCTTCATCAGGCTGGCATTGGAGAATCTTAGCTGCACGCGTAATGACTTGTTTGAGCTCGGCAATATCATAAAATTGCAAACGAGTAGGAATTCCGAAGCGATCACGCAATGGTCCGGAAATCAGCCCCATTCTTGTAGTTGCACCAACTAATGTAAATTCTGGCAAGTCAATCCTTATTGATCTCGCCGTTGGCCCTTCGCCAATAATTATATCTAATTTAAAATCCTCCATTGCTGAATAAAGCACTTCTTCAACTGACGGAGTTAAGCGGTGAATTTCATCGATAAATAAAACATCACCTTTTTGCAGATTGGTAAGAATAGCCGCTAAATCCCCCGCCTTGGATAACATCGGTCCAGAAGTTGCTTTAAAATTCACCCCCATTTCCTTGGAGATAATTGACGCGATTGTTGTTTTGCCTAAACCCGGAGGACCATAAAGCAAAATATGATCGAGTACATCTTCACGATTTTTCGCAGCATGGATGAATATGGAAAGATTCTCCTTAACCTGCTTTTGACCAATAAACTCACTAAAACTCTGTGGCCGCACAGGGTTGCCTACATGTTCATCGAGAACTTCTTCTGGACTGACTATGCGATTATCTTCTTTCATTTAGCTAATAATTTAAGACTCTCGGTGATGAGTTTTGATAGATCCACCTCATTATCATTACTATATATTTTTTTCACACAATCAAGGGCTGCTAGGCGCTGATAGCCAAGATTTTCCAACGCTGAAACTGCATCGAATAAGATCTGATTACCTTTATTAACAGGGGTTTTTTCAGCTGAGCTTGCAAGATTCGCTCCGCCTAATGGGATTTTGGCAATTTTATCTTTCAACTCAGCAACTATCCGCTGCCCTGCTTTTGGCCCAACGCCGCTAACTCGTGTAAATGCAGTTTTGTCCTGCATAAGAATAGCGTCATAAATATCCTGCGGGGTCATCAAACCTAAAATTGCCAAAGCAGTTTTTGCACCTATGCCACTGATTTTATTAAGCTCCAAAAACCAATGTTTTTCATCTGCTTCTGCGAAACCAAAAAGATGGATATGATCCTCGCGAACGTGGGTATGAATGAATAATGTGGCAGACTCGCCTTTGACTAAACGATCAAGAATCCGCACTGGGCAAAAGATCTCATAGCCAACGCCATTAACATCAAGCAAACAAAAATCCTTGCCTATTTCGTCTATTATTCCTTTTAACTTTCCTATCATTTTTATAAATTAATTTTTTTGCGCCCTTTTTAGTAAATGTCCTGTTTTCACTCGAGTCACGTATGAAGCCAGACCTAGTTTATTCCAGCATCTTGATTAATTGTAAACGGAAAAACCTAGGAAGCTTTGAGTTTATGAATGGACAAATGTTGAGTATGGCAAATCGCTGCGGCCACCGCATCGGCCTCATCAAAAGCAGTAATGTTAGAATTAGGCAGAAGATATTTAAGCATAGCAACAACTTGCTGCTTATCCGCCCTGCCTGCGCCTACGACAGTTTTTTTGATTAAAGTTGCGGCATATTCATAAATTGGCAAACCACTCAACACACAAGAAAGCATTATCGCCCCGCGTGCATGTCCTAACTTTAGCGATGAAATTGGATTTTTATTTACAAAAGTCTCTTCAATGGCAACGGAGTCCGGCTGATAATCTTTTATCACCTGCTCAATGGTCTCATGAAGCTCTAATAAACGCTCTGCGATTGGTTTTTTATTATTGGTAGTAACTGTGCCTGACGCTATGTAGGTAAGGCTATTATTGTGAAATTTAACAATCCCCCAACCGCATGTTCCAAGCGCCGGATCTATTCCTAATATTATCGTCATAATTCCTCCCCTCTTTTCTTTTTATCTCTTGGTTTTTTATTCACTAAAAAGGGCGCAAAAAGATTAATTTTCAATTTCAAAATTGTGATAAACTTTTTGCATATCATCATCATCTTCAAGTGCGTCTATCATTTTAAGTAATGTAACTGCTTTTTCTTCATCAACTTCTATAGGAGTTTTTGCCTGCCAAACCAAAGCTGCACTTTCAGGGTCTCCATATTTAACAACTAAACCATCGCGCACTGCAGCAAAATCATCAATCGCACAAGTAATAATATGAAACTCCTCATCAGACTCTGCCGACTCTGCGCCTAACTCAACGGCTACTTCGAATATCTCGTCACTACTTGCCACAGTTGCAGGAAAAACAATCTCACCAACATGCTCAAACATGAAATTCACGCTACCAGTTTCGCCAAGTGAGCCCGATGCTTTGCTAAATATCGTTCGCACAGAAGACGCCGTACGGTTTTTATTGTCCGTTAAAGCTTCGACGATAAAGGCTGTCCCGCCTGCGCCGTAGCCCTCATAACGCATCTCTTCATAATTCTCCCCAGAATCCGCACCGCTACCTTTTTTGATAGCATTATCAATACGCTCTTTTGGTAGATTTTGTGAGCGTGCAGCAATAAGTGCGCCCCGTAAGCGTGGGTTACCATCAGGGTCATCACCACCCTTGGCAGCGACGGTAATTTCTCGTACTAATTTTGTAAAAATCTTCGCACGCTTTTTATCCTGTGCGCCTTTACGGTGTTTGATATTTGCAAATTGTGAATGACCTGCCATCGCTAATTACCTAATGCATTCTCAAAATCTTTCTGTAAATCAATGACATCCTCAAGACCAATCGACAAACGCAACAAACCACCTGTAATGCCGAGCTTTATTTGCTCCGCCTCTTCAATATTTGAATGAGTCGTAGTTGCAGGATGCGTGATTATGCTTTTGCTATCACCAAGATTGTTGGAGATATCAACCAAACGCAGCTTATTCATTAGTTTAAAAGCTTCGGCTTTACCTCCCTCTACCTCAAAAGCGATTAATGAACCACCGCTCTTCATTTGCTTTTGTGCTAACTCATATTGCGGATGCGACTGCAAACCCGGATAGATAACTTTGGCAATTTTGCTATGGCTCTCTAGAAACTCAGCTATTTTTTGTGCATTGGCAACATGTCGCTCAATACGCAAATTGAACGTTTCTAGTGATTTCAGAACCACCCATGCATTAAACGGGCTCAGCGCTGCACCAGTATGGCGGTGAAACGGCAACAAGGTTTCAGTGATAAATTCTTCACTACTAAGCACTGCGCCGCCTAATGTTTTTCCACCACCATCGAAATGTTTAGTTGTTGAATAAACCACAATATCAGCACCTAAAGCAAAAGGCTTTTGTCCATATGGCGTTGCAAAAATATTATCGACGATAAAACTCGCCCCATGTTTTTTACAAAGTTTGCCAACAAATTCGACGTCAGTTAATTCAAGGTTTGGGTTAGCTGGCGATTCAACAAATACTACTTTCGTATTTTCCTTAAATGCGGCCTCCCAAGCAGCATTATCTTTGCTATCAACAAAAGTTACTTCCACACCATAATTTGGCAGAATGTTTTTGATAATATGGTAACAAGAACCAAATAGCACTTTACCTGCAATGATATGATCACCCGCTTTGATCTGACACATAATAGCCGAGAAAACAGCAGCCATGCCGCTCGCCGTTACGCAACAAGCCTCCGCACCCTCCTCTAAAAGAGTCAGCCTATCCTCAAGCATTTTAAGATTTGGATTCACATAGCGTGAATATACATAGCCCGGCTCTTCCCCGTTAAAGCGACGCTCAGCCGTTTCTGCATCATTATAGCAAAATCCTGAATTTAGAAAAATCGCCTCGCTCGTCTCACCGAAATTTGAACGCAGTGTTCCACCACGCACCAACTTGGTTTGCGTGCTTGTATTTTTGGGTAAATCCTTATTTTTATAATTTGTCATTTCTTTAGCAATTTGGTTGGTGCGTAGGATAAGAAAAGCTGCCTAATTTGCAAGAAAGTTGACCGCAACTGCCTACATATGAATATATGTTGCATTTGCAGCCATTTGCAATATACTAAAGTTACGGGGGTGCTGAACCCAGAAATTTTTGATTTGGTTTCAACAGCCTCATGATAACAAATATTTCTGAGGTTTATTATGACTAACACCACAATCCAAGCACGCATAAATCCTAAGTTAAAAGCCGAAGCAGACGCAATCTTCGCTGCCATTGGCTTAAAAACATCTGATGCTATTCGCATGTTTCTCAAACAAACAGTGAATGAGGGCGGCCTGCCTTTTAAACCAAGCGCTAAAGTGCCTAACAAATCAACAATAGCAGCTATGGAGGAAGATATAAAAGGCTTAAAGTCCTATCAAAATGCAGATGAGTTATTTAAAGATTTAGGAATGTAAATGTTAAACATCACCCCCAAATCTCAGTTCAAAAAAGACCTAAAGCGCTGTAAGAAAAGAGGAAAAGACACTAGTAAAATCAAAGCATTGATTGATTTACTCGCAGAAAAACAAAAACTGCCAAGCAAATATCGCGATCATACCCTGACTGGAAACTACGTTAATCATCGAGAATTCCATATAGAACCAGATTGGTTACTAATATATCAGATCATTGATCAAAACTTGATATTGGCTCGTACAGGCTCGCACGCAGATTTATTCAGCAAATAATTGACTTCTAATGTGTTTTGGATAAAACACGCTCTTGCAATTATATTGTCATTGCCTGAATCCCACAGCGATTCTAAGGCAATATAGGACAATTACAAAAAGCATCTGGTTCTTTGCTCCTAGACTCCCCTATAATTCTTGCAGAATTCAGGGAGTGACACAGTCCAGCTATTTTGATTTATTGGGGCTATGGCGCAGTTGGTAGCGCGCTTGCATGGCATGCAAGAGGTCGTCGGTTCGACTCCGACTAGCTCCACCAAAACCTTGGAATATTACCGACAAGTCTATTTCTGTCACTTATTTCCCTGTAAAGCTTCTCTCTACTATTGAAAATTTAGTGATGAGAATGATTTTTCAGTGATTATCAGCGAAAAAACATAGCCGCTGTGGAGTGACAAATAGAAAAGTTAACACTCAACAAAAATCACAAAGCCTAGTTAGCCACACAATCTCGTCAATGGCTCACGTAAAACATTAGAGAATAAACTAGTTTTTTATATTACGGGACTGTTTCGAATTAATGTTTTTGCATGCTTCTCACTACTTAGAAGCTTTTAGCTTCTAAGTAGTGGCAGAGCTAACTCATTGAAAATCAAAGCAAAAAAATTTAACTCGCAATAGCCCCATTATGTAAGACTTGCTGGATAAAAAAAGATTTTTTCTCCGTATATGTTTCGCGGTCATCTTTATAGAGAAGGGCGAGCTCTTCCTTTAATTTAACATATTCATTAGCTATATGCATATTTGCTCTTAGAATATTGCGAAATTTTACTCGCTCATCCCATAAATCACTTTCATATGGCACTAGATGGAGGTGATGAGTTCGAAATTTAGGAGAAGGCTTGCAAAACCAATGCATAACATCTTTCTTATATGGTGAGTAACAATACCCATTTTGTGAAAGCTTCTCTATTGCTAATTGAGACTCTTCCAGAGATTTAACGCCAAACATTATGTCTATAATTGGTTTGGCAACTAGCTCTGCAACTGCTGTGCTTCCTACATGCTCTATAGTGCCATATAGGTGCTCACCTATAATATTAAGTAGAAATTGTTTTTCTGCTTGAAATTTTACAACCCATTCAGGGTTATATTTTGATAATATTATTGGAGCATCTTTATTCTTCAGTACATAAAATTTTTCTTTGCCATATTCTTTGCTGTTTACTTCTTGTGCGAGTTTAAACCCAATTTTTGCTAAAACTTTCTGTGAGGCGATATTGCTGGGAACAGTAACCGCGACTATCCTTGTAATATCTAGATTATGATCAAAAACAAACTCCACACAGGCTTTTGCAAGCTCTGTTGCATAATTTTTACCCCAATATTGCTTATATAAAACATAGCCAATTTCAATATCTCTATTGAGATACTTATCTGAATTTATTGAAGCAAGAGGATTTCTATCACTATCAGGATCATGAAACAAAGACATCCCACATGAGCCAACAAACTCATCAGCTTCTTTGCTAAATACTGCAAAGTTAGTAAAGCCAAGCTTGTCCATCCATAATTCATATCTTGCCAATTTTGTCTCTATATCTTCCCTCGTACAAGCAGGGCATTCCATTGCTTCTAGCACATCTGCATCATTCCAGAGATTAAAAGATAAATCGAAGTCATCTTGTGGATGAAAAGGGCGCAGATAGAAGTTTTTTGTTTCAATGATGTTCATAAGCGGTTCTTTATTTGGCATCATGGAGGTGATATTTATGGGCGATCATAAAGGCACGGCCAGCGCGGGCAAAATAGATTGCAGCGATAATTAATATTGGCAGAGAAATAATTAAATGCATATAGATGGGTAGTGAATATTTGAGTTCCATAACTACAAAAAGCGGCGTGAATATGAATAATATGATACACATTGAAATGAATATCGGGCCATCTGCTAAATCGCTTTGTGGAATATGCATGTTGCAAACCGTACATTCTTTATGAATCATCATCACCCCATAAAATAATCCACCCTTCTTGCAAGCAGGGCATTTTTGAGTAATTGCAGTTTTAAAAAGTTTTTTGAGCATCAAAAAATAACAAAGGTTGGTTAATAGAGCAATCCTACCAATGTTTCACGTGAAACATCGCATCTGTGTATATCTAAAACATGAGAAATAGTGGTCATTAACCATACCAACGGCTTGCATAAAAGCGTAGATAATGGTTGAGCCGACAAAACTCATGCCTCTTTTTTTTAAATCTTTTGATATCTTGTCAGAAATTTCCGTTGTAGCCGGCAAATCCGACATAGTTGCAAAGTTATTAATAATTGACTTATTGCCCACGAAGCCCCAAATATAGATATCAAAACTACCATATTCTTTTTGAATATCTAAAAAGATTTTGGCGTTATTAATTGCTGATTTAATTTTAAGGCGATTACGCACAATACCAGCATCCCCTATCAACTCTGCTTGTTTTTCCTCCCCATATTGTGCAACTTTGTGCGGATCAAAATTATCAAACGCCACTCTATAATTTTCTCTTTTCTTTAAAATCGTTTCCCAAGAAAGCCCCGCCTGAGCACCTTCTAGAATTAACATCTCAAATAGCTTCTGGTCGCCATGTACTGGCACGCCCCACTCATTATCATGATATTGACAATATAACTCATTATCAGGCTTTGCCCAAGAACATCTATTCATGATTTTTTGAGCATCAAAAAAATAACAAATAGTGGTTAACAGCGCGATCCTGCCGATGTTTCACGTGAAACATTTATTTTACAAACAGCATATCACAACTAGTTCCTTTGAGGACATTTATTGCCGTGCTGCCTATAAACCCTGCTACTATGCGAGGGCGACCATGCGCGCCAAGAATTAGCAGCTCAGTTTTTGTAGATTGAGTAAACTGAACAAGTGTATCTGAACAATATGTGGCTGATGAGAGCAAGTGCGGGATAATTTTTACCTTACTTTTGATACTCTGGATTACTTTGGTAAGCTCTTCTTCATGAGTTCTTAGGCTATATCCAGCTATATCATCGCTTTTAATTAAGCCCTCAAAAGAACCTCCATAGGAATGAGCAGCGTTAATTTTAGCTTTAGGAAAGTTTTCAACAGCAACTCTCAGTGCCTTTCTTGAAAGTTCAGAAAAATCAACTGCAACGACTATGTTTGTATATGCTTCTGCGGCGTTTTTTCTAACCACTAGCACGGGCACATGGCTAAAACGTAAAATACGCTCTATTACGCTCCCTAAAATAAAGTCTTGAATTTTCTTGCGACGATGTGTGCCAATTATAATAATGTCGGCTTTTATTTTGTCCGCATATTTTATAATAGTCGGACAACTATCACCTGAGGCTATATTGATCGTAATTGTTTTGGTATTGAGTTTTGTAGATTCTATTTGCTTTTCTATAAAAGCTTTGGCTGATGATGTCATCACATTGACTAGGTTAGCAGGCAATTCATTATCAATAACATGAATTATATGTAGTTGTGCTTTATGCTCCTCCGCAAGCTGCACTGCGCGGTCAAAGGCTATATCAGCACGTTTAGAAAGATCAGTAGCAAAGATTATATTACGCATATCTATTATAAATTTAATTAACTCCCCTATATGTTATAAGCAGAAAGAAAAAATTCAACGAAAACTACCATGTTTTTTATAAAAATTTCACGTGAAACATTGGATTAGTTTAGCTTAAACGATAATGTGTCCTGACCTTTTTTGCCTACCTTGATAGGCTGGCTATAACCTTTAATTAAGCAAAGCGCACCATCTTTTATCGGGCAATAATAGAAGATCCCTTGCAATTCGTAAGTTTTGCTCAACTCTAACTTTGGCAAATTTAGAGGTGATTTGCCTAGTGCTACCCTATCAAAATCTGCAATTAATTTTGGTGTTTTGCCGCTAGTTTCAAACAAAGCAAGGTAACTTGGCGCATCATCATTAATGTGCCAACCACTTTGCAATTGTAGCGTAAATTTTATCTGCGCATTAGGCTTAAGCGATGCTAGTTCTAACTTTGCACTATTGGGTATGGAAGTTGTGAATTGTGGTTTTGATTTGCTATATTTTGGCATTATCGGCAAAATACCAATCTCCTTATTTACGCTATCAATCACCTTGATTTGATGATGGTTAGTATCCGCAACATAATATTTATTACCGATTTTAACAATATCATTTGGCTCACTAAAGAATTCCGCCGATCTTTTACCATCACCAACAAAATTGCTCAGAACGCCTTTTTTGATATCATAGTGACGAATTGAGTGATTGTAAGAATCGGCAATATAAATCCCTCCATCATTAGCAGTTAGCCCTAACGGATGTTGCATAAGTGCTGTGCCTTTTTTGCCTTCTACATAACCAAAATCAAATAGACCGCTACCGATTAGAGTTGTGATTTTCTTGCCCGATAGCACACGTAATGAACTAGTTTCGGAATCAACGAAATATAGTTTTCCCTTATGTGTAACTAAGCCACTTGGTTGTGAGAGAGAATTATATGGATAGCTACCATCATCAATCGATTCCCGCCCATTTCCTGCTAGAATACTGACAGTTTTCCCTGTTACATTATATGACCAAAGCTGATGCGTGCCAGCCATAGCGATCGCTATATGATGTTCATCAGGATAGAAGGCCAAATCCCAAGGTGAGGCGAGCGCAGTTTTCAATGCAGGGTCATCAAGTGCAGAGCGATTATGCCCTTGCTTGCCAGTTCCTGCGATGGTTTTGACTTTTTGACTAGTTAGATCCGCCTCGCGTAAAATATGATTTTCCGTATCCGCAATATAAAGTTTACCCGCAGCGTAGAGAATTCCTTGTGGGCGATTAAACTTCGCAGTAGCAAAGGAGCCATCCTTATTACCACTTTTGCCAGAACCAATTTCAACCGTGATTTTGCCGTTTAAATCCACCCCCAATATACGATTATTGTTACTATCGCTAATAAATAGAGTTTTGATATCTTCTGCATATTCAAGTTTACTCGGGAAATTTAATACAGATTTTGGTGCTTTGTCTTTCTCCAGATCATAAGGAAGAGGCGCACTATTAACTTTGTCGCCATGTATTTTAAGCAAGCTCGCAATATCACGCTCTATTTCTGCACGGTGACCCTCTCCTGAATAAACCTGCGATAATTTACCAAGTGGATTAATCAACATCAAGGTTGGCCAAGAACGCACGCCAAAACTATTCCATATGCGGAAATTATAATCATTAACCACAGGGTGTTCTAGCTCATAACGCAAAATAGCTTGGCGAATATTCTCACTATCTTTTTCATTATTAAACTTTGCTGAGTGCACGCCAATGACGGTTAATTTATCACCAAATTTCTTTTCTAAATATTTCAAATCAGGCATAATATGGATGCAATTTATGCAACAAAATGTCCAGAAATCGAGCAATATCACGCGCCCTTTTAGATCTTGCGCTTCTAGTGGGCGCGAAACATTAAGCCACCCCGCTTCTTGAACAATTGCTTTATGGATATTGGTAATTGGATATTTCATTTTTTCCTTTGATAAGAGGTTAGATGCAAAACCTATAGTAATGCTAACTAATAAAAACATTATGAAAATCACTTTTTTACTATATCTCATAGCTGACACTTGATAATTAGCTGCATTGACTTAGCTTGAGGATATAACACTAATATATTATTCATATGAAAAAATTATCGTTACTGATATTATTTGCTATAGCCTTAACTTCCTGTAGCCAAGGCTTCTATCACCATAAAACAGATAAGCGCGCTCAATGTAAACATGCTGGCAAATATTTTGACAGAATTGATAAAAACGCTGATGGTCTAATTACACCAAATGAGCAGCGTGAATTTGCTGATGAGAAATTTAAGGAGCTAGACCTTGATGCTGATGGCAGGATTTCAAGAGATGAGTTCAAGAGTCACATGCAAAATCATCGCAAACGTTACAAATAGCCTTCTAAAAAAATATAGCCTACTTTAGCAGGCTTCTCCGACAATGTTTCACGTGAAACATCGACACTTAAAATCAACATTTACCTTTAAATACGTATTTAAAGATGCATGTTAGTATAAAATTAACTTACCAAACTTATTGAATGATAATTACCAGTTTCTGCGTTTCTCTTTTTATTATCATTCTAATAGGTGTTTCATCCTCCATAAAAAATCGTCATACTAGCACTGATTACTTCCTTGCTGGTCAGAGCCTAAAGCCTTGGTTGGTGTCTTTATCAGCAGTTGCTACTAATAGTAGTGGCTACATGTTTATAGGCATGATTGGCTATACTTACATGGTTGGCCTTTCCTCTATATGGCTCATGATCGGTTGGATTGGTGGTGACTTTTTATCATCCCTTTTCATTCATAAACACCTACGTGTAGCAACTGAGCGGGGGAAAGTGCTTAGCTTTGCTGGTGCCTTAAGTAACTGGCATGGCAATAATTATCGAGTTTTACAATTCGTAGGCGGTTTAATCACTATAGCTTTTCTTGGTATATATGCCGCAGCGCAATTAAGTGCCGGCAGTAAAGCCCTACATGTATTGTTCGGGTGGGACTATGCAGTTGGAGCAATAATTGGCGCTATCATGGTAGCACTATACTGCGTTGCTGGGGGTATAAGAGCTTCTGTTTGGACAGATGTAGCACAATCTTTCATTATGATAATTGCTATGGCTGCATTGTGCGTTATGTCGATAGCCGAATTCCCGCATTTAACAGACTTTGTAGATAAATTACACGATGTCTCTCCCAGCTATATGAGCCTTTTCCCTAAATCCTCTAACAGTATTGGTGGGCTGCTACTATTTATATTAGGGTGGGTGTTTGCCGGCATAGGTGTAATTGGGCAACCACATATCATGGTAAGGTTTATGGCTATGAATCAGCCAAGTGATATCAAGCGAGTTCGTATTTACTATTATAGTTGGTATAGCTTGTTTTACCTTTTAACTATTGGCACAGGTTTCGCAGCACGTTTGCTTTTACCAGATATTAACAACTTTGATGCAGAATTAGCTTTGCCAACCTTGGCACAAAATTTATTGCCGGAGATACTGGTAGGGTTGGTGTTAGCAGGGTTATTTGCAGCAACAATGTCCACTGCGGATTCTCAAATATTAAGTTGCTCAGCAGCGATTACACATGACCTCACTTTAGGCAAAAAGCTGCCTTACTTTGTCGCAAAGATAACCACGATTCTTGTCACCATAACAGCATTACTAATTGCTTTATTTGGTAGCAAAAGTGTGTTCTCCTTGGTGTTAATTGCATGGTCTGCTTTGGCAAGTTGCTTTGCACCATTATTAATTATCTATGCATTTGGTGGCAAGCCTTCCGAAAAACTAGCCCTGATGATGATTACCACTGCTATATCGACCATGTTTATTTGGCGTTATTTCAATTTAAACAACATTATGTATGAAGTAGCACCGGCTATGATAGTTGGGTTGTTAACTTATGCGCTAGGAACAGCCTTGAAAAAATAAAAGGGTGGGAGCCGAAGCTTCCACCCCCTTACGAGAGAGATATGAGAATCCCTAGTGTAACACACCATAAACAACTATGCAACTCCTAATTGTACTATTTAACTAAAAATTCTAATAAAAGTTGTATATGCCCTAAGAGCCATGCTTTTTGCTTGTTTCCACAAAAGCTTCGACAGCCGCTTTTAACATCTTTTGCTGCTTTGCATCTTTCAAATCACCACTCTCATCAAAAATATTACTAGCAAATGAGAGCGCTACTTGATTAGGTATCACCAAAACACCGATATTCCCTAGCATCATACGTAATGGCACGAGACCACGCAAACCACCAAAGCCTCCCGGAGAGGCAGCGCTGATTGCGGCGACCTTACCATTAAACGCTATAAGTGGGGCTTCGTTTGCTTCTGATGGACGAGAGATCCAATCTAAAGAATTTTTAAGTAGAGCAGAAAAAGAGCTGTTATATTCAGGGGAAGCAATGAAAAATCCATCTGCCCGACGAAACACTTCTTTTAACTTTTGGACATTTTCTGGCAAGCCAGATTCCACTTCTAAATCACCATTGTAAATTGGCATTTCATAATTTGCCAAATCAATGACTTCTGCATTTGCACCAAGCTCAGCAGCTATCTTACAGGCTAGCTGCGCTAGTTTTGTGTTGAGAGAATCTTTACGAATTGAACCAGAGAGGAAGATTAGTTTTGTCATTATTTTGCTATTTCAATTATTAAAATTTCAGCTGCATTTATTGCGCTGATTTTTATATTTTGTAAATCTGTAATTTCAGCACCATCACCTTTTAGCATTTTTTGCCCTTCAATTTCCACCTCTCCATCTGATACTAAAATATAGGCGTTTTCCCTGATAGAATGATTAATGACCAACCCTTGATTTAAGCGGCCACCATAGATTTTAGCATCTTGATGAATGAATAATGCATTTTTATCATTTTTATCGCCTGAAACTAAAAGACGAAGCTTATCACTTACTAGCTCTTTAGGAAACTGTGCCTCTGCCCAGCGAGGCTGAACGCTCAGCTCTTTCGGTTCTATCCAGATCTGGTAAAGATTCGCATCAATATTTTCATTGTTATGTTCTGAATGACGAATACCTGATCCGGCACTCATAACTTGTACATCTCCAGATTCGGTACGCCCCAAATTTCCCTTGCTGTCCTTATGTGTAATGACTCCTTGGCGCACATAAGTGATGATTTCCATATCCTTATGTGGATGCGTAGCAAAACCACCGCCAGCCTTGACGATATCATCATTGATGACTCGTAATTTGCCAAAACCCATGCGCTCAGGATTATGATAATTGGAAAAGCTAAAATGGTAATGTGCTTCTAGCCAATCATTTTTAAAAGTGCCAAGCTCGGCGTATTTTTGAATTTTGATCATTTGCTAAAAACTACTCCAATTAAAAAATGTGCAAGTAATGAGATAATGATTACTGAAATAATGTTTAAAATCAACCCTGCGCGCATCATTTGCAGTACAGTTATGCGGTTACTTGCAAAAATAATAGCATTGGGCGGGGTGGCAATTGGCATCATAAAAGCACAGCTTGCCGCTAAGGAGACAGGAATGGCCAAATATAATATATTGCTATCACTGCTTAGACTAATTGCTGCAACGACAGGCAAGAAAAGTGCAGTCAGTGCCATATTGCTCATTAGCTCGGTTAAGAATAAAGTTAGGGCAGTAACTAATATAATCATCAGTAACGGGCTAAAATTCCAATTGGAAATTGTCTGACCCAAATTGCTTATAAGCATTGTATTGCTTAGCATTGAAGCAATAGTTAGCCCTCCTCCGAAAAGTAGTATAAGACCCCAAGGGATGTTTTTGGCGCTTTGCCAATCTAAAGCAAATTTCTTTTTACTAAGGTCGATAGGTAGCATAAATAAAGCAATTGATGCAGCGATCGCAATGGAAGTATCGGATAATTCACCAAGTGGCAGATTATAGGCATTAATCATAACATTAAATGGCGCTCGTAAAATCCACAATGATGCTGTAACCAAAAATACCGCAGTGACGATTTTCTCAGCTTTTGAGAAATTACCTAATTTTTTAACTTCTTGGTGGATTATATCCGCCTGTAACGTTTTGATTTTATTTGGGAATAATATTTTTGTGAGCAATAGCCAGCAGAAAAACAGCATGCTTAATGCAAAGGGCAGCCCAACTATAAGCCATTTCGCAAAGCTGATACTGTAATTGTATTTCTCATACATAAACGCCACAAGAATTGCATTAGTCGGCGTGCCAATTAAAGTCGCTGTGCCGCCTATATTTGCTGCATAGGCAATAGAAAGCATCAAGGCTGTAGAAAAGGAAGTTTTATCATGACTAGGCAAGTTTTTAAGCACAGCCAAAGCAATAGGCAACATGATAACTGCAGTGGCAGTATTGCTAATCCACATGCTTAGAAAGGCAGTTGATACCATAAAGCCAGCAATGATGTGATTTGTATCCGTACCGATAAATTTGATTATATTAAAAGCGATCCGCTTATGCAAATTAGACTTCTGCATGGCACTTGCGAGGAAGAAACCACCCATAAATAAAAATACTATAGGGTGAGCATAATGACTAGTAATGCTTTTAATGCTTTCTATGTTTGTCAGGGGAATTAAGGCAATTGGCAAAAGCGCCGTCATAGCCATAGGAACAATATCTGTAATCCACCAGCTAACCATCCAAGCAACTATGCCGATGATTATGACTTCCTGCTTAGGAAGGCCGAAGAAGGGCAGAATAAGTAGTGAGGCAATTAATAAAAAAGGGCCAATTAGTAAATATAGTAAATTTTTATACTTATCTAACATAGGCCTTTCTAGAAATTGTTATCTGTTGCCGCTCTGTTTATTACCAAAAGACTTGCGTGCGCCGCCGAATGGTTTCTTGCCGAAATTATTATTGCGGCTTTTACCTTTAAATTCACGACCAAAAGGCTTTTTACCACCTTTATGTTGACCGCCGCCTCGATGATTATCATTCTTTGCTTCGCCACCGTTTAACAAAGTTTTAATTGCCTGATATTTTTTACGATCTTCACCAGAAATAAAGCTTAAAGCTTCACCTTTTGCACCAGCACGAGCAGTTCTACCAATACGGTGGATATAATCTTCAGGGCAACCTGGTAGATCATAATTTATCACATGTTCAATATGTGGGATATCCAAACCACGTGCAGCAACATCCGTTGCGACCATGATGCGGTGATGTTCGTCACGGAAGGATTTAATGGCACGAGCACGTTGATGTTGACGTAAATCACCATGTATTGCAACAGCACGATATTTAGCAGCATTTAATTTCTTAGATAATGCTTCAGTGTTGCGCTTAGTTTTTACAAAAATAATTACTGAACCTTGGCGCTTTTCTAACTCTTCTATTAGGCGATCATATTTTGCAGTCTGTGCAATCTCGACAAATTCTTGTTTGATATTTTCAGCTGGTGAATGAGTGCTTCCGACTGAAACACGCTCTGGCGTTACAAGATATTTGGCTGCAATTTTTTCAATTGCTTTAGGGACAGTCGCTGAGAACATTACAGTTTGCTTAACAACTGGCAAATGCTTAACAATATCGTCAATCTGTATGCCAAAACCCATATCTAACATACGGTCCATTTCATCAAGTACGAGGAAGTCAGAATTTTTGAGGTTTAAAGAGCGACGTTGTAAATGGTCATTGATTCTACCTGGAGTTCCAACAATTATGCGTGGGTGTTTTTTTAATTGAAAGAATTGCTTAGCAATCGGCTCACCACCGATAAGTAATGCAGCGCGAATTTGGCTGTTCTTACCAAGTAATTGTTCGATCAACGCCATAACCTGCATAGCAAGTTCACGAGTTGGCGCAAGCACCAAGCCTGTGCTTGTATCAGAGCGAAGTAGTTTTGCAATAAGGGGGATAGCGAAGGCTGCAGTTTTACCTGTTCCAGTTTGGGCAGATCCTAAAACGTCCTTTCCTTCTAATGCGAAAGGGATTGCCTGTGCTTGAATCGGCGTAGGTGTGTCATATTTCATTGCCACTAGTGCATTTACAAGTGGCGTAGGCAAGTTTAATTCAGAGAAGTTTTCCATGATATTTAATTTAATAGTTAAAGAATTAAGAGTTCTTTAACTATTTGAGGGAATATTTGAAGAAACCAACTCAGGAAAAGAAATCTTATTTAGTAAGCAGGACTTTATATAGATGTTTCCTTAAATGTAAAGCTTTGCGAGAAATTACGCGGAAAAATATCCCGAAAAAAGCTAAGCAGCATCCGCAAAGCTTTGCGATTCCCCAACATTAAGGACGATGCGAGCATGGTTGCGTGTTAGATGACGTGGAGTTTTAACGCCACATGAATGGGCTATAATGCCAACTTCTTTTTCCATGTTTCGTGCATAATTAGCTACACGCACTGCTTTATGCTCTGGATCAAGACCTGCTTGCAGGCGTTTATTATGTGTAGTTATACCAGTCGGGCAGGTATTTTTGTTACATTGCAATGCTTGTATACATCCGAGAGAAAACATAAAGCCCCGCGCATTATTGATAAAGTCAGCCCCAGCGCATAACGCCCAAGCAACATCAGCAGGATTAATTAATTTACCACTAGCAATCACGCGAATGCGCTTGCGTAATTTATGCTTCTCAAGCAAACTCACAACCTGTGGCAAACTTTCGCGAATTGGCATTCCGACATTGTCAATTAAAGCCATTGGCGCCGCACCTGTGCCGCCATCGCCGCTATCGATTGTTATAAAGTCTGGCGCTGTATCAGCCCCCGCCTTGTTAATTGCTTTGAACAAATCCGCTACTTCGGTAATATTACCCACGCAGAATTTGATCCCCGTTGGCTTGCCGGTGACGTTACGGACATGACTAATCATCGCCAGTAACTTCTCGCTACTATCTATTTCAGGAAAGCGGTTAGGGCTAATTGCATCTTTTCCAGCAGGGATATGGCGAATTGCAGCAATTTCTTCAGTTACTTTTGCCCCAGGTAAAATCCCTCCCTTACCAGGTTTTGCTCCTTGGCTAAGTTTTATTTCAAACATACGTACCTGTTCATGGCTCGATGCTTGCAATAATTTATCATCCGATAAATTTCCCTTTTCATCAGCTAATCCAAATTTTGCTGTGCCTATTTGAAAAACAATATCACAACCCCCTTCCAAATGATAAGATGATAGACCACCCTCACCCGTGTTCATCCAGATTCCAGCCTCTTTAGCGCCTTTTGACAGAGCTCTAATTGCTGGCTTGGAAAGTGACCCGTAACTCATCGCGGATATATTAAAGAAAGATTTATGTTTATAAGGAATGCGGGCGCCTGCTCCTATGAGCAACTCTTCTGATTCGACAGCATCCTTGCCCAAAGTAGGAAACATGCAATTAGTGAAATACACTGTGCCAGCTATATGAATATTGCGAGTCGAACCAAAAGGAACCGTACTATCAATATTTTTAGCAGAGCGATAAACCCAAGAGCGCTGAGCGCGATTAAAGGGTAATTCTTCACGATCCATAGCGAAAAAATATTGGCGAAAGAATGTCCCCATTTCCTCAAAAACATAGCGCATTCTACCGATAACAGGGTAATTATGGCGTATTGCGTGCGAGGTTTGTAATTTGTCAATTATATATAAAGTGGCTATCCACAGAAAGAAGACTCCGACAAAAAACAAAAACAAATAAACCATTATTTGCATGGTTAGGATAACTGAGTGTGGTATCATTTCCTGCATCATCATAGCTTATGCTAATTTTAAATTATTTAATTGATTTAAATACGCCAGTATCTTGATTATATTCCTCTAACTTGCCATCATGCATGGAGAAATACCAGCCGTAAAGCTTCATGCCGTTTTTCTCCACAGATTCCTTAATCCACGGGAAAGTCAGCAAGTTCTCCAAAGAGGTGATAATACTTTCTTTTTCACAATTTGTATGGAGATCTTCTGGAGAAGATTTAGCAATAGCGCGCTTTTTTGCATCTTTGGCTATATCCATCCAGCGGCCAATAAAAGTTGAAGATTTGGTTAATTCTGCAGGGTTCAATAATGCCCTAATTCCTGCGCATCCGCTATGCCCAAGCACCACAATATTCTTCACTTCTAAATAACAAACACCAAATTCTAGCGCAGTACTAACACCGTGTAGCATTCCGTCATCCCCTGCATAAGGCGGAACAAGATTTGCAACGTTTCTCACGACAAAAATATCACCTGGGTCAGCGTCTGTAATAATTGAAGGGTCAGCTCGTGAATCACTACAGCTGATAATAAGTGTTCTTGGGCTTTGCCCTTGTGTTGAGAGATTTTGATAAAGGCTATTGTCAGTTTTAAAGTACCGTTTGAAAAAACGCCTGTAACCTTTGATTAGTTTTTTTATATCAGCCATGTTTGCTCTAAAGTGTTTTCTTGATTTTATATATGCAAAGAGATGAGTTGCAACTAGAATTTATCGCTATATTTTTTCTTATTGTAATTTACAATAGTGACAATGAATGTTTTTGAAATTGGTGGCGTAGAAATTTTACCTGGAGAAAGAAGAGAGATCAACCTTGATGTTGCTGAGCTCTATGATTACACCGAGATGAAAATGCCGGTTGAGGTGATCCGCGGCAAGAAAGAAGGCCCTATTTTGTTTATATGTGCGGCAATCCATGGCGACGAAATAAACGGCGTTGAAATCATTAGGCAAATCCTAAATAAAAAAGCATTGTCTAAATTACGCGGCACATTAATCGCCGTCCCAATCGTAAATGTCTTTGGTTTTAACGACAAATCACGCTATTTGCCAGATAGGCGTGATCTTAATCGTTGTTTCCCTGGCATGAAAGGCGGCTCCCTAGCCTCGCAAATGGCACATATATTAATGACCGAAATCATCAGTAAGTCAACACACGGGATTGATTTACATACTGGTGCTTGGCACAGAAAAAACCTGCCGCAAATCCGCGGTAATCTTAATGACCCAGAAACTGCAAAGCTTGCACAAGCTTTTGGTACACCCGTCATTATTAATGCATCGACTCGTGACGGCTCATTGCGCCAAGCTGCCGCTGATAAAAAGATACCAACTTTGCTTTACGAAGGTGGCGAGACTTTGCGTTTTGAAGATGATGTCATTAAAATCGGTGTTAAAGGTATAATGCGTGTCATGCGTAACATTGGTATGCTACCAAAACTAGCTGTGCCAAAAACACATAAAGCATTTGTAGCACAAGCCAGCTATTGGGTTAGAGCACCACGCAGCGGCATACATGTACGTAATAAAAAACTTGGCAGCATGGTAAAAGCTGGCGAAATTCTTGGCATAATATCTAGCCCACTAGGGAAACATAGTATTCAAGTTTCTGCTGACCAAGCTGGAATTATCATAGGTAAATCAATAATTCCATTGGTCAATAAGGGTGATGCACTTTTTCATATCGCAACTTTTGAAGATCATCGTCAGACTCAAGAAGTTTTTGACAATTTGGAAGACGTAGACCCCGTCAACCTCTAAAATCTCATTCTTTTGTACGCTTTTTGACACATAACCTCTGCTCGTTCGACTCGTGTATGTAAAATACACGTCGCTCACTCGCATAGGACATGTGTCAAAAATCAAAACAAAATTTATGAGATTTCATGCTTTGACTTGAACACCCAAAAAGATCCTATATGTAATTATTTTGCGTGTTTTTGTGATGATTTTTATTAAATGTTCTGCCTAAGCAAGGGATCGTATACTTCATACGTGACCGAAGCGCAGGTAGGTTATTTGATAAAAAGGGCGCAAAAGCATGCAAAATAATTAGATTTTGGCATAAAAAAAGCCATTTGGAGTTAACCAAATGGCTTTTTTATACTTATAGAATTGTGTTATTACGCAATTTTTAAGTCAGTAGCAAATTCTTTGCCATTGTTGTTTCCTAGTTCAAAGGACACTTGTTGGCCTTCAGCTAGATCATCCAAACCTGCTTCTTGTAGAGCAGTGATGTGAACGAACACATCTTTTGAACCTTCGTCTGGTTGAATAAAACCGTAACCTTTAGTGGCGTTAAACCATTTAACAGTACCTTGCATAATAATAATCCTCGTAGAAATAATGAAATAATAAAAATAGATAAGGAAAAGCTGAGAATAAAAAGGGGAAGAAAAGAAGCGCCTTGCGAGAAGAAATCTTATAAACTTGCCCTAGCCTAAAAGCAGCTAAAACATATCTGCATCGAAAAATAGCTTCTTTATAATAAGAAGCAAGCAATTATTTTTGTTCTAATCTTGATAAAGATGAACATCGCGTTGCGGGAAGGGGATCTGTATGTCATTCTCTTTGAATTTATGCCAAATAGCGCGCATAACATCACTTTTTGCAACAAGGCGACTCAAAGCAATATCACTAACCCAAAAGTGCAGTTCAAAATCTACTGAGCTATCATTGAATTCTATTAAATAACAGCCCGGCTCTGGCTCAGCTATACAATGTGGATGTTCCATTGCAGCTTCTAAGATAAGATCACGAGCTCGTTCAATGTCAGATTTATAAGAAATCCCAATACTAATATCAATCCGCCCCTGTGAATTACTATGTGTCCAGTTGGTAACTCGGTTTGTAATAAAATCTTCATTAGGCAACATAACTTCTTTACTATCCAATGTCTCAACCAATGTATAACGTGCGCCTATATATTTAATAAAGCCATACATCCCATCATTTAACTCAACTAAATCACCAGTTTTTACTGAACGCTCAAAAAGCAGGATCAGACCACTAATAAAATTTGAAGTGATCTTTTGCAATCCAAAACCAATACCAATACCAATTGCTCCACCAAAAATTGCGAATTTCTTTAGCTCAACATTGATAATTTCCAACAAAACAAGGAAGACGATAAAATACAACAGTATCTGAAATATCTTGATAGTAAGAGCACGATTACCTGTTTTTATACTTCTCAAATGCTTCAAATATTTGACCCCAGCATCTGAAATAATACTGGCAACCCAGAGCACCAATATAATGAGCGCAATGCTACGCAAAATAATATAGAGAGAAAATTTATGCTCTAATATCGCAAATATAAATTTGTCAGAGTCTAAATAGGCAATGATAGGGTTGATATAACCGTATTTTGCTAATGCTATAATTATAGAAAATGCAAAGAATAATAACCACTTAGCCGCACTGCCGCCAGGCTTGAAAATAAAGGTAATGATTCTGTTCATTATTTTTTACGTATAGATTTATTCCACGGCATCCATTTCAGCAGCAAAGCCATGCCGCACCAACCAGAATAGCCAGAAAATACCAGACCAATACCGATAAACCCTGCTAATAAAAACCAGGCGCTAGATAACAAATAGCCAAGGGCAATAGATGTAAAAATTAAGCTTCCAGCAGTTATTTGCACTTGGCGATTAATAGAGATTGTACAAGATTTGACAATTGGGAGCCCGCATGCTTGCCAAGCTTCTATACCGCCTACGAGATTGTAAACTTTCTCAACAGAAGAATCATCACCTTCTGCTTGCATAAATTGGCAAACGGCCATGCTTCTTTTGCCAGACTTACAGTGAAATATTAGATCCTTACCTTTTATGTTTTTTGGCAAGTTAATGGAGCTTAGCAACGAAAGTGGTGACAGGTAAGAATTAGGAATTGAGGCTTCTTTATATTCATCAATTTCACGTACATCAATTAGAATTGCTTTGCCCTCATCGAGTAATTTCTTAGCATTCTTGACATCTATCTCGCTGATCTTCATTTTAATACCTATTTTGCTTTTCACCCTTAGTAAATCTTAACAGGAATCGTTGCAAGTTAAAAATTTTTCCAATCACAACCTTTTGCCATATGAAGCTATATATTTACGATCATTGCCCATACTGCGTCAAAGCACGCATGATTTTTGGCATAAAAAATATTCCTTTTGAACTTGTGACATTACTCAATGATGATGATAAAACGCCCATTAGTATGATCGGGCAGAAATTGGTGCCTATCCTAGAAAAGAGTGATGGCTCTTATATGGGCGAAAGCATGGATATAATAAAATATATAGATAATTCCGATGGCGTTCCTGCGCTGAATTATGATATGCACAATGAGAAAATTAGCCACTGGCTAGAAGAAGCTAGCAGATTTACTTATCAATTATGCATGCCCCGTTGGGTACAAGCGCCGTTGGCAGAATTTGCCACTGAATCTGCTCGTAATTATTTCATCAAAAAGAAAGAAGCCTATATTGGCGATTTTGCTGAACATCTTGCAAACTCCGATGATCTCAAAGCACAAGCAAATGGATCTTTGCAAAAGCTTGAACCTCTATTAACCCACAAATACGCTGCTGATAATAATTTAAGTGAGTTAGATATTCACCTCTTCGCTAATCTACGCAGCCTTTCTATAGTGACTGATTTAAATTACCCAGCCAAAGTTGAGGCATATCGTCAAAATATGGCAAAACTCACGAATATATCTTTGCATGATGATTTGAGTATTTGACATAAAAACTAACAAACGGCATAAAGGGGTTTCATCCTAAAATTACAAGCCATGAAAAAAATCATTCTACTTTTATCATTACTAACAATTATCCCTTCTTGCTCCAGCAAAAAAGAAGACCTTAAAAGCCCTTGTGTTTCAACTGATGAGGGGCCTTGTGGGCCTAGGCGTGCGGTCAATAAATGGCTTTCATAAATTAGCCTCTTTTTGCAACAAAGATTTTACGTCTATTTTTCTTTACAAAAAGAGATTTTAAAATATAAGTCCTTTTTTCTTTTTTGTAACTATTGATAAGAGGGTTTTGATGAAGGGTGATCAACACGCACGAGCCACGAAAAACATATATAAAATCAAACCTTCCAAACTATATAAAAAGGGGGCGGCACAAAGTAAATACCAGTCAATTGGGCAAGCTCTATCTTCCATAAAACCTTCCGAACCGCTAACTTGTTTACGCCTCCATACGATAGCAGAAGCAACCTCATTCTTTCTAGATAATTGGGCAGGTCGCACATTATATTCAGTTAAAAGCAACCCCTCAAAAATCATTCTTGAAAAGCTTTATGCAGAAGGCATTCGTGAGTTTGACGTTGCATCCCTAAAAGAGGTGCAATTAATCGCCGAACTTTTTGCTGGCAAGCCTAAAAACATGTATTTCATGCACCCTGTAAAATCACGCGAGGCTATTGCAGCTAGCTATTTTGATTATGGCATTCGTGATTTTTCATTAGATTCTATTGATGAGTTAGAAAAGATTCTGCAAGTCACCAATAATGCGCAAGATCTAAATTTGCATGTCAGGCTTGCCATTCCTAATGGTTACGCTGCTTTTGATTTATCAGGCAAATTTGGCGTTGATATGGAACATGCGGCAGATTTAGTTAGCGAAACTCGCCAACATGCAAAAAAATTAGGCATTTGTTTCCATGTTGGCTCACAATGTATGAATCCGCAATCTTACAAAGCAGCTTTGATTATGGTGCGTGACATATTACAGCATGCGGAAGTTAAACTAGATGTTTTGGATATTGGCGGTGGTTTTCCCTCAATTTACCCAGATCTCATACCACCAGCCCTAATTTCTTATATGGATGTTATCAAAGCAGAAATTAAGGATCTCGGCTTGGATAATGGTTGTGAATTATGGTGTGAACCAGGTAGAGCGTTAGTTGCTGAATCCACTTCAATTATCGCACGGGTTGAATTGCGCAAAGCAAATTTTCTCTACATAAATGATGGTACATATGGTTCATTATTTGACGCTGGCACGCCAAACTTTATTTTCCCAACTAAGGCATTTCGCCTTAATGGCAAAATATCTAAAGATTTGATTCCTTTTTCTTTCTATGGCCCAACTTGTGATTCAATCGACGTTATGAAAGGACCTTTTTATTTGCCAGAAGATATAAAGGAAGGTGACTATATCGAAATCGGTCAATTAGGTGCATATGGCACAACTATGCGTACAAAATTTAATGGCTTTCACTCTGATGCACAAATCGAAGTCGACAATAATCCATTAATGTCTTTATTTTTCTCTAACCAAACAACTCTAAAAGCGGTCTCCAATGGTAACTAAACAAGAATTATTACAGAAAACTGTAAAGCATGTCGATATAACTTCTTTTGATGCAAGGAAGGTGATTGATTCAATGCGTGACATGTCCTTTTCTTCAAGGGATTTAGCAAGAGCGACCGACATTTATAATGAAATGCTGGCAGATAAGGATTGCTCGGTGATTTTAACTATTGCCGGCTCAACAGCGGCGGCGGGCTGCATGAAGCTTTATGCAGATTTGATTAAATATAATATGGTCGACGCGATTGTTGCAACTGGCGCTGCTATTGTCGATATGGATTTTTTTGAAGCACTTGGTTTTAAACATTACCAAGGCTCACCTTTCGTTGATGATAAATTCCTTCGCTCAAACTACATAAACAGGATTTATGATACTTATATTGACGAAGAAGAATTGCAGAATTGTGATCGCACGATTTTTGAAATCGCTGAAACTCTAGAAAAACGCCCCTATTCTTCTCGTGAATTTATTAGCGAAATGGGTAAATATTTACAGAAGAATGCTAAAAAGGAAGAATCCCTAATTCAGCTCGCCTATGAACATGATGTGCCGATTTTCTGCCCAGCATTCTCTGATTCATCAGCTGGTTTTGGTTTAGTATTGCATCAAGTCAAACACCCTAAAACGCATCTTTCGATTGATTCAGTGGCAGATTTTCGTGAATTAACCGATATTAAAATTGCCGCTGGGCAAACTGGGTTATTGATGATTGGCGGCGGTGTACCGAAGAATTTTGCTCAAGATACTGTAGTTTGTGCGGAGATTCTCGGCAAGGAGGTTGATATGCATAAATATGCGGTGCAAATCACCGTGGCAGATTCACGTGATGGCGCTTGCAGTAGTTCAACTTTGAAAGAAGCTTGTTCATGGGGCAAGGTTGATCTTGTCAAAGAGCAAATGGTTTATGCAGAAGCAACTACTGTTCTACCGTTAATGATAAGCGATGCTTATCACCGTAATCACTGGAAAAATCGCGAGCGCAAAAATTTTGCAAAATTATTCAATGTTTAAACTTCTCCCTGCCGAAAAAGGCTTCCTTGGTTTAGAGGAAGAAACCTCCTATGCAGATGCAAAAGTTGTTGTCGTACCTTTTGGCTTGGAAGCATCAGTTAGCTATGGCGGCGGCACTAGCAAAGGCGCACAAGCAATTCTAAACGCCTCACATCAAGTTGAGTTATTTGATGAAGAACATTGGTGTGAAATCTATAAAAAGATTGGTATCACCACGATAGAAGAGCCAGAAATCAACAAGGATATTGTGCAAGCCTTAGCGCAGTTAGAACATATCACTGAACAAATTCTTGCTGATGGTAAATTTCCCTTGATTTTAGGTGGTGAACATTCACTAACCGCCGGTTCAATTCGCCCTTTCGTTAAAAGACATGATGATTTAGCGATTCTTCATTTTGATGCACATGCAGATTTGCGTGATGGTTATGATGGCGAACATTACTCACATGCAGCGGCTCTACGACGCGTTTTGGATCACCCACAAGTTACTAAACTTGTCTCATGTGGAATCCGCAATATCTCCGCTAGCGAGATTCCTTTCTTAGAAGAAAATAGCAAGCGTATTGATATTCATTGGGGCAAAGACCGTAAGGATTGGGATGTGGAAAAAATCGTTGCTCCACTTAAAGGTAAAAAAGTTTACCTAACTTTTGATTTAGACGGTTTTGATTCTAGCCTTATGCAAGCAACTGGCACACCAGAACCGGGAGGTTTTTTCTGGGATGATGCAATGGCGATAATTCGCGCTGCAAGCAAGATTTCTGATATTATCGGCGCTGATATTGTTGAACTCGCCCCAATTCCACAATTCCACTCTTGTGATTTTTTAGCGGCTAAGTTAGCTTACAAAATATTGGGTCACGTATTTATTAACCAAAAAATATAAAAAATGAGCAATATAGAAAATAGACTAAAAGAGCTAAATATTACCTTGCCAGAAGCGCCAACGCCGGTGGCAAACTATGTTTCATATATGCAAACTGGGAATTTGGTTTTTGTTTCCGGGCAGATTTCTAAAGCAGGAGATGTTGAATATTTCGGCAAAGTCGGGCGTGATTTCGATGTTGCACAAGGCATTGAAGCAGCTAAAATCTGCGGGCTGAATTTAATTGCTCAAGCCAAAGCTGCTTGTGGTGGTGATCTTGAAAAAATCTCGCAATGCGTAAAGCTCTCAATCTTTGTTAATTCAACGGATGATTTTACCAATCAAGCAAATATTGCAAATGGAGTTTCAGATTTGATGGTTGAAGTTTTTGGTGAAAAAGGCAAACATAGCCGCGCGGCAGTTAGCGCTGTTTCACTGCCTTTGAATGCTGCTGTAGAAGTTGAAGCAATTTTCCAGGTTAATTAATCTTTTTGCGCCCTTTTTAGCAAATAACCTTCTTTCACTCGAGTCACGTACGAAGCTGTACGCTAACTCGTTCAAGCAGGACATTTACTAAAAATCATCACAAAAATTCTTAATTCACACTCCGATTTGTTTAATTAAAAATAAAAAAATGACCAGTATTTTATTCGTTTGCATGGGAAATATATGTCGCTCGCCAACGGCGCACGGGGTGTTTCAGCATGTTATCAATCAAGAGGGTTTCAGTGACAAAATCACCATTGATTCTGCTGGCACGCATGGCTGGCATGCAGGCGAAGCCGCCGATACAAGATCAATAAAAACCGCACTGGAGAAAGGCTATAATTTGAGTTTTGTAAGATCACGTCTAGTCAATGAGGCTGACTTTGCAGCGTTTGATTATATTTTAGCAATGGATGCTGATAATCTCGCCAACCTAAAAAAGCAAAGCCCAACAGAGCATCACGATAAAATCGAGTTGTTTTTAAACTATACAAACTTGCCTGTTGATGAAGTTCCCGATCCGTATTATAGCGGTGATCAAGGTTTTGATTATGTGTTGGAATTAATCGAAAGCGCCTCACATGGCTTGCTTAGACATTTGCGTGATAGTAATAAAATCTAGATTCCTCGCTTGTTGATATATTGCAGACCCTGAACTTTCAATTAAACCTAAGATTTTGGCTTCTTGAACGTAGCATAAACCCAACGAAAAGGGTAAGTCAGGAAATAAACTGACATGCAAACGGGGCAAGGGAAAAGTTTGAAGATTTTTATCTTATGGCAGCTTTTAGCTTTTTGAGTCATTATTAATCTCTCCTAAATACATCTTTTGATAAAACGAATATTAAACCCATTACTTGTAGCAATAAAGCAAAGGTTTTGAGGCGAGTATTATCATCCATAATTGCTTCCTCATCTTTGACAAAAGAGATTCTTTCTAGATAAAGGTCATTGATTTTATCGGTAAGTTTGCTTTGTAGATTGTCCAATAAAAGCAACTGATCAGAAATTAAAGATATATCTATTGCGTTGGCTTTGCTAATTCCCACAACCCAGTTTTTGCTGAAATTCTCGGCTATTTCTATATTAGACTTTTTATCTGCAAGGCTACGTACATTTATTAACATATTCTTCTTTTCTTCAGCACTTAAAGTATGTTGCCAGAGATTATCAATTCGCTTATCAACCGACAGAGCCTTATGTTGTAATTTCTGTGTTTCTACATTATTTGCTTCAAGCAGACGATTACTAATATAGGCTGATGTAACCGTCATCAACACACCGATAAATACTAAAAATAGAGCAATAGGACGCATTTTATTTGATAAATATGTGGATAGAGTTTTTATGTTATGATTAATGAAAGGAAAAACAACTGAAATTATGAACGAAATTTTAAGCGCCGCAGAAATCTATCTTGCCGATAAATTAACTACTGAGAAATTTAGTATTTCAGGCGAACAACTTATGGAGAATGCTGGCACGGAGATTAGCAAAATCATCACGCAAAAATATCAACCTTGCGCTATTTTGGTTTTGTGTGGTTTAGGTAATAATGGTGGCGATGGCTTTGTTGTAGCACGCTTGCTACAAACGCAGGGCTTTACAGTGCAGCTTTGTGTTTTTGGCGATGACAGCAAAATAAAAAATGATGCGTTACTTGCCAAAGCAAAATGGTTGGCTGATGGCGGCGAGATCAAAGCTTTTTCAAATGATTTACTAAAAGAGGCGGCGTTAATTATTGATGCGATTCTAGGCGTTGGTTTAAGTAAAAATATTGAGGGAGAGATTGCGCAAGCAATTGATTATGTTAACAAATCAAAGCTGCCAATTATCGCGGTGGATATTCCAAGCGGCGTCAATGCAGATGATGGCAAAATCATGGGAGTTGCGATTCAGGCAAGCGAAACGATAAGCTTTTTCCGTCCGAAATTAGGTCATTATCTCTTACCGGGGAAGGAATATATTGGTAGATTACATATTGTTGATATTGGCATTCCAAATGATGTATTGCTTGAGATCAAAGTACAGAATTTCTTGAATGAGCCGAGCCTTTGGCAAAATGATTTCCCACATCTAAAAGCGGCTAGCAATAAATATGATCGTGGGCATGCGATAATAATTGGTGGTGAAATGCAATCCGCCGGCGCTGCAAAAATCGCCGCTTATTCTGCACTACGTAGCGGCAGCGGCTTAGTCAGTGTGGCGTGTTCATCAGAAACATTGCTAATTTATGCAGAATCCTTAATGGCAGTGATGACCAAACTTGTTGATTCAGAGGAAGCCCTCACCAAGCTAATTGATGATAAAAGAACCAGCGCTTTTCTCATCGGCCCGGGGAGCGGCTTGACGCAAGCAACAAAAGAAAAAACTCAACAAATTTTGCTAAGCAGAAAAGCTTGCGTAATTGATGCAGATGCGATTTCAGTTTTTGCAGATAACCCAAAAGAGATTTTCGCCCTAACTCACGAAAATGTAATTTTCACACCACATAGCGGTGAATTTAAAAGGATTTTTGATGATAGCGGCAGCAAAATAGAGAATGCTAAAAAAGCTGCACAACAAAGCGGCGCAGTGGTAATTTTGAAAGGTAATGATACAATTATTGCTAGCCCTGATGGACGGTTAGCGATAAATCACAATGCGCCAAATTGGCTAGCAACGGCAGGCTCTGGCGACGCATTAGCAGGAATCGCCACTGGTTTACTCGCGCAACATATGCCAACTTTTGAAGCAGCCTGCGCTGCTGTTTGGCTTCATTCAGAAGCGGCAAACTTCTCCTCAATTGGTATGATCGCGGAAGATTTAATCGATAATATTCCAAAGGCTTTAAGTCTTATTCATATTTAGGAAATCCAGCGCACCTTGTAACATAAAAGAAGCGGCGACCATATCGTCTGATTTATCAGCCTGTTTTGGTGAAAAGCCAGCCTGCTCAAAAACTCGTGATGCAGCTCTGGTTGAAAACCTTTCATCCCATAGAGAAATAGGTAAATCAACATGTTTACTTAAGCGATCAGCAAAGCTTTCAACTTGTGCAGCAGCGCGCCCAATTGAGCCGTCTAATTCAAAAGGCATGCCAATTACGACCCCGCCAATTTCTTCATTTTTGATAATATCCGCAAGTTGTTGCAAGTCTTTCTCGAGATTATTACGTTTTAGAATTTTACGCGGGCTCGCAATCATGCGTGTAGAGTCGGAAATTGCGATACCTAGTTTTTTTGTGCCAAAATCAATACCCATTAGGCGGGTATGATTGCTTTTATCGGTGAAGAAATATTCTATAGAAACTGTAGCCATGTGCAGAAGTTGGTGGATTTTAAGTAAATATCAATTAAAAACAGCAACCCTCCATTATATAACTATCCTAGAGAGATGAAAAAAATTACTAGAGCGTTAATTTCCGTATCAGATAAAACCAACCTTGCTGAATTAGTCAAACTTCTACGTGAGTATAATATTGATATAGTGTCTACAGGCGGCACATATAAAGCCATTAGTGATTTAGGCATAAAAGCCACTGAGATCTCTGATTATACAGGTTTTCCAGAGATTATGTCTGGCCGTGTAAAAACCCTTAACCCTTTGATTTATGGGGGGATTTTGGCAGATCGTGATAAGCAAGATCACATGCAAGCCATGCAAGATAATGAAATCAAGCAAATCGATTTAGTTATCGTAAATTTATATCCTTTTGAAGCAACTGTCGCAGGCGGAGCGGATTTTGCTACTGCTATTGAAAACATTGATATTGGTGGTCCATCGATGATTCGCGCTACAGCTAAGAATCATGCACACACCACAATTCTAACTGACCCTGCTGATTATACGCAGTTTTTTGAACAGATGCGTGCTAATGATGGGCAAGTCTCGGCGGAGTTCCGCAAAGAGATGGCGGTTAAAGCTTTTGGGCGCACAGCAAAATATGATATAGCAATCTATAATTGGTTTAATAAAGAAGAAGAATTTGCTCCAGAACTCAAAGTGAATGCGCAGTTAAAACAAGTTTTGCGCTATGGCGAAAATCCACATCAAAAAGCTGCTTTATATCAAAATTCAGATAGAGGAATTGTCGCTAGCGAACAAATTCAGGGCAAGGAACTTAGCTATAATAATATCGCAGATAGTGATAGTGCTTTTGCTTTGATTAAAGAATTTAGTGAACCTGCAGCGGCGATTATCAAACATGCAAACCCTTGTGGCGTTGCTATTGGTGATAATATAACAGAGGCCTATCAACGCGCTCTGGAGTGCGACAAGGTCAGTGCATTTGGCGGTATTATTGCGTTAAATCGTCCGCTCAATAAAGAACTAGCCTTACTTATCAAAGAGATGTTTTTTGAGGTAATTATAACGCCAGCGATTGAGCCAGCAGCGCAGGAGATTTTAGCAGCGAAAAAGAATATGCGTATTCTTATCGCCAATATTGAAAGCCCCGCAGATAAAGTGATGGTTAAGTCAGTTTCTGGCGGTTTTTTAGTGCAAGATAATGATAATTATACAGTAACTAGCAAAGATCTAAAAATAGTTACTAAAAAGCAGCCAGACGAAGTAGAGATTCAAAATTTACTGTTTGCCTTCAAAGTTTGCAAACATGTAAAATCAAACGCAATTGTTATAGCCAAAAATTTTGCCGCAATTGGTGTTGGTGCTGGGCAAATGAGCCGTGTTGATTCAGTAAGATTAGCAGTAGAAAGAGCAGGCAGTGATGCCAAAGGCGCTGTGCTTGCTTCAGACGCTTTTTTCCCTTTTGCTGATGGTTTATTAGAGGCCACAAAAGCAGGAGTAGCAGCCTTCATTCAGCCAGGTGGCTCTATGCGTGATGATGAAGTGATTAAAGCCGCCGATGATTCTGACGTGGCAATGGTCACCACTGGAATCCGCCACTTCAAACACTAAAAATCTAATTCTTTTGAGTGCTTTTTTGCCAATAACTTTTGAGTGCTTTTCTGCCAAATAGCTTGCACTTGTGTATTAACTAAATTCTTCTAGAGTACGCTCGCCTTAATCTATCTATATATTTATTTTATGACTGACATTAGAAATATCGCCATTATTGCCCACGTTGATCACGGGAAAACAACATTGATTGATTCACTTTTTCAACAAAGTGGTTCCTTTCGTGATAATCAGCAAATGGGTGAACGCATCATGGACTCTAATGATTTAGAGCGTGAGCGCGGCATTACGATTTTAGCTAAATGTACATCAATTAAATGGCAGGAAAGTAAAATTAATATTATCGACACTCCGGGACACGCAGATTTCGGTGGTGAGGTTGAACGTGTATTATCTATGGCTGATGGTGTGTTATTGCTAGTTGATTCAAGCGAAGGCCCTATGCCACAAACAAAATTCGTTTTAACCAAAGCTTTAGCGCTTGGTCTAAAACCAATCGTAGTTATCAATAAAATCGACAAACCAGATAGCCGAGCAGATGAAGTTTTGGACGAAGTTTTTGACTTATTCGTATCGCTTAACGCTAATGACCAACAATTAGACTTTCCAACTCTATATGCTTCAGGGCGTGATGGTTGGTGTGTACGTGACCTTGAAGATGAACGTAAAGATTTAACGCCGCTTTTAGGTGCTGTACTAGAATATGTTAGCCCGCCACAAGTAGATAAAGAGGCACCATTTTCAATGTTGGCAACAATATTGCAGGCTGACCCATATTTAGGGCCAGTATTAATTGGTAAGGTCTATAGCGGTGTAGCAAAAATCAATATGCCAGTTCATGCAATAGATTTGAATGGTAAGGAAGTTGAAAAAGGGCGTTTAACAAAATTACAATCTTTTGAGGGCGTTAGTCGTGTGCCGATTGAAGAAGCGCAAGCAGGTGATATCATCGCTATTGCGGGAATGGTCAAAAGTGGCGTTTCTGATACTATTGCAGATATATCTGTTACTGAGCCAATTTATTCAACACCAGTTGACCCTCCAACCATCGCAATTACCATTAGTGTGAATGATTCTCCTTTTGCTGGGCAAGAAGGTACAAAAGTAACTTCTCGGATGATTGCTGATCGTTTAACTCATGAAGAAGCAGTTAACGTTGCAATCACTGTGACAGAAACTGAGAAAAAAGATGCGTTTGAAGTAGGTGGCCGTGGTGAGCTACAGTTAGGCGTGTTGATCGAAACTATGCGTCGTGAAGGTTTTGAACTTTCCGTTTCTAAGCCAAGAGTACTTCTGCAAGAAATTGATGGCGTATTATCTGAGCCTTTGGAAGAAGTAACCATCAATGTTGATGATGAATATAGTGGTGTTGTAGTTGAAAAACTTAGTAAAAGAAAAGGTGAATTACGTGAGATGAAGCCTAGTGAAGGCGGAAGGACGTCGATTGAATTCCTAATTCCTGCTCGTGGCTTGATCGGTTATCAAGGTGAATTTATGACTGATACACGTGGTACTGGGCTATTAAATCGCCTGTTCCATTCTTATGGCAAATATCGTGGACCGATTGAAAATCGCCGCAATGGTGCGCTCATTTCTACTGGTCAGGGTGAAACTGTAGCCTATGCTTTATTTAATCTACAAGAGCGCGGCATGATGTTCCTAAATAGTGGTGAAAAAGTCTATGCAGGCATGGTAATTGGTGAACATAATCGTGATAATGATTTAGAAGTTAACATCCTCAAAGGTAAGCAATTAACCAATATGCGTGCTTCAGGTAAAGACGAAGCCGTAAAAGTTACAGCTCCTAAAAAAATGACTTTAGAGGAAATGATTTCTTATATTGGTGACGATGAATTAGTCGAAGTCACGCCAGAATCGCTTCGTATACGTAAAAAATTGCTTGATCCAAACGCGCGGAAAAGAGCCGAAAGATCTGGAGACAAACTATAGATCCCTTGTTACACAAGCGTAAGGGATAGTTTATATGGTAAAGAAAATGAATTATATCGGTTTTTATACACTCTATTATAAAGAATCCTTTCGCTTTCTAAAAGTCTATAATCAGACATTATTTGCTCCTGTTATTAACACCCTCATTTTTCTGGCGATTTTCATGTTAGCTATCGGTGGTAGTGACCGTTCTATCGGTGGCATACCTTTTAGTGAGTTTATGGTCCCCGGGCTCATTATGATGGTGATAACACAAAACGCCTTTGCAAACAGCTCTTCTTCCATGACTATGGGCAAAGTTTTGGGGCATATAATTGATCTATTAATTCCACCCCTTTCAGCAGGAGAGATCACTAATGCTATGCTTTTAGCTGCGATAACCAGAGGCGTTATTGTTGGCATTCTTACTGCAATGGCGATTTATATCTTTGTGCCTTTTCAAATCCACCATGTTGGCTTGCTGATTTTTTATGTATTATCTGCAAGTTTTTTGCTTGGCCTGTTAGGCTTGCTCTGTGGCTTGTTATCAAATACATTCGACCAAATGTCAGCAATTACCAGCTATATCATAACGCCGCTTTCCTTTTTATCAGGAACCTTCTATTCGGTAAAAAACCTGCCTGATTTCTGGTATCAAGTAAGCACTTATAATCCATTTTTCTATATGATTGACGGGATAAGATATGCAATGACAAACTATGCTGATGGCTCCATCAATGTTGGAATAATTTATTTAACGGCAACTAATATTGTGATGTGGTTAGTAGTTTATTACTTGATTCGCATAGGATTTAGGCTAAAATCTTAATTTATAATCACGTTATTCCTCTACACGTCACTCCCTGAATTCTGAAAGAATTCAAGGGGAGCCTAGAAGCAAAGAGCGAGATAATTGTTTGTGGCTGTGGATAACCCTAGAATTCCTATGGAATTCAGGGCATTATGAATCTATTACGGAGAATTAAAAAAGAAAAAAATGGCAAAATTACCAATTATCGAATGGCCTGATAAAAGGCTCAAAAAGAAATCTCTACCAGTTGCAAAGGTTGATGATGAGTTGCGCAAATTCATGGATGACATGTTAGAGACCATGTATGATGCTAGTGGTGTGGGCTTGGCGGCCGTTCAGGTTGGCGTGTTAAAACGTATTTTAGTAATGGATGTTAGCTATGGCTCAGCACGTTACGAAGATTCGAAAGAAGAAAGTAAACCGCAGCCATATTTTCTAATTAACCCAGAAATCCTTACAGAAGATCAAAATCTAGCTCCTTATGATGAAGGCTGCCTTTCCTTCCCTGGTCAATATGCTGAAGTTATTCGCCCAGAGACGGTTCGTGTGAGCTATCTTGACTATCACGGAAAAGAAAGGGAGATGAAAGCGGAAGGGCTAATGGCGGTTTGTGTACAGCATGAGATCGACCATCTAAACGGCATTGTTTTTGTTGATCATATTTCACGGTTAAAACGTGCCTTCGTCCTCAAAAAACTCGAAAAAGCTAAGAAATTCTAATCATGCAACTAGTTCAAAATATTCAAGAAATTATCGATCAATATGATTTTTTCATATTAGATTTATGGGGAGTTATCCACGATGGACAAGCGACTTACCCAAATGTCCTCGCAACGTTAGAGTTATTAAAAGCCAAAGATAAGAAAGTGATTTTCCTTTCTAATGCACCACGCCGCGCCTCTAAAGCAGAGGAAGTCTTGACGCAGCTAGGGATTAAGGGAGATTTATATATTGATATTATAACCTCTGGTGAGGTTGCATATCAAACTTTTAAAGCAGAACAAACGGAGCAAATTAAACCATATTTCTATATCGGGCCAGAAAAAGACCGTGCTGTTTTTGATGGTTTAAATTGCCAAGAAATAATGGATGCAAGTAAAGCAGAGTTTGTTTTAGCGACTGGTTTTGAAGTCGGTGGGAAAATGGATGATGTGATGCCACAATTAAAGGATGCTGCGCGATATAAACTCCCTATGCTTTGTGTGAACCCTGATAAAATCGTCGTTCGTCAGGATGGCTCTGTGCAGCTTTGCTCAGGTTTGATGGCTGATGAATATAAACAATTAGGTGGTGAAGTAACATATTACGGCAAGCCTTATCCAAAGGTTTACGAACATATTTTTACTAAATATCCTACTATTGATCGTAGCAAAATCCTTGTCGTTGGCGATGCTTTGGAGACGGATATTAAAGGTGCGCACGATAATGGGCTAGATTCTGCGTGGATTGTTTCAGGAATTCACCTAAAAGATCTAAATATTAAATTTGGCGAGATGCCAGAGCTAGCAGATCTCAAAGCAATGACCCAAGATTTCAATACTGTTCCAAACTATATTTTGCCAAAATTTGGCATTTAATTATAAAATGTTTCACGTGAAACATTGACGAGATCATGCGGAAACCGCAGACCCTTCATTTTTTAGAGCTTGTTTTTAACCTACAATGTCTAGCAAGCCACAAAACTGGCTCGCCCTCCCTCAATTGACTTTTACTACTTCTCCATTTTGCCTTTGCAAAAAACATTTAATAGTGCGTTAATGGATATAAAAGTAATATAACCAACCGAAAAACTGTAATATCATGAGTAAAATCGAGATTTATACTAATAAAAACAATGAGGCTTCAATTGAAGTCCAGTTTGAAAACGAAACTGTTTGGCTTACACAAAGTCAGATAAGTGACCTTTTTGGAAGAGACAGAACTGTAATTTCAAGGCATTTAAATAATGTATTTAAAGAAGGTGAGCTTGAGAAAAAAAGCAATATGCAAAAAATGCATATTGCAAATTCTGACAAGCCCGTCGAGCTTTATAACCTTGATGTGATTATCTCAGTTGGCTATCGAGTCAAATCAAAACAAGGCACGCAATTTAGAATTTGGGCGACTAATCGCTTAAAAGAATATTTAGTTCAAGGCTATTCCATCAACGAAGAGAGGCTCAACCAATTACAAAAAACCATTAAACTTATTGGTAAAAATATTGATGTAGAGAATGTTGATTTGGGGGAAGCAAAGGGTATGCTTAATATAATCAAAAACTACAATGAGAGCTTTGTTTTGCTTAATCAATTTGATAGCAATAGCTTAGAAACAAAGCATCTTAATAGAAACATCACTTACGCAATAAAGCATGATGAAGCTTTGCTAGCAATAACCGAACTCAAAAACCAACTCATTAAGAAAAAAGAAGCAACCGAGTTGTTTGGTAATCGAAAAGACGATTCTTTTCAGGGCACTTTGGGTAATATTTTACAAAGTTTCGGCGGAGAATATCTATATCCCTCAATTGAAGAACAGGCGGCAAATTTGCTTTATTTAACCATTAAAAACCACTCGTTTTCTGACGGCAATAAACGCATCGGCGCCTTTATGTTTATTTGGTTTTTAGAGAAAAACAAACACTCCTTTAAAAAAACAGGCGAGCTCAAGATAAATGATAATGCCTTGGTGGCTCTTGCTTTATTGGTTGCGAGCAGCAACCCAAGTGACAAAGATTTAATGGTAAAATTAATAATTAATTTAATCAAAGACCAAAAATAGAGATGGGAAACCATAATGTTTCACGTGAAACATTCACAGGATCCCGCAGATAACTAAGCTTTATGGTTTTTTTGAGCGTCAAATTTAATAAATAGTTCTTATGGCATCTCACACTAAAATATCGTCATAGCCTGAATTGCGTAGCAATTCTAAGGCTATCCAGGAGCTACAAACAATTATTGCGCCCTTTACTCCTAGACTCCCTTAGAATTCCTGCGGAATTCAGGGAGTGACGCGGCAAGCAAGGGAGTAATAAATATTTTTATCCGGTAGTGTGATGGCATATATAAAACAGCCTTAACATCATAATTGAACCATAATGTTTCACGTGAAACATTGACAGGATCCCGCAGATAACTAAGCTTTGTGTTTTTTTGAGCGTCAATTTTTCTATTTATCACTCCGCAGCGACTATGTTTTTTCGCTGATAATCACTGAAAAACCATTTTCCTCACAACTTTTCAACAGCTCTGTAGATAGATAATCAAGTTTACGAATAGTTTCCTGATATTTTCTGAGCCAATCTTCCGTAACAAACAATTGGAATTTCTGGAGCTTATTAGCAAAATCTTCACAGCTTTTCATAGCATAGCGCATATTATTCTGCACTTGTGCATAGCTACTCACAATATTTTGCATCTCAATATAAACGTTGGTGGGGTTGGTAGATTTGGATTTTGTCATGATGGTTACCTATAAAAGTTACTAAGCTTTAAAACGCACACATATAAGGAGCAGGTGCTAGGGCGTTAGTAAGCCGCCAAAGACAGCCGACTGCACCTTACGATACAGCCCGCCCTAGCATAAAAGCATAATCTTTGAAGGTTACTAAGCCTTAGTGGCTAGAATGGTAATCTACCACTTGAAAGTCAATGAAAAGCTTCTCTTTCTATGAATTTGCGCACTTTGCATCTTAAGGAAGCGCTGAGATGAGCTGGCTGATATTTTGTCTTCTTGGGAATTTATTTGGTTGCGAGGGTTAAAGCCTTTGTTTATAAGGATTTGACATAGTAGTTGCGGCACATCAAAATCTTTTTTAGAGAAAAATTAGAATAGCACCAATTATTACTAAACCCGCAATGGTCATAATATTAATCAAAGAAATTTAGACACATATCAACCTTTTTTGATATACTGTCCATAAAACTACCACTGCCATTATAACTGCCATGATGAGAACCAAGAATGCTTTGAGCCCCTCTAAGAAGATAGCTTTGCTGAGCTTGATAAGCCTGGTCTTGGGCACTAATTAGAATAAAAGGGTGAAGATATTCTATAAGAAAGTCTGTATTTGCTTGATAATTTTCTTTGGTTTTAATTATATAAAGCGTCATTTCAGCCCACCAAGAACTGCCAACTAAATTATCTTTTTTAATTAATCCATGTTTTTCAAAGAGCTGAATATAGTCTTGGTATAAAAAGCTACCTTCTCTAATTCTTTTTGCATTTTCTTCATTATCTAACAAAATCGCAATATAAAGAATCGCTGCAAGTAAAATTCCATGCACCTTCTTTGTGCCTTGCTGTGCTGTTAGAGTATGAGATAATATTCTAAAAAACTCATCTACTTGTCTTGGAGACAAGTTAAAACAATTACAAATCTCGCATATTTGCTCTTGTACGTACTCAATTATATTGTTTGTATAGAATCTATCTGCCCGCCCTTGTCCAAAATACTCTTCAACTTTTGACTTAATATATGACAGAACAGCGTTCTCATCTGGCTTTGGAAGGCTAACATTCCTGTGAATGAATTTTCTGTAATATTCTGAAAAATCTAGGTCTCCATATAAGCATCTAATTGATGATTCTAGATGCCCTTTGTCTACCCCTAAAATAAATACTACCCCTTTAGTTTGAAAGAAGTGTTTAAGGGTTTCTAGAAAATGAACTGCGTAATTTGGTCTAGACCTATCCAACTCATCAACTAGGATGAACAAAGGCTTATTTTCTAATGAAGAAATATAACTTTTTAATGACTTATTTAGCTGTTCAAACAAATTGCTCTTTTCAACATATTCTTTGAAAATTGCATTACCCATTTTTTCATCTCTATCTTTCATGTCTTTTTCAACTATTTCAGCGCATTCCTTTACATTAATCCCTGTAAATTTATTGATAACTTGATTGGTTGCAATTGCACAACTGCCAATCACCATAAAAAGAGTCTCTTTCAGGCAACTTGTTATTTCTTCATCCAACCCTTTTTTCTTGTTTAAATGGTCTATTATCTCAGAAGCGATTGTAACTACTGGTTCGTCAAAAAAGTCATTTTTCCAAGCATTGATATGAATAACATCATATTCTTGACCAACTTCTAAACGGTTCTTCATCATTTCTAAAAAACATGATTTGCCAGAACCAAACTGTCCATTTAGACTCATTACCAAGCTACCTTCAACATGAGGATATTCAGCAACTACATGTTTTATTAATTTCTCAGCAAAACTTTTTAGGTCCAATTTGTCAAAATGATCAAATGTTTTATCTAAGTTGTTTTTTGCTAATTCTGGACCAGTCTCTTTTGTCATTATTTATCTAAATAAAAATTCATTTCACGTAAAAAAGGTGTCAGGGTGTTTGTAGATCGTACATAGTCGACCCTGAAAGCGTTACCACAATCAGCACCCTGACATAATAGGCCACTATCGCTTCCTAAGAAACGCTATGTACGTGCTACAAAACACAAACGAAGTATTAATCTCTGGTTAGGCAGGTGTCAATATAGGATGCGTAAGCTTTGCGATAATTAAAAAAATATAATCGCACGAACGATATTTTGCGGCAACAGTGCGGCAATGAGTTTTTATGTGGGGCTGAGGCAAAAGCCAAGAAGCCTTGGTTTTATGTGGTTGCGGGGGCAGGATTTGAACCTACGGCCTTCAGGTTATGAGCCTGACGAGCTACCAGACTGCTCCACCCCGCGCTAATGACTTAGATTGTTTATGCGTTTTGCACATTGGAATCTAAGGAGAGCGCATTTTGTGGGTTTTCGGCTAAGAGTCAAGGTTTTATACTAGGCAGCCTGCTCTTATGTGCTGGATATTGTAAATTAATTCGTGACACTCGCACAGTATGGACCCCTGCCTGCGCAGGGATGACGGCTTGGACGTTATTTTGCGCAAACGTCAGCCTAATAACGACATTCATCTTTAAATGCACATTTCTTGTAGGCATAAAAGCTAGGGGTTTTTGTCACAATCCTACGGATAGAAGTAAAATTAGCGATATAGCTTCGTGCAATTTCTCGCCAATAGCTTTGGCTATTAGCTTTACGATTCTACGTGGCTACTCAGCATCTAATTTTACATAACTGCAAATGCGTATTTAAAGATGAATGTCGGTATAAGATAAGATATTGCATTAGCAGGAAACCCCTACTATAACTGAAAAAATCACTGAATTTATACATGATGCTTATGTCTCGGAGGTTGATCTCATGCTACTTCTCTCTACTTATCGCGCTTAGCAGCTGTTCACAACGCTCGGCGGAGATCGTCTATAAGGACGGGATTTTTTATGGTAAAAACCGCACTGTACAAGCACAAAGACGCACTCAGCCTAACCGCCAAAAAACGACAAATGCCAATGCAATTTATGTTGAGGAAGGAGACACACTTTATAGCATTGCACGCCGCAATAAAATCTCAACACGTGCCTTAATAAACACTAACTCTCTTAGGCCGCCATATCTTTTAAAAGTTAATCAAGAGTTACAAGTTCCATCTGAAAGGCTCACCCATATAGTAAAATCTGGCGATAGTACTTATCAAGTCGCTAATTCATATAACATCTCCGCTAATGATTTGATTTCGCTAAATCGCCTGGAAAAGCCATATAGACTGCAAACTGGGCAAGTCTTAGTTTTACCTTATGAGGCAAAACGCTCCTCTTCTAAACAAGTAGCAACAGCTCGCTCAAAGAATAGCCCAACCTCAATCATCCGTAATTCTTCAACCAAACAGAATTTCATATGGCCAGTTAGCGGAAAGATTGTCTCAAATTTCGGGCCAAAATCCGGCGGGCTGTATAATGATGGTATAAATATTCAAGTTCCTGAAGGCACGCCTATTAAGGCTGCCGCAAGTGGCAAAGTTGTATATATCGGCAATGAGTTGCGAGGCTATGGGAATTTAATTATTATTCGTCATGATAATGGCTGGTTAACTGCCTATGCACATAGCAAATCCGTCCTGACTAAAAAAGGCAGCTATGTTAAAACTGGTGACGTTATAGCTTCCGCTGGGCGTACTGGTAATGTGAAATCATCACAGCTACATTTTGGCTTACGCAAAGGTCGTAAGGCTGTTGATCCGCAAAAATATCTGCACAAATCTTAATGCAAAACCCCTCCCCTGATCTAGAAAAAATCTATATAAATCTGTGTAACATCACGAATGTTTCACGTGAAACATTCGTGAGATTGCAGCAATACGTTGACTTCCTTATAAAAAACAACGCTAAAATAAATTTAATTGGCAAGAATACCACAGCAGATATTTGGCATCGCCACATATTCGATTCAGCACAAATTCTACAACATCTACCAAAAGACACAAAACGAGTTATAGATATAGGAACTGGCGCTGGTTTGCCAGGAATTATCCTATCTATTCTTGGTATTGAGGAAGTTGATTTAGTTGAATCAATTACTAAAAAAGCTAATTTTTTACGTGAAGCTGCACAATTCTCGCCTAATAAAATTAATGTTTTTAACGATAGGGCTGAGGATTTGATAGCATGGGAAAGCGATGTGGTCACCTCTCGTGCCTGCGCACCGCTTGATAAATTACTTGGTTTTACTGAAAAATTGATTGCAAAAAGCAAAATTTGCGTATTCCTTAAAGGTAGAAATGTAGAGGAAGAAATTTTGCAGGCTAAAAATACATGGTCTTTTGATTATGATTTAGCCAAAAGCCTTACTGCGGAAGATTCTTACATCATTAAAATAAACAACGTAAAACATTTATAGCACATGGGCGAAATAATAGCTATAGCAAACCAAAAAGGCGGCGTAGGGAAAACTACTACCTCAATTAACTTAGCCACATCATTCGCTGCTATAAAACGTAAAACCCTATTAATTGACCTTGATCCCCAAGGGAATACTGGCACAGGGCTTGGTTATGAAGCTAAAAATCGTGAATTTACGATTTATGATGCTATCAGTGGTATTAAAGAAATAGAAGAAGTTATCAAACATACAGGCATTAAAAACCTTGATCTGATCTCCTCTACTGTTGATTTATCAGCAGCTGAGCTAGAACTTAAAGATGTTCCGGAACGTGAGTTTGTCTTAAGAAAACTCTTACAGAAAGTTAGCGCCCAATATGATTATATTATTATTGATTGCCCACCATCGTTAGGTTTATTAACAATCAATGCCTTAGTTGCGTCTGATAGCTTGCTCGTGCCTATGCAATGTGAGTTTTTTGCCCTTGAAGGCTTGAGCCATTTATTACGCACTGTCTATTTAATTCAAAAAAGCCTAAATCGTGATTTAGAAATTAAAGGCGTGTTATTAACAATGTATGACAAACGTAACCGCCTTTCTGGACAAGTAGCAGATGATGTGCGTGCCTTCCTTGGTGAAAAAGTATATAAAACAATGATTCCACGTAATGTCCGAGTTTGTGAAGCGCCGTCACACGGCAAACCAGTAATTGTCTATGATATAAAATGCGCTGGTTCAAAAGCATATTTAGCATTGGCAAAAGAGATTATTAACGACGAAGCAGAGATCAAAAAAGCTGCGGCATAATATCTATTATATAGAGGTGAGTATGAAAAAACACGGCTTAGGACAAGGTCTATCAGCACTTTTTGGTGAAGGTAATTTACCAGTTAATGATAGTGAGCAAATTACTAATGTAGCTATCACTAAATTAGAGGCTGGTCCATACCAACCAAGAACTGAGTTTAAAGAGGAAGAGTTACAAGAACTTGCAGATTCCATAGTAGAGAATGGCATCTTACAGCCTATTATCGTAAAAAAGGCTCATGGTAATGAAAACTACAAAATCATTGCTGGAGAGCGCCGTTTCCGTGCAGCGCAACTTGCAAACCTTGCTGAAGTCCCAGTTATTATAAAAGATATAACTGACTCACAAGCATTAGAAATCGCTATCGTTGAGAATATCCAACGCCAGAACCTTACGCCAATTGAAGAAGCAAGCGCCTTTACTCGCCTTATTGAAGAATATTCATATACGCAGGAAGAGCTGGCAACTCATTTAGGTAAAAGCCGTAGCCACATAACAAATCTATTACGCTTACTTACCTTGCCAGAAAAAGTCCAAGATATGGTTAATAACGGCTCTCTTTCAATGGGACATGCACGTGCCTTAGTAAAATTAGAAAATGCTCTGCATGTTGCTGAAGAGATTATCGAGAAAAAACTAAGCGTTCGTGATACAGAAAGGCTAATCAACAAAGATACTCAGGATAGGAAAAAAGCACTTTTAGTACAGTTTGAAGCGGGAAAGCGTAAGCATCTACAAAGTTTAGAACAAAAACTAGCCGAAAAACTTAACACACAAGTTAAAATCAAAAATAAAGCTCAGGCGGGTAGAATTGAAATTTCCTTTGCTACAATTAAAGAAATGGATGCGCTGATAGATCTTTTATTAGCATAGTTTGGGAATGTTTCACGTGGAACATTGCTGTAAAACCCTAGTTTTCTGGGATCCTCTTTAATTTTAGAGCTCTAAAAGATTATTGTTTCACAAATACACACCCTGAATAATCACCTGATGCTAGAATAAAATTCAATTAGTGGTTGCATTGCTGTTTGCCCTATGTTATAATGGGGATTCTCATATCTCTCTTGTAAGGGGGTGGAAGCTTCGGCTCCCACCCTTTTATTTTTTCTAGCACCAAAAGAATCATCACTCCGCTCCGCAAAAAAGGCGTCATCCTGAACTTGTTTTAGGATCTACTGAATTAGCCAATAGTTTAATAAGTATAGCTTTTATCATTAACAGCATGATGTTATTACAAATTTCTTACCCCTTATTTTTGTTTGGCTACGCAGATCCTGAAACAAGTTCAGGATGACTTGTTTGGTAGGCACTCTACGCCATTATTCGTTATTCCTGCGCCGGCAGGAATCCATATGCTTTTATCATTTTTGCGAGCCTAATAATATCTTTTCGCTTATGCTGCGCAGAGAAGCTAATCCGCAAGCGGGCAGTGTTTTTCGGCACGGTGGGCGGCCTAATTGCAGCTAAAAGGAAACCTTCTTTTTTAAACATTTCGCTAAACTCTAACAAGCGTGCATCATCGCCAATAATAATATTAACGATCTGGCTCTCAGGCTCGGCTAAACCTGCTAACTTACAGAATAATTTAGCATTTACTAATGGCTTGCGACAAAGTGCTTTGTTGCTCTCTATAATCTTTAATGATTGCACCATCGCCGCTAAAATCGGATATGGTAAAGCAGTTGAGTAAATCAATGATTTTGCCTTATTGGTTAGATAATCAATAAGCTGCTTATCCCCTGCTACATAGCCGCCATACAGCCCTGCGGCTTTTGATAACGTTCCCATTTGTACTAAATTTGCTGATTTATGTTTTTGCTCGATAACGCCTAAACCATGCGCATCATCAGTTAAAAGCATGCAATCATGCTTCTCTGCTAGTGTTAATAACTCCCCTACTCGCCCTAAATCACCATCCATTGAAAAAATTGTCTCCGTAATGAGCAAACAATTATCATATGATTTACGATGTTTTTTAAGCAAAGCTTGGCATTCCGCAACGTCATTATGGGCAAAACGTAAGACCTTGGCACGTGATAATAGCGCGCCATCGATTGATGATGAGTGAATTAATTTATCAGCAATGATTAGATCCTTACGACCAACAAGGGCTGAAATCGTTCCGATTGCTGTTAAATAGCCACTACCAAAAATTAAAGCTTTGTCAGTGTTTTTAATTTTTGCAATTAGCTTTTCTGCTTGATCGTAATATTTATTATTCCCCGTGACTAAACGTGAAGCAGCACTCCCAACACCATATCGCTTAATTGCCTTAATAGCAGCTTTTTTAACGGCTTTATTTTGTGCCAACCCCAAATAATCATTACACGCAAAAGAGACGTATTTATGGCTCTTTTCGCATAGATAGCGACCTTTGCGTTCATAGCTTATCAATTTTCGATAAAGATTTAGTTCTTTTATCTGTTTGATTTTTAATTCAAAACTTGTCATAAAATCCCGCGAGTAAAATATTTACGCGTGACATTATAAGGAATAACAGAAAATGCAAAATCTCAGTACAGCCGACAAAACTATAAAGGAAGATCTTTACTCGCCAAAGCAATTAAAAGAGATACTCGCCTTGTTTGAACTGCCGTTTAATGATTTATTATTCAAAGCGCAGCAAATACATCGTGAAAATTTTAAACCTAATGAAGTACAGGTTTCTAGCCTTTTAAGCATCAAAACCGCCTCTTGCCCTGAGGATTGTAAATATTGTCCACAATCGGCTCATAATAAAACTGCTATTGTAAAAGCAGATTTTATTGATGTCAGCGAAGTGGTCAAAAATGCACAAGCTGCCAAGGAACAGGGTGCAACACGCTTTTGCATGGGGGCTGCTTGGCGCCAACTACATGATCGTGACCTTGATAAGGTTTGTGATATGGTCAAAGCAGTAAAAGATCTAGGACTGGAGAGTTGCGTTACGTTAGGCATGTTAGATAAAGCACAAAGCACAAAACTCAAAGAAGCAGGGCTGGATTATTACAATCACAATCTCGATACTTCTCGTGAATATTACAAAGAAATCATTACTACACGTACTTATGATGACCGTTTAAATACACTAAAAAACATCAAAGAAGCAGGGCTAAAAACCTGCTCTGGCGGTATTGTAGGCATGGGCGAGACACGAATTGATCGTGCTAAAATGCTTGCGACGTTAGCAGGGTTAGATAAGCAGCCAGAAAGCGTCCCTATTAATCGCTTAGTGAAAGTTCCCGGTACGCCACTTGCAAATGTCGATGATATTGATGATTTCGAATTCATTAGAACAATAGCTATTGCACGAATTATATTAAAAAAATCATATGTGAGATTATCCGCTGGACGTGAAGAAATGAGCGATGAAACCCAGGCTCTCTGCTTCTTTGCGGGGGCTAACTCAATTTTCTATGGTGAGAAATTATTAACCCAATCTAATCCTTCTGTAAAAAAAGATTTGCATTTATTAAAAAAGCTTGGCATTAAACTAGAAGCGTAATGCAATATTACTGCTAATAGCAAAAACCCCCTTTGCTTTTTTAATATTGTGATCTTGCATTACGCAATCTTACGAGAGAGATATGACATGTTAAATATACCCTATTCACCAGCCAGAGTGGCAAATAGCTTTTTAGCCTTGGCTAACAAGAATAATGCCACTATTACGCAAATGCAGATCCAAAGTCTGATCTACCTTGCGCAAGGCTGGTGTCTAGCTCTCAAAAACAAGCCTTTAATCAACGAAGCCTTGCTTGCTTGGCGCTTCGGCACAATCTCCACGTCAATTTTTCATGAGTTCAAACATTTTGGCAACGGCGCCATCAAATCACCAATGTTAGAGCTTCTCGTTGAAAAGGGTAATGCACGCTGGCATCATACGACAATATCAGACACTGACAAATTTACTATGAACCTTCTTGCAGAAATTTGGGAATCTTACAGCGACTATCAGACTGACGAACTAACCCAGATGACCTGCTGCGCTAAAAGCCCTTGGCAAAAAATATATAAAATAGGAGAGAAAGAAGGCATTGTTTTTGGCAAAGAAGTTCCCAATTGTGATATAAAAGAGTTCTTTCTAAGTAACCTCGCAACGAAAACCCCGCAAATTCCTCTGTTGGAGAATTCTCCTGCAACTTAAAAAGCGGTATTAAACCAACCTTTTTAAAACTTCCTCCTTTCCCAAAACCTCCATTGCCTCAAAAATACTCGGTGAGATGTTTGAGCCAGTAAGCGCTGCGCGAATTACCTGTGCATAATCTTTTAACTTTGCACCTTTTGCTTCAACATAAGCCTTTAAATCCTCATAAAGCGCTTGATGATCAAAATCTGTAGTTTCACCAACAAAGCCGATGATTTCCGCAAGTAACTCTTTATTTGCAGATAGAATCTCTTGCGCCTTATCATTTAATATCAGTTCTCTATCTAGCAGAAACAACGCAGAATTAGCTATTTCCTGCGGGAAAATCGCCCTCTCTTTAAGGGAATTCATCATTTTTAAAATTCTATTTTTTTCAACATCACTAATTTCACCTGTAATGAACGGCAAAATTAACTCTAAAATATCTACGTTAGGCTTTTGTCGTAAATAATAAGCATTGAGATTATCTAGCTTCTTTCTATCAAACCGCGCTGGTGATTTACCAATTGCTTCAATATTAAACCATTCCTGCGCTTGCTTATCTGAAATTATTTCATCATCACCATGCGACCAGCCCAAACGTAATAAGTAATTACGTACAGCCTCAGGAAGGTAGCCAGCATCGGCATAGTCTGTAAGCGCCGTTGCTCCGTGTCTTTTCGACATTTTCTTACCATCTTCGCCATAGATCAACGGGATATGAGCGAATTGCGGAACTTGCCAGCCTAAAGCTTCAAATAATATTTTTTGCCTTGTTGAATTGGTTAAATGGTCATCACCACGAATTATATGAGTGATGTTCATGTCATAATCATCAACAACGACCGCTAACATATAGGTTGGTGTGCCATCACCACGTAAAATCACAAAATCATCTAATTCAGAATTTTGCACAACCACCCTGCCCTGCACAAGATCCTCTATTACCGTTTCGCCTTCAAGCGGTGCTTTTATACGAATCACTGGTTGGACATCTTGTGGAATAGTTTTGTCTCCTGCATCACGCCAACGATTATCATATTTAAAGCGTTGATTGTTATTTTGTGCTGCTTGCCGCAATTCATCTAACTCTTCCTTAGATGAATAACAATAATAGGCTTTGCCCTCAGCCAATAATTGATGCGCAACTTCTTTGTGGCGCTCAATATTAGCTGATTGATAGATTATTTCATCATCATAATCCAACCCAAGCCATCTCAAACCATCAACAATAACTTGCTTAGCATCTTCTGTCGAGCGCGCTACATCAGTATCCTCAACTCGCAATAGGAATTTACCTTTTGTTGCCTTAGCAAATAAGTAATTAAACAAAGCCGTCCTTGCGCCGCCTATATGTAATTGACCAGTTGGTGACGGAGCGAATCTTACAATATTTGTCATGTTTTTTGTACAATAGTTGTGTAAATTGAGAGAAGCCTTGATTTGCGCGGAAAAACTATTGCAAATAGATTTACTGTCTATATGTTTACACCCTCATTTTTATAAACAACAAGTAAAATTAAGTTCTTTATTATGTCAATTAAGTTAAGGTTTGCAAGGGGAGGAAGCAAAAAAAATCCATTTTATAGATTAGTTGCAACAGACACACGTTCACCACGTGATGGAAAATTCCTAGAAAAAGTAGGTACGTACGATCCGATGCTAGATTCTAAGGATGAAAATCGTTTCACCTTCAAGCTAGACAGAGTAGAATATTGGCTTTCTAAAGGCGCAACACCGTCTGAAAAAGTAGCTGTATTATTATTTAACAAAGATGTTCCCATCCCTACGAAATACTTACCTTTTTCTTATCCTAAAAGCAAAAAAGAGTTGGAAGAATTAAGAACAACAAGAGATCAAAAGAAAGCTGACGAACTCCAAGCAAAGCTTGATGCAGCTAAAAAACTAGAGGATGAAGCAGCAGCAGCTACAAAAGCTGCAGACGATGAAGCAGCGGCGGCTACAAAAGCTGCTGAAGCTGAAGCAAAAGCCGCTAGCGATGCAGAAGCTGCAAACGCTCCTGAGCCTGTAGTGGAAGAAACTCCTAGCGAAACTCCAGCAGAAGCAGAAAAACCTGCAGAAAAAACAGGCGAATAAGCTTCTATGTTTCGATTTATTTTCTAGCATGCCGAATAAACATTACGTCTCTATCGGCAAAATTACCAGCGCACATGGCATTAAAGGCCTCGTGAAAATCCGCCATTACCTAGAAAACGCTAATGATTTCCTAAATTATGGCGAAATTTCCGACCAAAATGGACAAAAACTAGATATCCAAATCAATGGCAAAAAGGGTGATTTACTAATCGCTGCACTTAAAAATGTTACTGACCGAAATGGTACAGAAGCTTTGCGTGATCTGGAATTATTCGTTCCGCGCGAAAAATTACCGAAAATTACCGATAAAAGCTTTTACCATATCGACCTAATTGGTCTTACGGTTCTGAAAAAAAACAAAGATATGGTTGGTAGTGTTAAGGATGTACATAATTATGGAGCAGGGGATATTATTGAAATTCTACTGGAAAATGGCAAAACACTGCTTTTTCCCTTTTCTGATAACATCTTCCCTGAAGTGAATTTGGCAGAAAAATTCATTACTATTAAATTCCCCGAAGAAATTATTGCCAAAGAAGATTAACATGAAATTTAATATTCTAACCTTATTCCCAGAGATGTACCCTGGGCCTCTTGGCCGCTCTTTAAGCGGCAAGGCGCTAGAAAAAGGCTTGTGGAATTTAGAAGTAACAAACATTAGGGACTTTGCCGAGGACACCCATAAAACCGTGGATGACAAGGGTTTTGGTGGTGGCAATGGCTTGGTGATGAAGCCTGATATTTTAGGAAAAGCATTAGACCATGTAATTGCTAAACAACCATCACCACCAACGATATATTATATGTCGCCACGTGGCAAGCCACTCTCGCAAAAGAAAATAGTTGATATTGTAAAGAAAAACAATATTGTGCTGCTCGCTGGTCGCTATGAAGGCATTGATGAGCGTGTAATTGAGGAATATAACATTGAGGAACTTAGCCTTGGTGACTTTATTCTCTCAGGGGGTGAAATCGCGACATTTGCAATTATGGATGCCTGTGTTAGGCTGCTGCCCGATGTAATCGAGAACTTAGAAACTCTTGATTATGAAAGCTTCACCTATGCAGGAAAACCTTCAGCTTTGCTAGAGTATCCTCACTATACTAGACCAAATGTTTGGAATGGTAGGGAAGTCCCAGAGATTTTACTTTCTGGTGATCATGCAAAAATTGCTAAGTGGCGCCTAAAGAAGGCAGAAGAGCTTACAGAAAAAAGAAGGCCCGATTTATGGGAACAACATATTAAAGATAAGATTTAATTTTAGAGGTTATAAAATGTCATCGATTGTACAAAATTTTGAAAAAGCTGAAGTAGCTAGATTATCTGAAGGAAAAAGCATTCCTGATTTCAGAGCTGGTGATACGTTAAAAGTTGGCGTAAAAATCGTCGAAGGTGATACTGAGCGCCTACAATATTTCGAAGGGCTGTGTATTGCAAAATCTAACAACGCTCTAAGTTCAAGCTTTACTGTGCGTAAAATCTCTAACGGGGAAGGCGTTGAAAGAAAATTCCCACTATATTCACCACGTGTTGATTCAATCACCCTCATAAGAAAAGGAATCGTAAAAAGAGCGAAGCTCTATTACATGCGTGAATTACGCGGTAAAGCTTCCCGTATTAAAGAAAAGATGGATCTTAACTTCAAGAAGAAAGTAGCTCAGCCTGCGGTTAAAGCAGCACCAGCGAAAGCATCTTCTGCTCCACAAGAAGACAACTAAGCCAGATTCTTACTGGCTGTAAAAAACTTTATAAACATGCCAGCACCTAGTACTTTATATGACAAAATTTGGGACAACCATTTAGTAACAACTAAGGATGATGGTGTTGCTATTTTATATGTTGATCACCACTTAATTCATGAAGTTACCAGCCCACAAGCTTTCGAAGGTTTGCGTTTAGCAAATCAAAAACCACGCAATCCAAAAGCTGCCTTAGCGGTTGCTGATCATAATATTCCTACCGAAAACAGGGCAGGGGGAATCAAAGATAAAACATCACGCATTCAAATCGAAACTTTAGAGCATAATTGTGCAGAATTCGGCATTGAATATTTCCCAATTAATGATGTTCGTCAAGGAATCGTACATATTATAGGACCTGAGCAAGGCTTTACACAACCGGGGATGACAATTGTCTGTGGGGATTCGCACACTTCAACACATGGTGCGTTTGGTGCCTTAGCTTTTGGTATTGGCACAAGTGAAGTTGAACATGTTTTAGCAACTCAAACCTTATTACAAAGCAAAGCCAAAAATATGTTAATCCATATTGAAGGTGACTTGCACCCTGGCTTTACTGCTAAAGATATAATATTAGCCATAATAGCCAAAACTGGCACAGCTGGCGGCACAGGTTATGTTGTCGAATTTACAGGCAAGGTGATCGAAAGCCTTTCTATGGAAGGACGCATGACTATCTGCAACATGTCAATTGAGCTTGGTGCTAGAGCAGGTTTAATTGCTCCAGATCAAACTACATTTAACTATCTAAAAGGACGACCTAAGTCACCAAAAGGAACAGACTTTGACAAAGCACAAGCGTTTTGGCAAAGCCTATATTCTGATGAAGGCGCTAAATATGATAAAGAAATTACTTTAGACATAAGCGATATTGCTCCTGTTGTTACTTGGGGAACGAGCCCTGAGGATGTTGTGCCTATTACTGGCAATGTTCCTGACCCTGCTAATGAAACAGATAATGGTCGTCGCGCATCAAAACAACGCTCGCTTGAATATATGGATTTAACCGCTGGCATGGCCATTGAGGATATCAAAATCGATAAAGTCTTTATTGGCTCTTGTACCAATTCACGCATTGAGGATCTGCGCTCTGTGGCAGATTTAGTTAAAGGAAAGCAGGTTAATCAAAAGATTTATGCAATGATTGTGCCGGGTTCTGGCTTAGTAAAACAACAAGCTGAGGAAGAGGGTTTGGACAAAATTTTTATTGCAGCAGGTTTTGATTGGCGTGAAGCGGGTTGCTCTATGTGTTTAGCAATGAATGCTGATCAATTAGAACCCGGTGAGCGCTGCGCCTCTACTTCAAATCGTAATTTTGAGGGCAGACAGGGCAGGGGAGGGCGCACACATCTTATGAGTCCAATTATGGCAGCAGCCGCAGCTATTAACGGTCATTTAACTGACGTTAGGGCAATGCTCAATGCCTCAGCAAAATAACAAAACATCCTATATAAACAGACTCTAGGATCCTCAGGCGGAAAGATTTGTGTTTTGCTGTATTTTCAGCCAGTGGCAACATAGACGATTATGTTTTATTTTACCTAAGTAGCCAAGACTTATCGAAACATTCTTAGCAAATCGCTGATATTTTTTTAACTTGCGTGATATAGATTTTTACCGCAGGATTACCCAAAAATACACTTATCTCGCCAATGTCACACGAAAGACATAAATTATCCACATCAGATTTCCTTCACCATGTTGTTAGAGATGGCAATTCGGACCGCATTACTCTTATTGACTTGATGCATTCTATCCATGAACGGGGGTTTGGCCTATTAACCTTAATTTTCTCGCTTCCTTTAGCGATACCTATGCCTTATATTCCAGGGCTTACTACTATACTTGCTGCACCATTATTGCTTTTTTCCATACAAATGATGATTGGCTCAAATGCGCCTTGGTTGCCTAAATGGTTAGCTCATAAATCAATACGCAGACAAACTTTAGCTAAAATCATTGAAAAAGCTTCGCCAATTCTCAGGCGTTTTGAAAAACTCCTCCGTTTACGTTTAGACTTTATTAGCTCTAATTGGGGTCATAAAGTCATTGGTTTTTTTATGATAATTTTTACGATCTCAATTGCGATACCTCTTCCACTTACCAATCTATTGCCCGCGATTGGCATATTGCTTATATCACTAGGCTTGCTAAGTAGGGACGGGATCATTATAATTTGCGGGATTTTAATCGGGGTTATCGGCGTAGTGTTTACTGGCGCAGTTTTACTCCTTGGCAAAAAAATCGTTTTTGGTATAATTCACTCAATATTTAATTAAAGAGATATGCATATTGAAAAAAAAGAGCGCTTAGCAAAGCCTGATTGGATAAGAGTCAAAGCGCCAAACTCCAAAAGCTTTGGCGATACGAAAGATCTTATCAAGAGCCTAGGACTTAATACAGTCTGCGAAGAGGCCGCCTGTCCAAATATTGGCGAATGTTGGAGCAAAAAACATGTTACAGTGATGATTCTTGGTTCAGTTTGCACAAGAGCTTGCGCCTTCTGCAACATCAAAACTGGTACGCCCGATTTACTTGATCCACATGAACCAGAAAATCTTGCTAAAGCAGTAAAAGGCCTTGGTCTTGAACATATGGTAATTACTTCTGTTGACCGTGATGATTTGCCTGATGGTGGCGCTGAGCATTTCGCACAATGTATTACAAATATTCGTCAAACCTCGCCCAAAACAACGATTGAAGTTCTCACGCCTGATTTCTTACGGAAAGGCGATTCTTATCTAAAAGTCGTAGAAGCAAAACCAGATGTATTTAATCATAATATTGAAACTGTGCCAAGCCTTTATAATAAAATCCGTCCTGGTGCACGTTATTTTAATTCGCTAAATTTACTAAAAAGAGTCAAAGAAGCAGACCCGACAATTTTTACTAAATCAGGCATTATGGTAGGACTTGGCGAAACAAAAGATGAAGTCTTGCAATTAATGGATGATTTACGCGCTGCAGAGGTTGATTTCATGACAATAGGTCAATATCTTCGCCCAACCCCAAAACATGCTAAAATTGATCGCTTTGTGAATCCTGAAGAGTTTAAATATTATGAAAGAGTGGCAAAAGCTAAAGGCTTCCTCATGGTTTCTAGCTCACCACTAACTCGCTCTTCTTACCATGCGGGTGATGATTTTGCAATTATGCGTAAAAACAGAGAGGAACAGTTACAAAAGGCTAATTAACTTTTATCCTGTTGTAATAACTGTGCTAATTGCCCTGTGATCGTAGTTTTCTGATATTTCTCTACAGACTGAATTTCCTTAATTGGCATAATTCCCCACGCAACATTACAAATAAACACCTCCTCTGCGCCTTTCAGATCCTTTAGTTTATAATTGCCTTCTATAACAGGGTAGGGAGATAAGCGAGCAACGGCAGCACGAGTTGTGCCCTCAACGATTGATGAATCGAGGCTTGGCGTATATAATTTACCTTTTTTATACCAAAAAATATTTGCTGACGAGGTTTCACAAACTTGACCTTTATCGCCTAACAACAAAACATCGAACACGCCTTTCTCTTGCGCCTCTAACCTTGCTAAAGTTGAGCCAACACCTTGCATCAATTTACTATTTGTCGGCAGGCTTGCTAAAGGAAGTTTTTGATATTGCGAAATTGCTAGAGTTTTTGCTGCCTTATCAATTTTTTTAACCTTAACTGTTTCAATAATGATTGTTGCTTTCTTACTAGTTGGTAAATAACCAATACTACCAATACCACGGCTGACTGAGATGCGCAGAAAACCCTTTGTGATATTATTCTTTTTGATTAGGAGTAGGCTATTGCGCTCTAATTTACTTAGATCCGTATTGATTTTTAGTTCTGCCAAACCTTGTTTTAGGCGCTTAAGATGCAAGGCCCATTGATACGGCTTTGCGTTATGAATATAAATTGTTTCAAAAACACCATCGCCAAATCTGAAGCCTCGTTCAGTGATTGATATTTTTGCCTGGTTAGCTGGTAAGAAATTACCTTTTACGAAACTATATTCTATATCCATAAACTACTGTAGTGGCTGCGACTGTAAGTTATTTAACAGCTCTAACTCCAACTTGTCTTTTAACTTACGCTCTATTCTTTTCTTCTCCTCCTCTGCTTTACGTGCCGCCTCAGCCGCTTCGAATGCAGCCCTTCTCTTAGCACGCTCCACAGCTCTTTTCTTAGCTTTTTCTACCTCACGACGCGCTAATTCTTTATAGTCCAACTCATATTTATAATTCACCAATTGCCCAGTAATGTTAATTGGCACGACAAAATCCTTGATTTTGGGCTCTAATGTAGCTTTGATTTTTTCAGTAATAAGATCAATCGCCCCAATGGCTGAAATTTGCACACTCCCACTTTGAACTAAAACATTACTATTTGGCAATATTACGCCTTTAGCTATAGATAAATTCGCAGCGGCAACATCAAGCTTTAATGCTTTCTCCGACCTGCCGCTTTTTATGGTATCAATTGTTGTTTTTGGGTTGCTCATTATATCTTCTATATCAACATTTTCAATTGCACCATCTACAACATTAAGCATTATATTGCCCTTCAAATTTGCAACTACTTCTTTTATTGACTCACCCTTACTATTAAGTTTTGCATCACCTTTTAACTTTCCAGAGAATCTTTGAAAAGCTGAGATTTCTTCAATAAACTCGTGTGTTTGTGCATCCTTAAATTGCGTATTATTAGTGATTAACAGACCATTCTCTGACTGTTTGGTTATTTGCAACTTATTACTCACCTCTCCCCCTGAAGCCAACTCCACTTGTGAAATATCGGCAATTGCCTGACCATCTACTATTTGCATAGCCGCTTTAATTTCTTTTATAGCGAAGCTATTATAAGCAAAATCTTTTCCTTCCAAAACTATTTTTGCATTGACCCTATCTAGAAAGCCTAAATTAAACTTATTACTCGACCAGTTGAATAACCTTCTCTCCTCTGCAATATTGCTTGTCTCTACAGCATTTTTATTACTTGATGGTTGGCTAGGAATTTCAGCATGGGCTGGCTCTTCCTCGGAGGATATGTAGTCTTTTACGTTAATATTTGCTGCATAGATCTTGGCGGCAACATCCATTTTTTCTTTTAATGATATTATTACTTCGCTTTGAATAATGTCATCAAATGAAGTAATGTTGATGTTTTCAAACTTAATTATATCATCCCTATATTGATAATCAGCTATAATATCTAGCACTGAGCCGATCTGAATGTTTTTGATAGCACCCCTGCTAAATATAGAATATAGCGCCTGTGTATCGGGAATTTTGATTTGGCTATGCCCAGATAAATCTTTGTTTTTTAAACCGATAATCAGTGCATTATTAACTGTAATGCTATTTAGGGCTATATCTAATTTATCAACTTTCAGCTGCTCTCTATTTAAAGTAAGTTTTGTTTTAATATCTAGTGGATTATTTAAATCAAAAACCTCTTGGCTATAAGCAACTCCTAGACCTTGCAATAATTTTTGTATTGAAATCGTACTAGCATTTAACTCCACATTGAGCGCCTCTTCACCTACTTGTTGAGGAATAGAGATGTTGGACTGTATATAAAGATAGTCTGAACTTAATTCTGTATCAATTTGCACTGCAAAATCTTCATTATCAGAAACATCACCAACTAATTTAAACTCTTGCTCACCGATACTAAACAAAGATTTAAAGCTTAGCTTACCTTTCAAGCCTTTATTTTCTGCATTAAAGTATATTTCTTTTAATATAGCTTCATGCTCTGGAAATTTGATGTTGGCTTTTCCCCTCTCAATAGCAATTTTCCCACCACTAAATTCGTACTTTTTTACGAAATAATCTTTGTTGTCAATTGCAGAAGGGGCTACCTCTTCGATTACGCCTTCTTCTGCACTAAATTCTTCGCGCTGCGTAAATAGAAAATTACGATTGCCTTCGGCATCTGTTTCAAAAGTAAATTGTGGCCCTTTCACTTGAAACTTAGTTAAGTATATTTGTTTTTTGAAAAGCGGTAAAAAAGCTACTTCAGTCTTAATTGCAGGGATTATTCCAAATGTTTCAGATGCAAAGAGACCTTCATTCGGGTTATGTATTATAATGTTGCGAGCAATAAGTTTAATCTTTGGGAAAACCCTGAGCTCTAACTTGCTTTTTATTTCAACTTTTCTATCTAGCGCCTTTTCAAGCTTAGCTATGATTTGGGGCTTGTATTTTTCGATTGATATAAAAAATGGCGCAACAACTAATGCGACCATTACCAAAAACACTATAGTAAAAACAACCAGTATTAGACGCTTCATGACTCCTTTATAAAACCTTTGACTAATGCATTATTTATATGCTTTACTGAGCATCTCTTAAATTAATGTTAAATGCAAAAGGTAAATATGTCCATAACTCTTCCTAATCTTCCATATGATAAAAATGCGTTGGAACCGCATATATCCGCACAAACTCTTGATTACCACTACGGGAAACATCACAATGCATATGTTGTTAATGGTAACAAATTAATTGAAGGCACTGAATATGAAAATATGCCTTTGGAAGAAATTATCAAAGCAACTGCTAATGATGCTGCCAAAGCCGGGATTTTTAATAATACTGCGCAAGTATGGAATCACACATTTTATTGGAATTCAATGAAGCCAAATGGTGGCGGTAAACCAACTGGTGCTTTATTAGCAAAAATTGAAGAAGATTTTGGCTCTTATGAAGCTTTTGCTGAAGCCTTTGCAGCAGCTGGGGCAACCCAATTCGGTAGTGGATGGGCATGGTTAGTTTTAGATAATGGTACGTTGAAAGTTACAAAAACAGCAAATGCAGCAACACCAATTACTGAAGGCACAAAGCCTTTAATTACTATGGATGTTTGGGAGCATGCTTATTATCTAGATTATCAAAATCTACGCCCTAAATACATCGAAACTTTTTTAAATAGTTTAGTTAATTGGGATTTTGCTGAAGAAAATTTCAACGGTTAATTTTAACAATGAATTTCTGCAGCTCTTCTATGAGCTGCAGATCATTAAAATCTGAATGTCCTTTTTCATTAAACACTATCATATCTTTTGGATAGTTAGCAGCTTTAAAAATCTTTTTACCATTTTCTATAGGAACTAATCTATCTTTTACACCGTGAAAAATTAACAATGGTGTGTGGATATTTGGGATTTTAGCTAACGTATTATATTTCTCTTTTACCAAGAATCGTGCCGGGATATACCAATATTTCTGCTGTGCAATATCAGGCAATGATGTAAAAGGCGCTTCTAATATTAAAGCTTTAAATTGATCTTTTACTGCTAGCTCTGTGGCAACCGCACTTCCTAAAGACTCACCGTATAAAATAATATCTTCTGTTTGTACTCCCTGCTCTTGCAAAAATCTAACTGCAGCTTGCGCATCAATATAAAGACCTTCTTCACTTGGGTTGCCGCTACTTCTACCATAGCCTCTATAGCTAAGAGCCAATAATCCGTAACCACTTTCTTGGGTGAATTTTATATATTTCTGGGAGCGCCAAGCAATATTACCAGCATTTCCATGAAAGTAGATAATTGTTGGAGAATTAAATTTACTTGGTTTTTTGTACCAAAGAACAAGATTCTCTAAATCGTGAGTTTTTAAACGCACTTCATAAAAACCATGCTCAGCGATGTTATATTCATTAATCGCTTTTAAATTTTTATCTGTTGAATAGAGAAGCCTGTCTTGCAACAAAAACATAAATAGGCAGAACAACCCATAAACAAACAGCGCTTTTATAATATTTCTCATTTATCTTCTCTGCTTACCTTTTCACGCGCAACTAAACGATGTCCTCGTCTTTTTTCTATGTGATAGTTAAATTCTGCTCCATAGATAAAAATCATCGCAATGATATAGAAGAACAACAAACTAATAATTACACCTCCTAAACTCCCATAGATAACATTTACTTGTTTAAAGCGGCTCAGATATACAGAAAACAACTCACTTGTACCAAGCCATAATAACACTGTAAAAAAAGCTCCAGGGAAAACATTGTAACATTTTTGCCGCACGTTAGGAATAACATAATAAAGAAACGATGCAGAAAGAAAGAGCAAAGTCGTACTAAATATATAACTAATATTTGACCAGCTCGATGGAAGATACTTAAAATCAAGATGAGTAATTTCAATTACTTTATTCATGATCACAGGAGCAACAACAAGTATTAACAAACCAGCTATTACAATAAATGTCATAATTAAAAATTGACCAATACTAAGCAAGCGACGCCATATATAGGCAGGTGGAGTAGGCACGCGGTAAGCACGGTTTAGAATTGTACGCAAACCTTCAACAGCAGAAGAGGCTGTCCAAATTGCGCCGAGAATCGCCAAAGTTAACAAGCCTTGCGGTGGGCCAGAGATTATTTCTTCAATACGCGGCAATAGTGCTTTTCCTACATGCTCAGGCAAACTGTCTAGAAACAGCGTAACAAATTTTGTTCCGATCTCTGTTTCGCCGACCATTCCTAAAATCGCCACAAAAAACACCAAAAAAGGAAAGAGTGATAATAGCGAGAGGAAGGAGAGATAGCCAGCATGCTCAACACCATCATGCTTTATCATGTCTGACAAAGCATCTATAGAGCTTTTATAAAAATCTTTAGCATGGTTCTTCATCTCCTTTATGATTTTAGTGATTTATGAACGTAATTTGGCGTTAAATTTACTCTCTATATTTTGTATTATTTTATTACTTAAAGCATCTATTTCTTCAGAAGTAAGCGTTTTCTCCTGCGGTTGAATTTTAACATTTAAAGCTATGGATTTCTCCCCTGACTTTATCCCCTGACCTTTATAAACGTCAAAAATTCGCACATCCTCTATTAAACCTTTAGCACTACGATAAATATTATCACTAATATTTGCTGCCTCTATTTCATCACTTAATATAAAAGCAAAATCTCGACTTACCGCTTGCAAATCATTTAATATAAATGGCTGTGTTGTTTTTATCATAGGAATATTATCTGGAAAAATTTCAAATGCATTTATGCGTTGATCAAACCCTAGATTTTTTAATATTTGTGGATGAATTTCACCGAAATAACCAATAATATTTTTACCAAACTTAATTGTAGCAGAGCGAGTAGGGTGGAAATAATCAGGAAAGCCTTCCTTGCTAAAAGACAGTTTTTTTACATCAACTCCACTAAGTGCGATTGCCTTTATCGAATCATCCTTTACATCAAAAACATCAAAATCACGGCTATCATTATTGACCGATTTTTCACAAGAAACCCCGCAACGAATTCCCGCCAAACTGCTGATTTGATCTTCTGGCTTTGTGCCATGGAATATGCTGCCTAATTCAAAAATTGTTGTTTTGGTAAAGTTCCGATCATCATTTTTAATAGCTTTGTCAACTAGGTTAGGCAAAAGAGAAGCACGCATAACATCTAGATCTTCACTAATCGGGTTAAGAAGTCCTATGCTGTTTAAAGCAAAAAGCTTGGCTTTCTTGCTGGAAATAAAGGACCAGCTAATAACTTCATCCAACCCGCAAGCGGCCATGTTTTTACGTAGATTTTTATGAGCCGCATGATGTGAAGGAAGCGTGTTTAATTGTTCGCTTGCAAAGCTCTGCGGGATAATTTTATCTAAACCATAAAGGCGCAAAACTTCTTCGATCAAATCTACCTCAATGGTAAGATCCGAGCGCCAGCTAGGAACCCTAACTTTTCCTGACTCTATACTGCAACCTAATTTCTTTAGAATTTCTTCTACTTTCTTTTGCGGAACGTCTACTCCGGTAATTTTAGCAATTTGGGCAAAATCAAATTTAATTTCTCTTATTTGCGCCGTGCTTTTATCGGCAATTGTTTTTTTACTTAACTCACCACCGCAAATCTCATGAATTAGGCTTGCCGCATAATCCAAAGCCTGCTCAACAAAAGCCACATCAACATTCCTCTCAAAGCGATATCTTGCATCACTTTCTATGTTAATTTTACGCCCTGTAAGGGTAATATTTTCAGAGGCAAAAAATGCGGCTTCAACAAGGATATTTTGGCTTTTATCATTAATTGCGGAATCTTTCCCGCCAATAATTCCCGCTAGAGATAAAATCTTCTCTTTATCGCTAACGACTATCATTTCTTTGCCAAGCGTATAATTTTCATCAAGCAATGATTTAAACTTTTCACCTTCTTTTGCATGGCGAACTTCTATATCACCAGCGATTTCATCAGCATCATATGCATGAATTGGCTGACCAAAATTATAGGCAATATAGTTTGTTACATCAATTATGGCATTTCTGCTCTCGATGCCAATCGCCGCTAAGCGTACTTTTAGCCATTCAGGGCTTGGTTTGTTTTGCAGGTTTTTAATATAGCGAGTGGTGAATTTACAATTAGCAATAGTTACAGTGCTTTTAACTGGATTATCAAACCTATCTTTAATTTTAGGAGCGGCGAGTGGTTTTAACTTGCCTGCACCAGCTGCGGCTAGGTCTCGCGCTATGCCATATACACCTAAGCAATCCCCACGATTTGGCGTGATTGCGATTTCAATTATTGCATCTAACCCTAATATTTTAGCAATATCTGACTGCATGTTTGTGTTTTCAGGCAAGTCAATTATCCCCTCAGAATCTTGTCCTAAACCAAGCTCTGCCTTTGAACAAAGCATACCGCTTGATTCAACGCCGCGAATTTTGGCTTTTTTAACTTCCATCCCATTAGCTGGAACAATTCCACCAATTGGCGCTAAAATTGTTTTTAGCCCCTTACGAACATTTGGGGCGCCACAAACTATTTGTAGCTTTTGCCCATCTGCTTCTACTTCGCAAATATTGAGGCGGTCTGCATCTGGATGTTTTTTGAAATTTGTAATTTGTGCTATTTGGAAATTTTTCAAACTTGCAGCTTGATCAATGACTGATTCAACCTCTAAACCAATGGAGGTTAGAATCTCGCAAATTTCATCAACGGAAAGATTGGTATCTAGATATTCCTGTAGCCAATTAAAGGTGAATTTCATATTGTAATTATGGTGCTTTCATTTATTTTCTGAACTGCGCAGAACTATAAATTTGTATGACCGAAAAGACAATTATAAAAAGACACAAAACCCACGCTGTAAAAGTTGGTAATGTTACGATTGGTGGCGATTCTCCTGTTATTGTCCAATCAATGACCAATACTGACACAGTCGATAGCGCCAAAACCGCCGCACAAATAATTGAGCTCTTTCAAGCAGGCTCAGAAATTGTCCGCATTACCGTCAATAATGAAGAGTCCGCCAAAGCTGTTCCCATAATTCGCAATATCCTAATTCAAAACGGTTTTCCTAATATCCCTTTGGTTGGGGATTTTCATTATAACGGTCACCAGCTTTTGCAAGATTTTCCTGAATGTGCGAAAGCACTTGATAAATATCGTATAAACCCTGGCAATGTTGGCTTCGGCAATAAAAAAGATGCCCAGTTTGAAATGATGATCAAACAAGCAATAAAATATGATAAACCTGTACGGATTGGTGTTAATTGGGGCAGTTTGGATCAAGCATTATCAGCAGAATTGATGGATAAAAACGCCAAGTCAAAATCACCAAAATCTTCCGAGGAGATTCTTCAAGAAGCGTTAATCCTCTCTAGTTTGAACAGTGCTAAAATGGCCGAGAGCCTTGGCCTGGCAAAAGATAAAATCATCATTTCTTGTAAAGTTAGTAAAGTTCAATCATTGATTTTTATCTATCGCGAATTAGCAAAAAGATGCAGCTATCCCCTCCACCTTGGGCTAACCGAAGCAGGAATTGGCTCAAAGGGAATTGTTGCAACTACCGCCGCTTTATCAACCCTTTTACAAGAAGGAATTGGCGATACAATTCGTGCATCGCTAACTCCAGAAGTCGGGCAATCACGTGATGTCGAAGTTATTGTCTGTCAGGAGATCTTACAAACCTTGGGGATTCGGGCATTTTCGCCATTAGTTACCGCATGTCCCGGCTGTGGACGCACGACTAGCTCATATTTTCAAAAGCTAGCTGGCGACATTCAACGTTTTATTCGCAAGAAAATCCCCGAATGGAAAGAAAAATACCCTGGTGTTGAAAATATGGATGTTGCGGTTATGGGCTGTATAGTTAATGGCCCTGGGGAAAGTAAACATGCAAATATAGGTATTAGCTTACCAGGAACTGGGGAATCACCAGCTGCGCCAGTTTTTATGGACGGAAAGAAAACACAAACTTTGCGCGGCGACAATATAGCAGCTGAGTTTCAAAAACTACTGGAAAATTACGTTATATCAAAATATTCTAAAAAGTAAAAACCATGCATAAAATCATCATCCTTAGCTTGTTGTTCATAACCTCTTGTTCTTCTGCACCAAAAATCCTCCCTAACACTCAAACTGATTATCGTCTGACTTGTAAGCAGATCAAAACAGAAGTTGCCTCTTTGCAAGAATATAGAAAAAAATTAGAAGAAAGTGATCGCTTCTCTATGAAAAACATGTTGATTGTTCCTGCAATTAAAATTGCCTTTACCAAGGACAAAAATCAAAAAAAGATTGATGCAAGGGTAAACCACTTACGTAAGGCCTATGTCTATAATGGCTGTTCTCAACGCTCAGGTCAAAACCCAAATTATTATCAGTAACTTCTAAATCTGGTCTTTTTGCACCCTTTTTAGTAAAAAAGCTTAGATTTTAGAGAGGAAAAGATACATAAGTAAGGAACAGAAAAAGAATTAAGAGATCTCATTAAAAAGTCCTTTATCTATAAAGTAAGTTAATAATATTCGGTATAAACATGCGAAATTTAAAAATAACATCATCCCTATTATTAGGGGAAATCTATAAAATTAAATTATACGTCCATTGGACTTTCCTGCTTTTAATTGGCTGGGTTCTGTTTATAAAATTTGACGATGGTTTTAATTTAGAGCAAGCAATTCTCAGGGTGGTTTTTATTGTCGCGTTATTTAGCTGTGTGATTGCGCATGAATTAGGCCACGCCTTGACTGCTAGGAAGTTTGGTTTTCAAACTAAAAATATTATTTTATTGCCTATTGGGGGAGTTGCGCAAATTGAGAAAATGCCTGAAGAGCCTTGGCAGGAATTAATCGTGGCGATTGCCGGCCCTTTAGTGAGTTTTGCTATTGCCATATTGCTTTATACCATTGTAAATATTACTGGTGAATTTCCCTCTCCTATCCAAATGGAGAATATAAGTATGGATAATTTTATCGGTAATCATTTCCTTCTTTATCTGTCTTTGATTAATTTTATGTTAGCAATTTTTAACCTTATCCCAGCGTTCCCAATGGATGGAGGGCGCATCTTGCGTGCTTTATTGTCCATGGGTTTAGGGCGTTTAAAAGCTACTGAGGTTTCGTCTGTAATTGGTCAATTTTTATCAATTATATTTATCATCTTTGCGATCCAGAGTCATAACCCTTGGTTAGCTATTATAGGAGCCTTTATATTTCTAGCCGCTAAAGGTGAAGCAGTGCATGAGGATGTTAAATCCTTATTATCTAAATATAGAGTGCGGGATTTAACTATGAGTAAATACACTACCCTGAATTCTGATGATAGCGTAGATAAGGCAGTTGCTATAATACTAAATGGTCAGGAAAGGGACTTCATTGTGGCTAAGGGGCAAGAGACAGTCGGGATTTTAACTAGGGACGATATTATCAAAGCTTTATCACAGAAAAATAACTCACCTTTGGTTCATCAAGTGATGAATAAGAATTTTCTAAAGTTAGATCCAAATATGAATCTTGCCGAAGCTTATGAGCAAATGTTGGTTAAGCGTTTTGCTGTAGCGGCAATTGTTGAAGATGGTAAGTTAATTGGCATATTAGATACTGAGAATATTCAAGAAAGCCTGTTGTTTCAAAAGGCTCTAAAGAAATAGCTAGGTTTTTAGGAAGTCTTTTTAATGTGACTTTGCTCTCTAAAATAAAAATAAATTAACACACTAACAATAGCCGCGAAGAAGCACCAGATAGAAATATAAACTTCAGTATATATAAAATATGCTACGCAGAACATTAATAGGTTAGCAACGCCGATTTGATGTATGAATGGCTTGCTTGATAGGAAGAATGGCAGAGCTATGGTCGCTAGATAAACCCATCTAACATAACCAATATTCTCTAAGGGAGAGCTATAGCCAATGCAGTGATCAATAATTTCTGCACTAAAGCCGCCTACGAACATAGTCTTTATTGTGAAAAACACTACTATGAGCCCAGTGCAAAATGTTGCCATTATTAGGCGCAGCCAAAGCATAGATGATTTGTTATAGGCCTAAAAAACAGATTTTAAAGTGGGATGGTTTTTGATTTTGTTTTTCTTAACCACGTAACAACCATCAAGCGGGTAAGAGAGGTTGCTGAAAACATTGATGTTAAAATTCCTATTGATAGCGTTACCGCAAAACCTTTAACTGGGCCAGAGCCAAAATAGAAAAGAACTAAAGCAGCAACCAACGTCGTAATATTAGAATCAACAATAGTTTTAAAAGCGCTAGAAAAGCCTTTTTCCACAGAACCAAAAGCTGTGTTTCCAGAATCAAACTCTTCCTTTATTCGTTCAAAAATTAACACATTAGAATCAACCGCCATTCCTATTGTTAGGACGATTCCAGCAATTCCTGGCAATGTCAAAGTCGCACCAAAGATTGACAATAGGGCTGTGATAAAAACAATGTTCATGATCAAGGCAATATTAGAGAAAATACCAAATAATCCATAGCTTAAAATCATAAATACCATTACGGCAACTATACCAATTACTACCGCTTTTCTGCCTGCCTTTATTGAATCTAGCCCAAGGCTTGGGCCAACTGTACGTTCTTCAATAATGTTAAGTGGCGCAGGCAAAGCTCCCGCACGTAAAAGTAAGGCTAAGTCATTAGCTGATTCTATAGTAAAGCTACCAGATATTATTCCCTCACCACCTAAAATAGGCTCTCTTATAACAGGGGCGCTGATTACCTTATTATCAAAAACTATCGCAAGTGAAACGCCTACATTTTCAGTGGTTAGTTTTGCGAATTTCTTAGCCCCTAAACTATCAAATTTAAAATTCACTACTGCTTCAGCTTGGTTAAGGGTTGCCCTTGCATCAATTAGTGACTCCCCATTTATTTCTACTTTTTTACGAACTGAGTAACGATATTTTGGTGCTCCAAACTCATCGGCTTCAATACTAGAGATTGTTCTTGTGCCTATTTCACCATAAGATTCTCTTTCAACAAGGCCGTTTTTACCCAGCAAATGAAATGATATTTTAGCAGTTTTGCCAAGTAGGTTTTTAAGTCTTTCAGGATTTCCAACCCCCGGAACTTGTAATAATATTCTATTATTGCCTTGGCTTTGAATAAGCGGCTCTTTTGTGCCTGTTTCATCAACTCTTCTTCTGACAATTTCTATAGACTGCTCAAGAACTTTCACTCGCATATCCCGCATGAAATTATCTGAGTATCTCACTCCGACATTTTGCCCGTCACGCACAAGGATAATTTCATTCCCCAAACTTTTACTAATAGAAGAAATATCGAGCTTCTCCTCGGCGCGGCGCAGTTCAAAAGATACGCCACTTTCATTAAGCGCAAGATTCATGTAACCAACCCTATCTTTACGTAGGGTGTTCCTTACTTCATCTTTTAAAATGTCTAGTTTTTCTTTGAAGTAACTATCAAAATCAACCTCTAAAAGAAGGTGTGCTCCACCTTGCAAATCAAGCCCCGCATTTATTTCTGTGTTTTTAAGAAACTCAGGACGATCATTTTTATCAATAAAATTAGGAAAAGAAAACAATATTGCTAGCGCGCAAATTGTAAGAATCGACGATATTTTCCAAGTTGGGAAATTAAGCATTATTTCTTGATTTTTTGCTTCTTGTTTTTAGCCGTCGTTTTTTTAGCTTCAACTGCTTTGAATTTTTCCTGAGAAAGGTTAGCTATCGTTGATTTTAAAACTTTAACATTGATGCTATCTGCAATTTCTAAAACAACTATGTCATTTTCTTCAACCTTAAGAATCTTGCCAATAACGCCACCAGCAGTAACAACAACGTCGCCTTTTTTAACACCCTCGATCATTAATTTATGTTCCTTAACTCTTTTTTGTTGTGGACGGATCAATAAGAAATAAAAAATAAAGAATATTAAAATTATTGGCATCAAGCCAGCAAATGGTGATGTGGTTGAAGAAGTACCTATGGCCGCAAAAGCTTGAGAAATCATGATTTAAATTGGTTTGAGTTAGATTTTGCACACAAGATGCAAGAAGTAACTCTTTAAGCAAGTAATTATTGTAAAAAACATAAGTTTTTCATAGGATGCTTCTCCATCAGATATAAATAATAAAAATTATGAGCAAAGCCATAAAAATTTCTCCCTCTATCCTATCTGCAAATTTTGCTGATCTTGGTAATGAGGTAAAAGCCATCACAGAGGCTGGGGCAGATTATATCCATGTCGATGTGATGGATGGAAATTTCGTTCCTAATATCACAATCGGGCCCGATGTAGTTTCTGCAATTCGCCCATATAGCGAACTGGTTTTTGATGTGCACTTAATGATTAATAACCCTGAAAAATATGTAGGTAGCTTCGCTAAGGCTGGTGCAGATATCATAACTATTCACTATGAAGCTGTGGACGATTTGGATGCTGCAATATCCCAAATTCAAAAACTCGGCGTTAAAGCAGGCGTTTCTATTGTTCCCGCCACACCCGCAAATGTTTTGGATTCTATAATTGATAAAGTAGATTTGATTTTAGTTATGACTGTTAACCCAGGTTTTGGCGGGCAAAGCTTTATGGCGGATCAATTAGACAAAATAAAAGCGCTTCGTCAGAAAATTGAGCAAAGCGGTAGGAAAATAGACCTTGAGGTTGATGGCGGAATTAACCCCGAAACTGCAAAACTTTGTATCCAAGCAGGTGCAAATGTCCTCGTTGCCGGCTCCGCAATCTTCAAAGGCACTGGCTCTTATAAGGAGAATATTGAGAGTTTGCGGTAACAAGATTTATCAGAATAATTTCGATCTAAATACTTTGCAGGTAAAAGCACTTCTGGAAATGTCTGATCAAGTGTATGATACATTGCTAGCGTTGATTTCGGTTTCGGCCAACATATCAACAAAACAATTGATGGAGTAGATCTCTTTAATTAGCAATGTTCGTAATTTAAAAAACCAATATGTTGTAGCAACCAAATCTCTGGCGAGATTCTAAGGAAAGCGTCACAATGCAGATACAGGGGTTTGTGCAATCTGCATTATTTACTAGTAATGTGGTTAAGCGTAATTCCAAAACCTAGCTTAGTTTGGATAAATCAAGCACAAGTATCTTTGTTTTTTCTTCATCTAAATCTTTATTTAATAGATCCAGCATTTCTGAAGGGGTAGTGGGAGTTAGCAAATTTTTAGGTTTTTTGATAGCTCTATTTTGACTAGTGTTAGTTCCAAACCAAAGAACGCAGTATATGCCTCTTCCTCCAACCCTGCCATCCTTTTGATAATTTGCTAATTGCTGATAGTGGGCAGTCCACACATCTTTATGCCACTGACCCTTGATTTCTATTGGAAGCTTTAACAGGGAATGTGAGCAAAGTATGTCGCAGCGCTTATCATCTACCACATCCCCCTCTCTACCGCAAGACACGTTGAAGCTATTTAAATAATGAGATAACTCATCTATTATTAAGTCTCTACAGTGGTTCTCTACACGAGGCTCATCCTCCAATTTCCAAAATTTTGTTATACGAGTGTTATTGCCACTCCTTAAGTAGTTCTGCAATCTAACTAATTGATCAAATACAACTGCCTGCAAATCTTCATGGTCAGAAGGTTCGCTTTGCATTAATATTTTCCTAACCCCATGAAGAGTTACGATTTTTATCTCCTCATTAGCCTTTTTTGTTTTCTGGTTGTAATGCAGATTCTTTATAAGATTTTGATATTGTTCCAATCCAGAGTAATTTACTAAATCACCTAGTTTTTTTATACCTTCGTCAGAATAATTATTTGATAAGTTTTGTATTTGCTGACGAATAAAGTCGGAAGCTTGCCGCGCATTCTTATTGCCAGAGCCGGAAGAAGGCATATCAACTGGAGGCCACAAAGAACCAAATAGTGTTATCAAAAAATAACTCTGCTCAATGCTTAAAATATTTATATTTGATTCACAGTACGAAACAAGATATTTTAGGTACCATATAGTTTCTTTTTTATCCTCAATATAAGTTTTTAAGGTTTTTTGACTAAATTCATAATCAACTATAAATGCAGCTCCCATCCATAGCCCTTTAATCTCTTCCCTCTCCCACTTATCTGCCTTGATTTTTCCTCTTATAATTTTTTTTAACCTCTCAGGGGCATGCTTTATGGCAATTGATAAAATCTCCTTCAGAGGATTAAATGAAACGCTGCTAAATTTGTTTAGCCAAGCAATTGATAAATCTTCTAAAATATCGTAAAATATTTCATCTCGTGCAATTTCGCATAATCCCCTAACATGATCCACCTTTGCGCCCAGTTGTGATTCAATCAAGATGCGTAAAAATTCTTTTTTGGTCTTGTTGTTACCAAAAACTATATCTCGCAAATAGAGTTCTAGGTTTCTTATCTCAAAATTTTCTCTGAATAATTCCCATCGGCACGAGGCTAAAATAGAAAATAAGATTTCTTTTGGTTGATGATGTAGCTCATTTCTTTCTAGCAAAATAATGCCATACGCCAATAAAATCGATTCATGGAGATAAGATTTATTTAATGCATGCGCCTCGCAAATTTTATATACCGAAGGAATGTCCTCACATTTCTTTATAAAAGAATTTAATCCCTCTAATGCAATTAACACGTTTTGTTTACCGGCAAGCTCTTCAACCCTCTCCAGAGAAGAATTGCCGCTTATTTTTGAAAAACATTCTCCTAAATATGCACAGGATATTCGGTGAATTTGTCCAAAATTAGTTCCGGATTTTATCTCAATTTGCGCTGAGTCATAACACTTATGGCGCTTTAGCTTTTCTTCTTCTTTTTCTCTTTTTGATTTTTCTTCACGTTCCTGAGATTTTCTTGCCCAGTCATTTTCAGCAGGCTTTTCTAAGGAAGTTAAATATTCCTTTAGCAAGTTATTTTGTTCAGCGTGAATTCTTACAAGCTTTAAGACTTCGCCAGAAGATGAGGATCTGACAAGACCTATGTAGCAATTACTCCAGTTTTTATCTTTTATCTCTTCTTTAAATAAATCATCTAAATGTTTTATTATATCTTCTTCGCTAAAGGATAATCCTATACTTAGATTCTTAATTTCATGTACAGTCATAAGTGTATTATTAGAATCACGCAAAGCTAATTTCTGAATAATATATTTTAGACCTTTATTTTCTTGAAAGTAGTTTAAACTAAATTCATCCCATGCAGAGTGATCATGGGGACTCATATTCTCCAAACCCTTAATCCAGCTCCATAATTTTTCTGCATCAAGATTGGGAACAAGTTCTAAATATCTTTTTGTAAACTTAAAAACCCACTCCCCGATAGAACTATTATGGTTTTCATATGTGTTTTCAGAAATTGTGTGTAGTGCAGTTTCTAGTTGTTCAGAAGATAGGTTTTTCTCTATTCCATGTCCTATTCCAAACACAGGGATTTCATCATCTTTCCCGTTCAGAAAGTCTATTTTAATTAGGATATTTGCTATGTCGTTTCCACTAAATGTAAAAGATTTATCCTGTATTATATCAATCGCTAAGCATAAAGAGTTAAAGTCACCACCGTATTCTTGAAGTTTAGATATTATTTTTTGCCAATTGTCATATTTTTCCGATGCCAATAAAGCGCCAATTGCGGCATCTCGCTCAATGAAACTTTTTGTTTTATCAAGAATGAATTTTTCTAGTTTTTGGTAAATAGAATCAGGAAAGAGATCAACCTGTATTGCCTCTAAAACCAGACATATTATTTGTCTGGAAGGCCCTTGAATGATCTTAACAATTTCATTATAAACCTCTGGTTCTGAGATATTTCTTTGGGTTTTTATACCTCTATTAGATATATGAAACCACGGATCTTTGTCATTTAGATACTCTAAGCACAATAAAAGATGCCTAAGTTGACTTGCATTTAATTCTGACGCATCAGCATATATTAGTATTCCGTATGGGTCTCTCTCAATTAAACCGTTAACTAAGTCCTTATTTTCTAAGGCCAAGAAAGTGGTTAAATGCGCATACAACCCTCTTAAAGAAGAAGGGACAATTCTATGGCTTCCATAAAATATGGTATTTAATCTTCTAGGGGAAATTGGTTTTTCAAGAAAATAAGAGATCCATTTTCCCGCTAGATATTCAGCAATTGTTCTGTGAAAAGGCTCTATTGTTATACTAGAGACAATATTAAATAATTTTGTTGATACAGCATATTTTAAAGTCTTCAGTTGATATTCTTCGTTAGCTAAATCTTTTAATGAAGGAAGGGATGTGTTTTGCGTTCCTATATGTATTCCGCCAATGCCAGACAAAATTAATTGAGAAAATATAAAGCCGCAGGTTTCTATTAACTTTTGATTAGAAGGGCGGTCATCACTTCCCATATCAAGGTGAATGAGATTACTTTCTTCTACAAGAATCTCACAAAAATCATTATATAATTTATGTTTTGAATCAGGCCACCCTCCTTCCTTAACCACCTCTATGAACATTTTAAGAATTAAAGGATTGTATATCATGTCTTCTTCTACTCCACACTTTACGGACTTAGATAAGAATGTTTGGGGGGTAATATTTGTATACTTTGTTGTGATAAACTCTATAACATCGGCATCACTAAATCTTTGAAGTATCCCTATGGTTAGTTCGCAACCCCATCTTTTTTTTATTCTATCTTCATATGTAGATTTCCAATCAACCGATCTACAAGTAATGATAAAATTTGGCTTTTCTAAATGAGATATTTTTGACCAAACCTGATTAGATTCATATTGAGAATAAGCTGTAACCTCATCCAATCCATCAATTATTATTTTTACGTCATTATTGCCACTTTCAACCGAAGAATAAATAGAGAGATCTGAAGCGTTGTATATGCTAGACCCACTCCTTTTTCTATACTCCTCAACCAAACAACTTTTACCCAATCCAGGTTCTCCTAAAATAATTAGCGGCCCATCCAAGTTAAGAAAATCTTCATCAGAGTATTCTTTGCTATCGTTGTTGCTATCGTTGTTTTGATTTACAAATATTTTACGCGAGATGTAATTCATGTCCTCATTTTGATTTTTTATTTAAGATAAACGGCGCAATGCTATGTGATTATTAATAATTTTCAAAATATTGCCTAAGCCCTTTTCTTCCCACTCCCCACTAAACTCAGGAAGCCTCAATTTTAAAATGTTATTTTTTGCTTTAATATTCATTTAATGTTTTTAATTTTCTCTTCTAATTGATCTAACTCTTTCAAATCTTCGTCATCAGCTAGCTTGGCATCAAATGCTTTTCTTTTTAAGTCAAAATCTTCATAGATTTCTTTAACTTCTTTTTCCATTTGGGCATTACTAATTTTGCCAGAATTTTGAAGAAGATTCATGTCGTTAGATTGTAAAATGCGATCAACATTTTCTTGCCAAAATTTCATAATAATATCCTTGCGGCTTTTTGCTCTAAGCTCTGCTGTTTCTAAGAAAATTGTTACTAAACGATTTAAAATATCTAACTCTTCTGCTGATAAATAATTTTTGGCAATAATAATATCTTGCTTTCTAACAACGCCACCTTGCCAAGAAGTTAGTGCCATATTGGGTTTATTAGCATCTGCTCTATTAAGAATTATTTCTGCGGCAGTTTTATTGGTAACAGCATATAAAAGTTTATTTTGCGTCCCGGCAAAGAACATTTGAGTTGCTTTATCACTTTTGTCATAGTCGCTGCTTAAAGCAAATAAATCACGCACCTTTTGATAAAAGCGTTTTTCAGAAGAGCGGACATCTCTAATTTTTGCTAATAATTCATCAAAATAGTCTGGTCTGCCATCTGGATTTTTAAGGCGATCACTGTCAATTACAAAGCCTTTAACCATGTATTCACGCAGGTTTTTATTGGCCCAGATTCTAAATTGAGTTCCGCGCTTACTTCTTACCCTAAAGCCAATTGCTAAAATCATTTCTAGCGAATAGAAAGTTATATCATATTTTTTACCGTCCTTGGCAGTTGTAAAGTAATTCTTTACAACTGAATTTTTCTCTAACTCCCTTTCTTCTAAGGCGGAAGAGATGTGTTGACTAATATTTTGTTTGGAGGTGTCAAAAAGTTCTGCTAGTTGATTTTGGTTCATCCAAGCGTTGCCGTCTTTGGTCATTAGAGAAACAGAGGGCTTGCCGTCGTCACTTTGATAAATGATGATATTTGAATTATCTGTGGTTTTTTTCATAAATTTATTACAGGTTCAAAATGGTGGTGAAATATTTAATTCTTTACAAAATTTGGCTATTATTAGCAAAAACATGCTGCTTTTCTGATAGGTATTTATAGAAAACAAAACCAATATCCGCTTTTTCAAAGGCATTCACTCTATCTTTAACTAAGATTACATAATAATGCATTTCCTGTAAAATGTAACTGAAGAAAATCACATCTCCGCCAAACCCTTAGGCATGATGTCGTTGAATAATTTTGATTCTAAGAAATTATCTAACCATTTTTGCAAATTATTATAGGGGGATTGGTAAAACCATGTTTTATCAACATGGGCAAATTGGCGGATGAAAGGGAAGATAGCGACGTCGCCATAGGATATTTTATTACCGAATAAATAAGTATTTTCGCTTAATTTCTCTTCTAATATTTTTAAAAACTCCTCACCTTTAGAGCGGCAGCTTTCTAAGCTTTCTGTTTGCTGTTTTGTAAAATATTTATACTTATCTAGGCTTTCTTTAAAGCCATTATCATTAATCGTAATTAACTTCTCTATCTCTGTTAATATTTTTTTATCCTTACTTAGCCAGCCATCAGGGTCATTCACCGATAATGCAAAAGCGATAATATCTCTACTTTCATCGATGGTTTTTTCATTATTAATTAGCAACACTGGAACCTGACCTTTGGGAGAGAGCTTTAACATAGAGGCTGGTTTGTCTTTTAAAGACACCTCATGAATTTTAACTTTAATACCGCTATATTTAAGCGCCATTCGCGCCCGCATAGCGTATGGGCAGCGCCTGAAGGAATATAGAGTATTTGTCATTTTTTGTAATTAGTGATTAGGCTTCTTTTTCATTTTGTCGTTTTCATCGGGAAGCTGTAATGCAGCTTTTACAAAATGCTTAATATTCTTAGGTTCAGACATAAATTCTAACAACTATTTATCCTTGCAGATCTAACATTGAAAGTTAAATCTGCAAGGATGCATCACCATCAGAAACCTTGCTTTTTAGCCAAAACTCCACGCCAACTCTTTTGATGTGGTCGATTAAGTCTTGATTATCTATGTCGTGATAAATTGAAATGTCGAATTTATAGGGCGTGAGAAGGTCGTCTAAATCATTAGATATTTTGTTTAGAATGTGCAAATCAAGCTTTTCACCGTGCAAAGTTAGATCAATATCAGACCCAGGACGATAGTTTCCTTTCGCGCGTGAGCCATATAATATAACAGCGTCAATTTGCGGATGTTTTACAAAAACTCCTTTTATTTTGTTGATGGTTTCAACACTGAGTCCTGAATTCATTTGACCAATTCATCTAATTTTTTTTCTAATGATGTAAAGGCTTGGTAATAGCCTTTTTGTATAGCATTCACGATTTCATCTGTGGTTTGCTTGTTGTAGGTATGAGATGTTAGGTTGCGACTTTTTATCATCTCCATCCAGATTTCACCATCCTCAATAATACCAATTGCAAAAGCTTCACGCGTAGTGTCTTTTGAACCATAAATCTCAACATTTCCTTGGTTTTTCAGGAAGTCGGAAAGTGTTTTCCATGCTAATTCATGAGTATATTCAAAAGCTTGAATAAGACCTTGCTCTTCTAGCTCATTCAGCTCTTTTTTCTCCATAAATTTGCCGAGTTGCGCTAACGCTTTTTTATAGTTACTAAGGCGTTGCTGCCACCTAATATCCTGCTCTATCATAACAATTAAAATATTTATTTTATTTCATTTCTAACAATATCAACCAAAAACTCAACATTCGCAATTGGTGTAGTAGGTAAGATGCCGTGCCCAAGGTTAAAGATGTGGGGGACATTTTTTGTGGCGTCTAAAATTCTTTTAATTTGTTTTTCTAGTGGTTTTTGATCTTCCAGCAATAAATAGGCAGGGTCGAGATTCCCTTGGATGGCTATGTTGTGTTTAAGGGCTAAATTAGCAGCTTTCTCGATTGGATAGGTATAATCTATACCAACAGCATCAACTCCTGTTCCTACGATGTAATTTTCATAATTATCAGCAGCACCTTTTGGGAAGCCAATTATTTTTACATCCGGATAAGCATGTTTAACTTTATTGATAATTTCTTTAGTAGGTTTAATCGACCAGTTTAAGAATTGCTCATCAGTTAAAATTCCAGCCCAACTATCAAAAATCTGTACGATATCTGCACCAGCTTTGATTTGTAAAATTAGATGCTCAGAAATTGCGTTGACTAAAATATCAAATATTTGCTGACGTAGTGCTTCATTTTCCAAAGCAGTTTTTTTAGCAATAGAAAAATCCTTACTGCCTCTCCCTTCAACTAGGTAAGTGTATAATGTCCATGGTGCACCAGCGAAGCCGATGAGAGGTTTGTTCTTTGGTAGCTTTTCTTTGGTAAGGGCTATGGCTTTATAAACAGGTGCTAGGTGCTTCTCGATGTTATTTATTTTATAGTCCTTAACTTTATCAGGATTAAATTTCTCGATGACAGGACCTATATTTTCTTTAAAAGAAACTTCTATTCCTAAAGCATCTAATATTACCAATATATCTGAGAATATAATTGCTGCATCAAAATCAAATCTTTTTAATGGTTGTAAAGTTACTTCTGATGCTAAGTTTGAATTATAACATAGATCTAAAAATGATCCTGCTGTTTTTCTAGTAGTTTTATATTCTGGTAAATAACGACCTGCTTGTCGCATGATCCAAATTGGTTTAGATGAGGTGTCACCATTTAGACAAGATATTAACTTATTCATATTTTCTCTTCTTATATATTATTTATTTAAAAAATAGTTATAGTTTATATACTGTGGATTATGCGTATAAAAGAGGTTATACATATAGTTATAAACAAGTTTAATTACATCAATTATTTAACAGATAAGGCTATTTTATTGGGTTTTTACCATTAATGTAGTTGCTATGTGGATAAAGACCTAAGAGGTTTGATGTAATGTTAAAAAGAGGCCAAGTTTTCAAACCTTTTTTAGGAAAAGTCAAAAAACACGAAAGTTTTCAATAGTTATTAACAGCTTATTCACAATAAAAATAAATAAAGATGAGTGCTAAAAAAATTGTAAATATTCACTTAGTTTCAGACTCAACAGGTGAAACTTTAGGTTCAATTTCACGTGCAGTATTGTCTCAATTTAAAGATGTCGAATCTCAAGAACATATGTGGACTTTAGTTCGCACAGAACGACAAATAAAAACCATTATAGATGAATTAAAGGAATATCCAGGCATTGTGCTTTATACTATTTTAGATAAGACGCTTTTGGAGTTCTTGATTAAAGGCTGTAAGGAAAATAAAATCCCCTGTATCTCGGCACTAGAGCAAGTAATAGATGGTTTTTCAGCCTATTTAGGACAAAAAATGTTAGATAAACCGGGAAGACAACATATTTTAGACGAAGACTATTTTGAAAGAATTGAAGCGATTAACTATACACTAACTCATGATGATGGTCAAAAAACTTCAGAATTAGACGAAGCCGATGTAATTTTAGTCGGCCCATCAAGAACATCAAAATCACCAACCTGCATATATTTATCATATCGTTCACTAAAAGCGGCGAATGTACCTTTTGTTAAAGGGATAGATTTGCCCTCAATTTTATTTGAGCTGAAGGAACCACTGATCATTGGGCTCACCATTTCCCCAGAAATTCTAGTGCAAATCCGTCATAATCGTTTGCAATTGATTGATAATATAACGACAAAAACTGACTATATAGATATGGAAAAAGTGCGGGAAGAAATTATTGCTGCAAAGAAAATATATGCACAAAATAAATGGCCAATAATTGATGTGAGCCGCAGATCTGTTGAGGAAACAGCGGCTTCAATTGTACAAATGTACAAACGTAGAAATTTAGAAAAAAATGACTGATGATGTTTTTCCGATAGATATTTTTGGTAAGTTTGCTGAAATTGCGCAAAGTAAAAAAACTAGTGTAAAGCTGCAAAAATTAAAAGCGGCAATGGTTGAGAAGCTAGCTGATATTGAAGAGTTTGATAAGAGGCTAGTGATTATCACAGACACTATCGATAATATTTCCCGAGTGCTAAATGATGAGAAGCTTGTTTCCTATGATGAGTTTGCACAAATAAGACAGGCGGAGACAAAAATGCTACTTAGTAATTTTGCTAAAAAACATCAAACAAAAAAACGTCATAAGTGTTTGAAGAAAATTAAAAAGGTAAAAAGATGCTTAAAAAAAGCACGGTAATTGGCTATCCAATCGCTCATTCATTATCGCCAAAACTACATAATTATTGGCTAAAAAAATATAATATTGAAGGTTCTTACGATAAAACAGAAATAAAGCCTGAAGAGCTGAAAACATTTATAAAAAATGCTCAGAAACAAGGGCTTTCAGGGTTTAATATTACAATTCCCCACAAAGAAAAAGCTTTTGAAATTATATCACAAATTGGTGAGGTTTCGGAAATTGCGCAAAAAATTAGCGCAATAAACACAGTTTATTTTGCAGATGAAAAAATCAAAGCAACTAACAGTGACGCATATGGCTTTATAGCCTCACTTGCACCACATATAAGTGACTTTGCTAATAAAAACATATTGCTAATTGGCGCTGGCGGTGCGGCGAAAGCTATTTGTTTTGGACTTGTCGAGGAGGGAGCTAAAAACATAATAATTGCTAATCGCTCAATTGAAAAAGCCAAAGCTCTATTGCCAACAGCCAAAACCATAAAGCTTGATGAGATAGGTGGTAATTCGGCAAATATTGATATTTTGATAAACGCTACATCCCTTGGTATGGAAGGGCAAGAGGAGCTAAAGATTGATTTGGAATCTTTGCCGAAAACAGCAGTGGTTGCCGATATTGTTTATAAGCCGCGCTATACAAAATTATTAAAAAATGCGCAGGAAAGAGGCAATCCTATTGTTGAGGGAATTGACATGCTTATTCATCAAGCAGCAGTTGGTTTTGAATTATGGTTTGGCATCCGCCCTGAAGTTACAGGAGAAGAAAGGGAGTTGTTATTGGGATGATTAAAAAAACTAAAAATGCTCAAAACCTTTCTTATCAAGAGAAACGTCCTTTCCATCCTTATCCAAAACACTCAATAAACTATCCTGAGAATCAGTGATTTTGCCTATTTCGCTAATTTTAATATTTAATATTTTAGCAATTTTGTCGATTTTTTTTCGCTTGTTGGCAGGTAGGGTAAAGAGCAATTGATAATCATCGCCACCACTTAATATAGCACTAAATTCAGCTGGATTTTGTTTTAGAATTTTCTGAACTGTTTGCGAGAGGGGGATTTTATCGATAAAAATCGCGGCACTTTTTTTTGAAGCTTTTAGTAAATGTGATAAATCTGCAATTAAACCATCAGAAATATCAATAGCAGAATTGGCAACTTTACCAAGTTTTTTGCCTAATTCTATTTGTGGTTCAGGTAAATAATATTTTTGTAAAAAACTCTTATCAAGAAAGGTAATTTTTTTCTGTAAAACACGCAATGCTAAAGCGCTATCGCCTATATTGCCGCTGACAAAAATCAAATCTCCAACCTTTGCAGAGCTACGTTTTAGGGGCTTTTTTGCCTCGCCAAAAACTGTAATACTAATAATTGTAGAGTTCTTATGTGAGGTTGTGTCGCCACCAATTAAAGACACGCCATATTTTTTCTGATCAGATTTCAAACCACGGCAAAAATCTTTTAGCCAACTCTCATCAAAATTTTGCGGCAAAGTAAGGTTTAGCGTATAAAAACGTGGTGTAGCGCCCATAGCCGCCATGTCAGAAAGATTAACTCGCAGAGCTTTTTGTGCTAAAATTCGTGGATCATCTCCTTTAAAAAAATGTATATCTTCAACTAAGCTATCAGTGCTGATAACTAGTTTGCTTTTAGTTTGTAAAATAGCAGCATCGTCAGCCAAACCAAGGGATTCTTTGGTTGTTGCTAATGGTTTTAAATATTTAGTGATAAGGTCAAATTCGTGCATATAAAAACAATTCAGTGAAGGAATTAGATTTTGTCATAGCCTGAATCCCGAAAGGATTCTAGGGCTATCCATGAACAAAAAGAGAGCACTTGCAATTAGGCTCCTAGATTGCCTTAGAATCGTAAACGATTCAAAGGACAGATTATTGTTATTCCTTAACCATATTCTTAATAATTTTATCAAGAATGCTATTAACAAAACCGGCCTCTTTGCTGGTTTCAAACATTTTAGTAATGTCGATATATTCATTTAAAATGATTTTAGTGCCGGCGCCTTTATTGAGCAGGATTTCTGCATAGGCGGTTTTTAATATAGCACGTAAAATTGGCGAGAGCTTTTCAATCGTCCAAGGAGCGTTTAAATATTTAGCAATTACTTCTTCAGCCTCTTGTTGTTTTTCAACTGCGAAAATGCTTAAAGTTCTAATCATCTCTTCATCAAGCTTTTTTTTGACAGAACCTTTTTGCTCCTTATAAAAACTTATAATGTCGGCCATGATAGCATTTTGGCTCTCAGCTCCCTCGTAAAAACTATGTTGCGAGAGGATTTGGATAACGGCTATACGGCTGCGTCTTTTGCGACCGATCATATTGGGTTTTTCTTGCATTATTTTTCAGCTACTTCGGAGAATTTATTTTTAATGATGGCCATATGTATTGCTACATTGGCTGCCGCTCCTCCTTTATTTCTTTGATCAGCACGTTCTAAAGCCTGCGCTTTATTCTCAGCGCTGATTATACCGTTACCGATGGCTAAATTTAAATTAATGGCTAATTCATTTAGGCTGCGCGTGGTTTCGGTTGAGATTACTTCATAATGAATAGTCTCGCCGCGAATTATTGAGCCTAAAGCGACAAAGCCGTCATATATGTCAGAATCCGCTGCATAGCTAATAACCGCAGGGATTTCAAGCGAACCGGGGACAGATATTTTCTGATGAGTGTGCCCAGCTTTTTTAAGCTCAGCAATAGCGCCATCAAGCTGTAACTTTGCTAGATCTTTGTAAAAATTAGAAATAACGATTAAAAAGTGCATTTTGTTGATGTTGAATTATCTTCTCTGCAGGTTTTTATACGGTTTAAACTAAAAGATAACAATAATTTTTTCTGCATTACTTTTTAAACCGCCTTTATCCTTCCTACGAAGGAAGTCTCTCCCTTGTCATTACCTGAATTTTGAAAAAATTCTAAGGTAATCCATGAGCCAAGGATAGAATGTTTTGTTAGTAAGTGTAGACTCTCCTAGAATTCTTTGTAAGAATTCAGGGAGTGACGCGGAGAGTAAGGATACAATAAAAATGCAAAAGATATTTACCCATAAGTGGCTAGAGCCATTAGATATTGCCGAATATGTACAAAGCAGGGAGGAGAGCTGTGTTTTTCTTTATTCGGGCGCGCGCTATAAACATAGTGGGCGTTTTTCCTATTTGGCGTTTGCGGCTGAAGATAGCGTGCAAGCGGCTGATTTTGTCGAGTTTGAGCAAAGGCTAAAAACCCAAAAAACAGAAATGCTGGATAGTTGGTTTGGCTATCTTGGCTATGAATTGAAAAATAATTTAGAGAAGGTTTTTACAGAAACCAAAGATTCTTTTATCAATTTGCCCGCATTGCATATGGTGAAATACAATAATGTCCTGCGTTTTGACCATCAGGAAAAAAGCATTGAATGTTTCTCTAAAGATGAAGAAAGCCTCAAAAACCTTTTAAGAGATGTTGTAATAAAAGCAGAGAAGCCCCCGCAAATTAGTAATTTTGCTTCAAATATGAGTAAAACGGAATATTTGCGCAAAGCTAGTAAAATCATTGAAGAAATTTATGCAGGGACAATATATCAAGCAAATCTCACCCGTAAATTCTATGGTAATATTTCTGGCGATAAATTTGCGGTCTTTCGTAAATTAAGCGAAATCAGTCCTGCGCCATATTCAGCTTTTCTTAAATTTGGCGATAAATATATAATTTCTTCTTCGCCAGAGCGTTTTTTACGTATTGAAACAAATGGCGAGATCGATACAAGGCCGATAAAAGGCAGCTTGGCGAAAGGAGGGCAAAGTGAGGACTTGTATAATAGTACAAAAGACCGCGCTGAAAATCTGATGATTGTGGATTTAATGCGTAATGATTTGGCAAAAAGCGCAATAGCTGGCTCCGTCAAGGTGGAAAGCCTTTTTGATGTAACTAGCTATAGGACGATTCACCATATGTCTTCAACCATCAAAGCGCAGAAAAAGCCTGAATTGAGTAATGTTGACGTGGTTAAAAATGCATTTCCTGCTGGCTCGATGACGGGTGCACCGAAAATCAAAGCTATAGAAATTTGTGATCAGTTAGAAAAGCAGAAACGAGGAGTCTATGCGGGTGCAATAGGCTATTTTGCTGGTGATGGCTCGGCAGATTTTTCGGTGGTAATTCGCACGATAATTATTGATAATGATCGGTTTGAATTGCAAGTTGGCGGCGGCATAGTGGCGGATTCCTCACCAGAAGGAGAATGGCAAGAAACGCTTGATAAAGCGAGCGCCATGGCACAAAGCTTAGGGATTGCACAGGATGAATTGGAGAAATTATAATAACTTTATCTAAATAGGTCAGAATGTGTGCCAATTCTTTCAAATATAATTTGAGTTTTTTCTTTTTTATAAATTAGCAACCAATTTGGCTCAATGTGGCAATCTCTCCTGCCTTTGTAATTGCCTGTTAGGGGGTGGTCTTTACATTTTTTAGGAAGTGTAGTGTTGCTTACTAGGAGCTTTATCAAAGCGTCTAGCTTTGCAGGATTTTTACCTCTTTTTATAGATTTACTAAGATCTTTCTTAAATTGCGCAGTGTATATTTGTTGTAGCACTTTCTATTCGGATTGAGTTTGAATTTCTGACAAGAGAGCGTTAAAGCTATCATAGCTGTGTAAATTTTTACCTTTATCCGTATCTTCAAAAGTTTTCATAGTCTCTTCATTCGGGATTTTGATGTTGTTTTTTGTGAGTTCTTTACTAACAGCATCCAGCACAAAGCTTTTAACGCTAGAGTCATTAAATGCGGTAAAAGTTTTGATTATTCTGTAAAGATTTTCAGGAAAATCTATTGATACTCTTTTTATGTTGTGCATGTTTTTTATGTAATTAAGTGTTTACTTATTTACACTGTAGACTATTTACATATTCTTGTCAAGAAGGAGAATGGCAAGAAACGCTTGATAAAGCGAGCGCTATGGCACAGAGCTTGGGGATTGGTTTGCAGGAGTTAGAATCTTTATAATTTCACTCTACCACATGGATTTAACCCTCGCCCTAGAGCCCTCTCTCCCTTAAAAATGGAGAGGGG
>JAWUXM010000003.1:0-9656 GCA_034111325.1 Rickettsiales bacterium
CGATGGTGGGTGCGCAAAGATTCAAATAAACAATCTATTTTGCCTTCTAAAACAAAATATAAATTGAGGGGGGGGGTGGGAATTGTAGATTTTTGTGATGATTTTTGTCAAATGTCCTGCTTGAACGAGTGAACGTACAGCTTCGTACGTGACTCGAGTGAAAGTAGGTTATTTGCTAAAAAGGGTGCAAAAAGATCAATTTTTAGGTGCTAACTTATTTTCTTGTAAATCTCGCCACCTTCCTTGCGGAATTTGTCGGACATTTCTTTCATGCCTTCTGTTGCTTCTTTCTCGCGTTTATCTCTAGCGTAATCTCTAACTTCAGCACTGATTTTCATTGAGCAGAATTTTGGTCCGCACATTGAGCAGAAATGTGCTAATTTCGCGCCTTCAGATGGTAGGGTTTCATCATGAAAACTACGTGCGCGTTCAGGGTCAAGTGCTAGATTAAATTGGTCTTCCCAGCGGAATTCAAAGCGTGCTTTGGAAAGTGCATCATCACGGAATTGCGCAGAAGGGTGACCTTTAGCAAGGTCAGCTGCATGTGAAGCGATTTTATAAGTAATCACGCCTTCTTTAACATCTTCCTTATTTGGTAGGCCTAAATGTTCCTTCGGAGTAACGTAACAAAGCATAGCCGTGCCGTACCAGCCGATCATCGCAGCGCCGATTGCCGAAGTGATGTGGTCATAACCTGGGGCAATGTCAGTTGTTAAAGGTCCTAAAGTGTAGAATGGTGCTTCTTTACAATGTTCTAATTGCATCTCCATATTTTCCTTAATCAAATGCATAGGCACGTGCCCAGGGCCTTCGATCATAGTTTGGCAATCATGCTTCCAAGCGATATTGGTTAATTCACCTAAAGTTTTGAGTTCAGCAAATTGTGCTTCATCATTAGCATCAGCAATTGAGCCAGGGCGCAAGCCATCGCCAAGTGAGAAACTAACATCATACTGATTCATGATATGGCAAATCTCTTCAAAATTTGTGTAGAGGAAGCTTTCAGTGTGATGTGATAAACACCATTTTGCCATGATTGAACCGCCACGCGAGACTATGCCAGTTATGCGATTTTCGGTTAGATGGATAAATGGTAAGCGAACACCAGCATGGATGGTGAAATAATCAACACCTTGTTCTGCTTGCTCGATTAATGTATCACGGTAAATCTCCCAAGTAAGATCTTCAACCACGCCGTTGGTTTTTTCCAATGCTTGGTAGATGGGCACGGTGCCAACTGGAGTAGGGGAATTACGAATGATCCATTCACGGATATTGTGGATGTCTTTGCCAGTGGATAAATCCATGATATTATCAGCGCCCCAATGAGTCGCCCAAACCATTTTTTCGACTTCTTCTTCAGCAGAAGATGCAACTGCGGAGTTACCGATATTAGCGTTGATCTTGACCAAGAAATTTCGTCCGATAATCATCGGTTCAGATTCTGGGTGATTTATATTATTAGGGATAATCGCACGACCAGCGGCGATTTCATCACGAACATATTCAGCAGTGATAAAGTCAGGGATTTTCTTGCCGAAATTATTTCCGCCTTGTGAAAGTGGGTTTATGAGTAATTCTTCACGTCCGAGATTTTCACGAATGGCAATATATTCCATTTCTTTAGTTACAATGCCGGCTCTTGCATAAGCAAGTTGCGTAACGTTTTTGCCTTTTTTAGCACGTAGTGGCTGGATATTGCTGCGATCAAATTGTTCAAGGGTAGATTTGTAGCTACCAAGCTCACCATTATCAGCGGGTTTCATGTTGCGCCCTTCATAAGCTTCAACATCGCCGCGTTCTAAAATCCATTCTTGGCGCAAACGAGGGATACCTGTGCGGATATTTACTTTATGGGTTTCATCTGTGTAAATTCCTGAAGTGTCGTAAATATTTATGTGGCGTTCTTCAGCGGTTTTATTGAGCTCGATCTGACGCATAGCTACGGAAACATCAGGGAAGCGTTGGCTCGTAACTTGAATCTTTTTTGATGCAGGAAAATTTTTCGTTTTATTGCTGCTTTCTAGTTGCATTTCTGGTTTGTTTTGTGACATTTTATTTGTTGCTAAGTTGCTAATAATCTTTAAGAGTGCCGAGACTATACGATAGTTCCGGATTATCAATAGCAGAGTTCATGCTTAATCCCTTGACACTTTGGGAGAGGCACCTTGATCACTTCTTCACCGTAATGGGAGGGTGAGAAGAGTAAAAATATTATATAATTAACTATCACTAAGCCCCTCCCTTATAATAAGGGCGATGGGCAATACAATAATAAGTAAATATTTATGACAATAGAGATTAGCACAATAAAAAACGGTTTAAGAGTAGCAACGGACTATATGGGTTCGGTCGAAACGGTGACAATCAGCATCGCAGTTGATGTAGGAAGTCGCCATGAAGAAGGCAAGGTAAATGGCATCTCGCATTTTATTGAGCATATGGCGTTTAAAGGTACAGAAAAACGCAATGCGGAACAAATCGCTGAGGAGTTTGATTATATTGGCGGACATTTTAATGCCTACACTTCTCGAGAAAGAACAGTCTATTACGCCAAAGTCTTAAAAGAGAATGTTGAAGTTGCGATGGATATATTATCCGATATTTTGCAGAATTCGATTTTTGCTGAAGATGAAATAGAGCGCGAGCGCGATGTTATTCTACAAGAAATCGCTGGCTGTGAAGACACACCAGATGATATTATTTTTGATTATTTTCAGGAAAAAGCCTTTGGTGATACAGCCCTTGGGCGTTCGATTCTTGGGCCAAAACAGATTGTAAAAAAATTAGGAAGAGATGATTTGCTAGATTATGTAAAGCAATATTATTACGCAGAAAATATGGTTATGTCAGTTGCGGGGAATATTTCGCATGATGAAACTATCAAATTAGCGGAGAAATATTTCAATAATTTAGCAAGTGGCAAAGTCACCAAACATGAAGTAGCCCAATATCATGGCGGAATATATCATCAAGAAAAAGATCTCGAACAAGTCAACATGGTTTTAGGTTTTAAAACGGTAAATCGTGAGCATGCGGATTATTACACTATGAATTTACTTGCCTCAATTTTAGGAGATGGCATGTCATCGCGTCTTTTTCAGGAAGTAAGGGAGAAGAAAGGTTTGGCTTATTCTGTGTATAGTTTTGCGAGTAGCTATGTTGATACGGGAATTTTTGGTGTATTTACCGCAACCGACGAAGCAAAAGCAGGCGAGGCATTAAAGACAATTTGTACAGAGTTAAAAAAAGCGACGAAAGATATTACTGAAAAAGAAATCCAAAAATCATTCAATGCTTATAAGGCTTCGCTTTTAATGGGGCAGGAAAACAGCATTTCTCGTTCACGGCGCTTAGCAAATAATTTACTTAGCTATGGTCGTTATAAAGATAATGATGAAATCATCGCGGCGTTAGGGAAGGTTACAAAAGCTGACCTTGAACGTGTTATGCAAGATATATTAAAAAGCAAACCTACATTCGCTGCCATCGGTAAATTATCCAAATTACAGGATCTTGATTTTGCAGCTTTGATTTAATTTATAATATTAAGCAGCAGTTTTGTGTGCTTCTTTCTCTTTGTTGTTCTACATTATTTGACGCTCTTGGCGTTGCCCATTTCTCTACAGCTGTCGGTGGCGCCAACATTGTAAGGTCTAAGCTCCCATTAGGGGGATAGGACTGGGAATAAGTTTCATCTGGTCCTAATAGTGAACGGCCATGACTAGAAAAGGATCCGCTACGGTCAGGTACGGGGGTGTTTCTAGCTCTAGGGTATTGGCGAAGTTGTTCAGGGGGATTGTAAGATCATGAGTGCGTAACAATGCTAATTTATCATATTTACTATCTGCTTTACTATCTGTGTTGTTCATAAAGTTATTCATATCATTAATGTGCCCTAATTCTAGCATAATTTGAAGTTATAGCAAGTGCCAGAAATCTTAAGACTCTAATTTCCCTAACAGCGGCCAGAGGAGGTGCTCAGTTTGGAAGGGTCAATGCCGATTGATTCAGTGGCTTTGTGCCATTTATCCTCATTGGCGATATCAAAGAGTAGTTGTTGAGTGGCTTGAGTAACAAGCCATGAGCCGTCTCTTATTTCGTTATTTAACTGTTCAAAGCCCCAGCCTGCATAGCCAACAACTAACATATTTTTCTTGGGAGATGCTCCTTGTGCCATGCTTTTAAGAATTTTCATATCGGAAGTGATGGCTATGCCTTGAGCAAAAACACGGCTGGTTTGAGTTAAGAAATCATCACTATGCAGAACCAGCCCTTTATGAGATTCAACCGGGCCACCGAGATAGACGGGGATTTGTTTATGGATGTCGAGTAATTCAATATCATCAATAATATCAGAGAATTTCACCTGTTGCAGCAGGCGATTTATTACCACGCCAATCGCTCCATCTTTATTATGCCCACAAATATAAATCACTGATTTTTTAAAATCAGGCTCGGTGATTTTGTTGGTGGCGATGAGCAATTTTCCTTCTAAATAATTCATTAGTTTTTTACCATTAATTTTAAAACATTGCTGCTAGCCAATAGAAATATTGGTAGAAGAATTAGGCATAGTGAAGCAAGTAACCCAGAATAGGAGAGGAATATTCCCCAATCATTTTCTAATAAAACGCTATTTGCAGCTATAATAGAGAGAATGATAGTGGGGATAGTAAATGGCAGAGCGATGATTAAAAACAGAGCAGATTTTTTACTGTTATTTAACGTTAAGCAGGCAGCGAAAATATTAATCGCAGCGATGATGGCGCCACCGATAAGTAAGGTGGTGATGATGGCGAATATAGCGCAAAGCTGGATGTTTAGAAATATGGCGATCAGTGGCGAGATGATTATGAGTGGAAAAATATTGAAAAAATAATAGCTGAGAAATTTCGCAAAAACCAATGAATTTGCCGATGAGTTGCGTAGTAATAATTGATCCAAACTACCATCCTCATAATCATGCTGAAGGATGTTCGGGGCGGCTATTGTGCTGGAAAATAAAAAGCAGAGCCAGATGATTCCGCTAGCTGTGCTATTGATAATTTTACTTTCAACGCCAATTGCAAATATAAATAACATAACTGCAATTATATAAAAACTCAGGATAGTAAATTTATCGCTAAGATGCTTGCTGCTCAGTTTAAATTCTTGATTGAGGATGGTGAGTATCATGAGCAATAATCCTCAATATCAATTTCCATCGCATTAGGAATTTGTTCATTATTATGATCCGTGATTATGATAATTCCGCCATCACGAGATCTGATACTTATCATGTTTTTGACTTTGATTTTCGTCTCTTCATCAAGGTTTGAAAATGGTTCGTCCAATAGCCAAATATCAGTCGGGCAGGCTAGTAAGCGCGCTAATGCGACTTTTCTTTTTTGCCCTTGGGAGAGTTGGTAAATTGGTGTTTCGGCTAATTCATCTAATTCAAAATAATGAATGGCAGCGTCAATTGCCATTTCGCTTTTGCTGAGCTTTGCGTAAAATGCGATATTATCCACAACGCTCAGTTCGCTTTTAAGAGCGTTATTATGAGCGAGGTAATTTACATGTGTGTTATATTCATCACCGAGTGATCTGATATCATACTCGTGATAGGCTATTGTGCCTTGATAATCCTCAGCAAGATTGGCAAGGATGCGTAATAATGAAGTTTTCCCGCTGCCATTATTACCACGAATAAAAACCACGCCACCTTCTAATAAAGTAATTCCAAACTCCTCGAAAAGAGTCTTATCATTTTTCTTGCAACTAATTTTGTTACAGGTCAGCATGTCATTCTTATTAGGTTTTGAGCGTTATCATAGGAATATATTCATTAAATACAAATAAAGGGTGGAAATGAAAAACAGGTCACAAGATTCTTTCAAAGTTTTATCCGAGTTAAAAGTCGGTAGCAAAAAATATAAATTTTTCTCAATTAAAAAAGCAGCGCAGAAACTAGGAGTTGATCTCACGAAATTACCAATTTCACTTAAAATATTATTTGAAAACATCTTGCGTCATGAAGATGGTGTGGAGATTACTCAAGAGACAATAAAATCATTTGTTAAATGGCTTGATAAAAACAGCTCTAATGATGAGATTTCTTTTCACCCGACAAGAGTTTTAATGCAGGATTTCACTGGCGTGCCTGCCGTGGTGGATCTCGCCTCGATGCGTAATGCGGTTAAGGATCTTGGTGGTGACCCTAAAAAAATCAACCCGATTATCCCAGTTGATCTGGTGATTGATCATTCGGTTCAGGTTGATTCCTATGCGGATAAGTCATCATTGCAGACAAATACAGAGATGGAAATTCAGCGTAATCGTGAACGTTATGAATTTCTCAAATGGGGTCAAAATTCTTTCGATAATTTTCGTGTTGTTCCACCTGGCACGGGGATTTGCCATCAGGTAAATCTTGAATATCTAGCGAAAGTTATTTGGTCAGATGGTGAATTTGCCTATCCTGATAGTTTAGTAGGGACGGATTCCCACACTACAATGATTAATGGTTTGTCCGTACTTGGTTGGGGTGTCGGCGGGATAGAGGCTGAAGCTGCTATGCTTGGGCAGGGTCTGTCGATGATTATTCCTGAAGTTATTGGTTTTGAATTAAAAGGGCGCTTGCCTGAAGGCGTAACTGCGACGGACTTAGTTTTAACCATAACAGAACAATTACGTAGACATGGCGTAGTCGGTAAGTTTGTCGAATTTTTTGGTAAAGGCTTACAACATCTCTCACTGGCGGATCGTGCGACAATTGCCAATATGGCGCCAGAATATGGTGCAACTTGTGGCTTTTTCCCAATTGATGGCGAGACGCTTAAATATCTAAAGCTAACTGCACGCGATGCGGAGAACATTGAGTTGGTTGAGGCCTATGCAAAAGAGCAAGGGTTATGGAACGAGGTCGGCAGTACGAGATCGTACACTGATAGATTGCAGCTTGATTTGGCAAATGTTGAAGCGGTTATGGCGGGGCCAAAAAGACCGCAAGATAAGATAGTTCTATCAATGGTGCCAAGTTCTTTCCCATCTGATGGTGGTGACCAGAAAATTGCGAAAGTACAAAGTGAGTGCTACAAAATCAAAGATGGTGATGTCGTAATCGCGGCGATTACCTCATGCACTAACACCTCCAATCCTGACGTGATGATTGCAGCTGGTTTGCTTGCGCGGAATGCTTTGCGTAAAGGTTTGACTGTGCCACAACACGTTAAAACTTCGCTTGCACCGGGTTCGCAAGTAGTGTCAGAATATCTTATAAAATCTGGACTGCAGGATGATTTGGATGCGCTCGGTTTTAATGTAGTTGGTTATGGTTGCACAACATGTATTGGTAATTCTGGACCGTTAAAACCAGAAATTGAAGAGGCAATTAAGGAAAATAATATTTTTGTTTCTTCTGTGCTTTCTGGGAATCGTAATTTTGAAGGAAGAGTTCACCCATTGACTAAGGCAAATTACCTTGCCTCGCCACCATTGGTGGTTGCCTATGCATTGCTTGGTACAGTAATTCATGATATTACATCTTCACCAATTGGTATAGGCAAAGATGGTAGCGATATTTTTCTAAAAGATCTTTGGCCGAGCAATAAAGAAATTAAAGATACTGTTGAAAAATGCGTTACTGCCCAAATGTTTAAGGAGAAATATGCCGATGTATTTAAAGGCGATGCAGCTTGGCAGGAAATAGATGTGAGTAAAAGTGAGGTTTATGATTGGAATGCAAATAGCACCTATGTAAAAAACCCTCCTTATTTTGCTAATCTTACGACTTATAAAGTTGAGGATATAAAATCTGCGAGCGTGCTTGCGTTATTTGGTGACTCAATCACAACAGATCATATCTCACCAGCTGGCAATATTGCTAATGATTCACCAGCGGCAAAATATTTGCTTAAAAACGGGGTTGCGGATAAAGATTTCAATTCTTACGGCTCCAGACGTGGAAATCATGAAGTTATGATGCGTGGTACTTTTGCCAATATTCGCATAAAAAATGAAATGGTTATCGGCAAGGAAGGCGGTTACGCAATTTATTTACCCAGCGGTGAGGAAATGAGTATTTATGATGCGGCGATGAAATATGTGCAGGATAATACGCCACTAGTTGTTGTTGCAGGGCGTGAATATGGCACGGGATCATCACGTGATTGGGCGGCGAAAGGTACAGTTTTACTTGGGGTAAAAGCGTTGATAGCAGAAAGCTTCGAGAGGATTCATCGTTCAAACCTTGTCGGAATGGGAGTTCTGCCTTTGATGTTTACAGGTTATGATAGTCGCCTGACTTTAAAATTAGATGGTAGCGAGAAATTTGATATTTTAGGCTTGAGTGATATTGCGCCAAAGAAGCAGCTAGAATGTATGATTACCTATAAAAATGGTGAGCAAAAAACCATTGATCTTCTATTGCGTATTGATACTGAGGCGGAGTTGCATAATTATCAGGCGGGTGGGATCTTACAATCCGTTGTCAAAAACGTCATCGAGAATTAATCTTTTTGCACCCTTTTTTGCAAATAACCTATTTTCACTCGAGTCAGGTATGAAGTATACCTTCACTCGTTCAAACAGGGCATTTACAAAAAATCATCACAAAAATCCTTAATTCTCCTTTTTCTACGTTATCGCCTGAATTTTACTAAAAATATCTCCAAAATCTCTTAGATTTCTTAAATTAATCTTTTTGGATCCTTTTTGCAATCCGTTAAAGCCCCTCTCCCTTAATCTTAAGGGAGAGGGTTGGTGTGAGGGTTTGTATGTTTAAAGTTTATGTGTTTTACGGAACCTTAACTCGTTCAAACAGAGTGTTTACAAAAAAGGAGGTTCATCTCTTCTGAAATCTCACTCCCTTTTTCATTATTGCTGGAATGAAAAGACTTTATCCACAACATTATTAACTTTACTGTTGAATTAACTGATTTATTAGTTATTTTGCCCGCCGAACGTAATCCAAAACATATATAAATGGCTAGTAAAGGTAAAATTTCACAAGTAATTTCTGCGATAGTTGATGTCGAATTTGCTGATGACACTCTTCCCCAAATTCTTAATGCATTAGTTACTAAAAATAACGGCAAGGAAATGGTCCTTGAAGTTGCGCAACATGTCGGCGAGCGTACAGTTCGAACCATAGCGATGGATTCAACTGATGGTTTGGTTCGTGGTCAAGAAGTTATCGATACAGAAAGCACAATAACTGTACCAGTCGGGACAGCAACATTAGGGCGCATATTAAACGTTATCGGTGAGCCGATTGATGAGCGCGGCCCTGTAAAAGCAAAAAATCGCTTACCAATTCATAGAGAGCCACCTGAATTAATTGAGCAAGCAACTGATACAGAAATTTTGGTTACTGGTATTAAAGTGGTTGATTTATTAGCGCCTTATTCAAAAGGTGGAAAGGTTGGTCTATTCGGTGGAGCTGGAGTTGGTAAAACAGTTTTAATAATGGAGTTAATTAACAATGTTGCGAAACAGCATGGTGGTTATTCCGTATTTGCTGGTGTTGGTGAACGTACTCGTGAAGGTAATGACCTTTACCATGAAATGGTAGATTCTGGCGTTATAAATCTTGATGACCCTACAAAATCAAAAGCCGCATTAGTTTACGGACAAATGAATGAGCCTCCCGGAGCAAGAGCTCGTGTTGCACT
>JAWUXM010000004.1:0-8827 GCA_034111325.1 Rickettsiales bacterium
AAAATATTTATTGAAAACAGCGATTTAGTTACTACTATGCCGCTTCCATTGTTCCTCGGTAGCTCAGTGGTAGAGCAGGTGACTGTTAATCACTTGGTCGGAGGTTCGAATCCTTCCCGGGGAGCCAGTTTCAAAGTTTCTAAATTAGTCTCCATCCAAATTATATAAATTACACCACCCCACGAGATCCCAGTCCATGCGGTGTTTGGCGAGGTTGGAAATTCTAGACCACTTGTTTAACCTCTCTCCAAAAATCCATAATTTTGCTGAAATCTGAGTGAAAATCTCTCCTTCTCTCCAGACCACTTGTTTTTTTTAAAAAAGGGCAACCCTAGTTTTCTGGGCTTTGTGACAAAAAGTACAAAAAATATTAACCAAAGCAATGTCTAGGGTATTGCAATGTTTTATTTATCTCTTCAATATTGGCTCTAAATTTATCAACAATGGGGAGCCATAATTTTGAAAGTATTAATATTGCAAGTTTATCAAAGGGATGAGAGCATAAAAATACGCTGACTTGTAGATTTTATGGATTCTTATTTCTATTGGTAAATGGAGCAAAAGATTTATTTAACTTTATTTTATTCTAGCATTGATGTGAATTCTGGAGTTATAAAGGGACTTAATTCTTCCCAAGGGATCAACACTTCTGTTTTTTTGTTGAGATATGTTCCTAATGAATATGGAGAGAAAGTAATAGCTAAGCCTTCTTTGTTAAGTGACCAATTTTTTATGTTTGTGACAACTGAGATCATATTTTCTCGCTTACTACCATCAAGTTGCTGTGCCTTCATGCATATATCGGTAATAAAATCTTTCCATTCTGTATTTGGACGCAATATATCTTTTTTCGTAAGGGTATGAATATATGGCTTTAAAATAACAATTCTACTGTTGCTTCCACCAAATCCGTGATTTGTTCCGTGACAATACTGCCAATCACTTTTTTCAATACTGATGATGTTATTGGTTGCAAAAGTAACTCGAGATGATGTGCTTGAGTCACCATATGGGCCATCACATCCATCAAAAGTTACTTCTGCTTTTCCATGCATTAGTTTGTTCCATGCAATAGCTTCTGGTGGTAGGGGTTGATCAATACGTAGATAAGATATTTGACCTAGGTAAGGTCGACCTAAGGGAGTTTCTGGTTTGCTATTGAAATAATCAATACGACTAAATAAAAATGGCCCCACCTGTATAGCGGCGGTCTTCATATCTCGTACACGGCTATGCATTTCATCACTTAGGCATTCTTCTTGATATGTCTCTGCAGAAAACTTGAAGCAAGCATCATTGACATATTTGATCCAATCTCTTTGACTTTTGCGCAGAATTTTCTGTCCTGCAGGAGAAAGTTTTGATAATGCTTGAGTATAGCCTTTGGCTAATTCTTTATCCAATTCTGCAATGCGTGGGACACTACATATGGTTTGTTCCATTGGGCTTTCTGCCAACTCGCAACTAAAGCTTGCAGTGATGCTATTTGTAAAATTAACATTGTTAACTAGCAGTGATTTTATTTTGGGTTTCAAGTCAGTGTTAATTATAAGTAAAATTTCAATTTTATCTTTTCTTGCATTTGGCTCTTTTTGGCCTTCATTGATAAAATATTTTTCTATCCCATATTGTATGTTGCCATTGCTGCTTGATATTCTTCCTTTTAGAACAGCTTGGTTATCTCGCACCACTGGTTTTTGAGTGGATAAGTAGTCAGCTATAAACCACTTATCTTGTTGTTTTAGAACCGCAAAAATCTCTTCCCCTAATTTATATCTGATTTTACTTTTGTTCTTTCTAAATCTTCTTACATTACTAAAGTCATATCGTAAGGTTAGGTAGTTACCACTTAGGTAGTCTCGAGGATCTACAGGTATTACCTTGACAAGAATTGTTTTTGCAGTGGGATCTGTTAACCTATTTGCTTCTAAAAAGAACCATCCTGCAAAGAAAAGGCATTGTAAGAGGCATGTTATGAATAATAGTGCAGTATGTTTCTTATTTAGCATGCTCAGAGGTCATTTTATTGATAGTATTATGGAGAAATCTTTCCGCTATAAAGGTTATGATAACCAATATTGTGCCTAATAATATAAACATTGAACCAGTAAAGAGCATAGTGCCAATTATGTCTGTAAACCTAATAATTATTCCTATTATGATTCCCCATGTTCCGAAATTTATCATTGCCTTATTTTCTTGTGTTATTCCCTGATAAATAATTATTACAGAGAAGTAAAACCATATTACCCAGTATAAGATGGATATTATTATTGCAGGAATGTTTTGAATAAGAAATGGTACTAGGTTAATGACAGAAAGTATTATGGCTATTTGTGCGGTGGAAAGGAATAAGCTATTATTATGTTTGTGATCTCTTGCAGAGAGATAGATAAGTATTAACAGGTTGGTTATCAGAATGCCGATAGTGATCTTGTCTATAGACATTGCACCTGTTTTATGATTAATGAGTTCATGGCTAAACCCCATAGTAAAAGTGAGGATCATTAATATCCCAATACCAAAAAATCTTACATGATCAAAGCAATTATTTACTAATTTAAAAAACAAAGGAATCAAAATCATGCTAGTTGATATCGTTGTGAAATAAACAACAGAACTTCTTATATCGACAAATGAGTTGTAATGAACACCTAGGTTAATATGTATCCATGTATAAAAACTGAACATTACCATAACACCTATCCATTTATGTTTTAGTATGATGGCAAGAGGTGTAATTAGTATCGACCATAGTAAGAATGCTCTACCATCATTACTGCTGAGGTGGTAAATTTGTGCAATAAGGCCTATTCCAGCAATAACATACCCCGCTCCTATAAAATGTAATATGTGAGCAATTCTTTGATGAGAGTCGTGAAGCTTATATGCTGCAAAATGAAAGGTCAGTAGGGTTGTTATATAGGCTAATATCTTGATGGTATTGGGTATCGTTGACCAGTTATGGGAGATGACTAATATCAGACCCAGTATAACAGTGATGCCACCAAAAAATCCAATAATATTAAGAAGTGATCCTATCCCAGATTTGGTTTTGTTAGTTTGGGCAAAGTGGCGTAGCTTTTTATTGGTAGTATTGTTAATGAGGTTCTTATCTTCTGCTGCATTTAAAAAAAGAGAGAGTTTTTTTACGAAGGACATATGGCACTTGCTAATGGTTTTTATATTTACTGTCCTTTTGTAGGGCAGTAAATATATGACTTTTTTATCAAACTTGAGAAAGATTGTATCTATTAGCTATTTTTTATATTTTGTCTAATTGTTTTTCCACGAAGCATTTTAATAGGAGTATATTTTGTTTTGATCACATTTGCTTCAAAATGAATTATACATCACAATTGCTTGAGCAATCTCCTTCCTATAAGTTCTAAATTTATCAATAATGGGGAGCCAGTTTTTTACACCACCCTTGCGGTGGCTTTTCAGGGTGATGGTAATTTCAGCAAATTTTCTTCCTGATTACTTCATCAAGGGTTTTTCCTGATTTTTCTTTCCAATCTACCCATCCGTTCGATGATAGTCCCAAGCAGAAGGATGCCGCTGAGCTAGGTGAGTTGAAGATAATATCTTGTTTTGTTTGTAAAAACCTATCTGAAATTATTTCTAATTTCTGATTTTGTAGCATATCAGCTCTGCTATGTGATTTCAATTTGTAGCTCGTCGCTTCTTTGTTTGATATCTTTGAGCCAGCTAAGACAACAAACTTATTATCCTTATATACACCTTGTGCTTCTATGCCGCTTCTTTTGCAATAATATACATCTTTCTCGCTGTGTTTCTGAATTGAGGTGAAGAAGTTATAGCCAAGAAAAGAAGTGATAAATTGTACATCTTCAAAAAACTCATCAATTGCAGCTCTTTGATGTTCTGGTAAGTTAGGTGGGTTGGGGATTTGATTGTTTTCTTCTATATCGATTAAATTGAGTTCTTTGATTCTACTTATTGCCAAACATTCGAGATATTTAACATCTGCTTTTGTGAGGTCGTTATTTTGTGAAAAGAATGTAATAGCAATATTCCAGAAGCTTTTCTTAGCTAGGTGGTTTTTTATCCTTTCTTGAAAGTTTTCGCTTTCACCAATATAGATTTTGTTTTCATCTTCATTCATTAAAAAATAGAGAGATGGTTGCGATGCTTCAGCTCTATCTTTGATTCGTTCTATTGAGCCACGTGGTGCAACTAATGCTTTACAAACTTTATTAGAAATAAAAATAGTTTTAATGCCGTTTGGACTGCCGTCTATGAGGTAGGTTGTAATAGTTTTGCCTTTGCTCTTCTTCACTTTTTTATGTCTGAAATATTTTGCTGCTGCATCCAAATGATACGACTTATAATGCAGTAAGCTATATCGCGTTTGTAATAAACTCTATTACTTTATTGGGTTTGGAGAGGAGGGGTGATTAGGAAATTCCCAAAACCTTCTTTCGATTATTAATCGCGATTTGGGTTTTGATGAGGCAGGAGTTGGCGAACCAGTCAAGGTCGGAGCAGAGGCTTTGGGCTTGTTTTAGTATTTCTCTGATGTCGTCAGGGTCAACATTAGCAGTATCTAATATGGTTTTGATCTGTGCAATGCGCTTGCCCATATCATCTAGCTCTCTGCAAAAGTTCTTTGTATTATCGTACATGAATCTCCTCCTCAAATTAGCATTGATATTGCTATGCTCCTATCCTCTAGTCCTGACCAAAGGAATGAAGTATAAAAATGTTAAAGCGAAATTATGTAGTATAAAATGCAAAGTCAACAAAATTCAGTAAATTATACTGATCTCAGTAAAAAATACAAAATTATGCTAGACAAGTAAATTTGACATGGTTATTCATGGTGAGGAGAGATATGAGTATTGATTTCTACCTTGAATTTTATCCCCTTTTAATTTGAGCCAGAAATTGCAATAATAAATTATAAAATATGAGTAAAATTAATACTGTTGCAGCTAAACGTTTACGCTCCCTTATGAGAGAGGAGGGGTTTAATGTACCTGCGCTTGCGAGCCAAACGCAAGTGTCTCGCTATACGATTGAGAATATTCTATCTGGTAAAAGCCAAAATATTGAAAGCTTGATTGCGATTGGTAAGACCTTCAATAAACCAATTTCTTATTTTCTTGATGAAGCGTATGTTCACCATGATGCTGAGCTTGAAGAGGAATATGATATTGATCTACATCAGGAGATCTTACATATGATTAATGATGTATGTAAAGAGAGTAAAACCTCTCTTTCAATTGAAAAAATTAATAACCTTACCAAGCTTATTTACCCACGTTTGAAGAAAACTGGTGATAGAGGCAAAATCGCCCAAGCATATGTTGCTGCGGTGATTGAGTCTTTTGCAGAGGAATTATAGTTTAGACATAATTCCGCTTTCCAACTGTGGAGCAGCTCCTATACCATATTCTAGGAGTGTGTTTTGCAATTCAGAGAGTAGATCTAGTTTTTTGTCTTTAGAATGAATATGTATTTTAGGAGTTGATAGGTAGGTCATCAATTGACAATCTATATCTTTATTGCCTTCTGTTGCGTTTACAATCCTACTAGAAAGGTCGCTTAGACATTTTTGTTGTTCATCTTTTGGAAAAAGATGAGCGAACTCTGGATTAAAGGATAATGATATGTCATTACCATATTTTTGCCAGACTATGCAATCTTCTGCCTTAATATCTCCTTTGCTAAGTTTTTGATTTGTTCTATGTGGGTGTAATTTATGTTTGAGGTTCTGCGTGCAGTCAATTAGGCATGATTTATATTCATCGCTGCCTTTTGCTAAGGAGCTAGTAGCGAGTGCAAGGACTTTAATTGTGTCAATAAAGGGAATCTTTGCAAAATCTTTTTCCATTGCTAGGCGCTCAGGGGGTAAAGCAATAGGGAGTTCTGTGCATCCTCCAATAATAATTTCTGCTCCTTGTGCCTTAACATCTTCTGCTGCATCAAGCACTAAATTTGCAGGTGATCTTCTGCCAGCTTTTTCTACTGCACGATCGCTTTTTTCATGATCACCGATTTTTACACCATTAATTGCACCCCATACTTTTTCTTGGTTTTCTTTGCTGGGTATGATGAATTCGACATCATCACCAAAAATACTTTGATATAAACGATTTTCTATTGTGGCAGGTGTGGCAAGCAGTCCTATTTTTTTAACTTCAGGGTGATGAATTTTGACATATTGCTTAACAGCCTTAATTAAGTGTAATATGGGTATGTCTATGCTTTCTTTTATAGTATTTAAATATTCTGGAATATGTATTGTGTTGCATGGCATGACGATAAAGTCAGGGGTAAATATTTGTAACTTCTGCAATGCTGATATAATATATGGGGTAGGGTTTGGTCCTTTGCCCATAATGTAATCATTCTTCCCAGGCATAGAAGGGTCGCTGTAAAGCACGACAGGAACATGTTCTCTCTCACTTTCTACAACAATTGTGTTGTCTAATAGTGCTTTTCTAAAATATGCGTCTGTTGCTGCTCCCATTCCTCCTAGAATGCCCACAGTTTTAACTTTATTAGTTTGTTGCTTCATAAGCCCCCTTTTTAAATGTTATCTTTGCGTATAAACTCTCATATTCTAAATATCTATCTGATTTTTGAGGATTCTTTAATAAAAAGCTTGAACTATTATTTAGCCACTCGTATAGATTGTTTTAAGAATGAAATTAAGAGAGTAATGCTACTTAATCTAGAAAACTTCTCATTATCACGATTACGTAAATCACTATTCTTTAAGGTTTGCGTAGTTTTCATGCTTTGTGAAATTGCCATTCTGTTTACCACAATTATCCAATCACAACGATACAGCACAGCGCAAAACAAGAGAATTGCAGTTACTATTAAAGAGAATAATCAGCGCCTGCGAGAGGCTCTCAAAAATGATATAGATTATGTATCTTATCAAATGAAGTTTATTGGCAAGCAGATCCAAAAGGAGGGGATCTCAAACCAAAAATCTATCCAGAAGATTCTTAGCTATGCTGCCACTGATTATAAGATTAATATCTCCACTAGTTGGAATATGTTTTCTTGGGTGGATAAAAAAGGTTATTTAACAGTTGATGGCGAGGCTGGCATTATCCCTGCACCGAAAGACTTATCGCAGCGTGATTATATCCCTTTAACTATTAAAGAACCATGGAAGCTTCATCTTGGTAAGCCAGTTTTTGGTGCAGTCAGTAAGCAATGGATCATCCCTGCGGGTATGGGTATAACCGATGAAAACAATAAATATGTAGGCAGTATTGTTTTTGGTTTTGAAATCAAAAGCTTAATTGCCAAAATGAAAAAGCAATTATCAGATAATTACGTTAAGTTTATCATTTTTGATAAGGATTATAATTTTATATCTACGTCATCTGATCAATATGAAGTACAGCATAGCGTGATTTCTGATGAGTTAAAAAGTTCTAAATCAGCCTCTCTCTATCTAAATGATAAACAAATATATTCTACTGTGATGGCTGATTTGCCATATGTACTTGTGACAATTTATGATAATGAGTTTTTATTGCAGCAGATTAGGAGTGATTTTTTATTTAAATTTCTAGCATTCAGCCTGTTTAGTTTACTGCTTGCAGGACTATTGGTTTTATTGATGGTATATGTGATTAAGCCTTTGAAGGTTTTCTCTATAGTCACTAACGATATTTTAGAGGGTAAGCAAGATAAAGAAAACAAACTTCCTTCCAAGGTTTCATCGGAGATGCTAGATGTATTAAAGGGGCTAGTGCATATTATGGCTAAAGTAGGTAAAGAATCACAACTTTATACGGAAAAAGCTCAGCAGATTATATCCTTGAAGAAAGCCAGCGAAGAAGAATCTAAATTTGCAAAAGAGCTAAAGAAGCGCCAACAACGCCAATTTGAAGTCATTATGGCGAATCTTGATATTGTAAAAAATGCAAGATTGCAAACAACTAATATAAAGCATTATCAAGATAATCTTGATGAGATCTATCGCTATAATAGAAACTTTGCAGAATATAACACAGACATAGTTGATCTTCAAAATATTAACGTAAAAAACCTTGTTGAGAATTGTTTGGCGATTCGTAGGGCAGAGACGATTAACAAGTCAATTACGCTTAACTATGACATCGCTAATAATATAGAGAACTATATGGGGGATAAGGTTTCTCTTATGCAGATTATCTTAAGTCTTTTACATTATTCAATTTCTTGTACGCCAAAATTTGGACTAATAGAGGCTAATGTTGCAATTGAAAGCCATATTGATCAATCGGCTGGTTGTTTGCTAATTACGATTAAGGATAATGGTTTGGGTTTGAGTGAGCAGGAAAGGGAAAAGCTAAAAATCGGCAATGTAAAACTTTACAAAGTGAGTAATGATCCAACCTCTTTATCATTACCAATTATTCGTCATTTGATTGATCTTCACAAGGGCACGTTATCGATTGATGTAAAACAAGGTCTCGGCTCAATCATTACCCTCCGCTTGCCTTACCTCTCACAAAAAGAATTGTTGGATGATGACTCAGAACGATCATCTGATAATGTCGTTTACCTTTCTGGTAAGCATTAGGCTAATTATTGAAATGAATTATACATCATCATTGTTCGGGTGATCTCTTGGCTGTGGGTTCTAAATTTATCAACAATGGGGAGCCATGATTTTATAAGCGTCTGACATTGGTGATGTTACGAGATGAAGTCTTTTGCTTTTTTTGTCCATTCGCTATATTTGCCATATTCGTTAGCGATTTCTCCGTTTTTTGTTCTGAAGATTAATCGAGGTGATTTATCATCAATCGAATTATCATAGAAATATGCGCGATCAACTATTTTAGTA
>JAWUXM010000005.1:0-15863 GCA_034111325.1 Rickettsiales bacterium
TCGCTTTAGTCCTCGCTGCCATGGCTGCCAAAGGTGAGACTACTCTAACCCGCATTTATCACCTTGATCGTGGTTATGAAAATCTTGAAGAGAAGTTACGTAAGTGTGGTGCTAAGATCCATCGCTCCTCTTAAAATCTAAGGGTTTCACCTGACAGTAATTATTTCTCTCTTTGCCCCTGGATTGCCTTAGAATCGCAAGCGATTCAGGCAATGACAAGCTGGGCTGTAAACACTGATTGAAATCAGCGGATTTTTGTGATGATTTTTGTTAAATGTTCTGCTTAAGCGAGGAAGCGTATCTTCATTAGAAAATTCTATTATCTCATCTGCAAACCCTCACCCCAGCCCTCTCCCTTACGATTAAGGGAGAGGGAGCTTTAACGGAATAGCAAAAAGAACTCAAAAAAATTAGATTTTTAAAATCTAAAAGATTTTGCTGTGATTTTTGATATATGTCCTATGCGAATGAGCGACGTGTACAACTTTGTACACGAGCCGAAATAAGCAGAGGTTATGTATTAAAAAGCATGCAAAAGAATTAGATTTTAGAATTTGGTGTGGAATTTTATGATGATGGTATTCTCACTCTTTGCTGCCTTAATGTGGTCAGGCTCAGATCTGTGAATTACATTAGCTGAGATTCTACTATCGCCCTTCAAATCATGACTCATGAAGAATTCTAAATCACGTTCCTTACCTGAAGGTTTTAGTGATATTTCATCATTTAACCTTAATAATTGACCATCTGCAGTTCTACCTACTGGTATGTCTAATGTTGCAGTACCGCTGATAACACGCATTGGCTCAGAATATAAGAAGCCTAATTTAGTTCTACCAATATCGGTAAATGCACCTAAAGCATATTGACGAGATTTGATATCATTAAAGCCTTTAAAGACCGAGTTCTGATTCGCATTAACTGAAGTATTACCTTCTGCATAACTACCGACTAACGATAGATGACTGGTTAATTTATAGCTTATATCTAATCCGTAATGGTTAGTTGTGATATCATCACCAAAGGTAAAGGCACCCTCACCTTTCGAACCAAGCATAGTCTCGCCTTCATGTAATTCACCGAACATTCCAGATAATGCTAATTTATCACCTATATAGCTTACGCTTGAAGTTAAGTTATTATTATCAGCACCATGTGCGCTGATTAATGATTTCTCACTTGAAACATAACCAACCGAAGTTTTGATATTATCAGTTAACTGATAACCAAAGGCTGAATATGAAGCTTCTTCGCCAACTAAACCTAAGTAGCCGTCTTTATTATCTACTGAAATAAAGTTGCTATATCTTAAATCATTTACATCACTAAATAAGCTATTATCAACATTTGCTTTAAAGCCTAACCTTACATCAAACTTGTCAGTTACGTTTTCTGCGAAAGAAAAGTTATTAATCTCTGTAGAAACCTCATCATCTGAAAAATCATTCTCAGAAGAAAGGTTTAAGTATTTCTTTCTGCGTCTTTTTCTATTTAGCGTTACATCTTCTGATGCATCAGTTGATAGATTAAAAGAGAAAGAGTTCACACCTGGCAATGTTATAATTGAATGACTCACTTCATTATCAGCAAAGTAACTATCTAACTTGTTGATATTTCTTACATTCGTGGTAATTCTATCTGCTAAGTTAGCGTTATAAGTAAAACCATAATCATCTAAGTAAACTGCCTTATTCAAGAAAGATGCTGCGTTAAAAGATAATCCGTCTCCAAATGAGCTATTTAATGAGAGGCTAGTATTTGCAAGGTTAAAGCCATCTGAACCAACTGATAACCCAGCTGCTAGAGTTTGCACACCTTGTGATTTTACCGCTTCATATAAATTTATCATACCTACACCACAATTAATATTATCCGCCGTAGGCTTATCTTGACCGATATAGCTACTACAACCTCTAATTATAGTTGGGCTAGTTGCTGTACCGGCTAATTTAGCAATTAAATCTGCATTACTAATCTCAGCTTCACTATAGGCACCACGTAATACCGCAATCGCACCCGCAGCATAAGCAGCTCCCGTATATTCATTATCAGTTGCAGAATTTAACTTTGCATATGTACCATCCTTAAATAAGGTGTTTGTATTACCTGGCGCAATAAAGCACGTCTTATTAGTAGAGAATCCTGTGCAATCAACACCTATATTTGGCGTTGCTCCTAAGGTAATTTTACTAATCGCATTAATATTATTACTATCTGAAGCCCCATATGTTATAGAACCTGCATCAACATCTGCAATCGCAACCATTGTTGAGAAAGCCCTAGTACCAACTGCTGTATCTTTTATTAAGTCAGCAAAATCTGTGTTATTTGTCGAAACTATATAGATGTTTTCTGGAGCATTTAACTGATCAAGCAACTGCGCCCAATAACCAGTTGATGAGCTCTTATCAACAAAAGTTGTGAAAGATCTCGTACCCACGACAGCCTCGGTCTTCGAATTAAGATAGGAATAACCATGTGAAGTAGAAGTGTCAGGGCTAGAAATCCTATCGTTAATTAATAATACTTTATTACTTATTTTAGCATATTTAACTGCTTCTAATAGGTGACGTGCTGTATTATCGTGAAAAGCAAAGACTGGAGATGAATAACTATTATTACTATTAATAAAATAAGTATGCTGATATTCGAACATTGTCTTAATTGGTGTAATGATACTGCCACTTGCTATACCAGTCGTAAAGCTTCCATTATCTTTTGCTGAAATTATAGAGGCAAGAGAGGTACCATTCCCTAGATCATAAAGACCATGCGTCATAATATCTTGGTCACTATAAGCATTAATTACCTTTGTTAACGTTTTGGTATTATTATCAGCACCAGTAGAAAACTCACCTTCAACTTTGGTAAAATCCGTTGCATATTCATCACCTCCTACCCAATTATTTTTTGTGTTATCACCATGTGGGTTAGTAATAGTATCATAAAATGAGTTGGAAATTGAGTTCTGGGAAACATACCCAAAATCTGCACCTGCTGATATATTGATCTGATCTGTCGCCACTGCTTGAACCTGCTGTGCACCAGTACCAACGATTGCAACATTAACTCCACTACCAGTAATATTAGTTTTTCCTGCTATTTGCTGTAAATAAGCTTTCGCTTCTGCTAACCTTAAGAACCCTGTACCTGATAACCACTTAGTCTGGTCACTTCTTACTGAAGCTATAGTTTCAACTGTAGAGCCATTAATACATTGCGCAGAATTCCCAATAGAAGCTGAATAACCATAATATCCACACTTCTGGAAAGATAGAGCCGCCGCTGATATATCATCTGTTGGTTGGGCTGGCGGGTTTGGATCTACTGTAGTTGGAGAACCAGCTGTTGTTCTTGAACCTGGGCCACAAGAAATTATGGTCGAAGTTAGAAGTATCGCGAATAGTGTTTTTATGTACCCTTTTTTCATATATATCTGCTATCTGAATTTACAATATAGTCATTGTAGCACAAAAAGGAGCCTTGTGCAAATACATAATGCAAATATGTTGCTATTATGTCAGAAGATGAAATATAGGTTATGAATCTTAGGAAATTTTAGTAATTTTGTTTTTAGACAAAACATGTGAACAATCAAGCTTTACAGCCTCTCTTTGCGCATCTTTTGCACTACCGAGCGAGCGCACTGTAGCGTAGCCTTTTTTCTGCAATTCTTCGATTTTATCTTGCTTAAGGTCAAAATCTACCAAAATACGCTTAGCTAAATCAGCCTTGTTATTTTTTAAGTTAAAGAGCTGATCAACATAAAAACTTGCTCCGACTGCATCTTTTACATCATTTTGCTTTTGCAGGGAATAACGCCCTCCTCTCGCCAACACAACATCTGAAACAGTAGAAACAACCGAAAAACTCCAATCAGAGTGATATTCAAAGTTACTTTGTGCTAAAGGATCAATAATAATCTTCAGCTTAGGATTATGGCACAATAATTCAGCAATAAGCTTATCAAGCCTTGTAAATAGCAGTTTAGCTGCTTTCGGTAGCTTAAGGCTTGCAACAAGCCTTTTCAACAATTTCGTATCATACTCAAAAGGCAAAATAAGCTCCTGAACTGCCTTTTGCTTAGAAAACAACGCTTTCAAACTTGATATATCTTTATTATTTACCGCTTCTCGCATCTCTTTGACAGAATCAGCCGTTAATTTAGCCTTTTCTGCAAATATGGACAATAAGTCGGGCAAATTGAAATTCAGCACATAATCGCCTATTTTCAGCTGATTTAGACTTGTTACGATAATATTAAGCACTTCAATATCAGCCTCTAGCTTATCACAACCCACAATCTCTATCCCTGCCTGTGTAACACGACGATTATCCTGCAAACTACTAGTCTTAACCCTAAACACATCACCAACATATGCTAAACGTAATGGCAAGCTATGCGTCCTAGTTACATTAGTCACAATACGGCTGATCTGCAATGTGATATCTGGGCAAATCGCCAGCATCTCTTTTGAATAAGGATCTATAACGTGGAAACTATTCTTTTTAAGAACTTCATCCTCCTTAGAGAATAAATTCCTTTCAAATTCCATAGTTGAAGGATTTACCAGTAGATAACCATTAGCATGAAATAATTTCGCTAAGGCATTAGTGATCTTGCGTTTGATTTCTGCGTCTGCGCCGATGAGATCGTAAAAGCCTGTTGGAAGTATATTTTCTGTCATGTTATTTACATTAAGATTATTCAACTCATAAAAAAAGCGCCGTAACTACAATAATTAGCGGCGCTTTTATATAATTTAGACTAATTACAAATTATTTTCTATCGCCAACGAATCGCAACAGATGAATAAAGATATTGATGAAGTCAAGATATAGGCTAAGCGCACCCATGATACCTACCTTTTTAGCCATATCAGAATCGCCACCTAATCGGTAATAAGTAGTTTTTAGTTTTTGCGTATCATAAGCAGTTAGGCCAATGAATATGAACAAAGCCGCAGCAGAGATCATAAATTGCATCGCTGTACTTTGTAGAAACATATTAACTACAGATAGAACGATTATACCGATTAAACCCATCATCATGAACGAACCCATTGAGGTAAGGTCTTTTTTAGTAGTGTAACCATAAAGGCTCATTGCACCAAAAACCGTAGAGGTAATGAAGAATGCGCGCGCAATCGAAGCACCAGTATAAATCAAAAACACGGATGATAGTGAAAGCCCCATCAAGGTTGCAAACAACCAAAACATCATTTGTGCAGTTGAAACGCTGAGTTTCTGGAGCTTAAAGCTAAGAAAAAGAACAATAATTAATGGCGAGAATATCACAAGATATTGCAAAGGCGTGCCAAAAATTACCTGCAAAAGAGCTGGTGAAGAGGCTGTAAGATATGCTACTATGCCTGTCAAGCCGAGACCAAGGCTCATATAGTTATAAATTTGCAGCATGTAAGAACGAAGCCCTTCATCATATGATGCGCCTTTATCTTGCGCTTTCGTGTTAAATCTTGAAAAGTCCATAGCCACCTCGTTATATTAATTATCTCTCCCTAGAAGATATAGTGAAACTTTAAAATTCTGCAAGGGTTTTGTAATGATTTTTGTCAAATATCCTGCTTGAACGAGTGAAGGTATAATTCTATCATCTTATCAACAAACCCTCACCCCAACCCTCTCCCTTAAGATTAAGGGAGAGAGGGCTTTAACGGAATAGCAAAAAGGGCACAAAAAGACCAACTTTTAAAATTTGAGGGTTTTTGTGATGATTTTTGTCAAATGTCCTGCTTGAACGAGTGAAGGTATACTTCATACCTGACTCGAGTGAAAGTAGGTTATTTGGCAAAAAGGGCACAAAAGAACCAAATTTTTAGGATTCGTAATTGTCGCGGATGAAGTTATTGAGAAGCCGCACACCAAAACCAGTTGCACCCTTTGCTGCAAAATCATGATCACGCTCAATTAGTGACATAGCTGCAATATCTAGATGCGCCCATTTTGTCTTGCCAATAAATCTTTGCAAAAATTGAGCAGCAGTTATACTTCCTGCTAAACGACCCATCCCGACATTTTTAACGTCGGCTACTTCAGAATTAACCATCTCATCATATTTCTTATGTAACGGCAAACGCCACAATTTTTCATCAGACTTCTCACCAGCGTCGGCCAACTGCTGCGCTAGATCATCATCATTAGAGAACAGACCTGCATATACATCACCAAGTGCAATAACAATTGCTCCAGTAAGAGTTGCAAGATCAATCATAATTTTTGGATTGAATCTATCTTGCGTATACCATAATGCATCAGCCAAAACTAAACGACCTTCTGCATCAGTATTTAAGATTTCGATTGTTTGCCCAGACATTGATTTGACAACGTCACCAGGTCTTTGCGCTGTCCCAGACGGCATATTTTCAACTAAACCAACGACACCAACAACATTCACTCCTGAATTACGCTCCGCCAGGACTTTCATTAAGCCAACAACTGCTGCAGAACCGCCCATATCAGCCTTCATAGAGTCCATGTTTAATGCAGGTTTAATTGATATTCCACCTGTATCAAAAACCACACCTTTACCAACAAAGCATAATGGTCTTTCATCTTTATTATCTGCGCCATTCCATTGCATAACGACAAGTTTTGATTCAGAGCTACTACCTTGCCCAACGCCTAATAGGCTATGCATACCGAGTTTTGCCATGTCCTTTTCATCAAGCACTTCAACTTTAATGCCTAAAGAGGAAAGCTTTTTACACTCTTCTGCATAATTATCTGTAGTTAGGATGTTTGCTGGCTCAGATATTAGATCACGCGCTAAAAAAACTCCTTCACCTTCAATTCTAAACTCTGCAAAAGCCTTTTCAGCTTCTTGCGCTTTTTCTAAACGTACATCAAGAGACCTTAACGCATTCTTGTTTTTTTTCTTTTTGTCAGTGAAATATTTATTAAAATGATAATTTCTTAAGAAACAGCCATAAGCAATATGAGTTGCAACATTCTCCATCGCGACCTTGCTGTTAGATAATTCATCAATGATAAGAGCTGCTTCAGAGACTTTCTCACGATTGAGATATATTGAAATTTGCGTACCAACAAAACGCATGTTAGCTTCCGTTATTTCAGAGGTTTTACCAAGGCCAACCAATAATACTAGATCTAGATCATGATCGGCAGGATGTGCTGCGGGAACAACCTGACCAAGCTCTGCTGTGAATGCAAGATGTGATTTTTTTATAAATTTTGCTAGATTGTCAGAATTTTGATTTTCTTGCGTAACTGCAATAATTGCAACGCCTTTACCGGGTAAACTTAGCTTCGAAAACTTAACTCTCATGATAACTCTATTTAATTTAATAATTTGGAGTATTTACTATTCCTAAACGATTATAATATCAAGACTATTCAACTGGCTTTTTCTCAACCGCATTCTCTATGAACTCGTTAACTATATCCACTTCAATGAAATTCAATGGCGCTTCTGAAACAATTTTTGGCACTTCATTAGACAACTCCATGACATTCAATAAACGTTCAGAAACTCCACTTTCACGGAATCTAAACACTCCATTTACACCAGCGAAACCATTCTTTTGCTTAAAGCTAATTTGTGAAAAATCAGGATCCTCCGAAAAAGACGCAACTGTAATTACAGTTGATAGTGCGTCATAAGCAAGGCTTGCGATTCTAAGTGGTTCATGATTATAGATCTTCTGAAAATGTGCGTTAAAAACCTCCTGATTATCATTTGCCACATCAACATACAACATATCCTTAAGAATGGCTTTGTTAGTAATGTTTGCAGGATCGAAAGCACGCACAGAAAGCAATTTAATATTTTGTTCCATAATATCAGTATAGCTTAGTATAGAAGCTATTTGGCTTAGCGCTTTATCCTCAGCTACAACTATCAGTGCACGTTTGAATTTCGCAATATCACGATATTTTTTATTACCAAACTCATCCAATTCGACTTCCTTGCCTTTAACTCTTGCCGCAAATAAGGGATTACCCTCTTCATCAGTTGGTATCTCTTTCAAAGCACGTAGAGCACGCTTTACATTTGTCGGTAATTTATCTGATGAAAGGTAAAACTCGCTCTTCATTACCAAGCCTTTGTTTAGATCAACAATTTTTCGTACTTCCTTTACAACATCTGCGCCATATTGATTCCCTGGGGCAATCACCGCATAATAATTTATGCCCTGCTTAAAAGAATAGTTTAGCAAATGACTGACTTTGTCACGATAATCCACACTCATTAACAACACACCATCTTCCGCCAAAGACAGGTCATTAGAAAAAGAGATAATGGTAATATTGTTCATTTTAGCAATTGGCGCAATCGCTTTAATTACCTTACTGAAAACCGGCCCAACCACAACGCGTATGTCATTAGCAATAATTTCATCCATAGCGCTAATCGCTTCAAACTCATTGGCTTTCGTATCAAAAGGCACCAATACTATGCGTGAATTTGCTTGGTCAAATAAGGCAAGCTCCATTGCCTCAAACATTGCTTTACCTAATTTTGCGTGTGACCCTGACAATGGCAACATTACCGCAATTTTAATTTCCTCCTTACTATTAAATTTAAGGTTTTGATAGCGCAAATCCCCCACACGCTCAGCATTTGGCGTTGTAACAATTGGCTCGGTTTGGTCAGTAATGATTGGTGATGGTGCTTTTGCTGATTTTTGCCAATTTACAGGAAAGTTAATACAACTTGCCAAAAGCAATATAAAAACTAAGCTGATGCGGGTTCTAGACAACATTAATAGCAAGAAAAATAGATGAATTCTACAGCAATAGATAGCAGTAAAAAATTAGAAGGCAAACTTCTTGCAGGGCTTTATATCGTCGCCACACCAATCGGCAATTTAAGCGATATCACGCTGCGTGCTTTGGATGTCTTACAAAGGGTAGATTTAATCGCTTGTGAAGATACAAGAGTTAGCGGCAAGCTTTTAGCACATTATAAAATCACCACCAAGAAACTTTGCTATAATGATTTCAGCAATGATAAAGAACGTAGTAAAATCATAGAGTTACTCAAAGAAGGCAAGAATATTGCTTTAATTTCTGATGCTGGCACACCGCTAATTTCCGACCCTGGCTATAAACTAATCAAAGCTGTGCGCGCGGCGAATATCCAAGTAACACCAATTACTGGCGCATCAGCGGTTACAACGGCAATTTCAGCTTCTGATATTGCTTCACATAGATTTACATTCCTTGGCTTTCTGCCACCTAAACAAAATGCCCGCCAACAGGCTTTAACAGAATTTAAAGATATTGGCACGAGTCTAATATTATTCGAATCCCCTAACCGCATCGAACGTCTTATCGAGGACATTCAGATAGTTATGGGCAATCGCAAAATCAATATTTGCCGTGAATTAACTAAAATGCATGAAGAAATAATCTCTGGGCAAGTGGCTGATTTATCTGGCACAATCACCAAAAAAGGAGAGTTCGTTGTGATTATTGAAGCAAGCGAGAAACCAGAAGCGACAGAAGATGAGACGGATCTTATTTTAAGAGAAGGCGCAAAATATATGAGTGTGAAAGATCTTGTTGAATTTACCTGTAAAATTACTGGCAAAAAAAAGAATCTTATCTATAAAAAAGCCCTCGCTAAGCAAAAGGATCATAATGACTAAATTACGCAAATATATCAAACCACTTTTAACCTTGGCATTTCTTGGCGGCGCAGCTTTGCTAATAACCTTACTATATTTCAACAGCTCCCTACCTAGCTACAAACAACTCAAAAACTACAACCCGCCTACCATAAGCCGCTTTTACGCCGCAAATGGTGATTTGCTTGAGGAGTATGCCAAAGAAAGACGTTTATTCACCCCAATTGCAAAAATGCCTAAAAATGTTATAAATGCCTTTATTTCTGCTGAAGATAGCAATTTCTATAACCATAGCGGTGTTGACTTAAAAAGCTTCTTTCGTGCAATGTGGCAGAATATATTCTTAGTTAGCCATGGCAAATCCATGGTTGGCGGTTCTACCATTACTCAACAAATCGTCAAAAACACCATACTCTCCAACGAAAGAACCATTAGCCGCAAAATAAAAGAGGCAATATTAGCGATCAAAATTTCTAAATATCTTTCAAAAGAAGAGGTTTTAGAACTTTATTTAAATGAAATATATCTTGGCAACCGCTCTTATGGCGTTACCGCTGCTGCGCTTAATTATTTTAACAAATCAATTAATGAGCTAACCATTGCCGAAGCAGCCTTCTTAGCGGCACTGCCCAAAGCCCCAGCCTCACTTAACCCTAATAGAAACTATGATCGTGCGATTGAACGACGCAACTGGGTAATTTCACGCTTAGTAAGCGAAGGCTATATCACACCAGAAGAAGCAGAAATAGAAAAAGCAGCACCGATTTTACTACAAAGCAAAAACGAAAAAAACCTTACTGATGCTCAATCATTTGCTGAAACTGTTAGACAACAAATAGAAGAGCTATATGGCAAAGATATGATCTATGAAGAAGGGATTGCAGTTTCAACAACGCTTTCTTCAACGCTGCAAGAATATGCCGTTGCTGCATTACAAAAAGGCATCAGAAATTATGATATGCGGCATGGCTATCGTGGCGCTATTGGCTTTATTGAGATAGTAACTGCTGAGCAAATCATAGGTCAGGAAAGTCCAGATACAGAGATTATAGAAACTAGTAATTGGGCAGAAAAATTAGCAGATATCAATAAACCAACCAATATCAGCAATTGGGATCTTGCCGTAATTTTAGAGCTAAATGATGAATTTGCCCAAATTGGCTTTGAAGATAATGTTCTTGGGCAAATCCTTCTCACAGACCTCACTTGGGCAAAAAAGGCACTTAACATAACTGACCCAGAAACTAATATCACCACAGAAAGTCTCGGCCCCAAAATTACTAAACCAAGTGATGTTTTACAAATTGGCGATGTCGTGATTGTCGAAAAAGTCCCTAATACTCTGGCCAATAACTACAGACTACGGCAAGTTCCTGCGGTAAATGGCGCGCTCATAGCTCTAAATCCGCATAGTGGCTCTGTTGTGGCGATGGTTGGTGGTTACAATGACACGATTGGTTTTAACCGCGCCACGCAAGCTAAACGTCAACCAGGCTCAGTCATGAAGCCTTTTACATATCTTGCCGCACTAGAAGCTGGAATTCCATCTACCACAATCATTATTGATGATGAAGTGCGTATGAAAAAAGAGGATGGCACTTATTGGATACCACAAAATTACTCAAATAAATATTACGGCCCAACGACAATGCGCACTGGGCTTGAAAAATCACGCAATGTTGCAACTGTACGTTTGGCAGAAATGGCGGGGATTTATAAGGTTGCAGAGATCGTTAAAAGATTCGGTATCGACCCAAAGCCAACAATTAATTATTCGATGGTTTTAGGCGCCGCTGAAACTACATTACTAGACATCACGAATGCTTACGCAATGCTTGCCAATGGTGGCAAAAAGATTACCCCTCAATTCATTGAAAAAATTCAAGATAAGCATGGCAAAATTATCTACAGAATGGATAATCGCCCTTGTGAGAATTGCCAAATTGACATGACTGTAGAACAGACAGGGTTGGAGACGGAAACGCAACAACCAAAACCTAATGGTATAATTTTACCACAAATCGCTGATGTTCGTGAAACTATGACTGATGAGCGTTCAGCCTATCAGATGGTTTCCCTACTTGAAGGTGTTGTCCAACGCGGTACGGGCTGGCGGGCAAAATATATCGGCAAGCCACTCGGCGGCAAAACTGGCACAACAAATGATAGTTTTGACGCATGGTTTATTGGCTTCTCGCCTGATCTTGTTGTTGGCGTTTGGGTTGGTTTTGATCAACCTAAAACCTTAGGCAGAAATGAAACTGGCTCTTCTGCTGCTGCACCAATTTTCGTTGATTTCATGACAAACGCTTTAGCCAACGAACCAGCTAAACCCTTCCCTATTCCACAAGGCATTCAATTTAAGAAAATTGACCGCACAACTGGCCGTAGCCCTTCACCAAACACGCCACAAAAGGATATCATTTTCGAAGCACTGAAAAGCGAGAATATTGATAAAATCCTCAAAGACGAAGAACCAACCGAAACCAACGACCTCATCGATTATAACAGTCAGATTTATTAGACAAATTTGACATAGCACAATATATGATTTATAATATGAATAACATTAATATTATTTATAACATTCATGACAAGCACAACTGGAACCACCAATTTATCATGCACTATCCCAAAGGAATTAGGCCATCAATTAAACCTTCTATCCACTCTAGAGGAAAGAAGTAAGAGCTATTACGTCAAAACAGCTCTGCAAGAATTTATCAGTGAAAGGCTGGAAAATGCTCTTCTCACTAAAATGGGTGATGAAGCCTATAAAGAATATATAGATTCTGGCGAGGAAGGTGTTTCTTATAACGACCTAAGAAAAGAACTAGGCTTGGATCAATAATGCACATTACTTTCTCCAAAAGAGCGGTTAAAGAATTTAAGAAACTTGAGCCGCAAATAAAAAAACGTATGGATAAAGCTATTCAAAGCAAGCTTCTCAAAGATCCAGAAAACGAAATCATTTCTCTTACTGGTAGCTTAAAGAAACTATATAAATTTCGAGTTGGTAACTACAGGTTAGTCTGCCAGAAAGAAGATAATAAATTGCTAATACTAGTGGTAACTATTAAACACCGAAAAGAAGTCTACGACTCATTATAAGGACGGTTGCTTCCTACAACATCCTATAAATGACTACCCAATACTTGCATAAAATGATCAACTTATTCTATCTTAAGTAGAACAAACTGATTATTTGTCCTTGCAGCACAACCTAAAATAGTATATAATGGTTTTTCTATTAATATTTTTTGAAGGTATAATCATGAAGGATCAAATATTTAAAAACCTAATAATAATCGCTGATGACAGCGTCGCAGTCGAGTTAAGAGTTGAAGCTGTTAAATCCATAGATAGTATATTACAAACAGAACCAGACCTTATTTTTGCACGTAATCAGAATCAAGGACTTTTTATTAGCCAAGCCTTTTCTCTAAAAAAAGATATAAAATTCAAGGATGGTCAGCCCGATTATGGAACACTCTATGAAGCGCCATGGCTTATGTTGGCTGCAACAGTAAAAAAAGCATATGATAAAGTAGGTAACAAAAGTCAATTTAGAGAAGAACTGCAAGAATTTGCATTTTCAATAGCTAGAAACGGCTATAAGGAAGCGTATTTTATTTTTGACAGTGAATATGTAGATTTATTCAAAAAGGATCAAGAAGGCAAAAAAGGCAAAAACATTGCTGACCTTGCAGTATCAGACAAACATCCTTCATTAGTTTCCATTACCCTTAATCAACTATTGGATGAATCAAAAAAATTAAAAGCAGGTCAAGAAGATAACGCCGCTCTTTTCTTAAAGAAAAATAAAAAATGTCCAAGAGTTATTGCAGTTTTATTTTCAGGAAAAGAGAAAAAAATAGAGCTAGAAGATGTTGATCTGAAAGCAGTTTATCAGAATTTAACCCAACTCCAAACCAGACAAACTATAATTGACCAATATATGGAACTTGCCTTTATAGCTATCAACAACGCTGGTCAAAGAGAAGAGTTACAATCTCGTCTATCTTCAGACATGGAAACAGCACAAAGTGGTGATAAGGAAGTGGCTGATAAACAAGTAGCACCATGGCAAGAGAAGGTTAAGCAAACAACAAAACCAACCTCTATAGATATCATAGATGATATTATTTCTATGTTAGATGGCCCTAACTCTAGCAAGGATAGTTTTAATAGCCGTTAAACAAGTATCTAATTTCTGCTAACCATACAAGCCTATGGCATTTTTATTTTATCGCGTTATATTGGCACTCAAAACTTATATAAAACACATGACTGAAATAAATAACGTAATTCTTACCATCGCCAAGCAAGCCAAAGAGGCTTATATGGTTTTAGCAAATAGCTCAACACAACAAAAGAACTAGGCTTGGATCAAAGTTGATAAGGAAACATTAGCTAACAAAGAATAAATAAATTCATGACATATTACTTAGTTAGAGTTGGAGAAGGGTCTAAATATATAAACGAGGCCAAAAAAAATAACTTTATAGCAATAGGATGGGAAGATTTAGAAATTGACCTAAATAAAATAAACAATATCGAAGATTTAAAACAAAACTTAATTAAATCGTATCCCAACTATACCAATTCACAATTAGGGGTTCAGGCTGGTCAAATATTTCGCTTTAAAGAACTTCAACATAACGATGTAGTTTTATCACCAATTGGTAATGGACAATATTCAGTTGGCATAATTACTGGAAACTACAATTACAAAACCAACCCCACAGATGCCTGCCCATACAAACACAGGCACCAAGTTAAGTGGTTAGATACTATCTTAAAAAAACAAGATATGTCTTCTAATTTAACATATTCACTTGGAGCAACATTAACTATCTTTTCACTAGATAAATATTCTGGTGAAATTCAGTCTTTAATTGATGGAAAATCAATTACACCAGCAGAACAACCAGAGCGAATAAGAGATGTAATTATAAATGGATTATTTGAATTGGATGGCAAGGAGTTTGAAGAGTTTGCCAGCCATTTACTTTCAATCATTGGCTTTAAAGCAACCACAACTCAATATGTTGGAGATAAGGGAATTGATGTTAACGGCATTTTAAATGTTGATGGAATAGCCGAAATCATCTTAAGAGTGCAAGTAAAAAGAATGAAGGGCTCTATTGGGAACAAAGATATTTTAGCGATGAGGGGGACACTTGCCCAAGGTGAGCATGCTTGTTTTATAACCTTATCAAGTTTTTCAAAACAAGCTCAAGTAGAGGCAGAAGCGGCTGGCAAGGTTTCTGTAAAACTAATTGACGGCGAAGATTTAGCTAGTCTTGTGTTAAAGCACTTTGATGACATAGATCAGAAGTATCGCAGCCTTTTCTTAATCAAAAAAAGAAAGACTTTAATCTTGAAGAACTGTTTGAATTTCAAGGTGTGCAAGAAGAAAGGGAGGGAGAATTAACAATCAAAAATGATATAAAAAATAATGGCTTTGATACCTTAATATGCGCTGCTAAAAAAGATGGCTTTAAAACGGCATTTTTAGATCAAAAAGCATGGTGGGCAGTTCGCATTAAAAAAGAAAACATCTCATCAATCAAGTATTTAGCAATTTATCAAGTTGCGCCAATTTCTGCCCTTACTCATTATGGCGAGGTTGACAAAATTGAATTATATGAAGATGGGGATAAGTATAAAATATATCTTAAGGATGTTGTAAAATTAAACAATGATATTTCAATTGGTGATGATCCCTACCTAAGACCACAAGGACCAAGATATACAAAATTAAAAGATCTTTTAGCAAGCGCCACGCTGGATGATCTTTTTGGAAATAACAGTTAGAGTTATAAAACACTACCATTGGCGACTTTGAGAGAATAAAAACATTTCCTTACAGCAGCATAAGAACATCTAATACTCTGTGCCAAATTCAAGTTTAAAAATGGGTTCACTTCTTATGGCGATACCCGTCTCAAAATTATAGCCAGCAAAACAACACCCTTAAAGATTGATTAAAGACTCAATGTAGTTACATTTCCCATATATAAATATATAGCAAAACACATGACTGAAATAAATAACGTAATTCTTACCATCGCCAAGCAAGCCAAAGAGGCTTATATGATTTTAGCAAATAGCTCAACAAAACAAAAGAACTCAGCTTTGCTCACAGCTGCCAAACTCCTTGAGGAGAATATTGCTGAGATATTAAAAGCAAATCGCTTAGACCTTAAAAATGCTAAAGCGAATAACATTTCCGCTGCCTTGTTTGAC
>JAWUXM010000006.1:0-7471 GCA_034111325.1 Rickettsiales bacterium
CTCCGGTTCAAGATGTGGTGTCACCTGATCAAGACATTGCTGCAACTAAAACTCCGCAAGTGAGTCGTGCAAAGATAGATGAGCTCAGAGCACGTATAGGACCTAAAATAGAAGATGCACAGGCTACTATATATCAGGATGAAATAGGGGGTTTATCACCCATGGCAGCTGAAGAGAAGGAAGCGCTTGCAGAAATAGCTAAGCTAAAAGCAGATCGAAATCTGAAGTCTCATGTTACGGGAGAAGAGACTATAGGAGAGAATTTGGGGGAGGGTTTTCCAGTAAGCCCTCAGTTGCAAGAGCAAGAGCAAGAGCAAGAGCAAGAGCAAGAGCAAGAGCAAGAGCAAGAGCAAGAGCAAGAGACTACTCAAATAAACGCAACAGCTCCATTGGCACTATCTGATAGATTTAAAACAATAACATCTTTAGAGGAGTTGTCTAGAATAGAACCATTGGTAGAACTGAATCCTCATTCGCTAACTCCACCATTTGAAAGCGGAGTAACGCAAGAGCAAAAGCAAAGGCAAAAGCAGCAAAAGCAAGATCCTGCTCCGGATACAACAGATATTGATAGAGATAAGCAAAAAACTAATAATACAATTGCAGCAATTGTTACAGCATTAATAGGAATTTTAGTATTAGCAGTGTTAGGAGGGGTTGGTATCATACCTCTTGAGATTGCGGGTATATTAATGGTTCCCGTTGCATTAGTAGGCGTTGCGGCTGTTGGTTATATACGTAGTGATGGTCATCCGCCGTCTCAGCGGGAGCCAGAGCAGGATAGCCGAGCTCCCACACAAGGAATTACACAGGAAGCAAGAAAGAGAATAGACGCGGAGAGGGAGAAGCCTGCTGATAGGGTCAGAGATGTTGGCCGATCTTTTAAATAGAGGAGTGTGTTTATCCCAGATCTCCTTCAGGGTTTGCGATTGCCTCCGGAGGGGGGATATTAGGGTTTTCTTGTGGAGGCATAGCATGCCCTAAAATCCGCCAGCCAGCAGTTTTGATGCTGATTAATATGTCATCATAAACTGCATTTCTTACATCAGCATTAGTAACCATCTTGAAACCACCAGAAATTGTTGCATTTTCTCTGATAATGCGAATTCCCGTTGAGTAAGAGGCATTGAGCAATATCCGCCCTGCTGGAGTGAAATATTCATCTACTTTAATAAAAAGACTCTCATTGAAATTTTGTAAGGAGTGTAATTCTTCCAAAATGTCATGGCGAGCCCGCTCACGCACATAGTTCATTGTTGCGGGGTTACCCGCTTTGAAAAGTTTTACGAATAATTTCAAGGGGGAATATTTTAGCGAGCTATCTAATGTGCGGTTTATACCTGTTTCAACGGCTTTAACTATTTCAATTCCAAGGTCATCTGGTTGATAATTTGAAACTTCTCGTGAAGGTTTTGATAATGGCATAAGTTCTTCCTTTTATTTTAATAAAATTAGCTTTTACTGCGGTTTTCCCCATCATACAAATTCTCATTTATGAATCTAGATAATTTTGCTAAAAAATATGCGACATTCGTCGTAAAACATAAATGGATAGTTGCGAGTATGTTTATAATCCTTGCGTTAGTGCTTGGTAAAGGCGCAGGGAATCTGTATTTCAAGTCAAACTATCAGGTGTTCTTTGGCCCAGATAATCCGCAATTAATCGCCTTTGAGCATTTACAGCGTACTTACAGCAAGTCAGATAATGTGATGTTTGTTGTTCAGCCAAAAAAGGGTGAGGTGTTTAATCAGGAGACTTTGCAAGCAATTAAGGAATTAACCAAAGAATCATGGCAAATGCCTTATGCGAGCCGTGTTGATTCAATTACCAATTATCAATATTCTTACGCTGAAGGCGAAGATGAGTTAATCGTTGAAGATTTAATTGAAGATCCGCTAGAGCTTAATGAAGAAGCATTGCGAAGGCGTAAAACTATAGCGCTCAATGAGCCAATTATACTCAATCGTCTAATTTCAGCAGATAGCAAAACGACAGCGATTAATGTCACGATTCAGATGGATGAAGACAAGCCAGAAGCGGCTTTGGTTGTTGCGAAATTTGCCCGAGATTTGCGGGATAAAATCCTCACAAAATATCCAGAGCATACAATTGCCATAACTGGCGTGGTGATGCTAAATAACGCTTTTGTTTCCGCCTCCATACAGGACTCTAGCACTCTTGTGCCAGCGATGTATTTAGTGATTATCATCATCATGTATGCAATGTTGCGTTCTGTTAGCTGCACATTAGTTGGGGTTTTGGTGATTGGTTTTTCAGCGCTAATTGCCATGGGGATTGCAGGCTATATGGGTTTTTACCTTACCCCACCCTCGGCGATTGCCCCGACGATTATTTTAACTTTAGCAGTGGCAGATTCGATCCATATTTTAGTGACGATGCTCAAGGAGATGCGCTATCATCATCGTAAAAAAGAAGAGGCAATTATTGAGGCTATTCGGATCAATAAAGCGCCTGTTTTCTTAACTTCGATTACGACAATTATTGGTTTTCTTTCGCTGAATTTTAGTGACTCGCCACCATTTCATGATTTAGGTAATATCGCTGCCATGGGGATTGCAGCTGCTTATATTTATTCAACAACCTTCTTGCCCGCGATGATTGCTATTTTACCAGTGAAGGTAAAAAAGATTGAGACAGTTGAAGCCAAGCCACTTTTACTTGAGCATTTTGCTAATTTTGTAATTGCTAAGCGCAGGATATTATTACCCGTAATGTCTATTATAGTTATTGGCTTAGCGATACTTATTCCCAAGATCGAAGTGAGTGATCGCTTTGTGGAATATTTCGATGATAGCATTGAATTTCGACGTGATACAGATTTCGCAAACAAGAACTTAACTGGGATTTATCAGGTTGAATTTGATCTAGGTAGTGGCGGAGCTAATACTATTAGCTCACCTGAATATTTACGCAATCTTGAGAAGTTTCAACATTGGTTAGAAGCGCAACCAGAAGTCTCGCATGTAAATTCAATCACTGATGTGTTCAAACGCCTCAATAAAAATATGCATGCTGATGATCTAGATTATTATCGCATTCCTGAGGATAAAAATTTAGCGGCGCAATATTTGCTACTTTACGAATTTAGTTTGCCATATGGGCTGGATTTAAATAATCAAATCAATATTCATAAATCAGCAACAAAATTAACGGCGACTCTATATAACGTCTCGAGCATAGAGATGCGCTCCATTACAGAGCGGGCTGATAAATGGCTCGTTGATAATATGCCGAAACATATGCACGCTAATGGTGTTGGACCTGCTGTGATGTTCTCTTATATTGCTGAGCGTAATATTAATTCTATGTTTAAAGGCACGGCGGCATCGTTAGTGCTAATTTCCTTCATTTTGATTTTTGCTCTAAAAAGCCTAAAGCTTGGTTTAATCAGTCTTGTGCCAAACATTGTTCCCGCAATTATGGCGTTTGGAATTTGGTATCTAATTAGTGGCGTCGTAGGAATGGATGTCGCATTTGTAACGGCTATGTGTCTTGGAATCATTGTCGATGACACGATTCATTTTTTGAGCAAATATATACGCGCTAGAAATGAAAAAGGCATGTCTGCGGAGGATGCAGTACGCTATTCATTTGCCAATGTCGGTATGGCAATTATCATAACTTCAGTGATTATCGCTTGTGGATTTTTAGTTTTAACTCTATCACCATTTGCGATGAATTCACGCATGGGTTTACTTAATGCAATTATAATTATTATGGCACTAATTGCAGACTTCTTATTGCTGCCACCATTATTAATTTTATTATCGAGGAAAGATACAAAATGAAAAAACTACTGTTAATTATCACTTTATTTATAGCGCATTCAGCTGCAGCATTTGATCTCTCAGGTGATGCAAAAGCCGTCGGTAAACAAATTGCTGTTGAAACAGAGTTGCGTGATGTTGGCTTTAAGGATAGTGAATCAATTTTGAATATGGTGCTGATTAATAATTATGGTGAGAAAACTACTCGTAAAATGCGCCAAAGAGTTTTTGAAATAGATGATGAAACATTAGGTGATTATTCATTGAATATTTTTGATGAGCCAGCCGATATTAAGGGGACGGCGCTTCTTTCGCATGCTAAAATTTTAGAGGCGGACGATCAATGGATTTATTTGCCAGCTTTGAAACGAGTGAAAAGAATCTCTTCAAAAAATAAATCAGGGCCTTTTATGGGTAGTGAATTTGCTTATGAGGATTTCACTAGTCGTGAGATTGGTAAATATGATTATAAATATATTCGTACTGAAAAATGCGGTGAGTTTGAGTGTTATGTAACTGAGCGTTACCCACTTTATGAAAATTCAGGTTACACCAAACATATTACTTGGACAGATAGCAAATATTTCCAAATGCGCCGTTCGGATTACTATGATCGCAAAGGTGAATTACTGAAAACTTTAACCTTTAGCAATTATAAACAATATCTTGGTAAATATTGGCGTGCTAGAACTTTAACTATGAAGAATCATCAAAATGGTAAATCAACGATTCTATCGTTTGATGAGTTTAAATTTAAAAATGGCTTCACTGAAAACGACTTTGATAAAAACGCTTTAAAGAGGATTAGATGATTAGATCAGGCAAAATAATAGACTTCTGGTTCGCCGAAAATACCAAGCCAAATTGGTTTGCTAAATCTCCTGAGTTTGACGAAAAGATCAAAACTCATTTTGAAGATTTATACGGAGAGGCCGCAAGAGGAGAGCTCAATGATTGGATAAGTCATCCGCAAGCTTGCTTAGCATTGGTAATCCTGCTTGATCAATTCCCACGTAATATGTTTCGTGATAATGCGCGTGCTTTTGCAACAGATAGTAAAGCTCTAGAAATCTCTCAACATGCAATTGATAATGAGTTTGATCAGCAATTAAGCGATGAGGGCAAATCTTTTCTGTATATGCCTTTTATGCATAGTGAAAATCGTGAGATGCAAGCAAAGTCACTTGAGCTTTTTAAGACGTTACCAGCGAATTATAATTCTGCGGTTGCACATAAAGACATCATTGACCGTTTTGGGCGTTTCCCACACCGTAATGAAATCCTAGGGCGTTTCTCAACCCCAGCGGAGGTGAATTTTATGAAAGAGAACACAGGTTTTTAATGCGAATCATTTTCCTGTGTTGTCTGCTAATCTTGCCATTAAATGTTTTTGCGGCAGAAGAGAAAATTTCTGGCTATATTGGTACAGAAGCGAGGCTCTTTCCGCAATCACCATCTTATGATGAGCAACGTCGTAACCAAGCATCTTTCCTGATCTCACCAGAATATTATGTAGAATCAGACGACAGAAAAAAAGCTTTTACCGCTGAGTTATTTTATCGCGCTGATTCGGCGGATAGCGATAGGACACATTTCGATGTGCGTGAATTTAACTATTTACATGTTGGTGATTCTTATGAAGCAAAATTTGGCGTCTCTAAAGTTTTTTGGGGAGTTACTGAATCACGTCATTTAGTAGATATCATCAATCAAACAGATAGTCTTGAATCTGCTGATGGTGAAGAAAAACTTGGGCAGCAAATGGTAGAGCTCAAGAAAATAAATGATTGGGGAATAGTCAGTGCTTACATATTGCCAGGGTTTCGTGAACGTCAGTTCCTAGGAGCCAAATCACGTTTGCGAACTGCCACACTAATTGATAATCATCGTTCAACTTACGAATCATCACAAAAGGAAAAACACGTAGATTATGCATTGCGTTATAGTCAGGCAATTGGAGACTTTGACATTGGCGTGGCACATTTTTATGGTACAAGCCGTGAGGCACGTTTAGTTTTAAAGGATAACAAATTCGTGCCGCACTATGAATTGATTAATCAAACTTCGCTAGATCTACAGGGGACTTTCGATGCGCTTTTGTTAAAATTAGAAGCCGCCTATATAGAAGATGCAAAAGAGAATATTTTTGCTAGCGTGGCTGGCTTTGAATATAGCAGCTATGGCATATTTGATAGCAGTGCGGATTTAGGCTATATCTACGAACATCTCTATGATAATCGCGGTAAAACCTTAGGGACAAGCAAAGCTGTGCAGCAAAATGATAGTTTTGCAGCCATTCGCCTAACCTTTAATGATATCGCTAGTAGTGAGCTTTTAGCGGGGTTTACAGTTGATAATAAAAACTATACTTCGTCTTTTTTGCTGGAATTTTCAAAACGGGTTTTCACAAACTCAAAAATAGAAATTACCGCCCAATCTTTTTTTAATGTTGATGAGCAGGATTTTGCGTATAATTTGAGAAGAGATGATTATGTAGAGGTACGCTTTTTAAAGTATTTTTAAACAAATCTGGTTCTCTTGCGCCCTTTTTAGTAAATGTCCTGTTTTCACTCAAGTCAGGTATGCAGTATACCTTCACTCGCTCAAACAGGACATTTACTAAAAATCATCACAAAATCCCTCAGATTGCTAATCTGAATGTTGGAATTATGATGATAATTAGAAGATAGTAAGAATTTTATAACATAACTTATTAATTATTAAGCCATGCGTCATTTTTGTAAAAGCCTAGCCGAGTTCTTGCCATTGATTTTGTTTTTTATCATATTTAAAAAATACGACCTGTTTTTGGCAACGGGAGTTCTGGTAATATCCTCCTTCATATCACTTGCCTTTATCTATTTCTTAACAAAGAAACTAGCGCTAATGCCTCTAATTTCTGCCTTGCTGGTTGGGGTTTTTGGCGGTCTAACATGGTTCTTGCATGATGATATTTTTATCAAACTTAAACCAACAATTCTTAATGTTCTCTTTGCTTTGGTTTTATGGGGTGGCGTAGCATTTAAAAAGCCATTTCTAAAATATCTGTTTGATGGTGTATTCGCTATGGAAGATAAATATTGGTTTATCTTAGCCAAACGTTGGGGACTTTTCTTTATCTTTTTAGCAGTAGTAAATGAAGTAATCTGGCGTAATTATCCAGAAGAGTTTTGGGTAAGTTTTAAAGTCTTCGGTATGTTGCCGCTTAGCCTTGTCTTCACCTTGTCACAGGCTCCGTTCATGCTCCGCCACCAACGCTAAAATATGGTCTTTTTGTGCCCTTTTTAGCCAATAACTTTTATTTATTTCGTTCATGCACGAAGATGTACATGTTCGCTCACTTATAAAAGACATTGACTAAAAACCATCACAAAAATCCGCAGATTTTATATCTAAATATCCTAATTCTTGTTCTGCAAGAAGTGAGATGTAATTCCCCTCTAATAAGAGGGGTGTCGTGGGCGGGGGGGGGTGTTATGGATATGTTTTGACTAACGGAAGGTAGAGGCACTGCTTTCGCCTAGAGTATCTGCCCCTTCGCCAATGACGCGGCCAATATCTTTAAGCTTCCCACCAAAGCCTTTTTTATATTGCACGAGGATAAAATTACCAATTTCGATTGAGTCGATTACGTCTTTGTTTTTTACTATGATCCATGCAGAGCCAGAGCTGATTTGATCAC
>JAWUXM010000007.1:0-45499 GCA_034111325.1 Rickettsiales bacterium
TTAGAAATTTTTGTGATGATTTTTGATGCATGTCCTGAATGAATGAGCGACGTGTACGGTTTAGTACACGAGTCGAAATGAGTGAAGGTTATGCATCAAAAAGCACGCCAAAAGGCTAACTTTTTGGTTCTCGGGCTTTTGGCGCTGGTATATAAGGCTCCTGATGCGGAACATCAGTTTGCTTCATTAATTTTTTTGTAAAGAACTTGTCCTTATAGTAGAAAATCTTTTTGCTTTTAATTGGTGGGCTCGCCTCAATTAAAAGTATCTGTTCATCCCGCGGCAATGAGATAACTTCCTGCGGCAGTAAAAGTGCTCTTTGCACTTCTGAAACATGTAATGAACGTGATGCAGGATTTAAATCAAAGAATTTTGGTTTATTGACTGATTCTTGCGACATGGTTTTATTACCAACTAGCTGCGAGATCAAATTAGCTGTTTCCATATTATTGGCTGAAAACGTAACTCGATAAGTAGAATTTGAAAGGAATGAGTTCATTCCTGCTTCTTCATAAATACCTTTTAATTGCTCAGTATCTTGGATGATTAAAAATAGCCTAACATTATAACCACGAAAATATGCAATACCCGTTTGGAACTGCTCCATTTTACCTAAAGTTGGAAACTCATCCATCATGAATAACACACCAAATTTATCTCCCTTCCTTGGCGTATGCGCCGTTAGAGATGCTGATGCTTGTTGATAAAAAATCTTCATTAAAGGTTGTAGACGATTGATATTATCTGGCGTCAAGCCAACATATACGGTAGTTAAATCCGTTTTAAAATTTCTAATATCAAAATCACTACTAGCTGTCGTGGTGTCAATTAAAGGATTCGACCATAATTCTAGCGAGGAATTTGCTGTAGAAATCACACCTGACCTTTCCTTATCCGCCTTTTGTAGGAATGCGGCAATATTCATATAGGAAACTGGATGAATCTCCTTGCCCATAGTATCAAGAACTACCGCTAAATTATATACGACATCATCACTGCGAAGCATCCTGACGACCTCACCAAAAGAAGTAACTTTGTTTTTATCGGCAACTAAATATAGCATAACCCCGATGATAAGGCTTCTGGCTTCATTCTGCCAAAACTCTTGCTCAGGCAAAAGTAAATTAGCAATTTTTTGCACATCATCCACCATCTGCCCTGATTTCTTACTGACAAAATCTAGCGGATTATAACAATGGCTAATACCATCAGGATCAGCAGGATTCCATAGATAAACTTTTTGTTTTAATTTTTTCTGACGATAGCCACTAGTAAGTTCAAAGTTTTCTAATTTAATATCATGGATAATCACAGAATCCTTCCAAAAAAGAAGGTTTGGTATAACGAAACCCACACCCTTTCCAGAACCAGTAGGTGCGAAAAGTAAACAATGTTGATAACCAGGAGCTATTAAATAGCCTTTTCTATCCTGACCAACTAGCAATCCAGTTTTTGAACGCAAACCCGCTTTTCTTATATCACTCATACTGGCCCATTTTGCATTACCATGCACTGACTCTTTTGGTTTGAATGGACGAAAATCTACAATCGGCGCTCTAAATAATAATAATATAATTAAAAAAGAACCAGATGGTATGAAGGTTGCCAATTGCAGCTTCAAGAAAAAGTAATGTTGGGTTGATAGAGTAATTTGATCACGGTGTGCAAACCAAAACTTCCAGAATTTATTTAATTCCGCCCAGATAATTTGAAACTGCACAAAAATATTATAATTACTAATTACCTTCATCATAGCGGCTGGGCTACGTATTGTTGAAATCGCAATTGCGCCAGTGATATAAAATAATATAGCAAAAATTACTGCAAACAGTACAAGGAATAATGTTAAATTCTTGACCTTATAATCCATTATTTTTTTCCTTTGAAATATACTTCAGAAATATATCTTCTTCCTTTTTCAGCTCTCTTTAGCTGAATAACAATATCAATAACATTGAGGATATAGTCTTTTATTTGATCAGGTGGGATCCCTAACCCAGCCTGCATAACCATTAATTTAAGTTGCTCAATTGCCATCTCAGGTGTGTCCGCATGTAATGTGGAAATCGACCCTGGGTGACCAGTATTAATCGCCCTTAAAAAACTAAATGCCTCTGCGCCTCTTAACTCCCCAACTATTATCCTATCAGGACGTAGACGTAAACATGCTTCGATCAAATCTTGCGTAGTAACATTTGCCCTACCCTGCCCACCTTTTGAGGAAAGCAAGTGTACACAATTTTCATGTGAACTTAAATCAACCTCTCTAGCATCTTCCACCGTAATTAATCTCTCCTCTTTTGGAATCGAACGCAAGGTTGCATTAGTAAATGTTGTTTTACCAGTTGACGTACCACCGCTAACTATGATGTTCTTTTTAAATAGAACGGCTTTTTCTAGAAAAGTTTTGATATCTCCTTTGGCAAGTAATTCATTTAGAATTACATTGCTTTCGTCTTCTTTTTGTTCAATTGTTGTGCTATCAAAAGCACCCATTTTTTCATAATCATCCAATGTCCATTTTAAGGTAGATTGCTTCCTGATAGACATCACAACGTTACCGGCCTCACAAGCTGGCGGAAATACAATTTGAATACGATAGCCAGAAGGCAATGTTGCAGAAAGCAATGGCGCTTCTTCACTAATTTTTTGTTCAGTGGATTGAGCAATCAAACGCCCAAGTGATTTTAGATGTTCAACATCAAATTCAGGAATTAGCTCACGCGTTATATCCCCATTCTTCTCTACCCAAGCCTCACCAACGCGGTTAATCGAGACCTCATTAACACCTTCCTGACTAAGCAAGCGTTTTAATGGAGCGAGATATGTTTCTAATGCTGCGACTGTCATCTAATATATCTTATATCTTGCGTTGTTACACTATCTGGAAAAATCAGATCTTTATTAACAAATACCTTTATCCTTGTACCATGCGGCACAGTGATGGTTGGAGAAACGTTTAACAAACCTTCTAAAACCGTTTGAGCCGTGCCACCTATAGTATCAATAATCTCCTGCGCTGCAAAATCTGATGGTTTACCTGAAGTTGTAGTACTACCATCTGTCCTAGTTGTTTCCGAAACACCATCTGTGCTCGTTGATTCTTCGAGTGCATATGCTGTACCAATTGTTAGCATACTAAGTAAAATAGAATTATTGAATATCTCTAAATATTTATTATCAACAAAACCCTGCACACCAGCCCTGCCGAATTGATCCGTTCCTGGTGAATCAATCCTAATGTCAATCGAATCAGGCCTGATTAATCTTCCCCAAGTAATAAATACTCTATTTTGCCCTCTTTTAGCAGAGCCTGCATAAGCGCCAATTATACGGGAACCTTTTGGAATAAGGATTGCTCTACCCTCTTCTGCATAGACATCACGACTAACTATTGCTCTAACAGAGCCAGGGAAATCAGTATTAATTGCACTCTCTAAAACTGCCGTAATTAGCTTGCCTTGTGCTACGGTTCTAGAGGGATATGGCAGCTTTGTGGCTTCAGCACTATCCGCTGCTGTATTTGCAATAAAGGAACCATCTCCATTATATTCTTGCCCTCCCCCACCTATGATAATCATTGGTGCTAATTCAGTTTTATTTGCAACCGGCGCAGGTGGGGTTATATCACTCGTAGCATCAGGAATGTTGTTATCCGACAAGTCTGATAAAAAATCATCGTCAAATTTTACATCAGCTTGTTCACTTAAAGCTGGGGGAGTAGGTACATCCAGAGATAACAAATCTGCTTGATTCTTATTAGATGATATATCTTCAGCTATAGGGCTACTCAAATCCTGTGGTACAGGCGCAACACTCACAACCTGTTGTGCGGCTGCTATATCCTCTGCGGTTTGAGTTGGTGCTTCTTCGCCTGAAGAAAAAATATAATAAACTATCACTACTAGAAAAATAGCCATAACTATAAAAATAGCCGCCCTCCCAGCTGGGCTTGCCGCTACTGAGCTAACATTATTATCTACATCTGCAGGATCATATTCTTCATATTCAAGTGCTGGATAACTTTCCTCAGCTTGACCATCAGCTTGAAAATTACTTTGTGCCTGATCGTAGTTTTTCTCCTCCTCTGCCATAAATATTACTCCCTAAAAATAGATCTTACTTTCGTTAAATATGCAATTTAACCTAGTACCTTTTCTTATAGAAAATTGCCAAGAAATACTATCAACGACGACAACTCCGTCCTGCAAGTCATACCTTACTGGAGTTTCACTACCATCAGCATTTACATAGAAGATATCAGGTATATTACCAGTTGGAAATTCAAAATATGTGTATCTTCCATCATCATATACTTTACCTGGAGTAACTTCTGATTCAGGACCAACAAGACTATATTTATAATTTAAACCATCCCTTTGCGGAGGAGGCTCCCATGGCTCTGGCCTAGCCTCTAAAACACGTGGCGGAATTGGTGGCAAAGCACTTGAAACTGGTCTGACATCATTCGCAGCAACGATGTTAGCAGGCGGAAGTGGCGCTGCTATTTTAGATTCTGTAGCATTTCCTGTTATAACTGGAGTAGCTAAAACTTTTAATTCTGTTGCTTCATATGGCTTCTTCACTCGTATTGCCTGAAGATAATCGTATGTTGTATCAGGATAAAAGAATCTAGCAACATAGACTAACTCTTCATCTCCTTCACTTTCATTGCTATCACTCGATATTATTTCAAAATGATAATTACGACGATTGGTAATAAGCGTCATATTAGTTTTTACTCCAGCTTCTAAAGGCTTAATAAAAATCCTGTTATCCGCAGGGTTAATTTGCCATGAATAATTATCACCAACTGAGAGAATCTCTATTTTCTCATCTTCACTAAGCTCTATATAAGATTGGTAATTATAGTGAAACTTCAGGCGAAAAACTTCATTCTCGTTATATACTAAAGTTTTGATCCGCGCATCAGTTGTAATCGGCACTAGTGCAAATGCAGGCTGCAAATAGAAAATCACCAAGCCATAAAAAATAATCTTCTTTAAATTCATCATTTACCTACAAAGTCTTCGTCAACCTTATACTCATAGACCTGAAAGCCAAGAGGGTTCTCTAATACTTCTTGCTGGTTCAGCGCCATATTGGCGAAACCAAATTTGATGATTGCGATTCTATGCTCTTCTTTTTGCAAAAAAGACCCGCGAATATGTTTTATTAAGAACCTTATTTGCATAGTGTCTTTCTCTGATGTAAGGGCTTGCATTGACTTTATCTGCGGCACTAAAATTACTTCCCTACCATATTTATTCACTGGGCTATTTTCATTACGAGTTGAAACTTGCGAATAAAAACTACTAAAGATATTTGAGCTAGATAGTAACCTTACAACTGTATAATAATTATAGCGATATGTTGCTATATCATAACCTTCACGAGCTTTTAAATATTTAAATAAAAAGTATTTTTGCATCACTTGATTAGCTGTATATTCCGCCTTGGTCATTTGGTCTACCACGGCAGGGATGCCTGTCTTCTCTTCAATCTCTATGACTACAGGTTCAATAGATTTGCTTTGGCTAAGTATATACATATAAGCAAGGCCACCAAGGATAGTCACGGCCATGACAAACGAAAGTAGCGCAAGAATATTACGCTGAATAGTGATAAAAGTGTAACGGTCTTGATACCAATTGCGCCCTATGTTTTTTGATGATAAGGTTCTACTTCCTTCTGCGCTAAGCTCCTTTTGTTTTTTAAACATCCGCCACCAAAATTTCAATATTTCTATTGGCAATACCCTAAATTACCTGCGCAACATAGTCTATAAAAAATTTCACAAACCTCGGGTTGTTACAAATCAATCCACATAAGACTTACGCAGATAAAGAGGAGTTGGGGGATGTTTTTGTGGCAACGCATGGTTAGCTTTAGCAAGCTGCGCTAGATGTTGCGCTTGCGGGAAATTAATATTTTCAAGACTTTCATGGTTAGTCGACAAAAGTGATTTTAATTCTGCGCTGATATTGCCAACTATGATATACTCCCCTTGCTTTGCTACTGCCACTAACTGCTCATAATCCATCACTTTTGGCTCACTAACGTAGCACCCATCACTACTCAAAATTGCGGCGTAACATTCTGTTTTTCCTTTACCAGCTTCGAATAAAACTATGATTTCACCAAGTGATTTTTGCCGAGCTTCTTGCGCCACAATTTGAAAATTATCAAACCCCATTACTGGAATATCCAGCGCTAAACCGAATGCCTTGGCGGCGGCTATCCCTATGCGAATCCCCGTAAAGCTTCCCGGCCCACGACTAACAGCAACAAAATCAAGATCTGCATAGCCTATATTGGACGACTCCATTACCTCATCGACCAGACTAACAAGCCTTTCAGCCTGAGCCATTTCACGCTTTTCAACTTTACTAATCAACTCATCACCGATAAGCAAAGCTACAGAGCAAGAACCAATCGAACTATCAAATGCAAGAATATTCATAATTATAAAATACTGTAAATTTGCGGGATTATAGGGACTATGTGCCAAAAGTAAAAGGTTCTGATTGACTTTGCACACTACTCCCAATATAGATTTGCCTCGTCTTTCTATATATTTGCCCAGATAGCTCAGTTGGTAGAGCAAAGGACTGAAAATCCTTGTGTCCGTGGTTCGAATCCGCGTCTGGGCACCACTTCCTTAACATGCAATATGCGGTCATTTAGCAGATGACCTTCTCTCCTCAGCCATAACCCTAAGGGCAGTGGTAAAATTAGCGACATAGCATCGCACAATTGCTCGGCAATAGCCTCGGCTATTACACTCTCAATTCTACTCGCTCTCTCATCTAATTTTACCTACTGCAAATGTATAATTATTAAAGATATTTGGTATAACTTCTACAATTCTGAGCGCGTAAACAACGTAAATGACTTAGCGATGTAAATGATAGAGGTTTTTTGGAGGGATTTTTGTGATGATTTTTAGTAAATGTCCTACTTGAGTGAGGGGAGCGTATACTTCATACGTGACCTGAATGAAAGTAGGACATTTGCTAAAAAGGGCGCAAAAAGCACCCAAAAAAGAATTAGATTTGTAAAATCTAATAAATTTTGCTTCTATTTTTGACGCATGTCCTTTGCGATTGAGCGAAGTGTATTCTACATACACGAGTCGAAATGAGTAAAGGTTATGTGTTAAAAAGAGTGCAAAAGAATTAGATTTTTATTCCCACTCGATAGTAGCGGGGGGTTTTGAGGTAACATCATAAGTAACACGATTTATCCCCTCTACCTCATTAACTATGCGGCTTGATACTTTGCCTAAAAACTCATGTGAGAATTGATAAAAATCTGCTGTCATACCATCACTTGATGTAACTGCGCGCATTGCCGCAACATATTCATATGTTCTACTATCGCCCATTACACCGACTGTCTTCACTGGCAACAAAACCACAAATGCTTGCCAAATTTCACGATAGAGACCATGTTTTTTGATTTCTTCAATGTAGATTGCATCTGCTTCCTGAAGGATTTTTACCTTCTCGCTATCTACCGCGCCCAATACTCGGATTGCCAAACCCGGCCCTGGGAAAGGGTGACGATATACTGCACCTTCCGTGGCACCTAAGGCAATACCTAATTTACGCACTTCATCTTTAAACAACTCGCGCAAAGGCTCAACTAGTTTCAAATTCATCGTTTCGGGCAAACCACCAACGTTATGATGTGATTTAATCGTCGAACTTGCACCACCAGTTGGGTGAAGAGATTCGATCACATCAGGGTATAAAGTTCCTTGTGCTAAAAACTCTACTCCATCAATTTTTTTTGCTTCTTCTTCAAAAATCTCAATAAATAAATTGCCTATTATTTTGCGTTTTTTCTCAGGATCGTCAATATTTTTTAACCTGCTAAGAAAGGTTTCCGCCGCATCAACATAGATAAAATTCACATCAAAATTCTCACTAAAAAGCTGCTTAACCTGTGCCGCTTCATCCTTACGCAACAAACCATTATTTACAAAAACACAGGTTAAGTTCTTACCAATTGCCTGGTTAAGCAACATAGCCGTTACCGTGGAATCCACCCCGCCGCTTAAAGCGCAGATAACTTTTTTATCCCCTACTTGCTCTTTGATTTGCGCAATGGCGATTTCTTTATAATCATCCATGTTCCACTGCGCCTTGCAGCCAGCGATATTTCTGATAAAATTTTCCAATAGTTTTGTGCCGCAAGGTGTATGTGCTACTTCAGGGTGGAACTGCACAGCATATATTTTCCTTGCACTGTTTTCGATCGCTGCAAATGGCGCATCTGGTGTTGTCGCTATCGCTACAAAACCTTCTGGCAGAGAACTCACCGCATCACCATGGCTCATCCATACTTGGACTTCGTCACCCTCTTGAGCAATATCTTTAAACAGCTCACTATTTTTGCTAATTGTAATAAATGATTTACCAAATTCGCGTTTTGCAGATTTAGTTACGCTCGCACCGAACTCCGAACAAATTAATTGTTCACCATAACATATCCCTAAAATCGGCACCTTTAGCGAGAAAATTTTATGAGTGACTTTTGGTGCAAAATCACAATTTACTGAAGAAGGCCCACCAGAGAGAATTATAGCTTTTGGGTTGATCTCAAGTAATTCTTCATCGCTAATATCAAAATTCCTGATTTCAGAGAAAACACCTATTTCACGAACACGACGTGCGATTAGTTGTGTAACTTGCGAACCGAAATCAATAATTAAAATTTTCTCTTCCATAATGTAAGTAGCATTCTATATTGTTTTGGCAGTTAAATACGTCACTTTCTCTCTAATAACAAGTATTATATGTTTCTCATAATTGTTGCCCTTTCAGTTTTTCTGACAAGTATATTAGGCACAAAATACCTAATTAACTTTCTTATAAAGCACCAAATCATTGCGCAAAAAAACGAGCGCACGAATCATGAAACACCAACACCAGTTGGCGCTGGTATGGTTATGATCCCGATAATTTTAGTAGGTTGGTATATTATCGCGCAACAGCAGGAATTTAACCTTCCTTACTTCACTACTATCCTTTGCCTTGCAACTATCCTTCTTATCATTTCTTTTTTTGATGATATAAGGCACATCTCACCAATCATTCGCATCATCACACAAATTGCCATTATCATCCCTGCAATTATCATCACTAACCCTGAAGGCATGGTCTTTCGAGGTTACCTACCACCATTATTAGATCAAATCATTTCTGGTTTTCTCTGGTTATGGTTTGTTAACTTATATAATTTTATGGATGGGATAGACGGCATCACCGCAACTGAAACAATATTCATTACCGTCGGCATCATTATCTTAGCCATTGCCTCAAAGTCACTTACTTTACTACCAATTCCAGATTATATATTATATCTTAGCATTATCATATTAGTTACAACCTTAGGCTTCTTACCTTGGAATTGGCACCCAGCTAAAATCTTCCTTGGCGATTCTGGGGCTGTACCTCTTGGTTTTTTAATTGGCTTTTTACTGCTCAAACTTGCAATTTCTGGCTATTTGGCTGCAGCATTAATCTTACCTGCTTATTATGTGGCCGACTCTAGTTTGACGATTACTAAACGATTGTTACGCTTAGAAAAGATTTGGCTGCCACATTCAAAACATTTCTTCCAGAAATCCGTCCGTAAAGGACGAAACCATAGCGAGACCGTAAACCTAATTCGCAATACCAATATTATATTAATCATCATCGCCCTTACCACTGCTAAGGGTGAACTATATAATTGGCTCGGCCTTTCTTTAGCTGCTATTACCGTTGCAATTTTACTTTATGTTTTAGCGAAGGGAAAACAAGCCACTTAACAAAAACCCCGTTGAGTGTCAATCTGAGGATTTTTGGCGTTATTCTTTGGGACTGTCCTGCTTGAACGAGCTTTTACCCTATGGCTAAAAATCTAAGAGGGTTTCAAGAAGGAAAGAATAGCTTGGCGGACGATGATGCCATAAGAAACCTGTTGCCAAACCATGCAGCGCTTAGAGTCATCAGCTAAATTTGTTTCTATCTCAACACCACGATTCATCGGACCTGGGTGCAGAATGATTGCATCTGGTTTAGCTATGGCAAGCTTCTCTCTATCTAGCCCATAAAATTTATAATATTCCGCCATTGATGGTACAAGAGCATTTGCCATTCTTTCATTTTGTAGGCGCAGCATGATTATTACATCAACATCTTTTAACCCTTTACTCATATCGCTGTATATTCCAACGCTCTTATCAAGGTAATGTTTAGGCAACAAAGTTGGCGGCGCTATAAGTCGTATATTAGCGCCTAATCTTTTAAGCAATTCAATATCTGAACGTGCTACGCGGCTATTTAATATGTCACCACAAATTGCAATATTTAGACCTTTAATTTTGCCTTTCTTCTGTAAAATTGTAAATGCATCAAGCAATGCTTGAGTTGGGTGTGAATGCGCACCATCACCAGAATTTATTATCGGCACATTGCTATGCCTTGCTAAGCTCTGCACCGAGCCTGCCAAACTATGGCGAATTGTAATAAAAGATGGCTGCATAGCACATAAGGTTAGCACCGTATCAATTTCGCTTTCGCCTTTTTTAAGTGAAGAAGTGGATACATCAATATTTATGACATTAGCACCAAGGTTATATGCGGCCACTTCAAAAGATGAGCGCGTCCTTGTGGAGTTCTCAAAGAATAGATTAATTAATGTTCTGCCCTTTAAGTCTTGACTATGTGATTGTTTTTTTGGAGATTTAAGGTATATCTTAGCAATAGAGAAAATCTTTTTTATATCAGAATCAGAGAGACTTTTAATATCTAAAAGATGTCTAATCGTCATTCATATTACCTATATTATTATCACCATCAGATATACGTGATGATAATGCTTTTAAAACGTTCCTGTCTATTACACCCCTTTGCACTAATCTGGAAGCACTTTCTTCCATAGTGACCATTCCTGCCTTACCACCAACCTGCATCATTGAGTAGATTTGTGGGATTTGACCTTCACGAATTAAGTTTCGTATTGCAGGTGTACTAATTAATATTTCATGTATTGGCACTCGAGTTGTACGATCTTTACTAAGGACTAATCTTTGTGAAATTACAGCTTGCAGAGATGTAGAAAGCATCGAACGCACTAAATCCTTATCCTGCGGTGGAAACCCGTCAATAATTCGACTAATTGTCTCATAAGAAGAGTTGGTATGTAATGTTGAAAGGACTAAATGCCCTGTTTCTGCGGCAGTAAGTGCTAAACGCATAGTATCAATATCACGCATTTCACCGACTAGAATCACGTCAGGATCTTCTCTAAGCGCACTACGCAGTGCATTATGGAAAGATTTTGTACTAGTGCCTAATTCACGGTGATCAACAATAGATTGATCAGATTTATGGATATATTCGACAGGATCTTCAATCGTCAATATGTGCTTGTTAGAATATTTATTTATATGGTCAACCATTGCTGCTAAAGTGGTGGTTTTACCAGAGCCCGTCGGGCCAACAACCAAAACCAAACCATGTTCCAAAGATGCAAGGTCAGTTAAAATATCAGGTGCACTAATTTGACTCAAAGTAGGAATATCCATTGCGACTTTTCTGAAGACAACAGCTGACCCTAAAGTGGTATGAAAAGCATTTACACGAAAACGTGCTTTATGATCAAAGTCATAGCCATAATCTATCTCTAACTCTTCATCATAGGTGATTCTTTGTGCATCAGTTAATGTCGAATAGATAAGTTGCAATATGGTTTTAGAATCAAGCGTGAACTTACCAATTGGCACAAGCTTACCATTAATTCGCATAGTCGGAGCAACATTCGGAGAAAGCAATAAATCTGATACTCCTTCCTTTTCCGTACATTTAAGTAGCTTATGTAACGTCTCCTTATAATCAGCCATGTTAACTTTCTAAAAATTGAATGCGCCTTTCTATCTCCCCGGTTGGAACTAAAAGATGTCCCATAGCAGCTTTATTTTTCACTACTTCTCGGTATATTGCTAAAGCTTCAGATTTATCACCTATCTTATCTTTGATAACAGCCAAATTATAACGATACATTATACTCCGCGGCGAAAGCTTAATAGCTTCATTGATATACTCCAAAGCACGTGCGTATTCACCAATATCCGTGTAGAGAAAGGCAATTTGTGCGTATATTGGGCTATATGATGGCTTTAACTTACGTAGCTTCTCAAGCTCTACCAACGCTTCATTCGGCGAATCCTCCCCGACTAATGCAAGGAAGTTATTAATCGCCATTTCATTGTTAGGGTCGATTAATAATAAATCTGCATATTTTTCTTTAGCGCTCTCTTTTTGATTAAGGTTATAGTATGTTGAGGCAATACCAAATAAAGCCTCTTTGTTTTTTTTGTCACGCTTGAGAACTTGCTTATATAATGAGGCTGCCGCTTCATAATTACCTATTTGATAGGCCTGAAAAGCGTCTTTAATGCGTTTTTTATTAGTGACGGCTATTTCACTAGGTGTTTTTATTTTGAGATCTAGACCAGTGACACTTGTAATTTCGTCATAATTATCATCAGCATTTTTATTTTTTGCAGAACTTACTCTAACAAATTTGGTTGAGGTGTCCTTTTTTTTCTTTGCCTTGATTGTTTTATAAACTTTATTAATTGTGTCTTTTTCAGCCTGAGGAATGGCAATTTTGCGCTTATCTAAGATGTTGTCATAACTATCGGCAGGTTTTTGAATTTGCACAACGTCGATGGGTAATTCAGTAGCTATAGCTGGACTAGGTTGAAAAAATGAGACTAGGATAATGAGACCGAAAAACCTAACTATTTGGCTATAAAATCCGTGCATTTTTATAAACTCACTTTATCGTAATTATTTAAACCTACATTAAAAGCTGAGCATTAATAAATCAACCAAATAAATCATGATCTACAACCATATAAAGAAGCTATTATTCATCCTTCCTGCAGAAACCGCGCATAGTATTGCGACATTTATTTTACGCTGCAATTTACTTCCTAATAAAAAATGTTTCGCGCCACAAATTCTTGAACAAAAAATTCACGGACTAACCTTCCCTAACCCCATCGGGCTTTCTGCTGGGTTTGACAAAAATGCTGAAATGCTACCTGCCTTAAGCAAACAAGGCTTTGGTTTTATCGAAGCTGGAACCGTCACCATCAAGCCTCAGATAGGCAACCCCAAACCGCGGATTTTTCGCCTAGAGGAAGATGAAGCAATTATCAACCGCCTAGGTTTTAATGGCAAAGGTGCAAAACATTTCAAGCATAATTTAAAAAAATCACGCAAACAATATATACAAGCTATAATCGGCAGCAATATCGGCAAAAACAAAGATAGCCTTGACGCGGAGAGTGATTATATAAAGCTACTCACCAACCTCTACACATTAAGCGACTATATCACCATCAACATCTCCTCACCAAACACTTCTGGCCTGCGTGATTTACAAAAGAAGGAAGCGTTTCTTAATATGGTCAAAGCCATAAAAACACGGCAAAAAGAACTCTATAAAACCACTAATAAATTTGTCCCAATTTTCTTTAAAATTGCACCCGATATCACTGTAGAAGAAGCTGAAGACATCGCCAAAATTGCCTTAGATGAGAAAGTTGATGGCCTAATAATCAGCAACACAACCATCGCCCGCAATAAAGACCTCAAAAGCCAACATGCCCTTGAGAGCGGCGGTTTAAGCGGCAAACCATTATTGGCAAATTCGACAAAATTATTGGCACAAATCTACAAACTTACTCAAGGAAAAATACCCCTTATCGGAGTTGGTGGCGTGTCAAATGCTGAAGATGCCTATAAGAAAATCCGCAATGGCGCCTCCCTCGTGCAAATCTACAGCGCTTTAATTTATCATGGAATGGGTTTACCCAGTAAAATTAATCACGACCTAATCGAACTCCTCCGCAAGGATGGGTTTACATCTATTCGTGATGCAATCGGCATCGACGTAAAAAATTAATCTTTTTGCATATAGGAAATCGCATTCTCCGCGTCATTGACTGAACCTGCAAGGTTCTAAGGCAATCCACAGCCACAAACAATAAACTCCCCCTTTGCCCCTAGATTGCCTTAGAATCCCTACGCAATTCAGGGAGTGACGCGGCAAGAAAGGGAATAACAAATATTTTTGTCCGGTAGTGTGATGTAGTATACACGTCGCTCATTCACAGTTGGACATTTACTAAAAATATCTCCAAAAATTTTTAATTTTTACTCCAAACAAATAACCCCTTATTTTTGAAAAAAGTCACAAGCACAATTTGGAGGTTTTTGGGAGTATGTTTGTGATGATTTTTAGTAAATGTCCTGCTTGAACTAGTGAAGGCATACTTCATACCTGACTCGAGAGAAAGCAGGTTATTTGCTAAAAAGGGCGCAAACAGACCAAAAAAAAAGCCAGATTTTCAAATCTAATAAATTTTGCTTTTATTTTTGACGCATGTCCTGCGCGAGTGAGCAACGTGTACAACTTCGTACACGAGTCGAAATGAGTGCAGGTTATGTGTCAAAAAGAATGCAAAAGAATTATATTTTAGTAGGCGTAGAAGTAAGTGTATAAAGCACCCTTAGTAAAACCCACCAACAAGAAAAGTGCAATCACTGAAAGATCCACACCGCCCATTACAGGGATGTAATTTCTAATTTTCTGCAAGACTGGCTCGATAAGGCGATTAAGAAAATGGCTAATTTGCGTAACAACAGGGCTATGGCGATTAACTATATTAAACATCAACAAATAATACAGAATGATATAAATTATCAGTGCTAAATTATAAAGTGACAGCACAGCTGCAATAAGATCAATAAAAGGATTAAGATTCATTTTAGTTTTTTGTTAAAGGTTAATAAAATTACTACTAACGAAATCGCTCTTACTTGTCACTCCTTGACAATACAGCGAAGCTGTTTTGGATAGTTAGGCAGAGCCTAATCTGCCCGAAGGGTAAAGAAACACCCTAGTGGTTTCTGCATCAATTCTGAAATTACAGGGAAGCCCATAAGAAACAATCAATCATCTCTTTCTTTTGCTCCTGGATCGCCCTAGTGTTCTTTCAGAATTCAGGCGATGACGCAACCTTTAAAATACCACCTACATAAAATAAATAATTCCCCAAGGTAAGAAAATTAAAAATATTTCTAAATTTTTTTAATTTTCTAAGTAGCGCTTCTTCAAATGTGCAATGTAATATTTAGCGTCTAGCTTTTCACCCGTAGCTTTCTTAACTAAATCATTAGTGTGATAAAGTGAGCCATATTGATGAATGTTTTTACTCAACCATTTGCCAATTTCAGCAAATTCACCCTCTTCAACCATATCATCAAAATCATCAACATCCTTAATGATTGTAGCTTTTAGCTGGGCTGCGATCATCGCTCCTAAGCTATAGGTTGGGAAATAGCCAAATGAACCATCTGTCCAGTGGATATCCTGCATGCACCCATCCTTATCATCTTTGACCTCCACGCCTAAAAAGTAATCCATCATATCCGCCCAAACTTCTGGCAACTCTTCAACTTCCATATCACCATTGATCAAATCTTTCTCAATCTTATAGCGCATAATTATATGCATAGGGTAAGTAACCTCATCAGCATCAACCCGAATTAAACTAGGGCGCACTTTGGTAATATATTTATATAGATCATCAGCTCTATATTTTGTGTCAAAAGCCTTGTTAATTTCTGGTGTGATAAATTCCGCAAATTCTTCTGAACGAGCAATTTGCATCTCATAAAACAATGATTGGCTCTCATGCACGCTCATACCCATTGCCTCGCCAACTGGCTGGTCTTCATACTCCTCTGGCAAATTTGCTTCATATAAGGCATGTCCAGTTTCATGCACTAAACCCATCATACCTTGGGTGAAATCCTTTTCATCATAACGGCTAGTAATCCGCACATCGCCTTTATAACCTCCACAGAATGGATGATGGCTTTCATCAACTCTTCCCGCATTTAGATCAAAACCTAGTTTTTCAATAAGAAGATTGCCTAAAACTTTTTGTTTTTCGATTGGAAATTCACCAGAAATTTCCCGCGTTCTTTCTCTTGATTGCTTACTTACCACTTGCTTAATGAACTCTGGCAAGAATTCTTCCAGCTGCGCAAAAACCTTATCAATATCCGCTGACTTTCTGCCTGGGTCATATTGATCTAACAATGCATCATAGGCTGAACAGTCGAAACTCTCAGCTTTGAGGTTGGCAATTTCACGGGTGAGATCAACAATGATTTTCAGATGTGGCAACAGCGCTTTAAAATCATTTGCTTTGCGCGCATCTCGCCAAACATGCTCACATTTACTTCCCGCTTCACTAAATTTTTTCATGAGTGAATTAGGAATAGCAATATTATGTTTATAAAGACGCTCTATTTCCCTAACATTGGCTTTTTGCCAATCATCTAAAGATGCAATATCCACCTCTTTTAACAATTTACCGACACGTTCAGAAGTTAAAATTTCATGGGCTTTTTCACTTAAATAAGAAAGTTGTTTTATACGTGCATCAATACCTTGTTTTGGCATGTTCACCGCCGAATCCCAACCTAAAACTGCTTTACTGCGGCAAATAACATTATATTCAGAAAAGATCTTTGTTAGTTCTTGATAGGTAGATTCTGTCATTTTGCTTTTTTGCTTTTTATTTTTTCACTTCATTATTATTTATTAGCTCAGGTTTTTTCCTGTAGATAACTACTAAACCAATAATAATCACTATAGCTAATCCGTACCAAATAAATGCATATTGCAAATGATTATTTAAGAAATTCACCTTCGTATTTCCTACTGGCTTAATCACACGTCCTTCACCATTGTCAATTTCATCAATATAATAATTGCCAAAATCTATCCCTTCAACGCTAGAGATTTTATTAACATCTAGCCAAAACCAAAAGTTTTTCTTAGGGTCGTTTTTTGGCACAAAAGGACGCTTATTTTCTTGCCCTTCACGAATCATCCCCGTGACAATTTTCTCTCCCTTTAATAAAGATGATGGGCGAGATTCCCTATCTTTTAGCTTAGCGGGAACCCAGCCACGATTTACCAAGACCCATTGCCCATCATGTAAAATCATCGGCGTGATGATAAAGTAACCATATTCTTTACTATCGCTAGCATCGCTATATTGGGGATGGTAACGCGGCCCAAGATGGATTTCTTTATTATAATTAAACGTTCCTCGCAAACGGATTATTCGATAGGTATTATTAGGCGCAAATTTATAAAAACTAGAGGGCACATCTACAACTCCCATGCTAACTTTTGAATCGAAATCACGGATTAAATCTGCCTTCCAAAAATAACGCTTAACCTGCCAACTGCCTAAAGCAACTAACGTGATAATCATCGCTATCATAAATATAGAAAATAGAATATTTTTTATTTCTTTCATATTTTTGTACCGCCAACTGTTAATTTATCTAATAAGATTGTTGGCATTCCTACACCCACAGGTACGCTTTGTCCATCTTTACCACAAGTACCCACTCCTTTATCTAGAGCCAAATCATTACCAACTGCTTTAATCCTAGTTAATGCATCAGGACCATTACCGATTAAGGTCACACCTTTAACCGGCACAGTAACTTCACCGTTTTCCACTTTATATGCTTCCGATGCAGAGAAAACAAATTTACCGGAAGTTATATCTACTTGTCCGCCACCAAAATTCACTGCATAAATTCCATCCTTTACTGAGGAAATAATATCTTCGGGGCTCTGATCACCAGATAGCATGAATGTATTAGTCATACGCGGCATAGGCGTATGCTTATAAGATTCACGCCGACCATTCCCACTAGGTAACTTATTCATCAAGCGCGCGCTAATACGATCATGCATGTAACCTTTTAATATTCCGTCCTCAATCAATATGTTACGGCCTGATTCTGTGCCTTCATCATCAATATTAATTGAACCACGACGCTTCTCAAGTGTGCCGTCATCAACAACTGTTACCCCTTTGCTTGCAACTCTTTTACCAACCAACTCTGAAAAGGCCGAGATTTTCTTGCGGTTAAAATCACCCTCTAAACCGTGCCCTACTGCTTCGTGCAATAAAACTCCTGGCCAACCAGAACCTAAAATTACGGGCATCTCACCAGCCCGCACTTCAACCGAAGTTAAATTTACCAACGCCTGCCTTAGAGCTTCATCTGCCTGTTTTTGCCAATCATCTTTTAAAATAAAATTGCTATATTTATTGCGCCCACCTTTGCCAGAGCTACCACTTTCCATACGGTTATTTTCCTCTACCACAACTGAAATATTAATCCGCACCAATGGGCGCTCATCAGTTTTAACATTGCCATCACAGCATATAATCATAACTCTCTGATATTCGCCATAAATCGAGGCTGAAACTTGACGAACACGATTATCTTTTTTGCGTAAATAAGCATCAATCTCTTCAAGGATTTTAATTTTATCAGCTGAGGAAAATTCGGCCAAAGGATTAGCTTTTGTGTATAGATCATGCGTAATATTTTTGGGAGAAGGCAAATAGAAATTACCTTGCGTGCCACCCTTAATATTTTGTACTGCCTGTGCTGCATGCTTTAGATTGTTCAAGTCAAACTCTGATGAATGCATATAAGAGACTGCATCGCCGATTATACCTCTAAGGCCAAAACCATTATCCTCACTGTAGTTTGAGCTACGCAGACAACCGTTATCAAAGAGGAAATGTTCGGAAATTTTTTCTTCACAAAACAGCTCTCCATCATCCAGACCGTGTAATGCATCGTTAACAATATATTGAACTTTTTCTAATGAAATATCGTTCCGTTGAAAAAATCCTAAATCTAACTGTGTCATAATTTTATTTATTACTTGCATTAAGGCAAACTGAATATTAAAAATGTTCTGTACCCATTAACTTTTTATAAAGCAACTAAGGTGAAGGCAAGTTTTTTTTTCAAACTCTCAACAATATATTTCCTGCTAACAAATAGTTTGTTTGCGGATAAACCTACTCCTTGGCAATTAGGGTTTCAAGATGCTGTTTCTCCAATAGCGCGCTCGATTATCGAAACCCATAATTTTATCATGATATTCATGGCTATAACGCTCCTATTCGTTATTGGCCTACTTGGCACTGTTTGTTTTAAATTCCGCGCTGGTAAGAACCGTGTCCCTAGCACCACAAGCCACAACACATTGCTTGAAATAATTTGGATCACTATCCCTGTTATTGTAGTTATCGCCGTTTTAATTCCTTCATTACGCTTGATTTATTTTTCTCAAACTATTCCGGAATCAGATCTGACTTTGAAGATTGTTGGCAGACAATGGTATTGGAGCTATGAATATCCTGACAATGGCGGTATAGAATTTGATAGCTACATGAAGCAAGAGAATGAATTAAAAGAAGGTGAGCTACGCTTACTCGAAGTAGATAATGAAGTCGTATTACCAATTAACACCAATATACGCCTACAAATCACCGCCTCTGATGTTATTCATTCTTGGGCTGTTCCTTCTTTTGGCATCAAAACTGACGCTGTACCAGGCAGATTAAACGAATCTTGGGTTAGAATCGAAAAAGAAGGAACTTACTACGGACAATGCTCTGAGCTTTGTGGCGCCTACCATGCATTTATGCCAATTAAAGTACGCGCTGTAAGTAAGGAAGCTTTCCAAAGCTGGGTCGCTGAGAAAAAATAATTAATCATAATTTATTGATACACATGTCACATGATCACACACCAACTGGCTTAAAAAGATGGTTATTCTCAACCAATCATAAAGACATTGGAATTCTCTACCTTATTTTAGCAATTATTGGTGGCCTCGTCGGAGCAATTTTCTCTGTAATGCTCAGGATGGAGCTAATGTACCCTGGCGATCAATTCTTCAATGGTGACTATCAACTATATAATGTATTAATCACTGCTCATGCATTGGTCATGGTGTTCTTTATGATTATGCCAGCCCTAGCCGGAGCCTTCGGGAATTACTTCGTGCCTTTAATGATCGGCGCGCCAGATATGGCCTTTCCACGTCTTAACAATGTTAGTTTCTGGTTATTATTCTTTGCTTTAATTTTATTGGTCAGCTCATTATTCGTCGATGGCGGAGCAGGGACTGGCTGGACAGCGTACCCACCACTCAGCACTATTGGTCAACCGGGGAAAGCAGTTGATCTGGCAATTTTTGCTCTTCATTTAGCTGGCGCTTCGTCAATTCTTGGCTCGATTAACTTTGTCGTAACAATCCTCAATATGCGCGCTCCAGGAATGACACTGCATAAAATGCCACTTTTTGCATGGTCAATTTTGCTTATGGCATTCTTAGTCATACTTGCTATGCCTGTTTTAGGCGGTGCAATTACTATGCTTCTTACTGACCGTAATTTCGGCACTCAGTTTTTTGACCCTGCTGGCGGTGGTGATCCTGTCTTATTCCAACATCTTTTCTGGTTCTTTGGTCACCCTGAAGTATATATCATTATCCTACCTGGCTTCGGTATCGTCAGCCACATAATTTCAACCTTTTCAAAAAAACCAATTTTTGGTTATTTAGGAATGGTATATGCAATGGCCTCAATTGGAGTTATTGGCTTTGTTGTGTGGGCACATCACATGTTCACTGTTGGTCTAAGTGCTGACACACGTGCATATTTTACCTTAGCGACCATGATTATCGCAATCCCAACAGGGATCAAGATTTTTAGCTGGATCGCAACCATGTGGGGCGGATCTATAACTTTCGAAACGCCGATGCTTTATGCTATTGGCTTTATATTCTTATTTACTGCTGGTGGAGTAACAGGAGTTATTCTTGCAAGTGGTGGCGTTGACGTCATATTACATGATACATATTATGTTGTCGCACATTTCCACTACACAATGTCACTAGGTGCCTTATTTATCGCCTTTGCTGGCTTCTATTACTGGATTCCCAAAATTTCGGGCAGAATGTATAATGATTTCTGGTCTAAAGTACAATTCTGGACAATGTTTATTGGTGTTAACACAACCTTCTTTCCGCAACATTTCCTAGGACTTGCTGGGATGCCAAGAAGATATCCTGATTATCCTGATGCTTTTGCTGGCTGGAATTTTGTCTCATCAATTGGCTCATATATATCCTTAGCTTCAGCTCTTTTATTCATAGTAATTGTTTTTCATACCGTGCTTAGAGGTAAAAAAGCAGGTAATAATCCATGGGGCAAATATGCAGATACACTTGAATGGACTGTTGCTTCACCACCACCATTCCATACTTTTGAAAAACAACCAGTTATCAAATAATGAGCTCTGCGCCAATCATTAGTAAAGCAGAGCCATATGATTCTTCAATAAAGGATTATATTTCTCTGCTAAAGCCCGGTGTAATGTCACTTGTGGTTTTTAGCGGAATCACTGGTATAATTCTCGCTGATGGCTATATCCACCCTTTTATGGTTATCATTACAGTCCTTGCAATATGCCTTGGTAGCGGCGCAGCTGGTGCCATTAATATGTGGTATGATGCCGATATCGATAGCATCATGACGCGCACACAAAAGCGCCCAATTCCGCAAAAACGTATCCATAAAGCTGAGGCCTTAACCTTTGGCATTATCTTATCAATAGTTTCAGTAATCCTCCTCCACGCAGCAACCAACGCAGTTGCGGCAATGCTGCTCGCCAGCGCCATATTGTTTTATGTAATCATTTACACAATGTGGCTCAAACGTCGCACACCACAAAATATCGTTATTGGTGGCGCAGCTGGAGCCTTCCCTCCTATGATTGGCTGGGCAGCAGTTACTGGCACTATAACTATTGAAAGCATTATATTATTTACAATTATCTTTCTCTGGACGCCACCACATTTCTGGGCTTTGGCGATTTATCGCAATGATGATTATAAAAAGGCAAAAATCCCGATGTTGCCTGTTACACATGGTATAGAGGCTACAAAAAAACAGATCCTGTTTTATACAATATTGCTCATTGCCTCAACCTATCTACCATATTTTTATATTAAAGATATGGGCCTGATTTACCTAGTCGGCAACACGATATTAAATCTATATTTCTTATATTTAGCCCTCAAATTATATTTAAGAACAGGACCTAAAACCTCTATCAAACTCTTTGTATTTTCTATCTTTTACCTCTTCCTCCTCTTTGGCCTGATGATTGCCGACAAATATCTGTAACTATAATATTTATCTGCTAAATACTATATGCTTAGGTAGTCGGATAGCTGCTGTTTATAGCTTTATGCTGTGAATAGAGGAAAGTCCGGGCTCCATGAGGAACGATGCTTGATAACGCCAAGCAAGGGTAACCTTAGGGAAAGTGCAGCAGAAAATATACCGCTATGTTTACATAGTAAGGGTGAAAAGGTGAGGTAAGAGCTCACCGGGTTTGGTAATTCAAACCGCATTGTAAACCCCATCGGGAGCAAGGCTAAATAGGAATAGTAGCATTTATGCAGATCATCTCAGATCTTTTACTATTCGGGTAAGCCGCTAGAGGTTAATAGTGATATTAATCGTAGATGAATAGCTATCGATTACAGAACCCGGCTTATAGACTACCTAAAAATCTGGTCTTTTTGCGCCATTTTTTGCAAATAACTTTTGTTCATTTCGACTCGTGTATGTAATATACACTTCGCTCATTCACAAAAGACATTTACAAAAAATAATCACAAAAATCCTCCAATTTATCCATCTGCCACCGCACTGCTTTACCCTCCCCTTAAGTCACATATGAAGCATACTCTCCGTCAAAAAACTGCATTGTTTAGCAAAAATCTTTCCGCATTTTATTAGGTTTTCAACTTACCTCTTTGCCATATAAGAGATGGAATTACTTCTTCAACAAAGCTTTGACTTGTATCTGGGTGGAATGAAGTTTTGTATCTTCAAGAGGAATGAAGCCACGGCGTGTCAAATAGCCTTTTGCACCTATTGTGTCGCTTGCTGTGAATTCATTTAGAAATGGTTGCATATCAGAAATCTTTGCGAGTCTATCCTTCTTCACATAGACATAAAGCGGTCGTGAGATAGGGTAGCTATGGTCAAATATGCTTTGTGATGTTGGCAAGATATTTTCGACTTTACTACCTTGCAAAACAGTAATGTTTTGTGCGAGAAAGTTATAACCAAAAATTCCGAGTGCCGTTGGGTCAATTATGAGTTTCTGCACAATAATATTATCATTCTCACCAACTGCAAGATAGCGATTATCATGCCTAATAGCTAAGCATGCTTGGTAATTCTCCTGAGTTAATTTCAAGGTTTTCTTAAGACGCTTACATTCAGGTGCTATGATGAGTTCAATCAACTTATCTTTAGTCCCAGACGTGCTAGGTGGACCATAAATACGGATTTTTACAGCTGGGAAGCTTCGGTCTATATCAGACCAATATTCAATGTTATTACTGATTAACTTGCCTTTTTCAGGAATTCTCGCAGCAAGTGCAAGAAAGAGCTGCTTATGAGTGAAATTATAATGGGGCGCATTTACATGATTCGCAATGACTACCCCATCATAACCCACTAACAGTTGGCTAACATTATTGACCTTATTTTTCTGACATAATTCCTCCTCTCTTTTTTTGATTTTACGTGAGGCACCAATAATATCAGGATATCGATCTTTATTCCCCGAACAGAACATTTTAAAGCCACCACCTGTACCAGTAGCTTCAACAATTGGTGATTTGTGACCTTCTTTTTGCCTTGCTACGAGATTCTCAACAACCTCACTTAAAAGAGGGTATAATGTAGAAGAACCAGCAATATAAAGATGCTCTCTTGCACTAGCAGATGACAAAGTTATAGGGATCAATAAAAGGGTAAAAATAAAGAAACTAGTGATTCTCTTCAACATGATGTTGTGTATTTCGATAGTTGCATTTCCATATAGGGTAATAATTATAGAGAGTCAAGTCGTATACCAACAATATTAAAACTACCAATTACTTAGACCAATCGAACCCCAATTCTCGATAGCCATTGAATTCCCTAAAATACTATGATTGCCTATTGCTACAAATCCATCCTGACCAGGTAGAGATGATGTCATATTTCCCTCTTTTAAAGTACCTAATGCATAGTGACGACAAAAAATCATCGCTGAACTCCATGGTCGCAAATACATTTTATTATTTCTTTTTACCTGATCGCGATTTTTCTTAAAGCCATAAAATGTTTTGTAATAATCATTAGCAAATCCTGTAGACAATCCTGTCTCACAGCCATCATTCCAACCTTCTGCATAATCAGCTGGTGCATCTTTTGGCAGCATTTTAAAAATCTTTTTATTAGGCGCAAAAATATTATTACGCGTTGGGTTACATGCCGTACTCAAAAATAAAATTGCTAGCAATAGGGTGAAGATTTTTATTTTTAACATTGCAATATCCCCTTACATCCTTGAAACATTCCATTCCACCAAACCTCACCTTCCCCTAACATTTTAATTTTTTCCCCTTGCCCTGGTAACTTCGTACCTTGATCCCATGGCCATGTTAGTGCAGGGTTTAAATTTGCACCATCATTCCAAAATGATGAATGCGCTATGACCATATTTCCATCAATAGGCGAGAATCCAACGGCATTTACTATGTGGAAACAATAAATATAACCACGATACCATGAATCAAAATATTCAGAATCTTCAACAAGGTTTGGATCTTGCTTAAAGCCAGAAAAGGTTCTCGAAAAACTATTACCACGCGATGAATGCGCTGTTTCACAACCATGAATAAGGCCAGCCTGCATCTCAGCTGACCCCCCTTGCTGCAACCTTGCAAAATCTGGTGAGAACCAAAAAGGCTTTTTACTCTTATGCTTAGGCGCCACTGAGCTAGAGCATGATGTAATTAGCAATGTGATTATTAAAATAAATATTTTCATATGTTTTATAAAATATGTTTTCTTCGTGCAGTATAAACATCGTAATGTCTCTGACACCACCAGAAGGCGGTTTCCCAGCCTTTATCAAATTCTTTATTACCTACAAACTTATAATCTTTCTCAAATTTATAATAGAATTTATGGTGATTTCTTCCTGTTGCCGCTTTTCCTGTTGTACAACCTTGACGCCAACCATATTGGAAATTTGGTGGCCCAGGAGGAGCCTCGTTAAGTAATTCATCTTTTGCTGAACCAACAAGATATTTTGACTGCAATCCAAACGAAGACTTAAAGAAATAATTTTTATTTCTCCAACTATATGGCACAAACAACCCACAAAAAATATAGGCACTTCGCCACATAGATCGATAAACAGGTAATTTGTTCATCTCAACATTTTTTACCAACCCTTCTCTACGCGATGCAGAAAAGAGATTTTCTCGACTTTCATTTTGCGCCGTACGACAACCATCAATGTAGGCTTGCTGATATTCTGGTGGTCCTGCTGGTGGTTTCTGTACCATAGTAAATAAAACTGGCGCCGCCATAAAATCACGTACATTTTTACATGATGAAGTAGCTAGTAAAATAGTGATTAATAACAATGTGCTTAGTCTTTTTATATTTTTCATGTTAAGTAATATCCCAATCATAAATATAAGTGCAGTGCTCCTCTCCATCAACAAAACCTGCGGCGTAGAAGTCATTTTGTGTCAATTTCCAACCATCATAACGCGGAGTAATCAAACGTGGCCCTCCTTGCGATACGTAAGAAAGAACTGAAGCACAACCATCAGCAAAACCTTTGGTATAATCATCGTCACCATCTGGCAGGCCTTTTGCCATGTATGGGCGTGGCTTCCAGCCCCAATTCCATGATTTGGGCATAGTTAAAGCACCACCACCAATACAACCAGTAAGTAGAAATAAGGCTAACAATGTTGATATCTGTGTTTCAAACTTCATAAATCCCGTTTTTTCATATGATGTATTATAGCACATTTTCAACCTCAGTGCAACTCATATGGGTAATTTTATATATATTACTCATATATGCGCTATTTTTGCACGCAGCACTGGTTTCCTGCGCCTTCAAAAGAGATGTTTGGTATTAAAAGCTCTTGATTATGCTCAAATAAACCCTAAACTGAGGATTCCACTAATTAAGCAAGAAAAAGAATATCATGCAGAAATACTCATTTATTTTTCCTGGACAAGGCTCACAAATAGTTGGTATGGGCAAAGAGATGTATGATAGTTTTCCTGAAGCGAAAGCAGTTTTTCAAGAAGTTGACGATGCATTAGGACAAAAGCTCTCTGACATAATCTTTAACGGCTCTCAAGAAGACCTCACCAAAACCGAAAATGCTCAACCAGCCCTCATGGCTGTCTCTATTGCAACACTTAAATGCTTAGAAAAACAGGGTGTATTTAAGACAAAAAATATATGCAACTTTGTTGCTGGTCACTCTCTCGGTGAATATTCCGCCCTAACCGCATCTAACGCTATCTCAATTGGCGATTCTGCAAAAATCCTACGCATTCGTGGCAACGCCATGGCAGAAGCAGGTAAAAGCACAAAGGGCTCAATGGCGGCTATTATCGGTGTTGATTTAGCAAAAGCCCAGGAAATCGCCGATAATGCAATAGGTGCAGGAGAAATTTGCCAAATTGCTAATGACAACTCTGTCGGACAAATTGTCGTTAGCGGCAGTGAAAACGCCATAAATAAAGTCGTTGAAATAGCAAAAAGCATGGGTGCACGCATGGCAATCAAACTACCTGTTAGCGGTGCTTTTCACTCCAAATTAATCGAATCCGCAGAAGATGAACTAAGAAGCGGCTTGGGCAATATCACTATCAACACTCCTGAAATACCTATTATTTCTAATGTAACCGCCCAACCTGTAACTGATGTTGCCGAAATTAAAAACCTGCTAGCTGCACAAATAACTTCTGTCGTACGCTGGCGTGAATCAATGCTTTATTTGAAAGATCAAAACAGCCTATATCTTGCTGAAATTGGCGCTGGCAAGGTTCTAACTGGCCTAGCAAAACGAATTGATAGCTTGTTTTTGTGCACAGCAATTAACACCCCTAATGATATTGATGATTTTTTAAAATCTGCAAATCTATAATGAAAATCTCTGACGAGCATCAAGCCATTGTTTGGGCGATTACAAGTTCCTTCTGGATCTCTGTAATGCTGGTCTTTGTGAGATATTTATCTACCGACTATCATGCATTTCAAATTGTGTTCATGCGCAATTTATTAGCAATTTTCTTCTTCGTACCATGGATTGTTAAAGAAGGGCTACCAGCACTACATACTACCAGAATTAAACTCCACATTTGGCGCTCAGCAATTGGCGTTATTGCTATGCTAAGTTGGTTTTATGCCATTAGTAAGATGCCCCTACCAGAAGCTACGGCATTGAGCTTTACCGCACCTATTTTCTCTACTATTGCTGCAATTTTATACTTAAAAGAAAAAGTTCATATTGAAAAATGGCTAGCAATTTTTTCTGGTTTTCTTGGCGCATTAATCATTATTCGCCCAGGCTTTATTGCTGTAAACCACGCTGCCTATATTGTATTATTCTCCACATCATTATGGGCAATCGCCGCAATCGTTATAAAAAACCTAACCAAAACTGAATATCCTAAGCTAATTACTTTCTATATGACAATTTTCATGACACCCTTTGCTCTGCCCTTTGCAATAGCTTATTGGCAGCCAGTAATAATGTCTGACTTGATCTTTTTTGCAATTATTGGACTAACCTCAAATCTAGCTCATATTGCCCTATCCAAATCCTATTCCAAGGCAGATATAAGTGTTCTTATGCCCTATGATTTCTTGCGCCTATTATTCATCTCAATCATGGCATATGTGGCTTTTGGTGATATCGTTGATATTTGGACTATTGCTGGTGGTGCAGTAATTATTGGCAGCACAGCATATATTACGCGGCGTGAAACCTTGCGTAAGAGGCGGCTATTATCCCTCATTGCCGAAGAAAAACCCTAAATAAATTAATCTTTTTGAGTGCTTTTCAATTTATTAGAGATTGCATCTCTAATAAATTGGCAAGCTGCCTCGCCCGCTAATCCTGCGCTGACTCACGCACCAGAGTGCGCTGCGCTGCTCGGATTAACAACTCGGCAAAAATCCTCAGATTTCCTCTCAATGGGGTAATACATGTTGCCTTGCATCTGCAAGATTCCTCAGGTTTCATACGTTAGGAAGTGTTGAAACCCAACAATTTTTGAATGGAAAAGATAATGCGAGAGTTTTTGTGATGATGTTTGTGATGATTTTTAGTAAATGTCCTGCTTGAACGAGAGAGCGTATACTTCATACGTGACTCGAGTGAAAGTAGGACATTTACTAAAAAGGGCGAAAACAGAGCGCAAAAAAAACTATTTGATTTTGAGGGTGACAACCATTCGAGTATTACTACCGCGCAATAGAGAAAGTAATATATATTCTTGCTTTTGCTCTTTGGCTACATCAATAATTTTTTTAACCTCTTCAACTGTTTTAACAGGCTGATGGTTAATCTTACTAATTAAGTCCCCAGCTTGCAGACCTGATTGAGAAGCCTCACTATCAACATCAACAATTAATACACCACTTAGCTCTTCAGAGATATTATATTTTTGACGATTATAAGTAGTAATTTCTGCTAAGCTTATTCCTAACAACTTTTCGCTTTTAGCAGCTTGAACTTTTTCCTCTTTGAATTCACCAATGGTGATTTTCAATGGCGTTTTGGTATATTTACCAATCTTATCTTTACGCAAAACAACCAATTTTACCTTTGTACCAATCGGTGTATTACCAACCATCCTCGGCAATTTAATCATTTCTTCAACTACCTTGCCATTAAACTCAATAATTACATCATCCACCTTTAAGCCACCTTTTTCAGCCGGACTATCTTTTGTTACATTAACAACATAAGCACCAATAGGTTTTTCTAAACCGATGATACCAGCAATTTCCTTAGTAACCGCTTGAATATTAACTCCAAGCCAACCACGCAGGACTTTACCCGTTTCTTTTAATTGCTTGATTATTGATTGCGCAGTGTTCCCAGGGATAGCAAAACCAATCCCTATATTGCCACCACTATTTGAATAAATTGCCGTATTAATCCCGATCAACTCCCCTTTAAGATTAAACATTGGCCCACCTGAATTACCACGATTAATCGCCGCATCAGTTTGAATAAAGTCAACAGAACCACTGTTATTAATATTACGACCACGCGCCGAAATTATACCAGCAGTAACTGTTCCGCCAAGACCAAATGGATTACCAATAGCGATAATCCAGTCACCAACTTCTGATGCATCAGAATCACCAAATTTTACAAAGGGAAGATCTTTTGTGGTTGTAACTTTTAGCAAAGCAATATCTGTGCGCTCATCGTGACCAATAATCTCTGCAGTGGCTACTTCACCATCAGCAAAAGTGATTTCTATTGTCTCAGCACCATCAATTACGTGGTTATTAGTAATTATATAACCATCCTTAGAAAGGACAAAACCTGAACCAAGCGAAGTCACGGTTTTTTTACCGCCATTATTTGGCAAGCCGCGTTCAAAAAAATCTTTAAATAGATCCTCGAAAGGAGAGCCTGGAGGAAATTGTAGGGCAAGTTCATTTTTTGTTTCAACAGTCTGCGTAGTAGAAACATTTACCACCAAAGGCGTTAAATCCTTAACAATTTTTGAAAAACCACTTTGCGGTAATGAACAAAGACCGAAATTTATATCCCTTGCTTGAGCAGCGGCAGAAGAAAAAGACAAAACAAATACAATCAGTAATAATCTCCCTCCCTTTAGCATAATCTACCTACCATTCATATTTGAGAAATATTTAAAGAATTCACCTTGTGGCGCAATTACAAGCTTCTTATCTTTGTTAGCAATTGAGCTTTCATATGCGTTCATACTCCTATAAAAAGAATAAAATTCTGGATCAACTCCAAATGCATTCGCAAAGATTTTCGTTGATAAACGCTCTCCTTGACCACGTGCAATTTCTGATTGTTTTTTTGCTTCCGCTAAAATAACCACCCTGTCCTTCTCCGCTCTTGATTTAATCTTTTGTGATTCTTCAACACCTTCAGCACGTAATTCTTTTGCCTCCCTTTCTCTCTCGGTTTGCATACGACGATAAATCGCATTACTATTTTCATCTGGCAAATCAGCACGCATTATCCGCACATCGACAACCTCAACACCGAAAGTGTTAACTTCCTCTTTAACAATATCTTTTATACGCGACATAATTGAAGTGCGTCTTCCTTCTTGCAATAATGCATGCAATGGAATTCCACCGATAACTTGTCTTAGGCTTGAATCCAAAATAGAATTCATACGGCTACGCAAATTATATTCATTACGTACCGTTTGAAAGAATTTCAGCGGGTTCGTAATTTTATATTTTGCAAAAGCATCAACAATTAGCCTCTTCTGGTCAGATGCGATTACCTCTTTAGGGTCAGCATTCAACTCAAGTAAACGTTTATCAAAATATTGCACATTATCAACGAAAGGCATTTTAAATTTCAGCCCTGGAGTTTGCTCTTGTCGAACCGGCTCACCAAAACGTAATACAACAATTTGCTGAGTTTGATCAACGATATACACCGAACTCAATAACAGAACTGCTGCAAGAATTGCGATGGTTATAAGGATTTTCTTCTGCATATTTACCTAATTATTAGTTTTGCCGAGTGCTGTTAAAGGTAGATAAGGAACAACGCCATTTTTAGAAGCATTGCCATCTACTATAGTTACATCTGCCGCTTGCAAAACACTCTCCATTGCTTGCAAATACATCCTTTTTCTTGTGACATATTTTGCCTTAGCATATTCCCTATAGACATTGAGGAACCTAGCAGATTTTCCTTGCGCATCAGCCACAACACTTTCTTTATAGGCTTGCGCATCCTGAATAATTTGTTCAGCACCACCACGCGCTCTTGGTATAATATCCTTTCTGTAAGCTTCGGCTTGGTTGATCTCCCTTTCCTTATCAGCCTTAGCAGTTTGCACATCACGGAATGCATCAATAACTTGCGATGGTGGATCCACCTTTAACATTTGCAAACGCACAACTTCAATCCCCGCTGAGTAGGAATCAAGAATATTTTGCAAAAGTTCCTTTGTTTCATCTTCAACTTGCAAGCGTCCTTCTGCTAGAGCTAGTGCAATTGGTGTCTTACCGATCACTTCACGCATAGCGCTTTCTGCAGCACTTTTAACAGTTGCACCTTTTTCTAAATCTCTAATATTAAAGACATAGTCGTAGGCCTTTTTAACTTTCCACTGAACTTCAAAATGAATATCAACGATGTTTTCATCACCAGTAAGCATCAAACTTTCTTCCGTATGGTTAGAATCACTAACACCTCTTCTGCCTGTACCAGAACGATAACCAACTTCTAATTTATTAATTGCGGTAACTTTAACTTTTTTGATTGTTTCAAACGGGACAGGCAAGTGATAATTCAAGCCTGGGGTTGCAATACGGTTAAACTTCCCAAACCGTAAAATAAGGCCTTCTTCATCCGTTTGGATTGTATATATCCCTGTCAAACCCCAAATAAAGGCTATAACTAAAACGATGAATATTATTGACTTACCTTGATTATCACCACCATTATTTTTACCGCCACCATTACTCATTTTCTTTTTAAGAACCTTGAATAGATCCTCAAGAGGGTTTTGCAGATTTGCATTGTCATTACTCCCCTGACCAGCCGATGGCCTTTTCTTAGGCGCCTCTCCCCAAGGGTTGTTATCAAGATTGTTGGTAGTGGATTTACTATTTGTCATGCTTTTTCCTAGATAATCAAGTATTGCGCTGTTACGAATATAAAGTACAACGAACATAGTTTATAATAACTCACATGCAAGGAAAAAATGGAAAATATTACCGAACAAAAAGTTGAAGAGATTCTTAGCAACATCAAAGTTTCTGATAAGAATTTAAACCTTATTGAAAGTGAAATTCTATTACGCCCCATTATTATCAAAGGCGATAAATTAACCGTTAGCCTACAGATGAAAGAAGGCCTAGATATTGATTACAAACTCCTGCAAAAAAAATGCGAGGAAGCCTTAGAAGAAGTAAAAAACATAAAAACCGCAATGGTAATTCTAACTTCCCATCGCCCAGAAAATCACCAAATAAAGAAACTTGGCAATATTAAAAAGATTATCGCCATCGCATCAGGTAAAGGCGGTGTCGGCAAATCCACAACTGCAGCGAATCTTGCCTACGCATGTAGCCAGCAAGGACTAAAGATTGGCATTATTGACGCAGATGTTTACGGCCCATCACTACATCACATATTCGGGATCAATGATACAAAACCTGATTTAGACGATAAAAACAAAATCTATCCAATTGAAGCTTTTGGACTAAAAGTTATTTCTATCGGTAGCTTAGTAGATAAAGATAGGGCAATTATTTGGCGCGGCCCAATGGTTGGCAAAGCACTGCATAACCTTCTTTATGGAAGCATTTGGGGAGAAATTGACATTTTATTTATTGATATGCCACCTGGCACTGGTGATACCCATATCACCATAGCAAAAACCTTCCCTTTAGATGGAGCCCTGATTGTCTCGACACCACAAACCGTTGCTTTATTAGATGTCGCAAGGTCAGTGGATATGTTTGCAAAAGTTAATATACCTATAATTGGCTTGATAGAGAATATGGCATATTTCATTGATCCAAAAAGTGGTAATAAATCTTATATTTTTGGCAAAAATGGTGCCAAAAAATTTGCTAAAAAATCAAAAATAGACTTCTTAGGTGAAATACCAATTGAATCTGCGATTCGCGAAGCTGCTGATAATGGCACACCAATACTGAAGGAACAGTCACCTATAGCAAATACGTATCAAAACATTGCAAAGCAACTAATAAAGCATTTGACGATTAAGAATTAGACCTTACATTTAGTACAATCTTTAGTTGAATTGGTCTTGCGCTAAATTTTATATATTTATTTGACTAATTGTACGTACATTAATGAAAAACCAACGCTCCAATATATTGGATATGAATCACAATAGTGATGATGAAAAACTCACACAAAACAGCTACGCTTTGCTCAAGTCACGCGGCGCTAATATTGCAACTGATTCAGATAACCCATACTCGCTAGATTCCCTTGCCCTACAGCTTGTTCTCTCAATGGAGAGAAATAAGATGGCCAGCAATATCAACAATAAAAATGAAGAGCTCTCTAAAGAAAACAATCTCCTTTCAAAAGATGTTGAACATCAAAAACACATTACCTCACTACAAACAGATTTTGTTTCTCTAGCCTCGCATGAATTCAAAACACCACTCGCCATAATTAAGGCCTCGGCTGACGTATTATCACGTGTTTGCAAAGCCGATGAAAAAGTCCAGGGTCAAGTACAGAAGATCAATGGCGCAGTTGACCGAATGCTTGAGTTAGTCACCAGCACATTAAACCTTGCCAAGCTAGAATCCGGCAAAGTTGAGTTCAGCCCTGCACCAATTAACATCTCAAATCTTGTTAACGAAATTATTACTCGCCACCAATATATTGACGATGATGTTATCTTCAATTCCGACCTTGATAAGAGCAACACACTATGCTCAGGAGACCGAAGCCTACTTGATCAAATCTTTTCTAACCTGCTCTCAAATGCCATAAAATATTCAAATGGTAACACCATAATAGATGTTACGTCTAAAGTTAAGGATGGCTACCTCATTGTAACCGTGAAAGATAACGGAATTGGCATACCAGAAGAAGGAATAGATAAATTATTTTATAAATTCTTTCGTGCAGAAAATGCTATTGTAGCCTCTGGCACAGGTATTGGTCTTTATTTAGTAAAGGAATTTGTCAAGTTGCATAAAGGAAAAATATCTGTCACTAGTCAAATAAATGTTGGAAGCAGTTTTACCGTCAAATTACCTATAATAACTTAATGATGTACTTCCCATGAAGAAAAAGATATTATGCATTGAAGATGAAACTGATTTAAGGGATAATATTGCCCTTATTCTGCAGTCTGAAGGTTATGAAGTATTTCAAGCAGCAAATGGCCAAGAAGGCTTGGATCAATTCCATAAAGCCCACCCTGACCTAATCCTATGCGACATAAACATGCCAGTGATGAATGGTTATGAAGTACTTAACAAAATAAATGCCGCCTCCTCCGAGAAAAAACAAGTTACGCCCTTTATCTTCCTTACTGCCCTTGGTCAAAAAAAGGACGTCATCTCAGGTATGGAACGTGGTGCTGACGAGTATATTGCCAAACCAGTAGATTTTGATTTATTACTCTCTTCAATCAAAGCAAGGCTAAAAAAAGCAGATGTAAGTCAAGACTACCAAAACCACAAATTAGATGAAGTCTATGACAAAGTTTCAAATTTAATACCTAATGAGATAAAAGATCCCCTCGCAAGTATTATAAGCCTTTCTGGTGCTATGAAGAATGAAATATTAGGCGCATTTGTTGATCCTCGCTATGTTGAGATGTCTTCTAAGATTTATCTGTTAGCCATGCAGCTTAATTCTAAAATTGAGCAAGCGCTAAATAGCGAAATGCTCTCCCAAGCAGCAAATGATTCTGACAATAAGATTGCTCCAGAAGCCTTGCTTTCTAAGATAAAACAGAAAGCTAACAATAATAACATCACCTATACTCTTGATAAAGGCTTGCCAAATATCATGATTGATAGTGAGAAATTCTCCAATATCACAAGTGAGTTACTAAAGAAGTTAGCAAGATTGCCAATAAATGGAACGCTTGCTGTACGTAATTTTCTTGATTATTTAGATAATATGGTAATTACTGCGACCTGCGCTTGTGATACGCCACAAAACGCAGAGCTAGAAGAGTTCGCAACTAAATTTATGGATGCTAGTGCAACTCTTAATACTAAATATAACGAAGACACTAAAGAACAAACATGCATCATTACCATACCAAAACACAGATTAAAACATGCCTAAAATCATAGAGACCAATGGAGTTCAATTTGCGAACCACCTACCCTTCACCTTAATTGCTGGCCCTTGCCAGCTAGAATCACGCGAGCATAGCTTAGAAATGGCCGATGCTATTTTTAAGATCACACAAAAGCTTGAGATTGGTTTTGTTTTTAAAAGTTCTTTTGACAAAGCAAATCGCTCAAGTGGCAAATCACAACGAGGCATAGGGCTAAAAAAGGCTTTGCCTATTTTTACAGAAATAAAAGAAAAATATAATTGCCCAATCTTAACTGATATCCATAGCGAAGAACAAGCACGTTTAGTTGGCGCATCCGATGCTGTCGATATCTTGCAAATCCCTGCCTTTCTTTGCCGTCAAACTGACATACTCAAGGCTGCTGCCCAAACTGGCAAAATCGTCAACGTCAAAAAAGGGCAATTTCTAGCTCCTTGGGATATGCAACAAGTTGTAGCAAAGATAGAATATTTCGGCAGCGAGAAAATCATGCTTACTGAACGCGGTGCAAGCTTTGGCTATAACGCCCTAGTCTCTGATATGCGCTCCCTACCTATCATGGCACAAACTGGCTACCCCGTAATTTTTGATGCTACACATTCCGTCCAGCAACCTGGCGGGTTAGGCGAAGCTTCAGGCGGACAAAGAGAGTTTGTTGAAGTATTAGCACGTGCGGCAATTGCTGTTGGAGTCGCTGGGATTTTTGCAGAAGTTCACCAAGATCCTGACAATGCCCCTAGTGACGGACCTTGCATGCTTAGGTTAAACGATCTGGAGCAAATTCTTACTACACTGAAAGCCCTTGACCAAATCGTAAAACAAGGTTTATAAAGAGCCTCTCTCTTATATAAGTATAAATAAAATAATGTCCAAGATTCATAACATGATCGCCCGTGAAATCCTTGATTCACGCGGTAACCCCACTATTGAGGTCGATATCATCCTAACGGACGGTTCTAGTGGCCGCGCTTCTGTTCCTAGTGGCGCTTCAACTGGTGCACTAGAAGCATGTGAATTACGCGATGGTGATAAAAAAAGATTCCTAGGCAAAGGCGTCCTTAACGCTGTAGCCAATGTAAATGGTGAAATAAAAGATTCATTAATAGGCTTTGACGCAGATAAACAGGCAGAGATTGACCGCAAATTAATTGCTCTAGATGGCACAAAAAATAAAAGCCGCTTAGGCGCAAACGCTATCTTAGGCGTCTCACTCGCAGTTGCCAAAGCTGCAGCTAAAAGTAAAAATATGCCTTTATATAAATATCTTGGTGGTGACGAAGCTCAGAAACTTCCTGTCCCAATGATGAATATCATCAATGGCGGCGCACACGCTGACAACGCTATTGATATTCAAGAGTTCATGATAATGCCTGTTAGCGCTAAAAATATCAAAGAGGCTATTCGTATTGGTGCGGAGATTTTTCATAATTTAAAAAAGATCCTTCACAAAGCTGGCCTAAACACAGCAGTTGGTGATGAAGGCGGCTTTGCTCCTAACCTTAATTCTAGTGATGAAGCCTTAAAATATATTTTAGAAGCAATCAAAAAATCTGGCTACAAAGCAGGGAAAGATGTCCTTCTTGCGCTTGATGCTGCCGCTTCAGAATTTCATAGAGACGGCAAATACCACTTAAAAGGTGAAGGCAAGACCCTATCTAGCGCTGAGATGGTTAGCTATTATGAGAAATTAATCGACAAATATCCAATCTTCTCAATTGAAGATCCTCTCGCTGAAGATGATTATGAAGGATGGGTAAATATCACCGCTGCTTTAGGCGATAAAGTTCAACTAGTTGGTGATGATTTGTTCGTAACTAACACAAAAATCTTAAAAAAAGGCATCGCTGAGAAAATGGCCAATAGTATTTTGATCAAAGTTAATCAAATCGGCACATTGACCGAAACTTTAGCGGCGATTAATATGGCACACAAAGCTGGCTATACTGCTATTCTATCTCATCGCTCTGGCGAAACGGAAGATACAACTATTGCCCAAATTGCAGTCGCAACGAATTGCGGACAGATAAAAACCGGTTCGCTCTCACGCTCTGACCGAACGGCAAAGTATAATGAACTGATCAGAATCGAGGAAGATCTTGACTCTAAGGCTACTTATCAACAAATATCACTACAATAAAAATGTCTAAACCTACTTATAACATAGCAATCGTCGGAGCAACTGGAAATGTTGGTCGTGAATTACTCAGCATTTTAGCTGAACGTGAATTTCCTGTCGCTAACGTCTATGCATTAGCTTCACTCAAATCTACTGGAAGAGAAGTAAGCTTTGGTAACAAACTCTTAATAGTTGAAGATCTTGCAACTTTTGATTTTAGCAAAGCTGATATAGCCCTTTTCTCTCCCGGTGCTGAAGTCTCTAAAATCTACGCCCCAATTGCCGCGAGTAAAAATTGCATCGTAATTGATAATACTTCCTGTTTCCGCATGGATAAGGATGTACCATTAATCGTGCCGGAAGTGAATCGTGCTGCGTTGAAAGATTTCACTAAAAAAAATATCATCGCTAATCCAAACTGCTCAACTATCCAAATGGTCGTTGCGCTTAAGCCTTTGCATGATTTAGCCCAAATAAAACGTGTTGTTGTCTCAACTTACCAATCAGTTTCTGGCGCTGGAAAAGCAGCTATGGATGAGCTGTTCGACCAAACAAAGAGCATTTTTATGAATAACAAAAAAGAGTCAAAACTTTTTACTAAACAAATGGCTTTTAATGTTATTCCACATATCGACGTCTTTATGAAAGATGGCTCGACTAAAGAAGAATGGAAGATGGAGGTTGAAACCCAAAAGATTCTTGATAAAAATATCAAGCTATCGGTCACTTGTGTTCGCTGCCCAGTTTTTGTTGGTCACGCAGAAGCAATCAATATTGAATTTTCCAACCCAATTAGCGAAAAAGAAGCACGCAAGGCTTTAGAAAAGGCTGAGAATATTCTAGTTTTCGACCGTAGAGAAGATGGTGGATATATGACACCTGCTGAATGCGTTCGTGAAGATGAAACTTATGTCTCACGTATTCGCACCGATAAAAGCGTAGAGCATGGTCTTTCTATATGGGTTGTTTCTGACAATCTCCGTAAAGGTGCTGCTTTAAACGCCATCCAGATTGCCGAGGAGCTTATTAAGGACTACTTATAGGACGGTTTTAACTCTTCTTCAATAATGGCATAAATCTCCTTACCAGTTTTGTCTAGCCACTTATCGCTCGTTTCATCTAATGTAAAATAATTTGTCGTGCCAATTGGTGAAGAAAGCCAGATCTGTAGACTTGGCTCATGTTTATTGATTAAATATTCGCGGTCATCAGGCAATGTAATGGTTAAAATATTATCAATTAGATCAATTATCGCAATCACTCTCCTTATCAAGCGCTTCAATTTGTATAAGCAACTCTTCTAATCGCTCTTCAACTTTTCTAGAAAAATCTGACATGTGCTATTTCTTATTGTTAATTTGAATTTAAATAGATAAAAATAACCTAGAGGGAAGTTGAGGGTCTATTACTCACATCAATAAAGCAACAATATACCATGGTAGGAAGGAGGAGGCAAGGACGAGGTGGTGGCGATGGCAAAAGTAGAAGAGGTGGTTTCTTCGGCGGGCGCAAGCCAAAGTTCCTCACTAGTTCACGCAAAAAATATGGTCGCTATAAAACTAGCAAAAAACGCCATAAAAGCATTCTCCGTTGGCTCATCGCTAAAACATTATTCTTTGGATTATTCTTCGGTTCAGTCGGTTTAGCAATTTTCTTAATTTTAGCTACTATCTACTCAATCGGACTGCCTGACGTTAAAGACATCCACGATAAAAAGCGCAACCCCATCATTCGCATGAATTCTGCCGATAATGGCTTGGTTGCTAATTTTGGCGATCTCAAAAACAGCTTTGTCACTTACGGTAATTTCCCTGAAAATCTGATCAATGCGGTAATCGCCACGGAAGACCGACGCTTCTTCTCGCATTATGGTGTCGACCCTTACGCAATTCCCCGTGCTTTTATAGCGAATATACGTAATCAACATGTCGTCCAAGGCGGCAGCACAATTACCCAGCAATTAGCAAAAATATTATTTCTTACCCCAGAAAAAACTCTCAAACGTAAAATTCAAGAACTACTCCTTGCCCTTCGCATTGAGAGCAAACTAAGCAAGCAAGAAATATTCGAGCTCTATATGAATAAAGCATATTTTGGCTCAGGAAATTATGGCGTAATTGCTGCTAGCCGCAATTATTTTGATAAAGAAGTATATGAATTAAACCTTCAGGAAGCCGCCCTACTCGCTGGTCTTTTAAAGGCACCATCTCGCTATTCGCCATTTAACAATCCTGAATTAAGTGCAGAGCGTACTGAACAAATTCTGATAAATATGTTAGATAGCGGTTTCATCACTAAAGAAGACATGATTATCGCACAATATACTGACAGCATCTGGAAACTGAACCAGCAATCATTACTCAATAATCGCTACTTTGCAAATTGGGTAAGAGAATTATTACCTTACTATATTGATGATATTGATTCTGATGTCACTATCCAAACCACATTGAATAACCAACTGCAAAATCTAGCAGAAATCTCTGTAGCTGATAATTTTATAAAATATAAAGAAGTCCTCGGCAAGAGCGAAGTGGCCTTGGTCGCTATGAAACCAGATGGACAAGTTGTTGCTATGCTCGGCGGCAAAAATTTCCGTGATAGTGAGTTTAACCGCGCACTTTATGCCAAGCGCCAGCCCGGTTCAATATTCAAATATTTTGTTTACCTAACTGCTATTGCCAATGGCAGCAAAAGTGATGATATGATAATTGATCAACCAGTGCGCATTGGCGATTGGGAACCACAAAATTACAATCGTGAATATCTTGGCGCCATTACCCTGCGTGAAGCATTCGTAAGATCAGTGAATTCAGTTTCCGTGCAACTAACCGAAGAATTCGGCCGCGAAAATGTTATACGCACCGCGCACCGCCTAGGTATCCATTCAACAATCCCCAATATTCCATCTATTGCCCTTGGCACAACTGAGCTAAATTTATTAGAAATTACCTCTGCTTACGCACATATTGCCAATCGTGGATATCCAGTGATTCCTCATGCTGTCACTAGAATTAACAATAAGTTTGGCAATGTTATTTATGAACGCTCTGGTTCTGATCGCAGACAAATTATTGAAAGTTTACATTTAGAAGAAATTGACCATTTAATGTATAATGTTGTCGAATGGGGAACTGGCCAAGCCGCTAAAATAGATAATATCAAAGTACGTGGAAAAACAGGAACCAGCCAAGAATCCCGAGATGCATGGTTCATTGGCTATACTGATGATATCGTTGTTGGCGTTTGGGTTGGTAATGATGATAATTCACCAATGAACCACATAACTGGTGGTAACATCCCCGCTAAAATCTGGCATGATTTTGTTAATAATGCCTATGAGAGCAAACTGCTTTAGGGAAATATCTAGGATTAATCTTTTACATATAGAAAATAGCACTCTCCACGTCATTGCCTGAATTTCGTAGAAATTCTAAGGCAATCCAGGAGCCACAAACAATCACCTCGCCCCTTTGCTCCTGGATTGCCTTAGAACCTTGCAGGTTCAGGCAATGACGCGGAGAGTTGGGTAACAACATGGAAAGATAGAATGACGAGGAATACAAAAAAGTTAGTTCAGACAAATTAAAAATTTTTGTGATGATTTTTAGTAAATGTCCTACTTGAACGAGTGAAGGTATACTTCATACCTGACTCGAGTGAAAGTGGGTTATTTGCTAAAAAGGGTGCAAAAAGATTAATTTGTGATGGCTTTGTTTTGCAATTCGACAATCTCAGCAATAGCCTTCGTCGCTAAACCAAGCATTTCGTTTAGTTCCTCCGCTGAGAAATCACCATCCTCACCTGTGCCTTGCACTTCGATAATTCTGCCATTGCTATTCATCACAAAATTTGCATCTACTTCTGCTGTCGAATCTTCAGCATAATCTAAATCTGTTACTGCGTTCCCACGATACATTCCACAAGAAATCGCCGCGACATTATGTTTAATAGGGCTTTTTGGCAATGCACCTTCAGCAACCATTTTATTTATGCATAAGCTTAGCGCTACAAAACCTCCACAAATTGCGGCAGTTCTCGTTCCACCATCAGCTTGCAACACATCACAATCAATCGTAATTTGCTTCTCACCTAGCCCAACCATATCAACCGCCGCACGTAGTGAGCGTCCGATTAAACGTTGAATTTCCTGCGTGCGTCCAGATTGTTTTCCACGTGCTGCTTCACGATCCATCCTGCTATGTGTTGAAGCTGGCAACATACCATATTCAGCAGTTATCCACCCCTGCCCTGTACCTCTAATAAAATGTGGAACACGATCAGCCAATGATGCTGTACATAAAACATGCGTATCGCCAAACTTCACTAAGCAAGATCCACCTGCATATTTAGTAAAATTTGTAATAAAGCTAATCTCACGTAATTGATCATTATTTCTCTTTGAAGGACGCATATTAATGTTGTTTTGAATTAAAAAAGGGGGTGTTGGAACCCAGAGGGCATCTGAACCTAATGATGCAACAAATTCAATAAGAATTTTTAATTCGCAACACTGCCATACGATCATCACCATGCGATAATGAAATTTTAATTGCAAAAATCCAATTAATAAATTACGGTGTGCGCACAAAATGAATATTAGTTTTAAGAAAAATGAACAAACAAAACCCAGAAGAAAGTCTCAATAAAACGGCAGAAAATACTATAGAAAACAATGAGTTAGAGCAAGAATTAGGGACCAACGCTGAGGCAGAAACCAGTGAAAATATCGAAGAAGCTCCTGAAGAGATAAATCCTCTTAAATCTGAAAATGCCGAGTTAAGAAATAAGCTAGTTCGCCTTGCTGCTGAGCTTGAGAATCAGCGTAAACGCTCTGCACAACAAATTGCTGAATCAAGAACTTATGCTGTTTCTAATCTGGCTAAAGACCTAACCGCAGTAGTTGATAATTTTCACCTTGCCATAGAGAACACACCTGCAGAAAGCCTCAAGGACAATCAAGAATTTAAGCAACTCTTTGATGGTCTAAACATGACTAAAGCCCAGCTAGAAAAAGTCTTATCTCAACATGGCGTACAACGCTTTTTTCCTCTTGGCGAACAATTTGACCATAATTTGCACCAAGTAGTTTCGCAAATTAAAAGTGATGAAAAATCCGGCACAATAGTACAAGTACTACAAGCTGGCTATATGATTGGTGACCGCCTACTTAAAGCAGCAACCGTGATCACCGCTCAATAAATTAAGAAAATAACAAATTTACTAATTACTATAACACATCTCAAAAGATGAATTTTTTTACAAGCAACAATATTTTAAGGTACAATAATGAAAGAACGCATTTTAATCGATGCTGTTTACCCGGAAGAAATCCGTGTAGCAGCAATCTCAAAAGACAACAAAATCAAAGAATTTGATTATGAATCAACTGCAAAAAGACAACTAAAAGGCAATATCTATCTCGCAAAAATCACGCGTGTTGAGCCTTCCCTACAAGCTGCTTTTGTCGAATATGGCGCTGATCGTCATGGTTTCTTACCATTCGCTGAGATTCACCCTGACTATTACCAGATCCCCTTATCAGACCGTGAAAAGCTCCTAAAAGAACAGGATGCTATAGAAGAACAAAGCTCTAAAGCTGATGAAGAAAATGATGATATCGACAATGATGTCGATGATGCAGGTGAAGAATTTGTACGCAAAAGCCGACGCTCACTTACTCGCAAATACGACATCCAAGAAGTTATCAAGAAAAATCAACTACTTCTAGTACAAGTCATAAAGGAAGAACGTGGCAACAAAGGCGTTTCCCTTTCAAGCTACATATCCCTTGCTGGTCGTTACTGTGTTCTTATGCCAAATAGCGGCGCAAAAAGCGGCGGTGTTTCAAAACGCATTGGCGATTATGAAGACCGTAAACGCCTGAAGGATCTAGTAAAAAGCTTCACCCTACCAAAAGGTGTTAGCCTTATCTTAAGAACGGCAGTTGCTGGAAAAGATGATTCTGACATTAAAAAAGATTACGATTATCTAACTAATCTTTGGAACTCCATCCGTGAGAAAACCCTAACCTCGTCAGCACCAGCTTTGGTACATAAAGAGGCCTATATCATCAAACGGACAATTCGTGATTTATACCATAATAATATTGAAGAAATTTTAGTAGAAGGTGAACAAGCCTTTCATGAAACAAAAGAGTTTGTTACAGATATGCTACCTGAACATGTTCATAAGGTACGTGAATATAAAGGCAAAGCGCCAATCTTTGCCCATTTCAAAGTTGAAAAGGAAATCGCTTCTTTTTACAACAATGTCGCACAATTAAAATCTGGCGGCTCAATCGTCATGAACATCACCGAAGCCTTAATCGCAATTGATGTGAATTCTGGTAAAGCAACTAAAGAAAGGCGTGTTGAAGAAACTGCCCTAAGGACAAACCTCGATGCTGCCCGTGAAGTCGCGCGTCAACTTCGCCTCCGTGATTTATCAGGCCTAATCGTTATCGACTTTATCGATATGTTAGAATTAAAAAATCGCAAAGCTGTTGAGCGTGAATTAAAAAACGCCCTTGCCCATGACCGTGCTAAAATTCAAACTGGCAGAATAAGCACATTCGGCCTACTTGAAATGTCTCGTCAAAGGTTAAAGCCAAGCCTATTAGAAATCAGCCTTACCTCATGTAAGCATTGTCGTGGCTCTGGTATGGTTCGTTCTGAAGAATCAATCTCTACTTATGTATTCCGTGCAATTAAACGTGAAGTGCAAAATGGCGCACCAAAAACTTTAAAAGTTAATGCTGCTGCAGAAGTGGCTAACCACCTGTTAAATTACAAACGCACAAATATTGCTGCTCTCGAAGCAGAATATAAAATGCGCCTTTGTATTTTTGCTGACCCTCACATGAGCAGTGATGAGATCACCTTTGAATCATTAAATACACTCCCTGTTGAAGAACAAGAAGTGATTGAACCAAAGAAATCTAGCCCTGCACCAAATAGAAGGCCAACACAGCGCAATGATGAAAAATCCAAACCAACAAGTGAGCGTGATAATAAAAAACCTCAGGATAAACAACCGCAAGTTCGCCGTGGCTTGATCAAGCAAATCTTCAACAAAATTATCAATAGCTAAACTAACACCGCTAGCAGCAGGAACGCCCTGCTGCTCTACGACTCTATGCGGCCAAGCCTCCTCTGTAACATCGTTCATTGCTGCACTTAAAAAGGCATTCTCTGCTCGCGCAGAATTACCCCCTAGCTCTCTCGTACCTTTTGCAAATAAAACCCTACTCAAAACGGGATCTTTTAACATTACTGCTAATACCTAACCTGCCTTGGTTGCTCCACGGCTGAATTTATGCTACAATGTTCCTTATGATAATAATAATCATTTAGGACAACAATATGAAATCAGAGAAAATCACAGGTACAAAAAGAAAAGCCAATGACCTAACATCATCACCACATAAAAAACCTCGAAAACTTCTCCACCCCTTATTGCACCCACTATTTGCCTCTATAAAGAAAAATAATACTTCCTTAGCAAATACATTATTAAACCATATTGAATCCAGAAACATTAGCTTAAGTGGCCTAGATGAAAATGATAATACAGCCTTACATCATGCTCTACTGATGCAAAATATAGAAGTTGCAGAAAGGTTAGTCGAGGTAATCGCTAATAAAGCATGGCAATATAATATGGAGGATGATGCAATTCATAAAAGCAACAATCAAGGCGAGACTCCTCTCTTCTTGGCTTTGCAAATCAAAGCTGCTGATATCGTGCTAAGCCTTCTTAACAATGATGTGGATATAGACACCGAACACCTTATCATTAAGGATTCTGCATTATTATACTGTGTTTCTTTAACTTCAGATGAACCTCTGAATGAAATACAAAAAGAGCAGATTACACAGATAAAACAGAACCTTGTAAATAACCCTGAACTAAAAGGAGCAGAGGATGCAATTAAAGAAATTGAAAATATCAAAACATATATTGTAGAAAAAACTGACCACTCAACAGATAAATTAGATAAATATTATGATGCGATCTTGTCCCATATAAAAAACCAATTCAACATCCTTCGCCCTGATGATGATATAAATCATAAGCTTGCTGAAAAATTAACATTAAAGATATATTGCGGCATCAACACAGCTATTGATATAGCAAAGAAAACCTTCCCTGAACAAATAACGCAGCGCAGACAACTAACAGATATATTAATAGAATATTGCACTTCAGATCACTTCACCGTACAGATGCAAGACTCTTTACCGCTACAGCAGAGTATTACAAAAGAGTTAGGAGCGCACTACGCAAACCTACAAACAGAGATGGATACTGCAACAATAGAGACGGTTGTTAAATCAGCAATAAGCACTTGGGAAGAAGCGCAGACAATAAGCCAGAACTCTACAGAACATAGCAGGTAAAAATCATGAGAGGGATACATACAGAATCAGATCATACATTAAGAGGCCTGCCTCAAAGGCGACTAATACCAA
>JAWUXM010000008.1:0-9247 GCA_034111325.1 Rickettsiales bacterium
CTGAACAATATATTCATAATTACCCACATTGCTGGCGGACGGACACGCCACTAATTTACAAAGCTATGCCTTCTTGGTATGTTAAAGTGACAGATTTTAAGGATCGTATGGTTGAGCTAAACCAACAAATTAACTGGACACCAAACCATGTCAAAGATGGGTTATTCGGTAAATGGCTAGAGAATGCTCGTGATTGGTCAATTAGCCGTAATCGCTTTTGGGGTTGCCCTGTGCCAGTTTGGAAGTCGGATGACCCACAATATCCACGTCTTGATGTTTATGGCTCTATCGCAGAGATGGAAAAGGATTTCGGCGTTGAAATAAAAGATTTACATCGTCCATTTATTGATGAATTAACTCGCCCAAATCCTGATGACCCAAGTGGAAAGTCAATGATGCGTCGGGTGAGTGATGTTCTCGATTGTTGGTTTGAATCTGGCTCTATGCCTTATGCGCAAGCACATTACCCATTTGAAAATAAAGACTGGTTTGAGGGGCATTTCCCAGCGGATTTCATTGTTGAATATCAAGCACAAACAAGAGGGTGGTTTTATACTTTGATGGTTCTCTCAACTGCCTTATTTGACAAACCGCCATTTTTAAACTGTATTTGCCACGGAGTAATTCTTGATGAGAATTCGCAAAAGCTTTCTAAACGCCTGCGTAACTATGCAGACCCACATGATATTTTCGCAAGCTATGGAGCTGATGCTATGCGTTGGTTTATGGCGAAAAGCACGGTGATGCGCGGAAATGATTTAAATATTGATAAGGACGGAAATGCAATTCGTGAGACTTTGCGTCTTTCGCTCAAACCAATTTGGAATAGTTATAATTTCTTCACGCTTTACGCTAATGCAGATAATCTACAGGCGGAATTTGACCTAACTTCTGACAATCTGCTGGATCGTTATATTCTATCAAAAACCAAGCACTTAGTTCTAGAAGTTAAGAGATCACTTGATGATTATGATACGCCAAATGCTTGCAGTCTAAGTGAGAGTTTTTTTGAAATTCTTAATAATTGGTACATAAGACGCAATCGTCAGCGTTTCTGGAATTCTGAAAAGAATCAAGACAAGCAAAGTGCCTATAATACACTTTATTCAGTGTTGCACATCACAATGCGCGCAATTGCGCCATTGCTTCCTTTCATTAGTGAGGAGATCTTTAAAGCATTAGATCAAAAAGCGGTTTCGGTGCATTTAGAGGATTTTCCTGATGTTAGTAGTATCAAAGAAGATGCTGAATTAGTTGCTAAAATGGATAATGTTCGAGAGGTTTGTAACGCTGCATTATCAATTCGTGCGAAGGAAAATTTACGTATTCGTTTGCCTTTAGCGGAGCTGAAAATAATTGGCTCTTCTTTACTTAATTTGGCTGATTATGCAGATATCATCGCTGATGAACTAAATGTAAAAAAAGTTTCTTTTATTGAAGATTTAGGAGATTTAGCTGAATTAAAATTACAGCTCAATTTTCCTATTTTAGGCAAGAGATTAGGAGCAAGGATGAAAGAAATCGCTAGCGCTTGTAGAGAAGGCAAATGGCAAAAAACTGCTGAAGGAGTGCAGATCTCCGATGTTACATTGCAGCCAGAAGAATATAGCCTTGCGCTAGTTCCTAAAGATCAGAAATCAATGTTAGCACTTTCCAGCAATGATGCGTTAATCGCTCTTGATTTAAATATTACTAAAGAATTAGAGCAAGAAGGTTTAGCACGCGACATTGTCCGCCTTATTCAGCAAGACCGTAAAGCAAAAGATTTTGATATTTCTGATCATATAAAAGTTGAATTAGGACAAGTAACAAAGTCAGTTAGTGAATCCATCGGGCAATTTTCTGATTATATTAAAAAGCAGGTTTTGGCGGATGACATAATTATTGCTGATAATGGTGATTATGAATTTACACATGAGTTGGAAGGAGAGAAATTGCTAATTAATTTGACGAAGGTTTAAACCCTGCGTCATCCTGAACTCGTTTCAGGATTACATATCGGGAGATTCTAGTTTTTTTTGGTGTCATTGCCTGAATCCGTAGGATTCTAGGGCAATCCATAGCCTTATAAAAGAATCTTCTTGTTTATTCATGGATTACCTTAGAATTCCTTTGGAATTCAGGTAATGACGATAACTATAAAATAACTCAATAAGGTACAACATGAAAATTGCAGTAATAGGTGGAGGTGCATGGGGAACGGCAATTTCTGATCTTTTAGCACGTAACGGTAACGAAATAATTCTTTGGGCGCGCGAGGAAGAAGTGGTTGAGGGCATAAATACACAACATGAAAACACTGTGTTTTTACCGCAAGTTAAATTATCTGAGAATTTAAAAGCCACTTCTGAATTGGTGGATATATCTGATAGTAAAATTATATTTGTTGTAACGCCAGCTCAATTTACCGCCGCAGTGGTTAGGGATTTAAAAATCAAAACAGATACTGCGATTGTTATTTGTAATAAAGGAATAGAGATTTCTTCGCTTAAATTAATGAGTGATGTGGTTGGTGAGATATTCCCTAAAAATCCTTTATTTGCCATGTCAGGGCCAAATTTTGCTATTGAAGTTGCCAATAATTCGCCCGCAGTAACGTCAATTGCTGGTAGTGATAAACAGGTAGCTGAAAAAGTCATACAGGCTCTACAAAATGACAAATTTCGTCCGATTTATTGTGCTGATATTATTGGTGCTGAAATTGGCGGGGCAATTAAAAATATCATTGCTATTGCAGTTGGTATGGCAACAGCTCTCAAAGCAACGGAAAGTGCAAAAGCTGCAATTATTGCACAAGGCTTAAAGGAGATGGCGATGTTAACTGTAAAACTTGGTGGCAAGGCAGAAACAATGTTAGAACCATGCGGAGTGGGGGATTTAGTACTGACTTGTTCAAGCCGTCAATCACGCAATATGTCTCTTGGTTTCGCTATTGGTGAAGGGCAATCTTTTGAAGAGATTCAAGCAAAAAGACAGACAGTTGCCGAAGGTGCAGCTACGGCTAAAGCTTTGGTCGAGTTAATCAGTAAGCTTGGGTTGCAGCTAGAAGTATGTCAAAAGACTTATCAAATCCTTTATGAAAATCTTCCTGTCGAGGAGATTCTTAATCTTTAATTTTCTTGATAAAGGCAAGGCAGAGAATAAAGCCAATTAAGGCAAAAATCGGTTTATTGCCATACTTAGAGAAAATCGTCGTTTTGCTGGTTTTTTTTGGTAATTTGCTATCTATCACGCCTTCTTCATCTAAACCTAATTTTTCTATGACTCTTCCATAAGGGTCGATCACGGCGCTAATTCCTGCATTTGCAGCTCGGATCATAGGTAAACCTTCTTCAATTGCGCGGCTTTTAATTATGTCAAAATGTTGATAAGGGCCAGAGCTAATATTTATACCATTTATGGCGCGATAAAACCATATGTCATTGGTAATATTCAAAAGCCATTCACTCTTAGGGCTAGCGACTTGATGTGGGAAAATCCCGTCATAGCAGATTAATGGTGTAAAGTTTGAGCCTTTAACATTGAAGGTTTTAAGAGATTTCCCTGCTGTAAAATCTTGCCCGAGATTAACCAGTGAGTCAAAAGGAATGAGTTTGCGATGTGGAATATATTCACCAAAAGGTACTAAGTTTATTTTGTCATAATAGTTAACAACTTTTGCCTCATCATTAAGCAGTAAAATACTATTGAAATAAAGGCTCTTTTCATAACGTGGTGCTCCAGTAATTAAAAATGCACCTTGCGGAATTGCAGCTTTAAGAAATGTAAAGTCATCATCATCTTTATCAACAGGAAAAGAAACGCCGCTTTCTGGCCAAATAACAAGGTCGGCAGAGCTATTATATGCAGCACTAAGTTTAATATGTTTATTCATATTGTTGATTAAATTTTTTCTTTGAAAGCCATGATGCTTTGTAATATTTGGGTGGATAATTCTTAGGTTTAAATTTGTGAATTCTTGTTCATTAGGGATCCGTTGCATGCCAAATATTTGTAGAGCAGCTAATAAAGTTAGGGAGAATAAAATAGGAGAAACAGATAATTTTCTGTAAATAATAAAGTCTCTTAAAGATAGATAGGGCAGGGATGCAATTAGAACTGTTAAAAAGCTTAAGCCATATATGCCGCTGATAGATATGATTTGTGGCACATGATCAGAAAAACTCCAGCTATAGCCGATTAGATTCCATGGGAAGCCTGTAGTATCGATAAGTAATAAACTATAACCACGGATAATTTCTAAACCAGTCCAAATTGCAGAAAATACAATGACTTTTGCTAAGCTCTTAATGTTTAAAGTGAAGAGTAGCAGGAAAACAATGGCAATATAAAAGGCAAAGAAGCTTGGTACAATTAAGATAATTAGTGGCGTGGCCCAAGCGTAACTATCACCTGCAACAAGAAAGGAAAAGGCAACCCAATAGGTGGAAGTTAGGAAAAAGCCAAAGCCGTACAAAAAGCCTAGCCAAAAGGCTTCTTTTCTATTTTGGACAAAGCTTAATATGTGTAGAATTAACGGAAAGCTTATGAATAAGAGTGGAAAAGCATAGATTGGAGCTGTAGTAAGGCCTAAAAGTAAGCCTAAAAACAAGCTTGCAGCATAACGTAATTTTGCTGTCTGCGTCAGTTTGTCTAATAACATGAGCTCCTGAAAATAGTTAGAGGATTTTAACGATTACTTTTTTGATGAATCTTGGCCCAGCATCTTTTATGTGAAATTCCAAATTCTTAAAAGTAATGACTTCACCTTTGGTTGGAATTTTATTGGCAATTTCAGAGATTAAACCGCCTAAAGTTTCGACATCTTTAAACTCATTATCTACTGCTAATTTAAAAGTTAGTTTATTTTCTAACTCATCAATTTTAATGCGGGCGTTAACTTCAAAAACTTTATCACTAATTGTAACAATATTGTGCTCTTCCTCGTCATCATGTTCATCTTCGATTTCACCGACAATTTCTTCCATGAGGTCTTCCATAGTTACTAAGCCATCAGTTCCACCATATTCATCAAGCACGATGGCGATGTGAATGCGCGAAGAGCGCATTTCCATCAACAAATCACTAACGCGCATTGAGGGAGGAACAAAAAGGATTTTTCTAATAACATTAGAGATTGCAAATTTCTTTTTGCTGCCAAGAAATGGGATAATGTCTTTGATATGAATAAAGCCTTTGATATTATCTAGTGAGCCGTCAGAAACAGGCATTCTTGTATGTCTTTCTTCAATGAGGACTTCTTTAATGATTTTTAGCGAAGAGCTCTTATCAATAGTGATAATATCATCGCGTGGTACCATTACATCTTCAACTTTGATCTCGGCAAAATTAACGGCATTTTTAAGAATCTCTTTCTGTTCAATACCAAGCTCACGATGATTATCTTCATTTTCATGGACAATCTCAGCTATAGTGTTTTTCAGAGAATTTGGTGATGCGTCAGCATTTTTTTTGAAAATATTTGCGATAAATATACAAGACTTACTGGCAAAATTAGGCGTCTCCGATGTTTCTTCGTTTTTCATTTTTATAAATGATGATTAACAAGAGTAATATAACGTTATAAATAAGGATTAGCAATATTAAATTGCTTGAGGATTTTGATTTCTAAATCTTCCATAATTTCTTGTTCAGCCTTTTGCATGTGGTCGTGCCCGAGCAAGTGTAGTGTGCCATGTGTCAGCATGTGGGCAAAATGCTCCTTGAATGGTTTTTCCTGTTCTTCCGATTCTCTATTGATTGTTTCAAATGCAATTATGATATCGCCTAGGTTAACAAACTCAGGATTAAGATTTTCAGTAGTTAAATCATGATTTGGAAAAGATAATACGTTAGTTGCTTTATCTTTCTGGCGATATTCCTTATTTAATTTCTGAACCGCTGCATCATTAGTTAAAACCAAAGAGATCTCAATATGCTCGGCTTTTATAAGATTAGTTTTAGCTATTACCGCGCTCATTAACTCATCGCAATATTCTTCAAGATCTTTGATTTGCTCATTCCAGGGTGGGTAATCGATTGTAATATCTATTTCTAGCATATCTCACCATTTAAACTATACGGAGCCGCGTGAGTGATTTTTACATTGCAGATTTTACCTAAATATTCTTCTGCTATATCAACGCAAACAGGCTGGAGGAATTCACTCCTACCGATTAATTGACCATCTTTCTTGCCCTTGCGATCAAACAAAACTTTCATCTCTTTGCCTAAACATGTTTTGTTGAAGCCATATTGCTTTTCATCAAGTAGGTCTTGTAAGGTAGCGAGCCTAGCAGTTTTAACCTCTTCAGGAATTTGGTCTTTGCTATTTGCTGCGGGTGTTCCTGGGCGTGGGCTATATTTAAACGAAAAACATTGAGCGTAGTTCATTTTGCGGACTAGCTCCAGAGTATCATTAAAATCTTCATCAGTTTCGCCAGGGAAGCCAACAATAAAATCAGATGAGAAAACTAAGCCAGGGCGAGCAATTTCAAGCTTTTTAATAATTGCTAAATATTCGTTTGCTTTATGTTTGCGATTCATTTTATCCAAAATACGGTCAGAGCCAGATTGAATTGGTAAATGTAAAAAAGGCATAAGCTTTTTCTCGGTAGCATGTGCTTCATATAATTCATCATGCATATCACGCGGATGCGATGTTATGTAGCGAATGCGTTCTATGCCGTCAATTTTCGCCAGGATCTTTATTAATTTACCTAATGAGCAGACATTACCTTGTTCATCAAGGCCATGATAGGCATTTACATTTTGTCCAAGCAGCGTGATTTCCTTCATGCCTTTATCTGCAAGACTCTGCGCTTCTTTTAAAATTTCAGTTAGGGAGCGTGAGAATTCAGCGCCGCGTGTATAAGGTACAACGCAAAATGTGCAGAATTTATCACAGCCTTCTTGAATCGAAAGAAAGCCAGTAATTGCTGATTGTTTCTCTATATTGGCGAGTGAATCAAATTTATCTTCTGGTGAGAAATCAAGATTTAGTAAGTGCCGTCCTTGTTTTTTATTAATGTCGCGAATGAGGGCAGGGAGATTATGAAAAGATTGTGAGCCAACTACAATATCAACAAAAGGCGCACGTTTAAAAATTTGGTTACCTTCTGCTTGCCCAACGCAACCGGCAACAGCGATAATCATTTCCTTATTATTCTTCTCTTTTGATTTATTGATGCGGCCTAAATCTGAATAGACTTTTTCGGCAGCTTTCTCACGAATATGGCAAGTGTTCAGTACAACCATATCAGCGTCTTGATATTGTTCAGTTTTTTGATAACCAAGCGGTAATATTAAATCTTCCATACGCTCAGAATCATAAACATTCATCTGGCAACCGTAAGTTTTGATATATAGTTTTTTAGGCGATGTATTGGGGAGCATGAGTTGTAGGTCCTTATTTACCGTGTTTTTTAAGCGGAACTGCGTAGAGCTCAAGACGATGATCAATTAATTTATAGCCGTGTTTTTTAGCAATTGCGCTTTTTAAATTTTCTAATTCTTGATTAAAAAATTCAATAATCTCACCAGACTTGACGTCGATTAGATGGTCATGATGGTCATCCGATGTAACTTCATAACGTGCTTTACCATTGCCAAAATCATGCTTTTCAACTATGCCAGCTTCTTCCAGTAGGTTCATTGTGCGGTAGACCGTTGCGATGCTTATTTTTTCGTCCTTAGCTTTAGCTCGGTCATAAACTGCTTCTATGTCTGGGTGATCAACTGAAGTGTCAATTATTTCAGCAACGACTTTGCGTTGTTCAGTCATTTTGATGTTATTTTCTTTGCAAAGCTCTTCAAGCTTAGTAATTGTCGAGTTTGGCATAAGATAATTTATATTTTGATAGAGCTTGTAGGGTTATTTGAGGTATTTGTCTATAGTTTTGGCGATTTCTTCGCTAGTAGCAGAATGTGGCAAATGTGTCAGATATTTGCCTTCTCTGGACATTATGTAAATAAATCCAGAATGATCCATCATATAATAATCAGGGTTGCTGCCAACTTTGCGATAATAAATCTTATAGCTAGCTGCTGCTTTTTTGATGTCGTTTTCTGTGCCAGTTAGGGCTATAATTTTAGGGCTAAAACTTGCCACATATTCTTTCATCACTTCCACATTATCACGTTCAGGATCAATTGTGATAAAAATTGGTACTATTTGCTTGGCTGCTTTTTTAGGTAATATTTCAAATGTATTAGAGATGTTAAAAAGCGCAGTAGGGCAAATTGCTGGGCAATTAGTAAAGCCAAAAAAAACAATTAATAACTTTCCGCGTAGATCTGCAGTGTTGATAGGTTTGTTAAATTGATTAGTTAGAGTGAAGTCACCACCTATTGTTACGGAATCATTGTCCTGTTCTATTGTGACAACGCTAGCAGTTTTATTGCTGTGAGTTACTATATTTTTGCTTTTATGATTAAAAACTAAAACTGCAACAATCAAGATTGCTAAAATAAGGAGGAGAGGTTTTTTAAGCATTGTTATAGATAAAAATATTTGCAACTACGAATGCTAACGTATAGCTTAGTATGCAATTTTGTAAATGAGATATTTAAGCAAACATGAAGAAACATAATTTAGAATTTAATAAGATTGCCGCTTCTGTGCTATTTGCCGCCATAATAGCAATGGTCGTTAGTTTAGTTACCAACGCATTATACAAAACCCAAGAGGATATAAAGGTCGCTGGCTATGCTGATAAGGAGCCAGTAGCTAGCTCTGTCGAGCCTGAGGAAGAGTTAAATATTGCCTTATTAATGGCGAGCGCAGATAGCGCAGATGGTAGTAAAGTTTTTAAGAAATGTGCATCATGCCACACAGTGAACAAGGGCGGTGCAAATAAAGTTGGCCCAAATTTATATGGAATCGTTGGTAGTAAACAAGCGGCCAAGGCTGGCTATAAGTATTCGGGGGCATTATCTGGACTTGGTGGTGAGTGGAATAGAAAAGAATTGTTCGCATTTATGAAATCACCAAAACAATATGCTAAAGGAACAAAAATGGCATTTGCTGGTTTAAAAAAACCACAGGACATCGCTAACCTTGTTGCTTATCTTGAATCCACGAAATAATACCGCAGCATTATTTTTAACCTATTTGAGACTCTTGGTCACGAGTCGTTAAACTCTCTGCATGATGCGTATGAGTTTTCATGGCTGGTTGTTGCATATTCTCTGTAGAGCGTTGCGTAGGATTTGCTTGAACCTCTGGGGTTTTCTTTTTATTCATCGTTGCTGCAGAAAAACCTATAGT
>JAWUXM010000009.1:0-18095 GCA_034111325.1 Rickettsiales bacterium
AAACCCCAAAATCAATACTACTTTTAGAATACGATTATAGATTTCACTTTGGGTGATATTTACCAAGCCTATAAAAAAGCCAAACGCAGTAAAGGTTACATATAAAGCTAGGGAGAGTTTTAATAATGTCTGAAATAATGAGCCTTCCCCAACTAAATGATTAAAATAATCACGAGAGAAATCCTCACTGAATATACGGCTAAAAGGTGCCTCCATTATATCAACTAAACTACCAACAAAGCCCTCTTCAGCAGCAACAGGCTTGATTGTTACCGAACCTTTATTATCAACATATTTACTAGCTAATTCAGCTGCGGTAAAATCACATTCTTTTCTAGCTGCCTCACCCACCTCTTTATCTTCCAAGCGGAAATATAGCCTTCCTAACATTTGTGGAAATTCTTTATATATTTCAGTGTCTAGAAATGGTGAAAATTCTATTGATGATGTACCATCATCAATCCTTGCACGAACTCTGTCACGACCACCAAGACAGGTTTTATCGGTGCTAATTACTATACCAGTATAACTGCCAAGATTATCACTATGCAAATAATGATTCCAACGGTTCCAAACTCCTGCACATATACCGAATGCGTCAAGCCCTGTTGAACAACTCCTCCTTCCTATATAAAGGGGATCCTCATATGTGCGTAAGGTTACCAATCCTGAAAACTCGGTATTATTTGTCATCGTATAGGTTGCAGCATTGAGATTGACGGTTTTAGTAAAATGGCTCGTATCACTAAGTAAAATTGGATCAGAAGAACCAACCTTAACTTCAATACCACTACCGCCTGAATGCCAGCATTCTCGCTCACCATCACTTGTACAATCGCCACTCGCAGTAGCATTTAAAGAATGACGGTTACTCTCGCCGCTCTGTGCTGGAATAGTAACAGTCAGAACATCTCCAACAGATATATTGACGGTATTACTACAAGCAACAGGCGTAATTGGCATATAGGAAGGAGGAGTTGTCCTGCCAGCTGAAGAACTATTACCATTACCGCTTAATGAGGTAATTGCTTCATTGCAATCAGTGGAATCTGTTACAATAGTACAGCTTGTTGAATTTTGACCATCAGGGCAGTTAACTACAGTGTTACTACCACAAAAATCAGCTATACCCGAAGCTGTCATTTTCAATTTACTATCAATTACCTTAATCTCTACTCCACTATCGGTCCATTGATTGTTATGTTGAGAAGGGCATGCTTTATGTGGTTTATCAACTGGCGTTTCTGGGTCAGCACTGGGCTTTGCGTAAACCTTTGTTTTATTAATTTGCAAATTACCAAAATTAGCTGGCTCAATACATGTATTCTCCCTACCGTTATCACAAGCCGTAAGAGATAAAAGAATTAGCAATATATATTTATAAATTCGCATTAATCTTTCTCCTCTTTATTTTTACCATCATCTTTTGGTGGGGCTGATGGGTCAATATTTGTTCGTCTTGCGGGATCAGCTGGTGGAGCTGATGGGTCAACATTTGTTGCCCTTGCTTGCATATTTAACTGCTTCATGCCTTCAGCAACTTTATCTTTATTTAGGGCTCTACGTAATCTCTTCGGCATTTTTTTACCCAGATTTCTTACGTCATTTATTTTTTGATGAATTAAACGATCCTCTTTTGCCTCCCTTTCTTCTTGCACTACGTTTCCTGCAGCTAAAGCAATGTTTTTCTTCATATTATCTGCCTTATAACCAGTAACCTTACGCCAACCTTGTTTTGCACGACCAAGCTTGGTTTCCTCTTCCGCTCTTACACCTAATTCCCTACCGATTGCGCCCATGGCTTTTGCTTGTGCTGCATCAGGATCTTCCCCTTTTGCCTCTGCATCTTTACGTGCTTTTGCAATTGCTTTTTTAGCATGAGCTGTACTCGGTATAGCACTTAAATCCTTTAAGTCTTTCTGCACTTGTGGCGATTTCATGATTTTCTCTACTTGTGCATCAGTCATCCCCCTCTTCTCCATTTTACTTTTTAGCTCAGCTTTGATATGGCCCTCTCTGTCTTTGCCAGACTTGCCATCTGCGAGTGCCTCCACAGAAGCACTCTGCATAGTATTTTGAATCGCCTCTATATCCCCTCTCTCTTCACCAGCTCTTATACCTACAGCCCTTTCAGCAGCAGCAATAGGTCTGCGCACGAAGAAATTCTTAGCCCGATGCTTATAATCCTCAGTAAACGGATTATCTGCTAAATCAGATGCTGCTGATTTCACTGCAGAAATCATACTATTAGCTATCCCTCCAACCCCTGTTCCGCCAGCTATTTGTTCCGATAGATTTGTGATAAAATCTATGAATGTTTTAAATATATACATCATCGCCAATAAACTCACTATCCCAAAAAATTCTGGGCCTTCAGGAACGGCTGCTTCCAATTGGAAACGCCTATAGTCAAATGACCAAACTTTCCAAAAACTTAGCAACACTATGTTAATCGGCGTTTCTGGGCAACATATCCATAATGGCTTCCAACAGACACCATAATATAATAAATCATACATCATGGCATAGACCATCCAACCAAAAAGGCTTACTGCTGCTGCAATAAAGGCATATTGGAAGCCAAGCCCAATTACTGCTGACAACCATTTTTCAAATAAGAAGCGAGTTTTACTAAATAAGGAGAACACGAAGAAAACTGGCGCTATAGCGAACATAACTGTAAACATTATAAATATAGTCACATATAGCACCAAAGCCTTACCTACTGCCATTAAGAAGATATAAAATGACATGTAGATAAGGACTATATATAGCCATCCCAAGGAAAATGGTGAGAATAACAACCCCCATATTTTAGTATGTACTGATGAAGCAAATATTATATTTAATGAACGGTCAATTACCTGAAAAATATCATTTTCTGGGTTTAAGTTAGTTTTTACGATAGCACCCATTGCCGATGCTACCTGTTCGGCACCACCTTGGAAGAACTCAATTACATAATCATTAAAAAATGACCAGCTATTAGGAGAGAGGAATGTTAATAATAATCCGACCTTAAGGATCATTTTAAATAACTCTGTAATACTGATTTTAATCAAACCCATTATAAAGCCAATTGCTACAAGGGTAATAAATATCGCTAAAGCGCTACGTAGTATTATTTGAAAAGAGGATGTTGAGGACGTTCCAACCATTGCCTCAAACAATCTTTGTTTAAATGTAATATCTACCGCCCGCCTAATATCTGAAATAATATCTCTAGTTAGGTTGGTAATACTGCTAGAGCCTTTATCAATTTCAATATTCATAGCGAAACCGTCGCTATTGTTAGTATAACCACTTTCCACCTGCGTATCCGTGAGGCTACATTCATTATCATTTACTTCAGGGTCAACAATACGAAAATATACATCACCTGTTTTAGCGCTAAATTCTGCAGGACGGACAAAAGCCTTATTACTATCGAATAATGGCTGAGTTCCTTCAAAAGCCCCAATCCTCATTCTAATTTTATTAATATCATCTGATACACATGCCCTAACTCGCAAGTTCCATTTTGCACCTAAATAGCTCTCTATTTTTAATCTATTGTCTTCAGTAAGGATTTTATTATAAATAATCACCTCTGCTATGTGCCCGTTCATTGATTGCGTAGAAAAATTTCTACTACCCCCTAGTAAGTTTAATTTAATAGGTGCGCCCGTTGTTGCTTCCGGCGCATCATTAGAGGAATTATCCGCTACTATACTAACTATAGAATAATCGACAGTTGGTTTTAAAATACTTGCTGTACTAGAAAAGCCTCCATTTAGAACACCGTTAATATAAGTCTCGTAACTAGAAGGAATCACGTCTGTGTCATTATTATACCATAATTTATCACCATCTCCAGTAGGTAAATTATATTTAGTATCATGCCCTAAATAAAGACGCCGATTCGTATCAGAAGAGGCATATTTCATTACGACAAAGATTGTCATTCCTAGCTCGGTGCCTTGTGCTATCTCAGAGAATTTTAGATGCCGGCCACTACCATCAAAATACACAGATGGCTTAGTAACAGAGCTAGTAGATGGTGGGGTAATAATGGTAAACTGGCTATCTGCATAAAATGGCACGCCTATTGTGCCGTCTTGATTCGCATGATTATTATTGCCGCTTTTATCTTTCCAGCGATATATTTCATCATCATTTAAACTAGCGATTGTTGCTAAATCACTTTTTAGTAAAGTAGCAGAATCACTAGCATCAAGCCATAATTTTAGATGTCCATTTTCAATTAAATTAGGTGCAACAGGAGAAGATCTACAAAAACTTGCTTGGCCAAAAGCAATAATTTTCAGCTCATCCCCACTATCAAGCGACATATTAGTTGGCATCCAATAACGCTTCTTGGAAGTACAGCCTGTTACATTGGTTGAATCAATATAAGGCTTAGGATAATCTGAATCATTTAATGGGTTCGCCTCAAGTAGTAATGATCTGCTAGTAATGTTACCAAAATCTGCAGCCTTAATACAGCTACTACCATCACAGGAAGCTAACACTAACAATGCTAGCAACATTATAATCTTTGATATGTATCTACGATAATTTTTCATTTATTTATAATCATCGTTACTACCTTTATTGCGATAAACAGATTTTAGCCTATCACCTCCCGCCTTGGCCAAACCCTTTATTTTGCCATATACCTCAGGCATCCCAGCTAATACACCCTCACCAGTTAAGTTAGCAAGAATGTCACTTACCTTACTAAAAATGGCTAAGAATATAAATGATACTAACGTCATTTTAAGTAATGAATAAAGTATATCATCAACAATGCCTATACCTATGGTAGGAATAATTATACCCAAAATTAACTCCTTAGTTTCACTTTTATGATTCTGCATAATATCATACATCCCACCTGGTTCATAAAAGATTGAATCTAACACACCAAATATTACCACCAATAAAGTCAGCAAGACAAAAGGCTGCACAGAATATGCAATAATCTGTGAAAACCATGTGTCAAAAATAGGTTTAGTTTTCTTAAATAACATTAGCGGTATGGTGAGTGGCGAGACAAAGATTAGCAAACTCAAAGCCAACAGTGCAGAAAGTGCTATATACACAGCCTTTAATACCATCACTATAAGCATTATCATTAGGATAATGGAGGCAGTAAAAATAACAACTCCCAAAGCAGCCGATAATAAGCTCCCTTGCGCCAATGCAATAAGCTCTGAAAACGGTCCTTTTTTGCCAAAGAATAAATATTCTGACATACGACAATCAAGCATATCCCAAATAATGAAATGTTGCTCTGCAGCTGGATAGACAACATTGCTAAAATCACATCTCGCGCCGACCGATCCCGATGTCCCGCCTAATGTACCTTGTTGTTGTACCGTACAAGCACTTCCTGCAATTACAGTCGTGGGTGGTGAAGAAGTTGTGCCTGTTATGACTCCATCAGCATCTACAGAGCAACCTGGAGTATTAGAAATCTCTTGTGTGGTAAACGTCTCACCTCTTAGAGAGCTGCAATCAAATGTCGTCGGCGCAACCTTAATCTCACTAACAAAATTATTAGCTAATTCATATGCGGATCGCACCAAGACTTTATAATAACCATCTTGCCAGGCTGTACCTAAAACAAAATAAAGAATAAAGCCAATTTGTATTGCCCAAGTAAATAGATCTTTCGTACCGAACCCCCCACCAATATTAAGGAATAATCTTACTGCTAAGAAGCTCACAAATAAAGCGAGGAAGATTAAGACTGTTTGTTGGAAGTAAGCTCTTATAGTAACAAAGAAACCCACACTACATAACCCATTAGCAGGGCTAGAACCATCTAAACATTGTTTAGTGAAAATGACGTTATTATTAGAATCACGTATAGGATCTCCACTTCCATCCAGCCTTATAACATCTGTTTGACCACTAAATACATTTTCAAGAGTGGAGCTAATACAGCGCATTACTTTACCACTAAAGTTAAAGCTAGAAAAGCCAGAATCTATTCCTGATTTACAATGATTTGAAATTATTGAAGGTATATCAGGCGTTATAATGTCTGTATTCTCTGGAGATTTCTTAATACAGTGCGATCGATATTTCTCATTATAAGTTTTACAGAGCTTGTCAGGGTCAGGGCAGCCTCGACACTCACAACGCGGAGCACCATCAGTAGCTGAATCCCCAGCGAAATCGGCTGCTGTACAATTTCTCTGCGCATCATCTACATCTAAGTCAGGGTCTGATACTTCCCCACCAATTGGCAATAAACCACCTACTAAAACACCTGTACAAAATACTCCCTCTGCGCATATTTCATCACCCTCTTCCCATGCACAAACTTGTGTTCCATAATCACCTACTACGCCGCATGATTCAGAATTTAGCCATAATTCATCACCACCTACCTCTATACCAATTTGATTATAATGATCTCCTCCTGGAATCGTATGGTCATAATTTTCATTATAGTTACCTGCTTGTGGGTCTGGTGTGTTGAGAATAGTGCTATCATCCTTCCAACGCTCAGCTATAGCTTTTGTAGAAGCATAAGCTGCAAACCCCGCAACACCACCAAATGGCGCAGAGGCAATAAACGCTGATATAATGACTGTACATGCTCCAACATCAGCAGCATAAGCATCAGGTGAGTATCTATGCCTTGGTTCACCCCAACCTGCTTTTGCCTGCTGCGCAAATGAGAAAACTAACAATATGATTAACAAGATATGGCGCATTATTTTCCTGTACCATAATCATTATTATTACGCCCACGCATAGCATTGAACATCTTGCCTGCACCAGACTTGCCAATCTTGGCAGCTCCTAGCGCAAATTTTCCTCCAGTCTTAATCGCGCTCCCCATGCCCTTAGCTATAGAATCACTTGGACCTGAAATACCTATAAGAGATTGCATTATATCTTTAATTTTCTCAAAAATTGAGGCCATTACTAATAATACAAAAAATAATTTAAAGATAATCGGCGTTAATTCTGTAACATAGCTGGTTGATATCCACGGTATCTCGATACCTAATATAGATGTAGTGCCAAGGCTATCTCCAGGATAGCTAATCAAACAAACAAAACTACTACGGTCACAGTCGGTATCCATCACCCCTTCAGTGAAGGTTGAACTCCCATAAAAGAAATTATCCATTATCGCAAAATTAAATGAGAGGAATGCGAAAAGAATAAGTGGCTGCAAACTATAGCCAATTAGTTGTTTCTTCCAACCATCAAAAATCCCCTTCACTTTGCTATTAGAAAATAGCACCAAGGGAATCACTAATGGCGAAATAAATATCAATAGACTAATAACCATAACGGAAACTGTGGCAATAAATAACGCTTTAAACATTATCCAAAGAAATATTAAGGTAATGGGGATACCAAAAACTAGGATAATTAATATTGCAAAAACACTAAAAAGTGAATGAGTAAGCAATTTAATGAATTGTGGATATTCCCCCTTCACACCAAAACCAAAATATTGCGCTAATTTACAATCAAACATATCCCACACTGCATAGTGCTGCTCATCCTGAGCATAAATAATATTATGTGGCCCAACTCTTGTATTGAAATTATATTGACAGCCATCATTTACTGTTCGTGAAGTCTCCCCAGCTTGAAAGAATAATATACCAATTTCTGTTGCACCACGCATAAGGAAATTATAGTAATTATCTTTCCAGGCGTTACCCAGAGCAAAATACATCACTATGGCAGTGATAAATATTAATTTGACAATTTCCATCAAATTGCCGCTTCCCATTATAACCCTTACTCCAAGCAAAGTAACAAATAGCGCTAATATAATCATAACTGTTTGCCTGAATGTATTTTGTATCCTCACAAAAAAACCGTCCTGACAACCTACATCTTCACTAAAAGTTACTTGGCGCTCCAAACATTTTTCAGACTCTATCTCACCAGTTGCTGATGAAATAGTTTGATATTTACCCCAAAAAATATTATCGATTGTTTGCTCAACACAACGCATTACCCTGCCTGAAAAAGCAAATGAATCAAACCCATCACCTCCTTTCAGAGTTGCCTTGCCAGTGCAATATGGCGATATAACACGTGGGAAAGCGGGGCCTACATCTGGCAATTTTTGTTTTTTGACCGCACAATGCGCTAGATATTCAGGGTCATAAGTATAACCACAAACATATTTGCCCGTAACAGCTCCATTTTCATCTTTTGCTTGACACCAACGACAACCAGGGTTTTCTAATTTTTCAAGATCAGTACCAGTTAAATCCTTACAATCCGCAACTGATTGAGTGTCGCTATCTGTCCTATCCTTACCATTGTTAATTCGCCCATCAATTGGGCCGATACCAAGTCCTGAAATCTCAATTTGCACACCAAATGCAAAACTGCAAAACACTCCATCAACACATACCATGTCATCCATATCATAGGCACAAGCATATTCTGTAGTGGAATATTCACGACACTTTCCTGATGCTATTTCAGTTAGATTACTAGTATTATTGCTATTACGAGGATCTCCACTATCAATATCCTTACCGACTAATACACCATCAAAATCCCACTGTTGGTCATATAATTCATAGGTAGTACCAGTTATCGTACCTGATGGATTTAAACCTAAACAATCCTCACTTTTACCAGTGATGCAACTACAACCAGACATACGCAATACGTCTTTATTTCTAAAAAGCCGCGCAGTAGAATCATTTGCGTAATATTTCCCCTCCCCTACTACCGCAGCACAGTCTTGTAGCTTATATTCAGCCACGCCTACAGTATAATCATTTAAACCATCACCATCTGCGTCACGATGATTAGCAACCTGTGTACTATTACGAAAAGGCTCTGCTATCGATTCAGCCGCCGCACGCAAGCCAATTGTAACGGAAATCCCTGTCAAAGAAGCAGCAACCATTGGCGCCAAAATTATTGCACAAGCTGCAGCATCTCTAGATTGAGCCTCCTGAGTAGGGCGCCTATCTGTAGAGAAGTCCGCATAGGCAGAACCTATCTGTAACAACAGTATGATAATGGTAGCTATAATTCTGTGCATAAATCCTAATCAAGATTAGCAGCGCGTTCGATAAATATCGGCAGCCATATTTCAGGGTCATCCCCTACTTCTTTAATGATCTCATCAAGCAACATGATTGTCTCCACTCGGCCAGATAAAATATTAATAATATCATCCATTCCCCGCAAATCGATTTTTGCGACGACTGAGTCATTACCCTGCTTTACTAAGAAAAATCTACTACCGGGGTCGGTAGTTTTTACGATTTCAAATTCACGCTCACTTAACATGAATACTTTTTTATAAGGCTCGGTTGCACGTAAATTTGGCAAGAAAATTTGCGTTGCAGTTTGCTGAACTAACGTATCACTAATCGAACTACTTGTCGCATCCTCAACCGATTGCGTTGCAAACACTACCATGGCATTAAGCTTACGCATGACTTTGAGCCAATCCTTAATTTTTGGTGCAAAAACTGGGTTATCAATCAATGCCCAAGCCTCATCGAGAATTACCATTGTTGGCGAACCATCCAGCGAAAGATTAATCTTATGGAAGAGATATATTAATACGGCTGGCAGGCTTGCTTTATCACGAATTACATCTGCCATTTCAAAACCAAAGCTACGTGCATTATCAAAATTTAATAGATCCTCCTCATTATCAAATAATAATGCATGCGACCCTCTACCATGCCACATCTCCAACCTACCTGCTAGGCTACCAGGGCCAGCCAAACCAAGGAAAGGTGCGATATTACGCAAACGTCTTTCTTTTTTATCAAGTTTATAATTACCATCTATTGCCTCATTCAAGCGCGCAACATCTTCAGAATTAAGCTTATCATCATTAGTTGAAACTAAGGCTTTCAGCCATTCAAGCAAAAAGGCACGGTTTTCTGATGTATCGTCAAGTTGCAATGGGTTAAAGGCGGATTTCTTACCAGCGCTAATTAATGTATGCACGCCACCAATTGAACGGATGAATAGTTCTGCACCACGATCTTTGTCGAAAAAGAAAATTCGCGGGTTATATTTTTGCGCTTGCGCACAGAGGAAATTCATCAAAACGGTTTTACCAGCACCAGTAGGCCCAATAATCATCGTGTGGCCAACATCACGTGAATGAAAATTAAAGAAATATGGTGTTCCAGATGTGGTGCCTAAAACGGTTACTGCATCACCCCAATGATTCCCTTTTCTTTTGCCAGAAGGGTAATTATGAAAGGATGCAAAACCTGATAGATTCAACGTATTGACCGTTGCTGTCCGCACCAGAAAATCATGATTTGCTGGCAATTGCCCCCAATATGCAGGCTCCATATTCATTCTTTCACGTATAGCATTAATACCGACATTTGAGAACTCTACTACCGCAAGCGATAAAGCATTTTCTAACGCTCTGACATTATTTTCTATACATAAAACTGAAATATGGTGTTTTCCAAAAGCAATTTCTCCACTCATAGAAATATCCAATGCTTCACTAATTTCAGAAATTTGTGATTTCGCAATATCCTCCGACTGAATCAAACGATTTTGTTGCAGCTGCATACTAGCAATTGCTGCACTACGATCGATAAAAGAAAATGATTGCGTGATGATAAATTCAAATGGTAGTTTTAAAAAGCCATCTAACATCCCGACATGTGTCATCGGGCGATATTCTTTAAGGCTAATAACCCCTGCAAATTTGTTACCCAACGCACCCTTCACCTCAATTGACTTCGGGCCAAAATATAATCTTTGTGATGGTAGATATTTTGAAATATCCATAGTTGGCACCAACATTGGTTGCTTCACACCACAATTTGCTAACATTCCCAAAAATTCTAATATTTGTGAATATGCGCCGGCCTTTGTATTAACAACACCAAGTAATTCAGCACCATAATTTGAATAAGTATTTAAAACACGATCAACTATTTCACTAAGCTCTGAATACATATCACGCATCTCCCTGATCCATGCATCCTTATCAGTTTGTCTTTGAATAGCTTTTGCAGCATTCTCAAAAAAAGCCGCTGTAGAAGTGTCATTTTTTCGTATAACAGTGATATAATGTTCATTAATGAATGTATCTTTTCCACTGTTTCTTGCCTTCCATTCCTCATTAAGATAGTGCGAAAATAAATTCGGCATTTTACTATCAACAAAAGCCTCTTGCCGACGCCTAACTGTGTGAAACCACATAGCAAACTTACCACTACCCATCCCTTTAAATAGTGAGTTTCTAAGACTCTTCTTAATCTCTAGCTCTTCATCATCCGCAGTTTCGAAAGAATAACCGCTAATTTTGATCACTGACATTAACTCATTAGTTTTTGTCAGGATTGTCGTGCTGTTATAGTGAGTTTGGTAAGGGATGAATTCAGATGCAGAGAATTCTTTTTCGGCAAATTTATGGTTTTTGCTATAGGTTTTACGAAATTTAAAATAATTAAACATCAGTAAACATCATAAGAATTAGCACGATAAAACATTTTATTCTTACATTTGGAACATTTCGAACCCTTCATCATCAGTAATTCAATTGCAAGAGGCTCTTTCAAACAAACAAAATAAGCAAGACCATGTAATAATGGCAAGGCAAGGAACCCTTTAAAGTCATTACTGAGAATAAAATATATAAGGCATGAAAACCCATTAAGAACAGCGAAAGGGTAAGTCACCCCGAACACCATTGCTGGACGTGTTAAACCTAGAAATAATGGATCTGATTTTATCTGACCTCCTGACATGCAACCACCTCCTATTTGCAAATAATTCTTGGCTGATTCTATTGATCTAACAACAGTAATCAACTATTATTCTGAAGCAAAATTTTTAACTTTCTTCGGTCTCTTTGAGTAACGTAGCTATTTTCTCTGCTTGTTCATATGAGTCATCATATTTGAAAAAAAGCTTAGGTAAAAATTTTAGAGTTGTGTTCCTTGCAACATAATTGCTAATTTCACGCAGGAACTCATTTAAGAATTTTATACAAGATTCCTTGTCTTCTGAATTCATCATCACTCCAGAAGCGGGCAAAACATAGACCGTAGCATTTTTCAAATCAGGGCTAATTTTTACTTCTGATACAGTGATGAATACATCACCTAAAAAATGTTCATGGATTTTATCAATAGAAAAAGCATTGGAGAGGATTTTTTTTAAAGTCTCTCCGACTTTTAATTGTCTTTGTGTGGTCATGTTGCAGCCCGAGTAGAAACTTCAAATATTTCTAAACGATCACCCTCTTTCATGTCATTGAAATTCTCTAGCGATATGCCACATTCCATACCTTTTGTTACTTCTTTAACATCATCTTTGAAATGTTTGAGAGCTTTTATTTTATCTTCAGCAATAACAATTGCATCACGTATAACACGACAGCTTGCATTTCTAAGTGCTACACCGTCAAGGACATAACAACCTGCAATTTTACCATATTTACTTAAATTAAATATTTGCCTAACTTCAGCCTTACCTACTTCAGTTTCTGTAACAATAGGCTTTAGTAAACCAACAACTGCAGCTCTCACATCATCCATAAGATTATAGATTATAGAATAATACTTAATCTCCGCCTCATCTTTATAGCTGTCCCGAATATGGTCATTACGTACATTAAATGCTAAAATAATGGCATCTGATGCTTTCGCCAGAATAATGTCTGATTCGGTAACACCACCAACTGCCGAATGAATAATTTTAACGTCAACTTCATCATTAGATAAAGCCTTTAAACCATTAACTACAGCCTCAACCGAACCTTTAACATCGGCCTTGACGACTAATGATAAACGTATTTTTTTATCTTCACCAAGATCAGAGAAGACATCTTCCAACTTTCTTTTATTACGCTCAACAGCAACAAGATCACGCTCTTTTTTAACACGATATTCAACAATCTCACGTGCAGTTTTATCATTTTCCACAACATCAAAACTACTACCAGATTCTGGAGCCTTATCTAAACCAAAAACTTCAACAGCAATTGACGGAGCTGCCTCTTTTGCTTTACGCCCCTTATCATCAATTAACACTCTTACTTTACCATGAGCACTACCTGCAACTACTATATCGCCAACTTTTAGCGTACCGTTCTGCACTAGGAACGTTGCTACTATACCACGTGATTTATCAATTTTTGATTCGATAATTGTGCCTGAAGCTCTACGTTTATAATTAGCTTTCAAATCTAAAATTTCAGCTTGCAGTAATATTGCTTCCTCTAATTTATCAAGACCGAGTTTTTGCTTAGCTGAAACTTCTACAACAATTACATCACCACCAACAGCCTCAGTTATCACATCATGTTGCAATAGCTCATTTACAACTTTCTGCGGATCAGCACCCTCTTTATCAATTTTATTAATCGCAACAATAATTGGCACTTCAGCTGCTTTCGCATGATTAATTGCCTCAATTGTTTGCTCTTTTATACCATCATCCGCCGCAACTACGAGAACTACAATATCAGTGGTTTTGGCACCACGCATACGCATTGCAGTAAATGCCGCATGCCCTGGTGTATCAAGGAATGTGATGATGCTACCATTAACATGTATACAAGATGCTCCAATATGCTGAGTAATCCCGCCAGATTCGCCAGCTACGATGTCTGTCTGACGCAATGCATCAAGCAAAGATGTTTTCCCGTGGTCGACATGCCCCATCACAGTTACAACTGCTGGACGCGACTGTAAATCTGAATCATTATCAACTTCTGTTGCTAGGATATTTTCAACATCACCTTCTGAAACACGTTTAGGAGTATGACCAAACTCACCAACAACCAGCTCCGCTGTATCAGCATCGATTGATTTGCTAGCGGTGATCATCATCCCCATCTTCATGAGCTCTTTAACTACATCAGTACTACGTACCGCCATTCTATTAGCCAATTCTTGTACAGAAATTGTTTCTGGAATAATAATTTCTTTTGTTGTTTTTTCTTGCGACTTATTAGAATCATGCCCAGCTCTTTTAGCCTTTTCTCTGGCACGTCTAATCGATGCTAGCGAGCGTGATTTTTGACCTTCGCCATCTTCACTTTCGCTATATTTATTGCTACGTCTTGATTGCTGAATATATTTCGGCTTTGAGAGAAACATGCTTGCTTCACTCGTATTGTTGAGAAGCTTTTGTTTTGCACTTGATACGAAAGTTATCTGGCTTAGCTTTTTCTTTGCTTTTGGTTCAGCAGATTTCGTATTTAGATCAATTGTTTTCTCAACAACTGGTGCTTTTGTACGAACTGCTTGCTCCTCTTTAATTTCTTTATGTGCTTGCGCAATTTTATCTTTCTTAGCCTTGCGCTGATCATCTACATTTTCAACCATAGACGCAGCAAGAACTTCTTGGCGTTTTTTTGCTTCTTGCGCAGTAAGATTTCTAGGGTTTTTATTATGAACAGTTAGCTCAGCTGGCTTTTGAACAGTAGGCGCAACCTTTACGTCCTCTACTGTTGCAGCTGCTCGTGCACCACGCCTTTTTTTTATTACGACTTGTACAGAAGAAACGGATTTACGCCCTCTTCCGCCGCTATTTTTAAAGTCACCTTGTTCAGCCATAATAATTTAAATGTTAATTAAGCAGGAGTTTCACTAACCGTATCATTTTCTACTGGCTCTTCTGACGGCGCAAACATAATATCTCTTGCTGCCATGATCATCTCATCGATTTGATCATCAGATAAGCCACTTTCTTCTATAATTTCCTTAAACTCATCACGTGCTAAATCAGCAAGATCCGATAAGGTTTTTACCTTGTTCTTGACTAATTGCGCCATAATAACTCTTGACATATGCGGCAAAGATTCTGCCTGAACATCATAACCAAGATCCTCCCATTTATATTTGTCATATTCAGGGGAAGAGATATATTTAGATACTTTATTTAATAGTCCTTGAGCTTTAGCATCATCGAAACCTTCGATCTCAACTAACTCTTCAGCGCCAGCTTCAACGATTTCTTCAATATCAACAAAACCTTCAGAAATTAACAATCTTGCGACCATATCATCTAAACCAAGGCGATTGATGAATAAATCAGTCATTTTATCAAACTCACCTTTACGCAGTTTAGACTCTTCATCTTCAGTTAGAATATCAATATCCCAACCAATTAATTTTGAAGCTAAACGGACATTCTGCCCACGACGCCCAATGGCAATACTAAATTGACTATCATCAACAACGGCTTCGATTCTAGCTCTTTCTTCATCAATAACAATTTTAGCAATATCCGCAGGAACTAAGGCATTAACTGCAAAAGTTGCTGGGTCAGATGACCATTCTATAATGTCGATCTTCTCGCCTTTTAATTCATTAATCACGACCTGAACACGTGAACCTCTAACACCCACACAAGCACCAACAGGGTCAAGACCTGATTCAGCTGCATAAACTGCAACTTTAGCACGCGAACCGGGCTCACGGGAAACAGCTTTCATTTGGATTATACCATCGTAGATTTCTGGAACTTCTTGCATGAAGAGCTTCTCTATAAAGTCATTACTAGTTCTGGATAGATAAATTTGCGGACCAGAATCTCTACGTACGATCTCTTTTATTACAGCACGAACACGATCATTTTGCTTAAGATTCTCATTAGGGATAATGTCATTTTTCTCCAATACAGCTTCAGCGCCACCAACCTCTAATAAAACAGAGCGATAACCAACTTTTTTGACCACACCATTAATGATCTCGCCGACGCGATCTTTAAATTCTTCAAATTGCTTCTCCCTTTCTGCACTACGGACTTTTTGTACAATAACTTGTTTTGCGACTTGCGCAACAACACGACCAAAATCAATTGGCGGTAAATCCTGCGTAAGAACATCACCAACTTTTGCTTCTTTAGAAATTTTCTGTGCTTCTTTTAGCAGAATCTCTGTGAATTCATCTTCTATCTCCTCAGCAACAGTTAAGCGACGATAAATTTTAATAGAACCATTGATACGATCAATCGTAGCTTCGACATCATAGTCATTACCATATTTACGACGTGCTGCAACTTTGACTGCTTGCTCAATTGCGTCAATCACCGCTTCTTTGGGGATTGATTTTTCAACAGCAACAGCTTCTGCGACTCTTAACATATCCGCATTTCCTTTTACGTAATTTGACACAGCTCCAAACCTCTAAAATCTTGTTATTGTTTATATAATAAAAAAAGGCGGGAAAACCCACCTAATATGGACAGGACTATAAATGTGGCTAAAAAAATTTGCAAGGTTTATTTACCTATGCTTTGCAGCTACCTTTCTCTTTTTCGGCTTACGAATCTTTTCCTCACAGAAAAGCAACATGTCTTTTGAAACAACTCCTTGTCTGTATAGTTTTATAACTAACTCTAGCATTTTATCTTTAAGGCCCTGTAACAACTCGACCATATCACTCCTCTTCATCACTCCCCTCTATAATCATCATGGATTGTAACCGCTCAATTGACTGCAGTATATTTATTATCGCTTGCTCAATAGCCTTTTTTGATTGAGATGATATTTCTTCCTTTTCTAAAAGAGTCGTATATTTATCAGAGATGATGTCAAGCGAAGTGGTAACATTAGCAATGAACTGATCTATAGTTTCAAGCTTCTGTGATAATTGCTGATCACCAAGGTTGGCAACAACTACCTCCTCAACAAATTCAGATATTAACTGAAAAAGCTCTAATAAATTATTATAAATTTTTTCTTGCTCTTTAGTCTGCATAACTTCTATCCTTACTACTCAATCAACCTTACTACTATCATATCAAAAATATGTCAAACCAGAACGAACTAATCAGCAAACTAGAAGAAGCAGAAGCTATTTTAAAAGGTCACTTCATTCTCTCTTCTGGCCTACATAGCGACACTTACATTCAATGCGCTAAGATCTTCTCACAACCTCAAAAAGCTACTGAATTCTGCAAATTACTCGTCGAACAGATTCAACAAAACCACCAGGAAATTGATGTTATCGTTGCGCCAGCCATGGGCGGCGTGATTATCGGCTATGAAATCGCCCGTCAATTAGGCAAACCCAATATATTCTGCGAAAGAGTTGATGGTAACTTTACTTTAAGGCGTGGCTTTAATTTAGAGAAAGGACAAAAAGTTTTAATCGTTGAAGATGTAGTCACCACTGGCAAATCATCAATTGAAACCGCTGAATGCATAAAAGCATATGGCGCGGAGATTGTTGGCGAAGCATGTTTGATTAATCGTAGCGGTAAGGAAAACCCAGTCGGCGATATCCACCTCACTGCTTTAGTAAATCTCGAAATTGCAACTTTTCCTGACAATGAAATCCCTACTCATCTAGCAGATATTCCAGCTATCAAACCGGGCAGCCGCTTCCTTAAGAAGTAGCAAAAACGACCTGCACAGCTCACGATCTAGATACTACATCGTTACGCAACAGCCACTATTTTTATTTTTTCGGTTTGCCTCTCGTTTTGCCTCTGCGAGCTGATAACGCAAATTATCCATTTCTGCAGCAACGTTTTCTCTGTTGGCATCTGTTTCCACCTCAATACCTCCAATGCGATTACCTAACGCATCCACTCTACGCCGTAGTGTAGCATCCTTATTGTCTGCAGTTTTTTGATCTGGTTCTGCCTCAGCATATGCTTGCGCCTGAGCAGAGCCTTCTACTGTTTTCTCCTGCGGGTTAGTTTTTTTTAATTTACGTACTTCAGCCTTTAACAATTCATTATCCGCTTTTAACCTTTTTTGCTCAGCCAAAATCTTAGCAATAGCATCAGTATGATCAGGAGAGGGTGTTGCCGCTGGGCGTGGTGCATGCCGTGCGACAAAGCTAACAGCTATAACAGGAGCCGAAGCTTGATTATGCAACGTAACAGCTTTCCCCGTCACAATTTCAACCAATTCACCTGCTATATTATTTCCTGCTTTTACCTTCCCTTTAAAGATAGCTTTTAGCATTGTTTCTATATCCTTTTCAGCAGCTCCGCCATTTACATGGCGCTTTTGCTTTACCAATTCATTTGCTACAGATTTAGCTATTGCATCAAAATCAACTACAGAACCGCTTAAATTAGCTAGGCGATTAAGTCTTGTTTTCTGCTTTGCAGCATCAACACCGCTCAAAACAGAGCCAAGTACT
>JAWUXM010000010.1:0-23253 GCA_034111325.1 Rickettsiales bacterium
GTGTTTAAATGGTGGAGATAAGCGGGCTCGAACCGCTGACCCCCTGCTTGCAAAGCAGGTGCTCTACCAACTGAGCTATATCCCCACATTAATCTGGTCCTTTTGAGCTCTTTTTGCAAAATTACACTGCTCTCACTCGAGTCACGTATGAAGTATACGCTCACTCGCTCAAGCAATATAATTTTGCAAAAATATTCTCAAAAATCCTCAGATTTCAAATCTAATTCTTCCGCGTGATCTCTAAATAAGATACGAAGAACCCTCAGATTATATTAATCAAAGCAAAATCTAAGAGATTTTACCTATCTAATTTTTGGCTAATATTAGATTTAGAAGTCGCTTTTATAGAGTGCTGCGTGCTTTTTTCAATAAAAAACTTAAGCAGCGCTAACTTAATGATAATTATACTAATTTTTCAACCTTATTAGCTACAGATTTAAGCCCCATTATCTGTTAAACTGTTAAAATTTTATTAGTTTTTTTGGCAAAATCACCTCCTCTAAAATAGAGTTTTATTTGTGTTTTTTATATGGATTGTCGCTTTTGCGCAAATGCATACGAATAGCTATTTTATCTAAGCCAAATTTCTCTTGTAGAGAATTGGTTAAATATTTGACATAATTGTCACCAAGTGCGTCTAGATGACTCGTAAACAGGTAAAAAGTTGGCGGACGGGTTTTAGCTTGAGTTATGTATTTTACCTTAATACGGCGCCCTTTATAGAGCGGTGGAGAATGTTCCGTCACAGCATCGCGAAGCCATTGATTAAGCTTGGCGGTTGTAACCCTAAAATTCCACATTTTGTAAACTTCAAAGGCTGCTTTGATAGTTTTAAAAATGCTTTTCTTCTGCAAAGCGGACATAGGAATAAAAAAGATATTTTTAGCTGCTGATACAGTTTTTCCTAATTGATATTTTATTTCTGATAGCAATTCTTTTTGTTGAGACTTGTCTAAAAGATCAACTTTGTTTAAGGCAATAATCAGCCCTCTTCCCTCTTTTATGACATGGTTTGCCAAAGTAATATCCTGACTTTCCAAAACAGCATTTGTGCTATCCACCAATAAAATTACAACTTGCGCAAAGCGAACTGCACGAAAAGAATCATCTAATGTGATCTTTTCTAAATCCTCTTTTACTTGTGCTTTCTTACGAATCCCCGCTGTATCGATTAGCTTGATCTTTTTACCTTCAAACTCCCAATTAATGGTAATAGAATCACGCGTTGTGCCGGCAACATCGCTGGCAATAAGGCGATCCTCACCAAGGAGACCATTAATAAAAGTGGATTTACCAACATTTGGTTTGCCTATAATTGCAATTTGCAAATCTTCCTTTTCTGATTTTTCAACTGCTTCAAAATTCCTGCTATATTCTTCATAATGCGGCCTTAGTAATCCATATAAATCAGCCATTCCTTCATTATGTTCGCTAGAGACAAAACAAAATTCTTTGAATCCTAATTTATAGATTTGGCTCATATCAACATGCTGACTCACAGCACCTTCTGCCTTATTTATAATCAATATCACTGATTTATGCCTTTTTCTAACCCAACTGGCAAACTCTACATCTTCCTTAACAACCCCTGCCCTACCATCGATTACCAATAAGAGCAAGTCCGCCATGCTTACAGCTTCATCAATTTTTTCGCTAATTTTCTGAGCTAAGATTTGCTCTTTGCCATCTTCAAAGCCAGCTGTATCAATTACACGGAATTGCATATCAACTAGCTTTGTCTCAGCCTCCCGCCAATCACGCGTGACGCCAGGCAAGTCATGAACTATGGCAAGCTTTCTACCTGCTAGACGATTAAAAAAGCTAGACTTCCCAACATTTGGACGGCCAATAATTGTAACGGTAAACATGATTCTTCAATTAATATTTCTTTGAGGGGAAGGATCCTATGATAAAATCTTAAAAACTACTAGCTTTTAATTGATTTGGTAAAGACGGGAGAACTTACTAAGTAAATATAACTTACCATTAGCAGCAATTGGCATCTGGTATGAACGACGAGCTATTCTCTTACGATTTACCTCCTTACCATTTTGCGCATCATAAAATAACAAATCACCATTTGATGCCATCAAAGCAATTTCACCATTAATCATAATTGGCCCTGTGAATATAATTTTGCGGGCTTTTTTCTCTTTAACTCCCTCTACCAAATCAATATTCCATAAAACTCGACCATCATGCTTATAAATTGCTACGAGATGTTTATCACTTGTTAAAATATAGAGATAATCACCAGCAAGCCATGGTGTTTGTGCACTTGCAACCTCCCTCTCCCAAATCCTTGCGCCAGAAAATAAGTTATTAGCAACTAACATGCCTTGGTAGCTAATAGAATAAACAATATTACCATCAATAATTGGATCCGCATCAATATCAGTAAAAATGAAGTCAGCTGCATCAAGCGATGGTTTAATTAACAAATCAGACCAAAGCAAAACCCCTTTTTGACTATCAATTGCATATAATTCTCCAGAGGAATAAGGCACTAATATTATATCTTTACGTCCGCTCGATACGCTGCCTGAACCGAAAACACCAGCGATCTTGGGTGTTGCTGAATTTAGCCAAGAAATTTTACCATTACGTTTATTTAATGCGTATATTTGATTGTTAATTGTTACGACATAGACCTTATCTTTACTAACTAATGGCGTTGAGCGAGTAATATCAGACAAGGTTCTTTGCCAAATGAGCTCACCAGTTTCGCTGTTTAAAGCATAAATTTTATTACTGCCAATTGTTAGATAAACCATGCCCTTACTATAAGCAAAGCCACCTTTTGAGGTCACAAAAGTTTCCAACTCTTTAGATATTGCACGATTCTTCCAGAGGATTTTGCTAATTTTCTCTTCTGATAAAGCATATACCATACCTTTTCCATCAACCGTGAAGATTTTACCATCAACAACCATTGGTGAAATATTGAGATGGAAAAACTCTGTGCTATCCCAACCATAGCGCTTGCGCTCGTTGTGTTTTAGGCTCTCAACAGCAATATTACCATATGTGCTGCGTTCTGAATTAAGCCACGCTTTATTACTTTTCGCCGGTGGTACTGCAAAAGGAATATCCTCCAAACTCTGATTAACTATGAGCTCAGCATTCTCACCTAAAACAGTAATTGACTCCTTCTCATCAAATTTATCAGCGCTACAGCCGTAAATAAATAAACAAGTTAGCAATAGCCATGAACGTGGTTTAATATATTTCATAATTATTTATTATTTGTCAAAGCTGAGAACGTTCTTTTTAAAGCTTCTGCACGAGCCTTATTAGCAGATGGTGCTGCTTGATCAGTAATGATTTTGTCTAGTTCATTGAAAGCTTTTTCATATAGGGATTTACGTACAAAATAAAGAGCTTTTAATTCAATTAATGAGTAATAAAAAATATTATGATTAGCAATAGCTTCATCAATTTGATTAGCTAAGTTAGGTGATATTTCTGCACTCCAACTATTATCATTTTTTAATAATAACAAAATAGCTAAATCACGAGATTCTTGATTAATATCGTCATCTTCAGCAATCGTTTGATAGATTTTAAGAGCTTCTTTCCTTTTACCATTGTTAAGTAATATGGCCGCTTTTTTAAGCTCTGCAAAAGTAACTAAGCTCCCCTCACCTTTTTTATGAACTTTAGCCATCTCCAGCAGCATACTGTGTTGATCCTGTCCATATTGCGCTTTGAGCATTTGAGCATATAGAAAGCTAGTTTTCCTCAGCTGTTTCTCATTATTCTGCTTAACGAATAAATAGACTGAAACTGCAGCAATAAGTATTACTAAAGCAATTACAAAATGGAGGCCGAATTTTTGCCAAATATGTGCATATTTTTGCCTAACAATATCGCCTCTAATTTCTTCAAATAAATCCATTTTCAATTCTAATCTTAATTAGCTCTATTATTTCTTTTTGTGTATGCTTCTTGCAAGGTTTTTACAAAACTATCAACTTGTTTTAAATTCATCGTAGTTTTTGTTTGCCCTATGACGCCTTTAGTTTGAGTATTAAAGCGTAAATTACTAGTAGATATTTTTTTACCTGATTTATAAAATGCCTTAAATGCAAATGCAGAGCTCAAACTGATATTCATATTCGTCAAATCAGCCCTACCTACTGTGTTTGCTGAAACGTTAGTTCCAACTAATTTTATATTTCTAAATGCTACATCACCACGATTTACTCTAATATCACCGCTTAGATCTTTAAAAACCGTCTTCCCATTACGTATAAACTCGTTCAATGGCTGATTAATTGCTGTATCAGGATTTTTATATAACCCAGCTATTGCTTCAGTGGTTTTTGTGATAGCTAAATTATTGATTACAACATTTCTACCTAAAAATCTGACCGTAGCTTGCATCTGCCGAATAAACATCAAAGGGCTATGCCCATGTGTCTCAATCTTACCATTAATATTACCTAAACCTGAAATATTATTCACAGCGAATAAGGATGATAGTATATCAGCCAACTCAACTTTATTAAGCGAGAAATCCACATCAAGCGATGGCAGACCTTCTAACAACATTGAACCTTTGATTTCATAGCCTCCATTTTTTGAGATATTGCCACGAAACTCCTTAATATCTAATTTCTCCTCAATGATTTTCATGCTAATTAGATTATTACGCAATATTACGTTTTTATAGAGAATCTTCTTAATATTAGCCTTTATAAAAACGTCCAAACCTTGTAGTGGCAAAATTTTAAAATCATCTGCTGACCATATTCCTTGTCCCTTATCATCTGTTACATGGAATAAGAATTTACTATCTAAGATATCACCATTCAACTCCACTATGACCTCTGGTCTAGGCTTATCAATATCTGAGTGAATCATTAATGAGAAATTATTGTCTTTATCATTAATTTTAAACTCATCAAGTGCAACGATAGAATTATTGATCGTCAGCTTAGTAGATAAGTTCTTATATTTTTGCTGATTATAGAGAAACTCATTAACTTTAAATTTTAATGACATAGAAACCTTATCAGAACGAAGGTCAGATAGTTTACGCAATACAGTATTAGTTACTTGGTGATTTGCCATGGCTGAATAATAATATGCTAACAAATGTGTAGGCTGCTGATCTAATAAATTGATATAATACTGGTCAAAATTCACCGCATTAATCGTTAAGTCGCTATTAAGTTTTATAGCGGTATTTTTATCATAATCGATTTTACCATATAACCGAATATTATCGAGATTCATTGTTATATCTCTAATATTCAACTTACCTTCTGCTTGATTAAATAAGGCTTTGAATGCAAATTTCTTAAAAGCTCTCTCATCAGCAAATGGTGGTACTTCTATATCAAAATTTGCCAAGAATTTTGCAAAATCACTCCCCAACAAATATACTCCACCTTGCCATTTTTTTTGATCTAATGAATAAATTGCTTTGGCAGATAATGTTGAATCATCAGTTAAAACTGCTGCCACCTCAGAAAAATCAATTTGCTGCTCTTTCACCCTACCTGCAATAAGCAAGTTACGAATTTCTTTATGGTTACGCATCAATTTATCAGCCGTCATACGGAAGTTAATCACTACATCATTGGCAAGATCAAACTGAAAAGGTGATGTTTTTTGATTTTTAAATTTGAGCATTTTTTGCTTAATAACACTCTCATGCTCTCTAGTTAAAATAAGATCAAGATCTATTTGATCAAAATTTGTGGTAATATTGACATCATGTATATCCTTATGTTTTTGACTCAAAACATCAAACTTACCATTTAAGGCATCCGACTTGATTACACCTGATTTTAATTCAAAACGTTTATCAGTTAATAATAAATCTGCTTCTATATTAAATTTGCTAATATCTGTACTATCAGGAAAAATAGCAGCATCGCGCTTTATATAATCAAATATAAAAAGTCTAAAATCTTCACCACTAAATTTGACCTTGCCGCTTATAGATGACTTATTCGCAACGTTGCCCGTGAAATTAAATTTATTATAGCCCGAAGCTATATCTATAGTGGTTTGTGGTGCTGCATCTTTAATTTTATTAATCCTACTATCAATAGTATAACTATTGTCTTCTGAGGCAAAATCACCAGAAAATTTAGCTGATTCTCTATTTTGAGACATATTAAGATTAACGTTTGTAAATGCTTTTTCTATACCATAAGTATGATCTATGAATCTTATATCAGAGCGAGACACTTTGAACTTTTTAACCGCATCGCCTGCTAAAAACTTACTAAATTCTGCATTATCATCAATGAGCACTTTAAATTTCGCATCACTAACACGAATATCATTAATTTGAAATCCACCGCGTAGTAGCGCAGCAAGTGAAAAGCCAATATGAGTCTCTGGAGCGCGCAAACTAAATTGCTCTTCTCCGTTGCTAGAGTTTCTTGTAACACGTAAATGGCTAATATTTACTCCCAAACTAGGAAAAAACTTCGCACTTACTTCACCCCTAATGGTGACTTTAGCATCTAGCTTTTTTTCTATTAGCGAAATAACCTCCGTGCGTTGGCTTGATAGGCTAAATATCTTGCTTGTAAAAAAAACTGCTCCAATAGTCAGCAGTAATATAATGATTAAAAACTTTTTCAAAACTCCCCTTTAAAATAACTGCTTAGCACTTATGCTCGCAAAGTATAAAAGCAAAAAGATTAATTTCCTACTGATAGAAAAATTATGCATGATTATCAAGCAAAAATCCAAGATGATTTGAACCCTGAACAAAAAGAAGCGGTTGAACATATTGATGGTCCTTTATTAGTTCTCGCTGGAGCCGGAACCGGCAAAACCAAAGTTCTTACCTCACGGATAGCTAACATCATTAGCTCTGGGAAAGCCTTTCCATCACAAATCCTCGCTGTAACTTTTACCAACAAAGCTTCTAAAGAAATGCTTCTGCGTGTTGAAAATATTATTGGCCGTGTTGATGGTATGCAGATAGGCACATTTCATTCAATTTCAGCTCGCATATTAAGGCGTCACGCTGCTGAACTTGGTTTGCAAACAAATTTTACAATTTTAGATAGCGATGACCAAATACGTTTGCTCAAAAAACTAAATGCCGCCAATAATATTGATGATAAATCTGCTCCACCTAAAGCAATTGCACACATAATAAATGGCTGGAAAGATAAAGCCATTACAAGTGATAAGGTAAAAGCTGGCGATGAATCTTCTGAACTCGGGCGCATTGCTGCACAAATCTACCCACAATATCAACAAAGATTAGTTCAATTAAATGCTGCTGATTTTGGTGATTTAATCCTCTACGTTATTACACTTTTAAAAAACCACCCTCATATACTAGATGAATATCATCGTCGTTTTAGATATATTTTAGTTGATGAGTATCAAGACACTAATGCAGCACAATATCTCTGGCTTCGACTGTTTGCACAATCTAATCACAATATCTGCTGTGTTGGTGATGATGACCAATCTATTTATGGTTGGCGCGGCGCAGAAATCGGCAACATCCTTCGTTTTGAAAAAGACTTTCCAAATAGCAAAGTAATAAAATTAGAACGCAATTATCGCTCAAGCAATCATATTTTGGCGCTTGCCTCAAAGCTAATAAACGTTAATAAGACCCGTCATCCAAAAACTTTATGGACAGATGTTACAGATAGCGAAAAAGTAAAAATCTTTCCTTGTTGGGACGAGAACAATGAAGCAAAAACCATTTGTGCAGAAGTAGAAAACTGGCATAGCAAAAAACACCAATTAAAGGACATGGCAATTTTAGTGCGCGCCTTTTTTCAAACAAGAAGTCTTGAGGAAGCATTAATTAGCCACGCAATCCCCTACAAAATTATTGGTGGCTTGCGCTTCTATGAACGTAAAGAAATCAAAGACATTATTGCCTATATTCGCCTAGCAAGTTTCCATAATGATGATTTATCTTTTGAACGCATTGTTAACCTACCAAAACGCGGTGTCGGCAATGCAAGTTTTAAACAGATTGCTGATTATGCAAGGGATAATCAAACTTCACTCTTCTTAGCCACTAAGCATTTGATTGCGGCTGGATTTATTAAGGGCAAGGTACAAAATGAATTAAATAAATTTATTAAAAATATAGAAGCTTGGCATGGTTTATTACAAAATACAGAGCAGAAATTAGTCGTTGAAAAAATCATTAACGACTCTGATTATAAGGAAATGCTCCTAAATGATAAAAGCCTAGAAGCACAGACTCGCTTAGATAATTTAAAAGAGTTTATCAATGCAGTAGGTGAATTTGGCGATATGGCTGAATTTTTAGAACATATTAGTTTAGTGAGTAGCTCTGATGGTGAAGAAATTGACAAAGACATGCTAAATATCATGACTTTACATGCCGCCAAAGGTTTAGAGTTTGATACAGTTTTCCTTTCTGGCTGGGAAGAAGGAGTTTTTCCACACCAACGTTCAATTGATGAATCCAAAAAAGCTGTTGAAGAAGAGCGCCGCCTTGCCTATGTCGGAATTACGCGTGCTAAAAAACGCCTATTTATTTCTTTCGCCGCTAATCGCCGTGTATTTAACCAATGGCAAAGTAGCCTACCATCACGCTTCATCGATGAATTACCTAGTGAAAACATCGAAGTAGTTAATAGTAGTGGCTTGAATTTTCAACGCACTGCACCCTCTTCAGCTAAACATTATCAAAAAAGCACTCCGCCAAAGTTCCAAGCACGAAGTAATAAACTTACTTTTAAGAATGGTGAGGCCGTAACCCATGAGAAATTTGGCGCCGGTAAAATTAAAATGACAATTGGTGATGTTGCTGAAGTAATATTTGATTGCAATAAAACACGTTTTGTAACAGTAAAACAATTAGAAGCCGTTTAGCATATAACATGTGGTCATGTATTGATTTTCTAAATTAACAAACTAGAAATCATGCAAAAGAATTAAATTTTTGCACTCGTAGCTCAGTTGGGCTTGCACGTTAAGAAAACAGCACCAACGTGCTGTTTTTAGTAAGCAAGCGGAAGGAATCTACGATTCCGACCTGGTTAGCGAACGTAAGTTCGCTTAGAGAAACATTGAGTATTTTATCAAGCGTTGTAAAGATATTGCACAATAAAATTTAAGAGATTTTGCTTTGGTTTTTAGTGAGTTTTAAATAATTCAAAGCGAAATGTATTCTTATACATGAGTCGCATGAATTATTTAATGCGAACTAACTCTGCTAGTTTATTGATTTTCTAAATCAATAAACTAGAAATCATGCAAAAGAATTGAATTTTTGCACTCGTAGCTCAGTTGGATAGAGCACTGCTTTCCGAAAGCAGGGGTCGGAGGTTCGAATCCTCTCGAGTGCACCAAACCTCTAAAATGTAGTTTACTTCATTAGTTTGCATGCTAGAAATGCAAAAATTATTATTATATTTTAAAGTTAATGTTTGCCTCACATACATTATTCATTACTAAATTACCGACTTTCCACACTTGGTTTGTATTAGCATTTATTGCTGTAGTAGTGATCTCCTACGCTTACGAGAAAATTTCAATTGAAATGACATCCATTTTTGCGATATCAATTCTCATGGTGTTTTTTCATATATTTCCGCTCTATGACCAAGCAGGGAAGATTATCCTAAACCCTGAGACAATCCTAATTGGCTTTGCTAACCCCGCTCTAATTGCAATTATTGCCCTATTGATAATTGGGCAAGCAATAATTGCCTCAAATGCACTTAATGTTGTTCCGCATTTGATCACAAAAATTAGCAGAAACAGCGCTTTTTTCTCAATGATATTGGCTTTGTTATTCGTAATGATCATTAGTGCATTTATGAATAATACGCCAGTAGTAGTGATTTTTATACCTATTCTCGCGGAAATTGCTCGTAAGCTAAACATATCACCCAGTAAAGTGATGATCCCCCTTTCTTATGCAGCAATATTAGGCGGTATGACAACGTTAATTGGTAGTAGTACTAACCTCTTAGTTTCTGGTGCTATGGTTGACCTTGGCCTAAAAGCTATTGGGTTTTTTGACTTTGTGAAACCAGGGGCAATCCTCGCTTCGGTAGGAGCATTTTACATATTATTTATTTTACCACGTATTTTGCCAGAGCGTGTTTCAGTTAAAGAGGATGTTGAGGATGACCGACAATTCGTTTCGCAAGTCAACATTTCAAAGGCCTCAGGCTTTATGGGCAAACAAATAAAAGAAGGCCGCTTACCTAAGTTTAATGATATAACAATACGAGTTATACAACGTGACAACCAAACTTTCCTACCGCCTTTTCAAGACCATATGGAAATGATGGAAGGTGATGTTATCGCAGTTTCTGGCACAAAAAAAGCAATTGCTGATTTGGTAAGTAAGAAGCCAAAGATCTTTGTGAAAAACATGCATATGGAAGAGGAAAGCAATAAGGATCTACAAATAGATATGCAAGATGCAAATTTAGCAGAAATTGTTATATCTCCAGCTTCCCGTATGATTGGACGCACAATCAAAGATGCTGGCTTTTATAGCTCCTATAATTGCCCAGTTTTAGCCATTCAGCGTAAAGGGAGCTTAGTTAAAACAAAAATTACCCAATTACGTTTAGTTGCAGGAGATGTATTGCTAGTTATTGGGGATACATCGAAATTTATTGATTTGCGTAATAGCAAGGACGTTATCTTAACAAAATGGTCAACTGAAGAAATTGGCTCCTTTAAAAAAGCCATAAAAACCTTAGCTGTGTTTCTGGCCGTAATTTTATCTTCCGCCTTTAACATACTCCCAATTGCTATTGCTGCATTCGTTGGTGCTGGTTTTTTAATTTTCTTAAACTGTATCACATTAAGACAAGCCACACGCTCAATAGACATCAAGATTACCTTAATGATTGTGACATCCTTGGCGCTTGGGCTTGCCATGCAAGAAACTGGCGCTGCGTCAATGCTCGCTGAAACTATTGTCAAAATCTTGGCTGGTCGCTCTGCTATAATCATAATCCTAATAATGTTTATCTTTACAGCACTTATGACCAACATATTAAGTAACAGCGCTACCGCTATCTTGTTTACGCCAATTGCTGTTAATACGGCAATTCAGTTAGGTGTTGATGTGAGGATATTCCTTTATGCAGTTATTTTTGCCTGCAATTGCTCTTTCATTACACCAATTGGCTATCAGACAAATTTACTTGTTATGTCTCCAGGAAAATATAAATTCTCTGACTTTGTTAAAGGTGGTGCACCACTTGCAATATTAATGTGCATTACTTATATACTCTATGTAAAATACGAATACCCTAATTTATGATCTGGCCTTTTTGTGCCCTCTTTTTTCAGTAGTTTTGACTTGCCTAATCAAATTAATTCAGCTAGTTTGATTGCTGAAAATAACGGACTTCTTCTATATATAAATATTTACAAGAAAAATTATGACGAATCAAAATGCTGCAGCAAAAACAGATGATTATGAAGCTTCTTCCATTAAGGTCTTAAAAGGCCTAGAAGCCGTCAAGAAGCGCCCAGGGATGTACATTGGTGACACTGATGATGGCTCAGGTCTCCACCACATGGTTTACGAAGTTGTCGACAATGCAATAGATGAATCTCTTGCTGGTCATTGTGATCAAATCTATGTTGCCATTAATCAAAATGGCTCCGTCACAGTTCGTGATAATGGCCGAGGGATACCTGTTGATATGCATGAAGGCGAAGGTATGTCCGCCGCTGAAGTAATTATGACTCAGCTCCATGCTGGTGGTAAGTTTGATAAAGACTCTTATAAAGTTTCAGGAGGCTTACATGGTGTTGGTGTTTCAGTTGTAAATGCCCTATCTGAATTCCTTGAATTACGCATCTGGCGTGGTGGCAAAGAATATGTTATAAACTTTAAAGATGGATTGAGCACAGGCCCATTAGAAATGGTCGGAGAAAGTGACCACGAAAAAGGCACTCAGGTTACATTCTTCCCATCCAAAACTACTTTTGCATTTATTGAATTTGACTTCACAACTCTAGAACATCGACTAAGAGAGCTAGCTTTCTTAAACTCTAATATATCCATTACCTTAGAAGATTTACGTGGTGCTGAACCTCGTACTGTTGAGCTACATTTTGAAGGAGGTCTTAAGTCTTTCGTTGAATATCTTGACCGCTCTAAAACATCATATCATGAATCTTTGCTAATTAGTGGTGAACAAGAGGGCGTAGTTGGTGATGTTGCACTCGAATGGAATGATAGTTACCATGAAAACATCTATTGCTACACAAACAATATTCGCCAAAATGATGGAGGAAGCCATTTATCAGGATTTAAAGCTGCGCTTACTCGCTCAATCAATAATTATGTCTCATCTCTACCAACTGCTAAAAAAGACAAAGTTGTCCTCACTGGTGACGATGTTAGAGAAGGCCTAACAGCTGTGGTCTCTGTTAAAGTACCTGATCCTAAATTCTCCTCACAAACCAAAGATAAATTAGTTAGTTCTGAGGTTCGCCCACTAATTGAAGCAATCGTTTATGAAAACATTAATAAATGGCTAGAAGAACACCCTAAAGAAGCGAAAATCATCGCTGCAAAAGTAATGGATGCTGCCAAAGCTAGAGAAGCTGCAAAAAGAGCACGTGAATTAACACGTCGTAAAGGCGCATTAGAGATTTCTACATTACCTGGTAAATTAGCTGATTGTCAGGAAAAAGACCCTTCCCTTTGTGAAGTTTATATAGTTGAGGGAGATTCAGCGGGCGGTTCAGCCAAACAAGCTAGAAACCGTGCAACTCAAGCTGTACTACCATTACGCGGTAAAATCTTAAATGTCGAAAAAGCACGTTTTGATAAAATGCTTACTTCTGCTGAAATTGGTACATTAATTAATGCTATTGGCACAGGCATTGGTAAGGATGATTTTGACGTTACAAAAGCACGTTACCATAAAATCGTCATCATGACCGACGCCGATGTCGATGGATCACACATACGTACATTACTGCTTACTTTCTTCTATCGCCAAATGCCTGAACTTATTCAAAATGGCTATTTATACATCGCACAACCACCTTTATATAAAGTAAAAAAAGGTCAAAGCGAAAAATATTTAAAAAATGAAGAAGCTTTGCAAGACTATATAATCAATAATGCCATTAACGGCAATAAACTTGCCCTAGCTAATGGAAAAGAAATTGTTGACGATGAATTTTTTACTCTCGCTAATAATGCCTTTAAATTTAACGAGCTAATTATCAGTCTTTCAACAGGTTTACCATCAAGAGTTTTGGAAATAGCAATATTAGAAGGTTTATTTGCTGAAGAAAGAGATGCTGAATTACTTTCCAAAATTGCCACAAAATTAAACCAAAACATCGACAATATACATGCAACTGACTGGAATATTGAAGAGAATGCTGAAAGAGACATCATAATTTCAAAGACTTCACGCGGTGTAAAAGAGAATTTTATTATTAAACAGCAATTACAAACAGCTAATGAAGCACAAAGACTCAAAACTCTTGCTGAAAAATTTAGACATTTATTTGCCGAAAAGGTCGAATTTATTGACAAAGAAAGAACTCGTAAAATCTCAACTGTCTCTGACCTAACTGAAGAAATTATGTCTAATGGCAGAAAAGGTCTTTCAGTCCAGCGCTTTAAGGGTTTAGGAGAAATGAACCCTGATCAATTATGGGAAACTACGCTTGACCCTGATACAAGAACATTATTACAAGTTAAAATCGAACATCCTGATTCTGCTGAAGAAACATTTTCTACCTTAATGGGAGATGTAGTTGAACCACGTCGTGAATTTATCCAGCAAAATGCTCTAAATGCTAATCTAGATTCTTAAAATAACATAGCTAGTTACGTAGTTTGTAGACTTTAACCTTATTGCCATAACCCTCTTCTAAAGAAAAATACCTATTATCTACTAAGCCTAGATTTAACAATTGGTGATAGGTTGAATCATATAGACGCTTATGCATTATAGTAAGCTCAACAATATTTTTCTCTCTGTCCTCAACTTGTAAAACATAGTTTAGATCGCTCCTATTAAGATTAATATTATCTATTACACTTCCATCCTTTGTTCTAACGATTCGCCTAACTATAACTTTACCATTTAAACTGCCTTTGTTCAAATCAAAAATAGCTTCTCCACATTTTACAATATTTTTTTTGTACTGTGTGCAAGAAGATTTAGAATAAGATAATTGAGAGCTGTGAGTCTTATGATCAACCATAATTGGCTTACCCTTAAACTCATCCCAAAGACCTATTTGCGCAATACTGTTAAAATAACCATTCATTGAACCCGTAAGAACTAAATAAGCGTCAATCGGTAATTTACGCTTAGAAGCATCTTGAAACTCCGCTTGCATAGATTCTGCTGTGGCGCCACCCTTTAAGGATTTGCCTATATCCCCATTAACAAGTGACTTTAAGATACCAGCTGATTCTTTTTGAGACGTAGATAATAATGATTTAGCAAAATAATAAGTGTTTATACTAGTCTGCCCACCACCATCATGAATCGTTGCTAAATCATTGACCAAAATCGATAAATAACCATAATCCCACCATGCCATTACTACAGAATTTGGGCGCTTCTCTAAATCTTTTATTTTAGTGAATTCACGCACTTCTTCCTTAGAAAAAAAAGGCTGAGAAGACGATACTGGGGCAAGCATATACCAAACGATCAAAAAATTAATGATAGTAGATAGTGGCATAGAAAGATCTCTTAATAACCTCCTCTTTGAGCATCCAAAAACCTGACTAAATAAAAAACTGACCAAATAAGCTAAACCAAACCATAGAGCAGGAGCAGAATAAAATATTGTTCTGCTCCCAAAAACAAAATTAAGCAGCATAAATCCTAATACAGGAACTAAAATAATAGCCATTTTAGGATTTAGAAAAGCCCACAAAAAAAACCCAATTAAGGATATTACGCCCAAAAATACTGAACCAGATATAAGAGAAAGAATTGTCGCAAAGGGAAGTATTCGCAATTCCGTTATTGTCTCAAAAACATTTGGAAAAACAATATTAGCAAATGAAAAATTCTCTGCAAAATATGCTTCTCCAATACCCACATCTCGCCATAAAATACCACTTAGAAATATAAAAACTAGAGCTTGCAGGATTACACGCTTAACATCCCGATTCAGAATAAGACTTAATAAGATTAGACCAGAGCAGAATATAATACCAAATAAAGGTCGGTCATACCACCAGATAAACATCCTCATTGTAACTCCAGCTAAACCTGCCCATATTATGGATGTGCGCAATGGTTTTGTTTTTGCCGTTAAAACCACTAATCCACACATCAAATAGAAAAAACCAAGATTGAGCATGTCTGTATCTATATGACCAGCGCCAGACTTATGCAAATAAGCTATACTTAAACCACCCCCAAGCGCCGCAACTGAACCCTCAGCCCAATAACCCATAATACCAAAGGCAATTACAATCATAATTGCTGTAATCCCAGCTGCAATAGGTATTAGAGAATGACCAGCTTCTGATAATGATTTTGTCGACGCATCCTTTGAGATTATTGATAAAATCACTGATAAAAGTGGAAAATCCAGCATTCTATTATTAGATAACTTTTCATCAGTAATTAATAAATTTAATGGGTAAATACGTTTGTAAAAAAGCTGCCCAATATTGCCATGCTCCATAATTACACGAGCTTTTGCTAAGAAATATGGGGAATCAGGGTTTGTAAATAAAGGCGTACCATCATCTAAATGAAATATTTGATAGTGCTGCTGCCATATTTTATATTGATCATTCCTATATTTCCAATTGCCAAAAACAGCCATGAAAACCACCAACATTATAAAAAATATTGTTGTGAACTTCATTGGTTCAGGCTTGGGTATAATTCTCTGAACTATCTGAGAATGCCATTGTTGCAAAGAAGAAAGAAATTTAAGCATAGCAGAAAATCAAACCGGCAAATAGAGAAGAGAAGAAAGTGTATATAGAATCATTATCAAGCAATCATAAAAAAAACAATCTTTCAGTGTTTTTAATAGCTGAGAATACAAATAATGAAATACTTAGATGTTTAGTTGCAACCCATAGTGGGAAATATAATTCGAAACCTCTGCCTTTAAATTCTCCAAACCCTCTTCTGTCGAAGATTCACAGCGCCCAACAAGTACTGGTTGAGTGTTTGAAGCACGAATAAGCCACCATCCATCATTAGTTTTAACGCGAACACCATCAATATCTAAAAACTCAACACCTTCATTTCTGAGCGTTGCTTGCAACTCTTTAACAATCATGAATTTCTTTTCTTCCTCACATTCAATACGAATTTCTGGTGTGGAAAAAGTTATCGGTAATGATTTGCGAATGTCTGAAAGAGAAAGATCACTATTAGAAACAATATTAATCAAGCGAATGGCTGCATAGAGAGCATCATCAAAACCATAATATATGTCATTAAAGAATATATGACCACTCATCTCGCCAGCTAATTTTGCATCAGTCTCTAACATTTTAGCCTTAATCAGCGAATGTCCAGTTTTCCATATTAATGGCTTACCTCCAGCCTTGAGAATTTCATCATTAAAGATCTCACTCGCTTTGATATCAGCAATTATAGTAGCGCCTGCAAAGTGCTTAAGAATCTCTCTAGCATAAATAATTAGTAATTGATCTCCCCAAATTACCGTTCCTTCATTATCAATTACGCCTATCCGATCTGCATCACCATCAAAAGCTATACCCAAATCACACTTGTTTTCAGCCAATAGTTTTTTTATTTGCTCTAAATTTTCTTCCACAGTTGGGTCAGGATGATGATTAGGAAAAGTACCGTCTATCGTGCTGTTGATTATCGAATGTTCAGCATCAATTTTCGGTAATAACATCTCAGTTATTTCACCACCAGAGCCATTACCGGGATCCCATGCGATTTTAAGTTTTTTATTAATTGTGCAATCTGCCATCAGGCGATCTACATAAGCCTGCTTGATATCTTTTTGGCTGAGACTCCCCTGCCCTGTGGTAAAATCTGAGTTTTTAATAGTCGCTAGTAATTGCTGCAAATCCTCGCCATAAAAAGGTTTTGCACGCGACATGATCTTGAAACCATTATATTCAGGCGGATTATGCGAACCTGTAACCATTATGCCATAGTCAGCTTCGAGAAAATAAGTAGCAAAATATAGCATGGGTGAAGGTCCAACACCAATATTTATAACATCAATCCCCGAGGAGATTAAGCCATCAATAAGAGAGTTAGAAAGTTCAGGAGAAGAAAGGCGACCATCAAAACCAACAATTGCTAGTTTCTTGCCTTCTTTTTTCATTCGAGAAGCTACAGAGCGCCCGATTAATGTGGCAACTTCTGCAGTAATATTTTGCCCTACAATTCCACGAATGTCATATTCGCGGAATATATTCTGATCAACATTCATGTAGTTAACCTACTGCTGAATTACAAAGGAAAGGGTACAAGCAATTGCTGTCCCATTTAACAAATATGCTGCTGCATTATTAGTAGTGCATGCAGTTGCAACGGTAGTTACTGCCGCATGAGTACCTCCAAGCGCACCAATTATTGACCCAGTAGAAGGAATCCCATCATCCATTTTTGAATCAACCGTTCTTGCATCAGTAGGTGTTAAGATGCTGCCAAAATTTGCACCAGCTGTAAAGAAGCCACCAAGAACAAGATAGTTTTTCTCACCAGCCGTGGAATCCGCACCTAAAGCATCAAAATAATGTATGTAATATCCCCCTGGAGTGAATTTTGAAGCGGGAACATTAGTACCAATATTGGCCTCAAGCGTAGTGGTTGCACAAGTAGTCGTACCAGTAGTTACACCAGTACCACAATAATTTCCACTTATTGTTTCTGCCAAAGCAAGGTGCTGCCAAGAGGTTAGAGATTCAACCTCTGTTGTACCTGTAGGAATTTCGTATGTCATCTGTCCGTTACCATTGCCGCCAGCCTGAGATGCTGTAGCCCAATAATCTTGAGCATTAGTCATATCCCCCGGTAGCGCATCATACGCATCTTGAAAGACATTAATAGCCGTTCTGAATTCATTAACTTCTCGAGAAACAGCACGCAGTTGCGCAGCTTTAACTAAGCGATTACCAACTGTGACACCAGAGATTAACAGCCCGATAATTACTAGAACGATTGAAAGCTCAACTAATGAGAAGGCCTTTAATGATAAGGTATTTCGTGAATTGGTATGTATTTTTGACATGCTTTAGACCTGCTTTTATTTAAAATGATTTTCTTGAAACTTCATAGCCAACCTATAAACAAAAAACTTATATTCAATATAAATTTTTATTTTCCTCTACCTATAGATGCATATTTTATCTGCTCTTTCCTTACAGCAGCTGAATCTAAAATATTACGGCAATCAAAAATAACATCCCCTGCCATAAGAGCCTTAACTTTAATTAGATCAATTTGCTTAAATTCTGACCATTCAGTCATAATACATATAATATCAGCATCTTTGCTTGCAATATATAAGTCATCCGCCCATTTTATATTACCTATGTCCTGCAAGGACATTTTAGCATTTCGCATAGCCATAGGGTCGTAAGCCGTGATGTTAGAACCCTGCTTTACTAGGTTTCTAATAATTTTAATTGATTGACTGTCGCGTACATCATCAGTATTTGCTTTAAAAGCTAAGCCTAAGATTGCAATATTCTTACCTTTAATCTCACCATCTAAAAGATTTTGGATTTTTTGAGCAATATTTTTAACTCTCACCTCATTCGAAGTATATATTGCATTAATAATGGGTAAATTTAACCCTTGTTTTGTGGCGGTATTTTGCAGTTCTAAAGTATCTTTCGGAAAACAAGAACCACCGAACCCTGGCCCAGCCTTAAGGAACTTACTTCCAATACGCTCATCAAAACCCATTACTCTTGTTATATCATCTATATTTGCTGTATATTTTTCTGCTAAATCAGCCATTTCATTAACAAATGCAACTTTCATCGCAAGAAAAGCATTTGAAGCATATTTTGCTAGTGAGGCACTGGCTATATCAGTAAATATAAAACAATCTTCATATTTGCTAAAAAGCCTACCATAGAGGTGTTTACACATTTTTATTGCTTGAGCATTCCCATCAGAACCAATAACCACACGGCTTGGCTTCATGAAATCTGCTACTGCGGTTCCTTGACTAAGAAATTCAGGATTTGCAACCATATAAAATTCCAGCGCAGGATTTTTCTCTTGGATGAAATCTCTTACTTTTTCATGCGTGCCAACTGGCACTGTTGACTTTAGGATAATCAATATAGGTTTCTCCTGATTAGCATATTGCGCAATATTCTCGGCTGCAGCAAAAACAAAATCTAAATTTGCTTCACCGCTTTGCTCATTAGTTGGCGTACCAACTGCTATCAATAATGCTTCGCAATCACTAATATCAGATATCTCACTACTAAAAAGCAACCTACCCTCTTGTTGGTTTTTAGAACAAATTTCTTGCAGACCTTCTTCAAAAATTGGTATTTTACCAGATTTCAGAGCAGCAATTTTAGCTTCATCGACATCAATGGAGATTACCTCATTACCTAATTCTGCAAAGCAGCTAGCCGAGACTAGCCCTACATAACCCGCACCTATTACGCCTAATTTCATTTGCTGTATTTTTTTAAAATTGCTTGAATCCGCCCAGGGTCGTTGCTTTGCTCTAAGCTATAAGCAATATTTGCCTCTAAAAAGCCAAGAGGTGAACCACAATCAAACCTTGCGCCTTGATGGTGTGCTGCATAAAAATTATGAGTTTCGAGCATTTTTATCATTGCATCGGTGATTTGAATCTCCCCTCCGCGGCCTTTTTCTTGAGTTTCTAGAACCTTAAAGATCTCAGGCTGCAAGATATATCGCCCGATTATCGCTAAATTTGATGGTGCTTGATCAATTTCTGGCTTTTCAACCATATCGATAACTTTCTTTGAGCCATCTGTTGCAAGCGCAACTATACCATATTTACTAACATCTTCTTGCGCAACCTCGCTAACGCCAATCAAATTAGCCTTTGCATCATCTTTTTCAACATAACTCTCAATCATGTTTTTGAGTAAATTTTGAGGCTTAGTCATTAACATTTCATCGGCCAAAATAACGGCAAAAGGCTCGTCCCCGATAAAGTTACGTGCGCACCAAACTGCATGCCCCAAACCGAGTGTTTCTTGTTGACGTATAAAGGCTATATTTCCGGCTTCTGGCAACCATTCTTTAGTCATCTCTAACTCACGTGATTTAGCCTTATCACTTAAAACCTGCTGTAATTCATAAGCATGGTCGAAATGGTTGGTAATGATGTTTTTATTGCGTCCAGTGATAAAAATGAACTCTTCAATCCCCGCCTCTCTAGCCTCTTCAAAAGCGTATTGAATCAATGGCTTATTGGCAACAGGCATCATCTCCTTAGGCATTGATTTTGTTGCTGGTAAAAACCTTGTACCTAACCCGCCAACCGGGAAAATAGCCTTTCTAATTGGTTTTAATGACATAAAATAACTATTTGATTGCTCTTGATATATAAAAATTTAACTATAGTTTTAACCCTTAAGTCGTGAGAGATTTACAAGAGAAATAATTAAATTACAAGACAATGGAGAGTTCTTATATCGTCAAAACTTTATACAAATTATATCAATTTCCACTTTGTCCATTTTCTAGGAAAGTACGAGTGTTTTTGGCTGAAAAGAAAATACGTGCAGATTTAACTGTTGAGAATTTCTGGGAACGTCGCAAAAGCTTTCTATCAATTAACCCCGCTGGTCAAGTTCCTGCTTTGGTGATCTATGAAACAGGCCAAGCGCTTGTTGGAAGTAACGTAATTTGTGAATTTTTGGAGGAAACAAATACTGCACACCGCTTAATGGGTAATTCGCCAGAAAACCGCGCTGAAGTTAGGAGGATTTGCGATTGGTTTGACCATAAATTCTTCTCAGAAGTGGGCAAACACGTACTTTACGAGAAAATCATAAAATATTACAAGAATGAAGGCACAGCAAGCCCTGAGGCGTTACGTGTCGCTAAAAGCAACATCATCTATCATCTTGACTATCTTGAGTTCCTTTTGCGTGATACTACTTGGCTAGTTGGCAATAAGATGACTCTGGCAGATTTATGCGCTGCAAGCCATCTTTCAACGCTTGATTATCTTGGTGATGTCCCATGGGAAAAGCATCAAAGTGTCAAAGAATGGTACGCATTAATTAAATCTCGCCCTAGTTTTGCACCTATTTTAGACGATTACATCTCTGGTTTCACCCCTGCGAGACATTATTCCGACCTCGATTTCTAGGCCTCTGGGAGTGCCTCGAATCAATCTTTTTGCATGCTTTTCATAACTTATGAGTTTTAACTCATAAGTTATGGCAGAGCTGTTTTACAAAAATACCACAATATTGCAATAAAATGCATATTTCATTTGCATGAGTGCCTAATTTGTGTTATAATGGTCTTATAATTTATAAAAAGAATTTATGAGAACAACAGAAACAGCAACAAGACCAGGTACAAATGAAGGGCTACCACCAAATAGCACGCCAGAGATTATTGCTAGCTCTGTAGATGACAACACGACATCTAGCCTACCCTCAGCACCACCAGTAGAACATCCTCATAACACAAGCGCACCCTCAGCGCCACCAAGAGAAGGTGGGGAAGGCGACTCTTCTGCAAAATCACAAGAAAGAGAACTCTCAAAACCAGGAAAGCACGAAGAAGGAAAGGCAGCAGAGCAATCTTTCATATATTCATTATTAGATGTCAATCACGACGGGAAAATTGACGGTGATGATGTTTTGGAATTCTTAGGCGTCAAGGGCAGCAATCAAAAATCCATAACTGAATATAAAAAGTACTTAATAGATCTAGAGCAAAAGATTGAAACCTACAAAACTGCCAAAATAAATATTGTTAAAAAAAGAATTATTTTTGTTGATGAAGCAAAAGCGCACATAAAGAATATAAATGAGCAAAATCTTACTGAAGAACAGAAGGGACGATTACAAGAGCTTACCAATACCGTAGGTGAAGTCACAAAGAAGCTTGATATATACAAAGCCCTAAACCTTATAAATGAAAAAGAAGATCGTGAAATCAGCATCCCTGATGCAGACATAATAAAAAAATACATCAAAGATAATGACCAAGGCCTCAAAGACATTCTCAAGAAAGCAGGAGTACGCCAAGGCGGAGAAGGTGCCCTTCATCGCAACACAAAAATAAAAGACATCACCAGCCCAGATGCAAAAAAACAAATTACCGATAAAAGGAAAAAGTATGGAGCAGTATTAATCACTACTATAGTAGCGATAATAGCAATTATCTTGCCGTTAGAGCTTTTAAAATGGAAGCTGCATAAAAACGTCTCAGCCACTACAGACAACGAAACAAATGTTAGTAGCATAGATAACCCATCTGCAACCCCTCCGCCTCCATCAACAGGAACGCCTACTCCCGATGAGGGCATTGATATTGGCGCTGGTGAAGCTGGTGATTTACGTAATAGCGGCTCAACAAATGTTGAAACAGTAGAAATACTAAATAATGCAATGATCTTTCTTGTAGTTGGTGTGGCACTTATTGCATTAATCGCAATTATCGCAGTAACCTATATCATACCTGCAAGAAAGAAATATAAAGATCATAAGGAAGTCACCCTGCAAATAGCAGGGTTAAAGAATTGCAATCTAGAGCTTGATACAGAAATAGAAAGGCTACAAAGCGGCGCTAACGAGCTACCCCCAAAACTTAGAGTGCTTGAAGAGCTAGAAAACATCTCCAAGGCTAAAGACAAAGGAACAGAGAAAGCCCTAACGCAAAGCACTACGAGACATGAAGATATTGTGTCGACATCAGCAACCTCTCGCTCCGTATGAAATCATCTCTAAGCTTAACCTGAGAATGCTATAGAGAGCATCATGTCCGAGAGGATTGATTCAAAAAAACGCTATTCGCATTTTGTCGAACCTAAAGAGGTTCTCATAAACTCTCAACAAAACATCTCCAATATAGGCTAAAGCCTACAGTAGCAATTGTGTCCAAGAGGATTGATTCAAAAACACTAAGGTGTTTTTTCACCCCTGCGGGGCGGACTCGGCTTTGCCTCGCCGTCCAAAACGCTATTCGCATTTTGTCGAACCTAAAGAGGTTCTCATAAACTCTCAACAAAACATCTCCAATATAGGCTAAAGCCTACAGTAGCAATTGTGTCCGAGAGGATTGATTCAAAAACACTAAGGCGTTTTTTCACCCCTACGGGGCGGAC
>JAWUXM010000011.1:0-12745 GCA_034111325.1 Rickettsiales bacterium
TTTAATGAAATTTTGAATTCTATGGAAAAAACGACGAATCTTTCTGACAATAATCGGTAAGTCCTCAGGGCCAATCACCACTAAAGCCACTCCTAAAATAACTAAAAATTCTGCCCAAGAAAGACCAAACATAACTGAAATTATTTGTTACAAAGGCTTACACGCTAATTTTACAAAATTAGAAGGTTTTAATGAAAGACAAGACGCAATTAAAGACATTGAGCATGCATATCTATCTGGCGGTAATGGGGCATGTACAGAATAGTCTGAAATACGTTGTTGCCATGCTTGAGTCTGCAGCATATTCAATATCCCTATAACCTCTACCTACTTAAACATTTCTGTAATTTGCTTGATGCTAATAATTCTGCTTACTACAATTAAGGGTACTTTTCCGTTTCTTTCAACAAAATAGAGATTCGTTATTGAGAACTAAATATGCCCTTAAATAACTCTTTCCTATTAGATCAACTATGCAAAATAAATTCTCTATTATTCAGAAGTGAGAAGACCCAAATACAAAATATAATGATTTAAGAAAGTTATTGCCTGAATATATGGATGAATAGAAATGAATTGCTCTTCTGAGAAGAATTGATAAGGGTCTTGTGGCGCATAATCTACTAAATGGAAGAAGCGGTTATATGGCTGGCTATATTGTTGCTATTGCAGAAAAAATGGAAGGTGTTGATAAGAGTATTGTTTTTGCTTGTGGCGGTGCTCATTTGCCACGCATCGCTTCCTATTTGGAGCTAGGATCAAGAGAAAACCTACCACCATCACTTCGTAAAGATTTCGATGGAGGCTATAAAGCTGCCTTGGAGCATTCTAAAAAAGATTTATCTTTACAAAAAGAATTTCATTTGAGGGAATTTCATACTCCAGTTGACCGATGGCATAATAGCTAATGGAGTTAAGAGGGCTCATCCAAAAAACAGCACCTTTACTGAAAAACACTCGAAAAATAATCAGTCACCTACGTCCCCCCAGATAGGCTGAAGCCCAGAGTTTGATCTCTCCTAATATTATAATTGCTGTATATATAGCTATCCTTTTCCTTAAACTTCAAGTTAGCACCTTTTTAGATCAGTGGGTCATCACCCCCTATGAGGCCCTGTTATTTCTGTGCTAACAGGGCCAACAAAGACTTATTGCAAGGACTCGCGGAATAGTAAACCTTTTGAAAAAAGGCCTTCTTAAAGATTTCTGCAATTTGCTTGCTTAAGCAAAAAACCTTAATATTTGGCAAGGTTTCGGTGAGTTTTATAAAATTTTCTGCGCTGCGTTTAGAGAAAAACATTGCCGCATCAATTTCCTGATTTTCTAGCTTTTGCCTTAATTCATTTGGTAATGTTTCTGCGAGATTTATTTGATATATGGTTTTCTGCGCCACACTCTCAAAACCTTGCTTAATAAGAGTAGATTGCAAATCACAACTTAAATCCCTTCCTGCGAGATAAAGGATTTTACTAGCTTTTGCCTCATTAGCGAGAATCAACTGCTCAAGCGAGGCAACATTATTTTGCGCTATGGTAATATTTTCATAACCAAGCTCTTCTGCTAAAGCAGCGCTATGCTTGCCAATTACATATAGTTTTTTTGTTTTAAGGAAATCTGCGCCGAGTTTTTCAGCCGCACGCAACGAATTTTGTGATGTAGTAATGATTATCTCAGCTTCTGGCAAATCTGCCTGCAAATATTCCAACTTCGCCAAAGGGTAAATTTCTGCGGCAAAACCGAGCTCAGCTAATTGTTTAGCCGTTTGCTTAGCATCTTCTTTAATCCGTGTTAGTAATATTTTTTTCATAAGACATAAAAGAAGGTGTTATCGTCTGTGATTCAGGCGATGACATACTATCTCACAATCAAAGCCAAAATCTCCTGCGCTTCTTTTTTGGTTTGCAAAGCAAGGTCACGACCAAGACGCTCTCCTTCATCCAACCCACAGCTTTCGCTTAATTTGTAAATATTAACACCTTCAGGATCCGCCACTAATGTTTGCAAATGAATTTGCTGGTTTTGAAGAGTTGCCAATGCTGCAATGGGCGTCCGGCAGCTCCCGTCAATCTCTGATAAAAAGGCTCTCTCGCTATTTATACAAATTTCGCTTTCACGATGATTGATTTTTTTGAGTAATTCTATGACCTCTAGATCATCTTCCCGACATTCAGCGCAAATCGCCCCTTGGCCAATCGCCGGCAACATATCTTCATATGGAATTTTCTCAGTAATTTCCACCTGCATATCAATACGCATTAAACCACAACTCGCTAAAATCGTGCCTTCAATCTCCCCTGCTTCTAATTTTGCCAAACGAGTATTGACATTACCGCGTAAATTAACAATTTTTAAATGTGGGTATTTATTAAGTAACAAAGACTTGCGGCGTAGTGAAGATGTCCCAATAACTGTGCCTTTTGGTAAATTTTCTAAACTATTATGTTTCTTGGAAATAAATGCATCGCTCGGGTCTAGACGCTTCAACACTGCTTTTATAACCAAACCCTTGGGGGAATCCGCCGGCAAATCTTTTACTGAATGAACGGCTATATCAATTTCTTTGGCAAGTAGTGCCTCTTCAATTTCCTTAGTAAAAAGCCCTTTTCCGCCTACTTCACTAAGATTTTTTGATTGAATTTTATCACCCGTAGTGGTGAAAGTTTTTAGCTCGATATCATCTGCCGATAGTTTTGGACAATTTTTAAGCAGCGCAGCTTTAACCTCTTCGGCTTGCGCTATGGCAAGCTTACTTTTTCTACTACCGATTTTTATCTGAGAACTCATTGAAATTGCTGTGGTATTTAAAAAACCACCTGCATATAACATGAGCCAATTGGAAATCAATCTTTTTAGGGAAATTTAATCATGCCAATAATTGCAATCACAGCGGATTTTGAAGATGATGGTAGATATTCCATCAAACCATATTTTGCCATTCGTCAAAATTATATCACTGCTATTGAGAAGCTTGGCGCAACAGTAATAATTCTACCCTATTCGCTAGAGAACATTGATAACTACCTTAACATGATTGATGGCTTAGTTTTAACTGGTGGGAATTTTGATATTCATCCGAAACTTTATGGCGACGAATCTTGCCATGATACAGTCCAAACTAAAGATGAGCGCACGGAATTTGAATTTAGCCTAACCAAACAAGCAATTAATAAAAATCTGCCTATTCTAGGCATTTGCGGAGGTATGCAATTAATTAACGTTGTCGAAGGCGGTAGCTTGATTCAGCATATTCCTGATGAAGTAGAAAACTACCTGGAACATGAAGTCAAACCATATGATCAATCAGCACATGATGTTATGATTGAGGAAGATAGTATGCTCTATAAAATCGTTAAAACCACCAAAATCGGCGCTAATAGCTCACATCACCAAGCAGTGAAACAACCAGGCAAAAACATTAAAATCAGCGGCAGGGCTAGCGACGGCGTAGTCGAATCTATAGAACATATCAACCACCCCTTCTGCATTGGTGTTGAATGGCACCCTGAATATGAAGTCGGCGAATCTGATACTGCAATTTTGCAAGCCCTAGTCAATGCAACTACAGAATATGGAAAAAATAAGAATAGCTAAATATCTTGCACATAGCGGGGTTTGTTCACGCCGAGAAGCAGAAAGGCTTATCGAAGAAGGGCGAGTAATAGTTAATGGCAAAACCATCGACAGCCCGGTTACCTTTGTCTCAAATGATGACCATATCAAAGTTGATGGCAAAAAAGTTGATGCAAAAACACCGACAAGATTATGGCTCTACCATAAACCAAAAGGTTTGGTTACGACTCATTCTGACGAACTCGACAGACAAACAGTTTTTGATCATCTACCAAAAACTCTACCAAGAGTAATTTCCGTCGGTCGTTTAGATTTAAACACAGAAGGTTTATTGCTTTTGACCAATGATGGCGCTCTCGCCCGCCAGCTAGAGCTTCCCTCGGCAAAAGAGGAGCGAGTTTACAAAGTACGGATTTACGGCAAATTAATTGATTCACAAATTGATCAAATTGAAAAAGGTATAGAAATTGATGGTTTTGAATATCAATCAATTAAAGTCAAAACTATCAAAACTGGAGAAAATTCATGGTATGAATTTATTTTAACTGAAGGTAAAAATCGTGAAATCCGTCGCATTTTTGAACATTTTGACAAACCTGTTAACCGCCTCATCCGTACCTCCTACGGCAAATATCAATTAGGTGATTTGGCAATTGGTAAAGTTCAGGAAATCAATACTAATTCTCCTACATAACCAAAAATTATGCAATCTCCACTTGTATAGACCTTAAAATTATGCTATGCTGCATGTAATTTATAGCAATTTTTAAGGTAAAATTATGAAAAAAAAACCATCACAAAAACTACGCACAAGAGCACAAAGTATAGCCATCCCACCTCGTTCAGAGAAAGAAGGCCAATCTTTTTTTGATTTAGTTATCGCACAAGCAGTGGCAGAACATTCCACACTAACAGATTTACAACTAGTACTCAAAGAAAAAACACAGCAACTAGTAACATTGCAGCAATATGCCGCAAATATCACAACTTTACCAATAGAAGGCTTAGGAATAAATCCAGAGGATAACTTACATATCATCGAAACCTACGTAACAGAGCATAAGGCATTAGTTAAAAGTAAAAAAGCAGTTGATAATGAAATCAAAAAAATAAACCAAACAATAACTGAGCAAACCGAAAATTTAGAAGGGGCAGGAGAAAAAATTGCGCACTTAACAAATGAATTAGCAGCCGCAAGAACACAATTTGCACAAATATTGCGAATAGAGCACGATAAAGAGGATGCAAAAATAGCAAGCCTAAAGGAAGGCTCTATTGAGGCACAACAAGCATTACAAGTAAAAATCTTACTATTAGAAAGAGAGTTGAGCACTGAAAAGGAAAGTATCGAAGAAATAGTAAAGTTAAAAGAGGTCGCCGAGCAAAAAGTAAAAGAACAAACCAAAGCAAATCACAACTTACATACAAAAATCGCAAATCTCGAAGAATCACTACTAGAAATGGAAACTGTTGAGCAGAATTTAGAAACTGCACAGCAAGAAGTGACAAAATTAAGAGAAGAGATAACCGAGCTAGAAGCTAAAAACCAAGAACACGCAGCCTATATTAAGCAATTAAAAGAATCAGAATCAACACCATCACTACAATCAGAAACTTCTAGAGTTTCTTCACTAGCATCCCAAATTTTTCAGGCAAGTGATTCAAGTGAATCAGAAATGAGTGGAGACGAGAAGGATAAGGTGCCACCACTAACTAAAAAACCAGTAAAAATAATCCATAGAAGAGCCTTCTCTACTGCACCAACAGTGCGAAATAAGCCAATGTCTACTACAGCCTTACCACATTCATCATCTTCTCAAGATAGCAGAGTGCAGACTGACGATTATGTGCGGACGCAAGCCGTTGCTTTCGTTGGCACCATGATGCGTTCAGAAAATTTAAATGTGGCTGACAAATCAGTTCAAATTGAGCGACTAACGGAAAATATGCCGCTACAAGGCCTCGAGGTTGCTATTGAGTATTTAATAAAGAGCGAACCCAAACTAACTGCTAGTTTAGTTCTTGTGCTGGATAAATATAATAACAAAAGATCTTCGCGACATCCCAAACGTGACTTTTCCCTAACCGTAGACATAGACGAACAAAAACCAGCACACCAATTACTTGCCCATCTTTTTCCTCGTAATGATGATGAGAAATCTCAAGAACGAACATTTAATTTACATGAATTAGGCGAGGAAAAGAAAGGAGCCTTAAAAGAGGCTGCTAGCTGCCTTATAAAGCAATCCCTATATAGACCTTACGACAATTCAGAATTAGAGACTTTCTTAATAGGCGTTACCAACCAAGCCACTGCAAAAAACCAAGCAGAATCACTACCAGAAGATCAGAAAAAAATATCAGAATTGGAATATCAGCTAGAAAGCGCCAATGCTAAGATAGCTCTCTTACAAGAGCTGCCAAGGCCAGTTAGAAGTTCTAGCTGGGCAGAACGAACAACATCCACAGAAAGACAGCCATTATTACAAAAAGAGGAGGAAGGTTGCTGTCCACCCGTTGGCTGTTCAATTTCCTAGCCCTTTAGTGCTTTTATGAATGGACATCTTATTTCCTCATGTTAGTAAAGGGCAAAATTATTCTAGTAATTTTTTTATTGGTTATTATGCAGATCCTGAACTCGTTTCAGGATCTGCATAATTCTCCTTCTAATAGTTACTGGATAAAAGTAATAATATTTAATATTCACGACTACGTACAATCTTCTGAAAACTTAGTTTAATGTATTTTTTTCTTATTACTGTCATTGCTAGTTATCTAGCTTTTTACTTCGTAAAAAAGCGGCTTGTTGCTCTTAAAAACGCTAATGATTCTATTAGCTCCCTTCCCTTATATTACGGTATATGCGCCTCTGCTTGGGTGTTTATCACTAATTTAATCATTTTCTTTTTTATGCTTGCTAGCAATAATCTAGAGCAGCTCTCTTATGGGGTTTTTACATTATGTGTCAGCGGTACAGTGATTTTTATTGGCACAAAAAAACTCAACGGCACTTTCAAAGCCCGCCAGCATTTTGAGAAAATTATGAAGATTTTACTTATTGCCGCCTCTTCAGTTTCAATTATTATTACATTCCTAATCGTCGCTTCGATTTTATTTGAATCATTACAATTCTTTAGACAAGTCTCATTATTTGACTTTCTCTTCGGCACAGACTGGCACCCGCAAGTTGCTATGCGTAGCGACCAAGGTGGAAGCTCTGGCTCATTTGGCGCCATTCCTGTTTTCGTTGGCACATTACTAATTACTTTAATTGCTATGGTTGTAGCTATTCCATTAGGAATTTTATCTGCGGTTTATTTAACAGAATATTCTTCAACCAAAGTGCGCAACCGCATCAAGCCTTTAATCGAGATTCTAGCTGGCATTCCTACCGTGGTTTATGGCTATTTTGCAGCTTTTACCATAGCACCTTTTGTCAAGGATATAGGTGTTTCTCTGGGTTTAGATGTCGCATCGGAAAGCGCCTTGGCTGCTGGCTTAGTAATGGGAATTATGATTATCCCATTCATTCTCTCACTTTCTGATGATGTGATGAACGCTGTGCCAAATTCCCTACGTGACGCCTCATATGCACTCGGCTCCACGACTGCGGAAACTGTTTCAAAAGTCGTAATACCCGCGGCCTTACCAGGAATTATAGGTGCGATTTTATTAGCAATTTCACGCGCAATTGGTGAGACAATGATTGTTACGATGGCCGCAGGTTTGAATGCAAATTTAACCATGAATCCTTTTGCCTCAGTAACCACCGCCACCGCACAAATGATGAGCCTCTTAGTTGGCGATCAAGAATTCGACAATATAAAAACTCTTTCAGCCTTTGCCTTAGGAATTACCCTATTTGTTATTACATTATGCCTTAATATTGTGGCTTTATTCATAGTTAAAAAATATCGAGAGAAATATGAATAAGAAGCAACAAGCCAATCTCAGAAAGCGCTATCGCAAAGAAAAAACCTTCAAGATTCTTGGTTTAGGAGCAATTGTTATATCGCTTTGTTTTCTTGCCTTTTTGCTCTTTAGTATTTCACTAAAAGCCTTTCCTGCATTCTTTTCAACGGAGGTTAAACTCAACATATATTTTGCTCAAACTGATATAGAAGATGAAAACCATACCTCCCTAGTAAGAACGGCGCTAAAAAAACAATTTCCTGAGATAAAAAATCGTCGAGAACTTTTATCCCTATATCACCTCTTAAGTGACGGCGCAAATGTAGAGTTACGTAAATTCATCGCCAACAACCTTTCTATAATCGGCAAAAATAAAGAACTTTGGCTCACTGCCTCTTCTGATGTCGACCAATTAATGAAAGGCAAGATCTCCAAAGAGCGTCTTAACCCTATCCAGCAAGAGTTATTTGCAACTTTGCTGTCAGAAAAACAACTGCGCAAAAGCTTTAACTGGAAGATTTTTACTAATGGCGACTCAACTAATCCTGAAGTAGCAGGTGTCCTAACCGCCATTATAGGCTCCTTCCTTACAATGTTTGTCTTTATGCTAATGGCATTCCCACTAGCAGTCCTAACTGCGCTTTACCTTGAGGAATTTGCACCACACAATAAAATCACTGATTTCATTGAAATTAATATAAATAATTTAGCGGCAATTCCTTCCATAATATTTGGTTTACTTGGCTTAGCTATTTATATTGGCGTATTTGGCATGCCTCGCTCTTCCCCCTTTGTCGGTGGAGCAACCCTTGCTTTGATGGTCTTCCCGACGATTGTTATTTCAACCCGCAACTCAATTAAGGCTATACCACCTTCAATTAAACAAGGAGCTTTAGCCATGGGCGCATCACCTATGCAAGTCTTATTCTCCCATACTTTGCCCCTCGCCCTACCAGGAATAATGACGGGAACCATCTTGGCGATTGCCCGCGCAATTGGTGAAACTGCACCGCTAATTATGATTGGCATGGTTGCATTTATAGCCGATGTACCAACAGATATATTCTCACCGGCTACCGTGATGCCAGTGCAGGTTTATTTATGGTCGAATAACCCTGGACTTGGCTTTGTTGAGAAAACTTCAGCCGCTATTGTTTTCCTACTGATATTCCTTGTGCTCATAAATTCTATAGCCATATATATTAGAAAGAAATTTGAGCAGCGCTGGTAGCTCCAGACTGGGGCGAACAAGACAAAAGTCTACAAAATAAACTAATAGTTGCACTTCTATTATTTTCATGTTATACTAGAATTAACAGAACTTTTTATTGAGGCTTATTATGTATCATCCAATCGACGTACATGTCGGTAAACAAGTGAGGTTTAAACGTAAAATATTAGGTTTGAGCCAATCTGACCTTGCTGGAAAAGTAGGTATTACCTTTCAGCAGATTCAAAAATATGAAAAAGGTGAGAATCGCGTTAGTGCTAGTAAATTATACGAGATTTCTACCGCTCTTCGCTCTCCAGTTTCATTCTTTTTTGATGGGTACGTACCCGGCGAATCTGAAAACCAGAGCGCTGCTCTACAAGATTCTGTTAATGATAAGCAAACAATGAATTTAATTCAGGCCTTTGCTACCATTAAGAATCCTAAATTGCAGAAACGTGTTATGATGTTGGTCAATTCAATATCAGAAGACTCTGAGTAATAGCTGCAAACATAGCTATTTACAGGGTACAAAACAAGAGCCTAGCAAAGCTCAAGCAATTTCCATTGATTTTTGCTAGGCTCTTGTTTACGCACGCCCTATACCAAGGCAGCCAAAACTTCCTCCACATGGTCTTTGACCTTTACCTTCCGCCATATATTTTTGATAGCACCCTTATCGTCGATTAGAAAAGTTGCACGATCAATCCCCATATATTTGCGACCATACATACTTTTTTCTATCCATACGCCATATTTCTGGCAAGCATCTACCTCTTCATCACTCACCAATGCAAAAGGTAAGGAATATTTCTCCTTAAATTTATCATGCTTTTTAACGCTATCTTTTGAAATGCCTATTATTACCGTATTTAGATCATTAAATTTTTCTATATTGTCACGAAAATCCTGCGCTTCAATTGTGCAACCAGGCGTATCATCTTTCGGATAGAAATATAAAACTACATTTTTACCTCTAAAATCTGCAAGATTGATATTTTGCTCACTATCAGCTGGCAAAGAAAAACTCGGCGCTGCATCACCTATTACTAAATTTGTCATTTTTTGTTATTTCATGTTATTAAAGAGAAGACTATAAGTTGAATTACACAAGATTCAATACAGTAGACAAGCAAGTTTCATGTTAAAATCAGCTTTTATCATATCTTTTCTGACGGTACTCTCACGTATTGCAGGCTTTATTCGTGATATGATAATCGCCTCTAAGCTTGGAGCTGGCCCACTTTCTGATATATTCTTCATTGCTCTACGCTTTCCTAACTTTTTTCGCGTTATATTTGCTGAAGGCGCTTTTAACCAAGCCTTTGTACCATTATTTTCTAGCCTCCTCACTGATAAAGATAAACAAGCAGCTTTTGATTTTGCTAGCCGCATTTTCTTCATCATGATCTTCACGCTTATTGGCTTTATTATCATCGCAGAAATTTTCATGCCATATTTCATGAAGGGCTTTGCCTTTGGCTTTCGTAATGATTATGAGAAATTTTCACAAACAGTTTCCCTGGCACGCATTACCTTTCCTTATTTGTTTTTTATATCACTCGTTGCACTTTTTGGCGGCGTGTTAAATGGCTTTGAGAAGTTTGCTGCAATAGCTTTTGCACCGATTATTTACAATATTTGCATCATATCATCAATTTATCTTTTTGCCGGTTACACTAATAATAATCACGCTCTTTCCATGTCGTATGGCCTTTTATGCGCTGGTGCTGCACAGTTAATCTGGGTAATGTTTTTTACCAGCAAGAAAGTAGTTTTATTGCCCAAGATCCCACGTATCGATAAAAACATAAAAACATTTCTCCATAGAGTTGGCCCAGCTATTCTTGGCTCTTCAGTTTTTCAAATAAATGCCCTAGTTGATACGATGGTCGGAACATTAATACCAAACGCTGTATCTTTCTTATATTATTCTGATCGCCTAATACAACTGCCCCTAGCCCTAATTGGCACAGCTTTAGGCACGGCAATGTTGCCGACTATGGCCAAATACATCAAAAAAGGCGAAGTTGAAAATTCAATTAAAATGCAAAACAAAGCTCTGCAAGTGAGTTTATTTCTAACAATCCCAGCTGCCATGGCCCTATTCTTTATTGCATGGCCAATCGTCTCGACGCTCTTTGCTCGTGGCGCATTTGTTGCTAGTGACGCAGCGGCGATTTCAACGATCATCATGATTTACTCGATTGGTATGCCCGCCTTTGTCTTAATGAAAATATTATCACCTACCTTTTTTGCTTTAGGAGATACGAAAACTCCAATGAAAATTGGTCTTTTATGTATGGTAATTAACCTAGTACTAAATTTAGTATTAATCGGCCCCTTTTCTTATTTAGGTATTGCTATTGCAACATTAGTATCATCATGGGTGAATATCGGATTACTGAGCTATATATTGCTCAGAGATGGCCATTTAGTCATCTCTAAAGCCACTATAGTGCGAGTTGTAAAGTTTATGATTGCAGGTTTATTTATGAGCCTTATTTTATACCTGCTAAATGACTATTATTATAGTGAGTTTTTTGATGATAGTTTCCGCCGCATAACCTTACTAGCTGCTTTTATAGCGATCGGTATAACTAGCTACATGCTAGCAATATACCTATCTAAAGCCATAACAGTTGCGGAAGTTAAGCAAATTTTAGGCAGAGCGAAAATCTAAAAAAGAGCTACCTATGCCCTGCTTTCCAGCCTTTTCTTGATAACGAGTTTTTTGCCAATCTTGGGGCTCACTTTGCCAACCTGCTTTACTTTCTGCTTGCCAGATAAACTCCTCACGATTAATTAATTGTGCTAGAATCCAATCCAGATAATCAGTATGATCAGTAGCAATACGGAGCAATCCATCTTTTTTAAGCTTTTGAGCAAATAGAGTAATATTCTCTTTTGATATAATGCGTCTTTTATTGTGGCGTTTTTTTGGCCAAGGATCAGGAAATAAGATAAATAAACGATCAATTGAACGATCTGGTAATTCCTCCAGCAGAGCAATTGCATCCTCCTGATGAATTCTAACATTGCTCAAATCTCTGGTTTTGGCTATTAATTCGGCGACACCGCTTGCAAACACCTCACAACCAACAAAACTCACATCTGGGTTATTGCGTGCCTGATAAGCTAAATGCTCACCTTCACCGAAGCCAATTTCAAACCATAATGCTTTTGCATTGGTGATGAATCCTGCATCAGGCTTTAATCTCTCTACATTATCATCGATTAATTGCTGCTTGCTTTTCGCTAGTTTTTTATTTCTTTTAACAAAAGAAATAATCTTACTTGTTTTTTTATCTATCATTGCCTCTAATATAGCTCCTTAATTATTTATAATTATTATGAACACAACTATCAAAAATCTGCTGCTATTTAGCATAGCTCTTTTACTTTTCTACTGGCAATTTCATATGCTATTTCTACAGAAAGAAAAATATGACAAGCAAGCAATATCTGGCAAGCAACGAATTGTCATCCCACTACAACAAATCAAAAATTATCTCGATGAATAGTAAATATAGACCATGTGCCGGTATTATTGTCTTAAATGATAATAATCAAATTTTTGCCGGTCGCTCTAATAAAGAATTTGAAAAAAACTGGCAAATGCCACAAGGCGGGATAGAAGAAAATGAAAATGCCTTTGACGCTGCCATGCGTGAGCTACATGAAGAGACTGGCATAAAAAATATTGACCTGCTCAAACAAACAGATGATTGGATTTACTATGATGTACCAGAAAAAAACCTACCTAGCCGCTGGCAAGGTAAATATATTGGGCAAAAACAAAAGTGGTTTTTGGTACGTTTTACCGGAGATGAAAGTGAAATAGACCTTGAAATACATAAACCAGAATTTAGCGAGTGGAAATGGACAACACCAGAATTCCTTATTGAAAAAACCCCACCTTTTAAAACTGAACTTTATAAAAAAATCTTTAAAATGCTAATTACTAAGTAATATCAAGATTCTTCTTTAAATGTGCATTTTCAGTTAGATAAAGATTTTTTGTAATATTTTCGTGATGATTTTGAGTCAATG
>JAWUXM010000012.1:0-20727 GCA_034111325.1 Rickettsiales bacterium
CGATCTATATCGTAATATCAGGAATCCTGAACGTTCTTATAGTGAAAGAGTAATCTTTGATAGCGCCTATGAACGCTTCATCACCGAGATCTGCTTGGTCAGAAAGATTGATCGTGCAGTTTTCGAAGAAGAGTTTAACAACATGTTAAAAGCTGATGACGTTATTGCTGAAGATACTGACTTTGATGATGATGATGACGAAACTATCGCAGCTTAATAATTATAAGTTGTGATGGTTTCTGAACCACAGCAAAGAAAGATAGAGCCGCCTTGCGCGGCTCTTTTTTTGTGAGGGTTTTTCTACCCCTTCACCCTATTAGAGAAAATCTGAAGATTTTTGTGATGATCTTTTGTAAATGTCCTTTCACATTGCAGTGACGTGTATTCTACATCACACTACCGGACAAAAATATTGTTATTCCATTTCTTGCCGCGTCACTCCCTGAATTCCGCAGGAATTCTAAGGGAGTCTAGGAGCAAAGGGCACAATAATTGTTTGTCGCTCCTGGATAGCCTTAGAATTGCTACGCAATTCAGGCTATGACAATATTTTAGTGTGTTATTAACTTTTTTGTCCGGTAGTGTATTCTACATACACGAGTCGAAATAAGTGAAGGTTATGTGTCAAAAAGCGCGTAAAAGAATTAGCTTTTTAGGAGTTCAAGCATAGCTCTGCCCATCTCCGAAGGAGAATCTGCAACAGACATATTCGCTGAACGCATAGCTTCGATTTTATCTTCAGCACCACCTTTACCACCAGCAATAATCGCGCCGGCATGTCCCATTCTTTTTCCTGGAGGTGCAGTACGACCAGCGATAAAACCAACACATGGTTTAGAACGACCTTTTTTTGCTTCAGACTTTAAGAATGCTGCAGCTTCCTCTTCATCAGAACCACCAATTTCACCGATCATAATCATCGCTTCAGTTTCATCATCACCTAGGAATAAATCCAAGCAATCAATGAAATTTGTACCGTTTACAGGGTCACCGCCAATTCCTATACAGGTTGATTGACCAAGCCCTACTTGTGTTGTTTGATGAACCGCTTCATATGTTAATGTACCAGAACGTGATACAATACCGATTTTACCTCTGCGGTGGATATGCCCTGGCATAATCCCTATTTTACATTCATCAGGTGTAATAATTCCTGGACAATTTGGCCCAATTAAACGTGAGTTAGAATTTTGCAAAGCCTTTTTGACTTTTACCATATCTATAACGGGAATTCCTTCCGTGATACAAATAATCAACTCAATCCCTGCATCTATCGCTTCTAAAATTGCATCTGCTGCAAATGGTGGAGGAACGTAGATTACTGAAGCATTTGCTTCTGTTTTTTTGCGTGCATCTTCAACCGTGTTGAAAACTGGCAAATTCAAATGTTGCATTCCGCCTTTTCCTGGGGTTACACCACCAACCATTTGCGTGCCATATGCAATCGCTTGTTCTGAATGAAAAGTTCCTTGTGCGCCAGTAAAACCCTGACAAATAACTTTAGTATTTTTATTAACTAATACGCTCATAATTTCCCTTCTGTTTATTTAATAGTAGCAACAACTTTCTTAGCAGCATCGCCAAGATCATCCGCCGCAATGATAGTCAAACCAGACTTAGCTAAGATCTCCTTACCAAGCTCAACATTTGTACCTTCTAGACGTACAACTAATGGAATATCTAACTTTACTTCCTTCGCCGCAGCAATAATTCCGTCAGCGATAATATCGCAACGCATAATTCCGCCAAAAATATTGACTAAAATTGCTTTAACATTTGGATCAGAAAGAATAATTTTAAAAGCTGCTGTGACCTTTTCCTTCGTGGCACCACCACCAACATCTAAGAAATTTGCTGGTGAAGAACCATAAAGTTTGATGATGTCCATAGTCGCCATAGCAAGACCAGCACCATTAACCATGCAGCCGATATCACCATCCATTTTTACATAGTTCAAATCATAGTTAGAAGCTTCAACTTCTAATGGATCTTCCTCGCCTTCATCACGTAGCTCTTTGATATCAGGGTGACGGAAAAGCGCATTATCATCAAAGTTATATTTTGCGTCCAAAGCAATAATGTCGCCTGTTGCAGTTTCAACTAATGGGTTGATTTCGATTTGCGATGCATCAGTAGCAATAAATGCTGCATATAGTGCAAAGATAAGTTTTGTGAATTTCTTAAGAGGGTCACCACTTAGACCAAGGGCAAAACCAAGCTTACGAGCGTGATAGCCTTGAATCCCGATTGCGATATCAACAGAGACTTTGACAATTTTCTCAGGTGATTCTTCAGCAACTTCTTCAATTTCCATACCGCCTTCGGTAGATGCGATAAACACTACTGAAGCAGTGTCACGATCTAAAACCGCTGAGAGGTAATATTCTTTTTTAATGTCTGAACCAGATTCTACATAAAGCCTTTTAACAACCTGACCTTCAGCGCCAGTTTGTGGCGTGATTAATGTCATGCCGAGAATATCCGTAGCTTTTTCTTTAACTTCTTCGATTGATTTAACAACCTTCACACCACCCGCCTTACCGCGACCTCCTGCATGAATTTGCGCCTTAACAACAAAAACCTTATTGCCTTGAGCTTCTAATTTTTTTGCATTCTCAACAGCTTCATCCACTGTGAAAGCTGGGTAGCCAACTGGTACAGGTACGCCATATTTTGCTAAAACTGCCTTCGCTTGATATTCATGTATGTTCATATCTTTCTCAAAAATAAAATAATGTTAGTTTTTTCGACCGGCACGGACTATATGTAAAGAATTCCAAATTTCCATAAGAATTATTACAATATGCTTATTTTAGACAATTTAGAAGACACAAAAACATTTGCCCAACAAGTTTCCCAAACCATAAAGAAAGGCGATATTATATGCCTCAAAGGCGATTTGGGCAGTGGCAAAACAAGCTTTACACGCTTTTTGATTGAAAGCCTTGGCGGCGATATAACACAAGTCACCAGCCCTACTTTTAATCTACTCCATTTATATGACACAAAAATCGGGACTATTTATCATTTTGACCTATACCGTTTAAAGTCAATTGAAGAAGCCTTTGAGATAGGTATTGAAGACGCGCTAGAAAATGGCACTACTATAATTGAGTGGCCAGATATTATTCAGCCCCTATTAAAGCAAAGGAATATTACAACCATTAGCTTTAAAATCTTGCCAAATGGAGAACATAGTGCTGAAATAGCCTCAACATAACCTTTTTAGGTGGTTTGCTATGCTACGTAAAAACATCATAAATCAATTCTTAGCGAAGAATAAAATCCACAACGCCAAAAAAGACAGCCTGCCAGATGACGCTTCTGCCCGACATTATTCAAGAATTTTTGATAAAGAAAAAAGCTACATCTTAATGGAGGCGCATGCTGATCAGACAAGTTTTATACCCTTTATCAAAATTTCCAAATTCTTAGGCAATAATAACTTCTCAGTACCAGAAATCTACGCCACTGATAACAAATATTATTTAATGCTACTGGAAGATTTCGGCGATAACTCATTTAACAAAACCCTAAATCAACACCCTCAGAAAAAAGAAGAGCTCTACCGTAACGCAATTGATAACCTTATCAAATTGCACCAGATAACGCCCCCTTCTGACCTCCCTATACATTCAAATGAAACTTTACTCGATGGTATAAAGCTTTTCTGCAAATGGTGCCTAACCGACACTTCCGAGAAAAAACAATATCTTACATTATGGAGTGAACTTTTGCCGCAAATAAATATGAGTTCTCAAATAATGGTCTTGCGTGATTTTCATGCAGATAATTTATTTTGGTTGCCAGAGAGAACCGCCTATCAGAAAACTGGCCTTATTGACTTTCAAGATGCATCTCTTGGACACCCTGCATATGATCTCTGCTCTTTGCTTGAAGATGCACGTCATTATATCACCCCGCAATTTCGTGATATGATGATTGAATATTACTTAAAACAAAATCCAGAAATAAATCGTAACAATTTCATGCGTGATTATGCCATTCTTTCAACTCAACGTAACCTACGCATTTTGGGTCTATTTACCAAATTAGTAAAAAAGGATAATAAAGTTCAATATCAAAAATATATTCCTAATGTTCGGCAATATTTACGCTGCTATATGAAACAAGAATTTATGCTTAATGTTAGTAACTGGCAGAATACTGATAAAAAAACCGCCTAAAATATGGTCTGTTTGCGTACTTCTTAGAACCTGATCTTAGAATAAATCTAGAGGTTCCCTTGCTCCAACCAAACTCTCCACGTCCACACTTCTTTGTTGCTGCTGCGCAAAATGACCACCCCTTACATTATGTGTCACGCCTAGATTTGGCACAGACTCAACCGCTTTTTCTCGGGCATCATCGTGAATTACCTTAAGGGCCACACCACCTAACAATATAGCTGGCAAGGCAAAAATAAAAAAAAGGGCATCTATGACTACACCCATCGCTACCACGCCTAAGGCAGCACCAACTGACATGGTAATTGCAGCCACATATTTCAGTTGGTGATTTCTTACCGTTTTTTCTGATACAGTTAAATTCCTCTTTACTGTTCTGGGAGCTTTTTGTACCAACTTTTGCTCCTCTCCTTTATCCGAAGCACCTACTGCAGGAGGTATATAACTCGAAGGCACCAAACCATCTAATCTCGGCCGGTGACCATCAAATGGTACTGTTGTAGGAAAAGGATTTCTAAATTTTGCTAATAAACTTACTGACGGATTTTCTTCTATAGGTCTTGATGTATCATAACTAGGCTCTGCTTTCTGATTCGCTTTCTCTCTCTCCTCTCTCTTCTGTTTCTGAGTTTTTTTTAGATCTCGTCTAACTCGATTATATCTATACAATGCTTGGGGTTTTTGCGCCGCTGCAAGTAAATTTTCTTCAGTTTGAAGAGAGGATTCTATATTGATTTTTTTACCTGATAACGACTCTTCCACCTCCAATAATTGCTCCTCTGCTGGAGCTATAGGTTTTAGCTTTTTACGCATGTTTTGAAAAGCAACTTCAACAGTAACCAACTCTGCACTCACAAAGAAGTCCTTTGATTTATTATTCCACCACTTGTTATTCAACCACTTTGGCGTATCGAAAGGCGTACCATTTTCAAAACACTCACCTACATAAACAACAACATTCTTACCCTTAACCTCTTTGCTAATATTTTGGAATTTACCTTCTTTTGTAAATAAATATTGTACGAGCAAGTCTTCGTAGCATGTTATTGGACGCACACGAATATTTTTATGCAGCTTCTCATTAGCAAAACATCTACCTGCCAAAACAAGCATTACCGCTTTGGCGATATTTTTTTTCTCTTCAGATAATGCATAATTATCCACTATATCGATTAATTGATTAAAAGAATCCTGCGCCTCCACCAACGTTAAATTATCTTTTTGTACAATATTATAAATTCTTTTCAGCTCTCCCGGCGCCTTTTTCTTCTCTTCCGCTAACGTTAACTTATGTTCTCGTACACACTGTTGAAATATCTTTGCATTGTCCTCTTCTTCCTCATTAGGATTAACATCGACCAATTCCCATTCATCTCCAGATAATGGCTCTCCATCTACAATCTTAGCCTCTAAAATAGCCTTCACATACTTGCTATTAACTTCCTGGGCAGCAGCAGCAAATGCATCTGATTTTTTACTATTAACCCTCCACGTGAACGAAGAGTTGCCTAAACTCTCACCCTTCCCAAAACACTCACCTACATAAACAACAACATTCTGACTATTAACATATTTGCTAATATTTTGGAATTTACCTTCTCCTGTAAATAAAGCTTGTACGAGTGTGTCTCTAGAATTACATGCTCCAATATTCATGCTCTTACGCAAACTATTATCAGCAAAGCATTTACCCGCCAAGATAAGAATCACTTCTTTGACGGCTTTTTTTTGCTCACCAGTTGCGTCCTGTGATTCCAGCATCGCGATTAGTTCCTTAAAATCCTCCTGCGCCTTTTTTAGTTCTAGATCAGCTGTAACCACATTCTTATAAATCACAGCTAAGTCATTATTTTCGATAGCCTGCCTCAGTACCAATTTTGTGACTTTCAGCTTGTTTTGATCTTCTTGACCATCAATACTTGAATTACTCTCTGAAAAAATTTTCCTACTCATATTCTTTAGTCTTAAAGTTACCCTCCATTATATCATTTTTTTGGTGATAGAGCAAACGTAATTTCTAATTTTGTTACGATCCAGGTATATGACCGATTGACTAAGGTGCTTCAGTTTTAAGATTAGGTAAATTATGTTAATTAGTACGGGTACAAAAGAGATGATTCCTAGTAGATACAGTAGGTTTACTACCTTTCCCTCTCTTTCTCTACCCATGACAAATCAAGCAATTTGGCGATGGAATTTGAAACAAGAATTTATGCTTAATGTTAGCAACTGGCAGAATACCGATAAAAAAACCGCCTAAAATATGGTCTATTTGCAGCTAACAATGACTATAATGGGAGCTTCTAGTACATCTCCTTGCCGAAAATTACCTTGTTATCGCCATCTTTGTAAAAATCATTAATCTCAGCAACTTGTGCAAAACCATATTTGATATAGAAACTTCGGGCTGGCGAATATTCTGGTAAGGATGATGTTTCCGCATATAATTTTTTACCACCAATTGCACGAATCCGCTCCTCGCTTTTTTGTAAAATTAAACTAGCTAATTTGCGCCCCTGCCATTTCTTAGAAACCGCAAGCCAGTACAAATCAAAACGACCTTTCGCCATGCAAATCTCGCCAAAACAACTATAAGCAATGATATCTCCTGCATTATTGCGTAAAAACAAAAAATGATAATCTTCACCATTTAAAGCATCAGCAATCAATTTGCCACTTACTTCAATTTCTTCCTCAGAGAAAACACCCACTTCTTTGACTAGCTGCATAATTTTAGCGACGTCGCTTTTTTGCACCTCATCGCCTAAAAACAACTTCTCGTCGCCAATAATAATCTCTTCTATTTTCATATTATACCGCTTTTAAAATATTATTTATTGCCTCCCCTTCTGACATGCCGAATTTATCAACTGCTGCCATAAGCCCAGCATCTAAGCTTAAGCATGGATTAGAATTTATATCAATCACCCAAGGAACATTGTTCTCATCAACACGAAAATCAATTCGCGCATAACTATTGATTTTAAAAACATCACAGACCTGTTTGATTATTGCGTGCAGTTTTTTTTGCAATTCAGGCTCTTGCTGAACAAGAAATATACGTTGTAATCGATGATGATTTTCAGTGCCAACCTCCCATTTTGCGGAATAATCAACAATATTATATTTACCAACAAAATCCTCGGCAAAAACCATTTCAGGAATCGGCAAAACTTCGATCTTGCCGTTAACCATCATCACCGAAATATTAAACTCTCGTCCTTCAATATATTCCTCGGCAAACCATTCTCCGCCATATTGCTGCTTTTTCTCTGCAATAATATGCGCCAAATTTATATCACTAATCGAGCCATCATCTATCCCGATTGAAGCATGTTCACTTATTGATTTGACAATATATTTTTTAGTTAGTTGCGCATTACTGATTTGACTAGATTCTAGCCATTCTGGCGTATTTATATTATTCGCTTTAAGAATCTGCTTGCTCAAAACCTTATCTTTAGTAAGTAACAAAAACTCTGTCGTTGCGCCAGTATAAGGCAATTGTAAGAAATCGAGCAATGCAGTAAATTGATACATATTCGCATCACTGCCCGCAAACGACTCAACCAAGTTAAACACTATCACCTTGGTTTTGTCATATTGCGTTATCTTCTTAATAAAACTCGACTCATTGACATTTTCCACAGAAACCATAAAACCATTTTCTTGCAAAGCGGCACGAATTTCTTCAACCTGCATAAGTGTATCAGCATCTGCCAAATTATTAGTTGAACCGCTATGAATGATGATTATGTGTTTATTTTTTAATGCCATGCCTCTTATACCAAATATCTTTAATAATTATACATTTAAAGAAGAACCTTGGTATTACTTGCTGCCTCTATTATTCCGCCAATTAACCTTTGGTAAGAAATCCCTGCTTGCGTTGCCAGAATCGGCAAATCTGAATGAGTGGGGTGCAAACCTGCAAGAGGATTAGCTTCTAGAAAATATGGCTTCCCCTTATCATCACAACGCACATCAATACGCCCAGCATCCTTGCAACCTAACGCCTGCCAAGCATTTTTTGCCAAGACAATAGCTTTTTGCGCAACTGCATCAATTGCTAATTTATATTCAACCAATTCCTCACAATTTTCTTTATTAGTATAGGAATGACAAGCACCCTCTTGAGCATTTTTAATAATTACCTCTAATGCGCCAATTGCTTGACATTCATCATCATTGCCTAAAAAGCCAACCGTAAATTCGCGACCCGAAAGGAAGGTTTCAACCAAAACTGGTTGCTGAAATTCTTGCAGTAATTTCTGACAAACTAACTTTAGCTCTTGCTTGTTTTTTATATAGGAATTGGCAGAAATCCCTTTACCTGTGCCTTCTGCTAAAGGTTTGGCAAAAACTGGAAAATGCAAACTCACTTTTGCAACATCTGCTATCGAACGCACAACCAGAAATTCTGGTGTGGCTACGCCAGCCTCACGTACGATAAGTTTAGCGATGGATTTATTCAAAGTATTAATCATCACATCAGGGCTTGAGAATGTGTAAGGAATCTGGTAGATATCGAGCAATGTAGGCACTTGTGCCTCGCGTGCCAAACCGTTTAAGCCTTCGGCAACATTAAACACTAAATCCCACCTTTCCCCTTTTACTAAGCGCTGTGCAAGATTTTTGACATGACCAATCATTACCACTTGATGACCAAGTGTGGCGATTGTATCTTTTAAACTAGTGATTGTCTCGAGCGTGTCAAATTCAGAGATTTGTTCAGTGCTTAAGCCTAACCCCTGATAATCATCACGCAAATCGTAAGTAAATCCTATTTTCATTTGGCAAACGCATTACAGATAAAAATTGACGCTATATAAATATTCTTACAGGCGTTTGCCAGGGCTATTTTCATTTGCCCTTCTGATAAAGACCAGATGCGCCGACAAGGTCAAAACCCTCTGTGCGCAAATGATTTTGTGCGTTACCAACTCTGCTTTGTGGGTCAGGATAACGGAAAGTACCATTTTCATAATTAGTAATCAGCAAATCATCACCATCACGCCCAAGAATATAATCAGGCAGAAGTGGAATCTTCCCGCCGCCACCAGGTGCATCAATGACAAATTGTGGCACAGCATAGCCTGTTGTATGCCCACGTAATTGACGAATAATCTCCAAGCCTTTTTCTACTGGCGTTCTGAAATGTTCCGAACCAGAAACAGGGTCACATTGATAAAGATAGTAAGGCTTCACCCGCATCGTCAATAATTTATGATACATATCTTTCAAAATCTCTGCATCATCATTAATTCCTTTGAGCAAAACCGTTTGACTACCAAGCGGAATTCCGCTATCAGCAAGGCGACTCGCCGCTTCATATGCTTCAGGAGTTAATTCATCAGGATGGGTGTAATGAATACTCATCCAAAGTGGATGAAACTTCTTCAACATTTTACAAAGTTTATTGGTAATACGTTGTGGCATAACCACAGGGATTTTTGTACCAATACGAATAAATTCCAAATGAGGAATGTTACGCAGCCTAGTTAAAAGCCACTCCAATTTATCATCACCGATACTCAAAGGATCACCACCTGATAAAAGACAATCACGAATCTCAGGATGTGCTTCGATATATTGCGCTGATTTTTCCCATTGGCTAGTACTAAAGCTATATTCACCATTTGTCTCACCGACCATGCGTGAACGTGTACAATAACGGCAATAGGTCGAGCAAAAACCTGTAGTTAGAAATAAAACACGATCAGGATAGCGATGAACCAAACCCGGAGTTGCGGTACTTTCATCTTCACCAAGCGGATCAGGATCCTCCCCTATAGATTTTAAGAATTCGCCTCCGACAGGAATATGCGTTCTACGCAATGGCTGATTTGGGTCAGTTGGACTTAAAAGTGAAGTGTAATACGGAGTGATCGCGATTGGCAAATTACCCGTGCGTTTTTCAACACTGGCACGCTCATCAGCGGTAAGATCAATCATCTTTTCCAACACGTCTAATTTACGTATACGGTTACGCACTTGCCACTTCCAATCATTCCACTCATGAATACTAGTATTAGGGTAAAATTTCTTGAGAAATTGCCGTGAATTTTCACTAACAGGAAACCGATTAATGGTAACTAACTTACTCTTATTCGTAATCGCTTGAATACTAGGCGAAGGCTGATTGCTATTAGAATGTAAAGAAAGGGCACGCAGAGTGTTTGAGAAGTCTATAGGAACTTGACTACAGGCTGTGTGAAGAGCTGAGGAAGCACCATTATTTAGGACAGTTTGTCGAGGAACAGGGTCTTCAGACGCAATTTTTTCAACGCTCATATAAATGCTATAAATATTAATATATATTGGGGTAAATAAATCATAATTTTAATTAACAACTATTTGCACAATTAGTGTGAAAAAATTTAAAGTAAAATGATTTAATTCATCTTTTGAAAAAAAGATTTTTTGGCGAAATAAGACTCTGGTAAAAGCTGCCTGTTTGGGTATTATTCTTTATACCAACTCCTGCCGCATCAAAACCCAAATCGCCATTAATAATCGCAGGAAAGTTCTAGGGGCTGGTTAGGGCTTTAGGACATAATGGGACTGTTAAAACCCAACCTCTTTAATAACTTTATAACCCCTAGCAATGCTTCTGCTTTTCAACCACCTATTCCTTTTCCACCTTGCTGAGGTTGACCCGGAGGGGCAATGGGATCTGCATCTGCCTCTCCGATATTGATACCTTCTTGCGATAACCAATCTCTTATCACCCCTAGTTGCCTGTCCCAACTATCTACCCCTTGCTCACCAGCGTCTTTATGGTGACGTTTATCTACACCATCCCGTGTTTTAAAGGCACGATCCAAGTCCGTTGTGCTAAGCTCTCCAAAAGCTTCTTTATTGGCACGATCCTCGCCATATTCCTTTTGAAATTTTTCAAAGCACGAAGCAGAAAGGCGTAGCTTAATCGTACTTGATTCAGGATTTGGCTGATACGGTTTAAACCCTAAAGCCTCGAGCTTACCACACATTTCCCCAGCTTCCTTTGGGCTGCTGCATTTCAATGCTAGAGGTAGCCCCATCCCTTGATACTTGCCACCAACTGTTGCTCCGCGGTCTTGTTCAAACCCCATTTCTTGTAGAAGATTAACATCTGCAGCTTGCGGCGAATGAGTCTCCCTGAAGGCATGTTTTGACAAATCTTTTTCTGGGATAAAAAATCCTTTGCCATTTTCATACATACCAAATTTCAAACCTGGGTATTTTTTCGAAACTCCGGCTTTTTCACGAGCATATTCTTCTGCACCTATGTCCAATAGGTCTTTACCTGCATCGAGCTCATCCTGTATACATTTTGGCTCTGATCTTTTTTTCGCCTCCCTTTTCACCCAACCTGTAATCCCGCCGCCGCTAGCTTCTTGAATATTAAATCCCTCCGCCGCCATTCTTTTCTCATAACACTCATGTAAACCCTTATCGTAAGAATCTTTACTTGCTTTTAGCCCTATATCGAGTTTTGCATGCGCTATTTTACCAAGACCTGTTTGAAGCTCTGATGCTACCTCTTGTCGATCATTGAGTTCTTTTTGTAGTTCTGGTGATGGTAGTTCTGGTGGTTGCGGCTGCCCTAATTTTAGCAGATATATTCCTTGATTATTGAATCTTTGTCGCTCTCGAAGGTTTTGTTGTGGCAGTAGTCCCTCTTGGCTTTTGAGTTCTGCGTATCGCTGTTGTCGTTGCTGTTGATCTCGTGTTTGCTCGGTTGTTCGTAGTTGATCTAGCGCACTGCGTGTTTCTTCTAATTGTTTTTGCTCTTGTTCACTGCGTGCTGTGTTCCTTAATAGCACTGTTCTTTGTGCTTCGAGTGACTCTCGTGTTAATCTAGCGTCTCGATCTGCTGCACTTATTGTCCTTGTAAAAACATCTAACTCTCCCATCACAATACCTTTATAGAATATATAACTCCTAGCCCAATTGTAACATAATTTGACTAATTAGGCAATATAAGTAACTAGTTTTTGTTATTCATCAGGAATCTGCCCAATTAACTAAAATATCTCAACTTTAAGGTTGCAGCAACGCACATTCTACAGCCATGAGCGAAATGAACAAAGGTTATTAACAAAAAAGCGCTCAAAAGACCCGCTTTTAAAATCTGAGGATTTTTGTGATGATTTTTTGTTAATGTCCTATGCGAATGAGCGAACGTGTACATCTTGGTACACGAGCGAAATGAACAAAGGTTATTAACAAAAAAGGGTGCAAAAAGACCAGATTTTAGACGTCTAAGTTAGTTAGTTGCCCCTCCCGCAAAGCAGTCTGCTCCTTAATAAACTTCAAACGAAGCTCGGGTTTTTTACCCATTAGGCTATAGATGCTATCTTTTGCTTCTGGGAGATTATTATCATCAATAATAACCTTATAAAGAATACGATTTTCAGGGTTCATCGTGGTTTCCTTCAATTGTGGCGGGGTCATTTCCCCTAAACCTTTGAAACGTCCCATTTCTATTTTCTTGGCAGATTTGGCTTTAAGCTGCGCCACGATTTTATCACGCTCTTTTTCATCCAAAGCATAATAGCTTTTCGTCCCTTGTGTTAAGCGATAAAGCGGCGGCACACCTAAATATAGATGTCCGTTTTTGATTAAACTTAACATCTCTTGGAAAAAGAACGTCATGAGTAAAGCTGCTATATGCGCCCCATCAACATCGGCGTCGGTCATGATAATCACTTTTTCATAGCGCAATGCACTTTCATCATAATGATCACGAATCCCGCAGCCAAGAGCAATCTCTATATCATTCACCTCTTGATTCCCCTTAACCTTATCTGCCGTGCTACTCGCAACATTTAAGATTTTTCCACGTAAAGGCAAAATCGCCTGCGTTTTCCTATTCCTCGCTTGCTTTGCCGAACCACCCGCCGAATCTCCTTCTACTAAGAAAATCTCCGTTCCCTCAGGATTTTCTTGTGAACAATCAGTTAGTTTCCCCGGCAGGCGCAACCTTGAAGTAATTGATTTTCGTGCAACATCTTCATGTTTGCGACTATTAATCCGAGCTCTTGCCCTTTCTGCTAAATATTCAATTAACTTATTCGCCTCATTAACATTGGCTGTTAGATAATTATCAAAATGATCACGAATAGCATTTTCGACTAATTTTATTGCTTCACGATTCACTAATTTTTCCTTAGTTTGCCCTTGGAATTGTGGATCACGCAAGAAAAGTGAAATAATCACAGCGCTATTTGCTGTAATATCTTCACTAACAATTTGTGTTTTTTTATTACCTGACATCTCGGCGAAATTTAAAACACCTTTAAGTAACGCAGTTTTAATACCAGTTTCGTGCGTACCACCAAGCGGCGTCACCACCGTGTTACAATAGCTGCGAGTAAATCTCTCACCTTGCGCTGGCCAAACAACTGCCCATTCGACCTTGCCTTTTTCATTGGCTAAATTTGCCTCGCCAGCAAAAATCTGCTCAATTACTCTATGACCGCCGCTAGTAAGAGATTCTAGATAATCAGCAATTCCCCCTGGGAAATGGATTAATTCTTCAGTTGGAACATTACTACCTTCTTCGATTAGCGAAGGTGCACATAGCCATTTAATTTTCACGCCTTTAAAAAGATAAGCTTTTGACTTTGCCAGTAAATACAGACGTTTGGCAGAGAATTTTGCCTTGTCGCCAAAGATTATTGGATCAGGACAAAATGAAACTTTTGTGCCAGTTTTTTTATTATCTTTCCCTGCTTCTTCTAATTTAGATTTGGCAAAACCTTTGGAATAAACTTGCCGATGAATTTTATAATCACGCGTTGCTTCAACAATTAATTCTTCAGATAAAGCATTTACCACAGAAATCCCTACGCCATGCAGCCCGCCAGATGTAAAATATGCTTTACCACTAAACTTTCCACCAGAATGCAATGTTGTTAAAATCACTTCCAAAGCAGATTTATCAGGGAATTTGGGATGTGGATCGATCGGGATCCCACGTCCATTATCTTCAATTACAACTAAATTATTTTCTTCTAGACGAATAGTGATAAGATTAGCAAAACCAGCAACGGCTTCATCCATTGAATTATCAAAAACCTCTGATACTAAATGATGCATGGCAGAAACATCAGTTCCACCAATATACATCCCCGGACGTTTACGTACTGGCTCCAAGCCTTCAAGGACTTCAATATCTAATGCTGTATAACTTTGACTTGCTTTATTGTTCATAATTTATTGTAACTTTGTAATTCCTTTTTATATTAAACTTTTTAGAGGAGTTGAGGAAGCTTATATAGACTGATAGCAATTCTGAAATCAATATTATTTTATAACTTTTATGTCAGCCGTATATTCCCTGCTTAATCAGCTCATCGCAGATAAAAACGATCTGATCGAAAATTGGTTTGCTAAAAAATTCCAAGAGTCTCCAGCACTTTTTTATAATTCTGTCGATATTCGCCATTCCGGTAATAAACTTGCCCCGATTGATACGAACATCTTTCCCGCTGGTTTTAACAACCTCTCGCCTAAAAACCAAAATGCTGCTACTGTTGAAGCTAAAAATTTCTTAGATAAAGATTATCCTGAAGCAAAAAAAATTCTCCTAATTCCTGAATCACACACGCGCAATTTAAGCTATCTCGATAATGTTGCTATCATAGCCCAAATGTTAACTCAAGCAGGGCGTGAAGTGGAAATTGGCAGCTTAACAGAAAATGAAACAATTAATGTCACAAGTGCCAATGGTACAGAATTAACCATTCAGCCACTCCAAAAAAATGACAGTATAATTTCCCTCACAAATGGCTTCACGCCTGATTTAATCATTATAAATAACGACCTAACTTCTGGTAGTCCAGAAATCCTCCAAAACACTTCTCAGCCAATCATTCCGCCAGTTGGCCTAGGCTGGTACAAGCGCGATAAACACACGCATTTTGAAGCTTATAATCAAGTTGCCCGTGAGTTTTGTCGTGAATTTACTCTTGACCCATTTTTAATTTCTACCGAATTTGAATTTTGTAAAAACATAAATTTCAAGGCTAAAACAGGTGTTGAATGTGTCGCCATTGCCGTTGATAAAGTCTTAAATCGCCTCACTAAAAAATATGCTGAAATTGGCATCAAAGAAAAACCCTATGTTTTCATCAAGGCTAATCGTGGCACATATGGTATGGGTATCATGACCGTCACTAGCGCTGAAGAGGTTTTGAGCCTCAATAAAAAAGAGCGCAATAAAATGAATATCATCAAAAATAGCACTGCCAATGAGGAAGTTTTAGTGCAAGAAGGCATAACAACGATTGATACGCTTGACGGTGCGCCAGTTGAGCCTTTTGTTTATATGATAAATGGAAAAACTGTCGGCGTGATTTTACGCAGCAATAAAAATCGTAACAACCAAATTAGCCTGAATGCTAGCGGTGCAGAATTCACAAGCGCAGATAGCCATCCTGAATTTCATCAGCATTTCGCCTGCCATTCCTTAATCGCCCGCCTCGCTGCCTTAGCAGCTAGTCGTGAACATTATTAACTAAGCAATTTAGCAGAAGCATAGCGATTTAGACTAACGTTTTCTTCAGCTGCTTTAATTGCCAATTCCCTATGTTTTTCTGGTGGAATGCGCATTACAAACTTCCCGCTATATCTTTTCTTAGATAGTGGCTCTGGTATTGCCTCCTTGTTTTTTCTCATATCCTTAACTACGTCCTTAACCAAGGCTGCCACACCACGCAAAGCTTTCAACATGTCTTTATCCAAATATGAGAGACTTGGAAATTCAGTACACAAAGCTACATGCTCACCATCCCCTTCTGACCAAACAACTCTATATGTATAAAATTCAATATCATTTTTCATGACATACCTTTAATTTTTTTATTTATAGTAACACTTGCTTTACCTGATATGGCTTAGCCTCCTTACCATTTTTTTGAATATTAATGCGAGGGTCGCCTTGCCAAGGTGTTTTATAGATTTTGTGGCTTGTACCATTTTGCCTTGCCTGCCCAAAATAATAATCACAAACTTGCACTAAATCCTTAAATTTGACCCCCTTCTGCTTTATCTGCATTAAACAAACCAATTCCTCTATCTTCTTCATAACCGCATTATAGTACCATTATTGATATCATGTCAAGTTTTTCCTTAATCAGCGACTCGCTTTATCACATCTGCAATGATTTTGATTTGTGCTTTGGTGCCATAATTTCTACGAGTGACTAAACCAATTTCACGATATTTCTTAGGTTTGAGTGGCAAAAGCTTAAGATGTTTTTCATTTAAGCATGCGAATTTTGGCAAGAGCGCTGCGCCATTACCTATACGCACCATGCTTTTGACAGTTTCGATGTTCGTCGCGTAAAAATCACTATATGAGTCACGACTATAGATTTGGCAGATGTCTTTGATATTTTCTGACATGCAATTCCCTTCCTCAAGTAACATTAATTCTTTATTAGCGATAATATGATCCAAATCCTTTGCGCTATATTTTGATTTTTTTGGTAAAGTTAATAGAAACTCCTCATTATATAATTTCCTATATAGATTCGTCTCATCAATTAAGTTTGGGAAATAAGCTAAGATGCCAACATCAATCTCGCCGGTCTTTAGCTTTGCTAGTAAATCAACAGTTTTTAGCTCAAGAAAAAATAATTTAACATCTGGCAAGGACTGCTTAAGACTATCAACAATCAGAGGTAATAAATATGGGCAAATCGTTGGAATAAGTGCTATCTTTAACTGATCTTCTTCACTCTGGATGTTTTGAATTTCCTTATATATTTTTAAAATAGCTTTAGCATGTTTGACGAATTGCATGCCTTTATCAGTTGTAATAATCTGTCTTTTATTACGTTCAAAAATCTGCACGCTGATTTCTCTTTCTATTTTTTGCACCTGCATACTCAGCGCGGGCGCACTCACATTGCATTTACGCGCTGCTTGTGAAAAGCTTTTCAGCTCATCGATTGCTGTTATGTATTCAAAATCTCTAATATTCATATGCAAATTAATATTTTTGTGCCATTTTTAGCAAACAATCTAATGGCTATTGTTGTTAAGTAAAAAATAAGTTTTTAGTAAGTTGTTTATATTTTACTTATGCATATTGTCGCAGTAATGTCAAATTCATTAATAATTCAACAAAGGTAATAACATGTTAACTATAGGAGATAAATTCCCTGAATTTAATTTACAGGCAGTTCCAGCAGGAAAATACCCTGACTCAATCACTGAAGCATTTACGGACATAAGCAATGATACTTACAAAGGCAAATGGCTCGTGACATTCTTCTGGCCAAAAGATTTTACTTTTGTTTGCCCAACAGAAATTAAAGCATTTGCTGATTTAGCTGATGAATTTAAAGATCGTGATGCACAAATTTTAGGCGTCAGTGTTGATAGCGAATTTGTTCACTTAGCGTGGAAAAAGGATAATGAAAACCTTAAAGATCTTGCAATTCCTATGCTTGCTGATGTTAAAAGAGAGTTGTCAAATGACCTCGGCATTCTCAACCCAGCAGCTGGAGTTGCAAACCGTGCAACTTTCATCTCTGATCCTGAAGGAATCATCAGATTCGTTTCAGTAAATGATTTAAGTGTTGGACGTAACCCTAACGAAGTATTGCGTGTTTTAGATGCTCTACAAACTGATGAGTTGTGCCCCTGTAACTGGAAGGCTGGCGAGAAGACTATTGAATTAAAATAGCCTTCTTTATTTTTGGGCTCTTTTGCAGCATTTTTAGCAAAATGGCCCAAAAAAACGTTCATTTACTATATCACTTTTCCTTGGCAGAATAATATAGTAAATGAAAAGTTAATAACAAAATAAAGGTTTTATCATGACTAACAAAATCGATGCATTACAAGAAGTTCTAGCTAATAGCTATTCACTTTATCTCAAAACGCAAAATTATCACTGGAATGTAGAAGGACCAGATTTCTACTCTCTACATAAATTCTTTGAAGAACAATACCTTGATTTAGCAACTGCTGTTGACTTAATTGCTGAAAGAATAAGATTCCTTGGCGCCAAGGCTAATGCAAGTTTCAGCGCTTATAACATGCTTTCTTCAATTAAAGAAGCGAGTGGCAAGGAAGATGCAAAAACTATGGTCACAACTCTGCTTGCCGACCAAGAAAAAATCATCAAAATTCTTGATGATACGATCAAAACTTTTGAAGGTGATGAAGCAACAATTGATATTTTAATCGGTCGTTTAGAGATTCATCAAAAGCATCTTTGGATGTTTAAATCACTAACTAAGTAAATAGGTATAACATGGCACAGCTAGAAGATTTAATTGCGCAAATTCCAGATCATTCAAAAGATATTAAAATCAATATCAAAAATGTTCTAAATAGCGAAAATTCACCATTGTCAGAAAAGCAAATTATGAGTACTGCGCTAGCATGTGCCATAGCTTTAAAACATCCCGCACTTATTGCCGCGATCAATGAAAAGTCTGAAGCAACGCTTGATGAAACTGAGCTCAATGCGGCCAAATCCGCAGCGAGTATCATGGGTATGAACAATATTTATTACCGCTTTGTTCACCTCTCTTCAAACAAGGAATATGGTAATATTCCTGCGGGTCTGCGCATGAGCGTCATTGCTAATCACGGAATAGACAAAACTGACTTTGAACTTTACGCATTAGCAGTCTCAGCGCTTAATGGCTGCGGTATGTGTATTGATTCACATGAGAAGATTTTACGTGAACATGGCATAAAAACTGAGCAGATACAGCATGCGGTGAAAATAGCCGCTGTATTAAACGCTGTGAGTTATCTAGTGTAATGAGCAAAATCACAACAATTTCTGGCTGGGGGCAAAAGGCTAATTCCTTAGAAAATGCTTTATCTCTAGGTTCAGAAATTGTTGACTACCTCCAATATTCTCCGCAAGATTTTTTCAAAAAAGCAGAAGATTTAGCACAAACTGATATTTTAATCGGCTGGTCACTCGGTGGGCAGATTGCTCTTGAAATAACCTCCATAGTTAAACCTAAGTTACTGGTCTTAATCGCCACACCGATCAAATTTGAAAGCAATGATGATTTTCTGCAATTCCAAAAAGCGTTCGCAGAACATCCTGCCGAAATGCTCAAACGATTCAGCCTAGTTATTGCCCAAAATGATCAATATGAGAAAAGCGTTGCTAAAAAATTAACCCCTGAAAACAGCCCTCATAATCAAGAATGGCTTGAATATTTAGCGCAAAACTCTTATCTAGATAAAAACTTAGACTACCTACCTAAAACTTTGATCATTCACGGAAAAAAAGATATAGTGACCGATTACAAACAGGCGCAAATGCTCCACAAAAAAATCCCGAACTCAGAACTTATTGCTTTTGAACAAGCAAGCCACGCTCTACATCTGCATGATTCTGAAGGCTTGAGGCAATTAATATTGGATCATGCTAAAAAATAAAATTGCTGTAGATTTCTCAAAAGCAGCAAAGCAATATGAGGAAAATGCTAACCTACAAAAAATTATCGCTGGCGAGTTATTCGCCAAAGCCAAAGCTACGTTTAACGATAATGATAAAATCATCGATATTGGATGTGGCACTGGTTTCCTCGGCAAACAAACCCGCCAAGAAAAACTAAACTGGCAATTAACGCAAATAGATATTGCGCCAGAAATGTGTAAAATTGCGCAACAAAATAACTACAAAACTATCATCGCCGATATGGATGATTTACCATTTAACGATGGTGAGTTTAACGGAATCATCTCCTCTTTATGCTTGCAATGGTCAAATAACTTAACCCATAGTTTTACAGAATTTAGACGCATATCAAATGGAAAAATACTGATTGCCCTACTCGGTGACAAGAGCTTGGCTGAACTCAAATCTGCTAGTTCGCAACTTGTAAAACCACTACAAATCAGCCGCTTACCAAAACATGAAGAAATCGCCTCGGCACTTAAGAAGTCAGGTTTTAAAAATATCAAAATCACCCGTGAGGTAAAAAAGTTAAATCACGACAATGTTTTTCACCTCCTTCATAATATCAAAAGCATAGGCGCACGCAGCAAAAACCTACAAAAAGACTTTCTGGGGAAAACCTACTTCCAGCAATTAGCTAAAATCTACCAAGAGGAATTTAGCAATATCGCTAGCTGGGAAGTATTTTATATTGAGGCAAGTTAGCGGCATTTAGCACATGATCATGTAACATTTAATATTTATTGTTTTTGTAGAAAGCCTTACCATAAAATAGTCATGCTGAAATAAATTCAGGGTGACGACAAAGGCAAAATTTTTCTTTAAATGCTAAATGTTAAACGACCACATATTATATTCTAGAACCCTCCTTCTCTGCCTCTGCCACTACTAGCAGATTGCCCTACCGTTTGCGCGTGCCCACCTAAATTTCTCCCTTGTGGCATCTCCTCCTCTCTCTGCGCTGCCTCTGGCATCCGCTCTGGGACGTCTTTGTGTATATAAGCAACTGATATCACGCTTGCAAGAACAACAGGAATCATTAATACTCCCGCAAGCAAAGCAGATATTGCGCCTATACCACCCAGAATCGACAATATCACAATCCCT
>JAWUXM010000013.1:0-66808 GCA_034111325.1 Rickettsiales bacterium
AATTGTGATTAAGGTTTGTGGTGCCGCCAGCGGGAATTGAACCCGCGGCCTCTGCATTACCAATGCAACGCTCTACCCCTGAGCTATAGCGGCCTAAAAAATAGCTTTTTTGGGTGTTTTTTGCGCCCTTTTTATTCAATATATTGCTCTCACTCGGTCACGTACGAAGCTGTACGCTTCCTCACTCAAACAAAATATTGAATAAACATCATCACAAACACCCCTCCAAAAAATTCTATTTTTCCATCTAATTCTTGCGGGTTCTTTTTAGCAAATAACCTTTGCTCATTTCGACTCGTGTACCCAAATGTACACTTCGCTCATTTACAAAGGACATTTACTAAAAATATTCCCGCAATCTCTTAGATTTCTATTTTAACTCTAATTCTTGTGGGCTCTTTAGGCAAATAACCTTTACTCATTTGTCTCATAGACTGCCTTGGAATTTCTACGAAATTCAGGCAATGACAAATCTACTCTTTTTTATCGTTCTTATTGTGTTTAACTTCCTTCTTGAAGCTTTTAACGCCTTTGCCTAAATCACTCATTAAACGAGGGATACGCCCAGCGCCAAAAAGCAGGAGGATAATTGCTAAAATTAAAACTAATTGCCAAATGCCTATACTCATGTCATTAATCCATGGATTCTTGTTCGAGCGCAATTAACCTTATTCTTCCAATTAAGTCAACCAATAGAGCCTATCGTGAACAAAGCTAATATCGAAAAACTCTTTGCTGTTTTTCAAAAAAACAATCCTGAGCCAGAAACTGAGCTCGAATATATCAATGATTATACCTTATTAGTGGCGATTGTCCTTTCAGCACAAGCGACTGATGTTGGCGTCAATAAAGCAACCAAAGCATTATTTACCAAAATCGACACGCCAGAGAAAATGCTCAAACTCGGCGAGGCAGGTTTAAAAAACTATATCAAAACTATTGGGTTATTTAACAGCAAAGCGAAGAATGTCATCGCCCTCTCCGAAAAGTTAATTACAGAGTTTGATGGCAAAATCCCCGCTGACCTCGACAAGCTGCAAAGCCTAGCAGGCGTTGGCCGTAAAACCGCTAATGTTTTCCTCAATTGTGCTTATGGCTTTGAAACTATGGGGGTTGATACGCATGTACATAGGGTGAGTAATCGCCTTGGTTTAGTCAAAGCCAAAAATGTTGTCGAGACTGAAAAACAACTCCTCAAAAACATCCCTAAACCCTATAAGAAAGATGCGCACCATTGGCTCATCCTGCATGGTCGCTATATCTGCAAAGCTCGCAAACCACTCTGCGGCGACTGTCCTGTTTTTGATCTATGTGGGTTTAAGGAGAAGGTAAAATAACACAGATGAAGGAAACAATAGCACGGCAGGGTCGACTAATTGCCGAACAGAAAAACATAATTAATCAGCAGTAAGAAGGGATAAGGTATGCAACAGCAAGAAGACAAGAAGGCGAACCTAGATATAACCACTTCTTTAAGATATTAATCCACCTTGGAAGTATTGCAGATTCTGAAACGAGTTCAGCATGATGAAGTATAAACCTTCACCCCTACCCCTCCCTTAAAGAGAGAGGGGGATTAAAACCATTGAGAGGAAATCTAAGAGATTTTGCTTTTATTTTTGACGAATGTCCTGCGTAAGAGAGCGAACGTGTACGTCTTGGTACACGAGCGACCGAGCAAAGGTTATTCGTCAAAAAGAATGCAAAAGAATTAGATTTTAGAGGTATTTTTTGAGATACTGTCCCGTAATACTATCCTTGCAATTCACCACCTCTTCTGGCGAACCAAACGCAACAATCTTGCCGCCTTTATCACCACCTTTTGGCCCGACGTCAATTACCCAATCTGCTGTTTTGATAACATCCATATTATGTTCAATCACAAGAATAGTATTGCCTGAATCGACCAAACGATGAAGAACTTTGAGTAGTTTTTTGATGTCGTCCGAATGCAGACCAGTTGTAGGCTCATCTAATATATAAAGCGTTCTACCAGTTGCTCTTTTACATAGCTCCTTGGCAAGTTTTATTCTTTGCGCTTCACCACCAGAAAGAGTTGTAGCAGACTGACCAATTTTGATGTAACCAAGACCAACTTCATATAATGCTTCAAACTTATCACGAATAATTGGCATACGAACGAAGAAATGCATAGCTTCTTCAACTGTCATATTTAGCACGTCAGAAATTGACTTGCCTTTATAGACGACTTCCAAAGTTTCCTTATTATAACGAGCGCCTTTACAAGCGTCACAAAGTACATAAACATCAGGTAAGAAATGCATTTCGATTTTGATTAGTCCATCACCCTGACAATTTTCACAACGTCCGCCTTTTACGTTAAAGGAGAAGCGTCCTGCTTTGTAACCACGGGCTTTTGCCGCTGGTAAATTTACATACCAATCACGAATGCCAGAGAATGCTGCTGTGTAAGTTGCAGGGTTAGAACGTGGCGTTCTACCAATTGGTGATTGATCAATTTTGATGATTTTGTCGATATATTGCAAACCACGAATTTCATCATGCAACCCTGCTTGCGCCTTTGCACCATTGAGCTTTTTGGCTAATGCTTTATAAAGTGTTTGGATAATTAATGTGGATTTCCCACCACCAGAAACCCCAGTTACACAAGTAAATACTCCGATAGGAATCGAGCAATCAATATTTTGAAGGTTGTGACTACGCGCATTTATAACTGTAATTGAACGATTTTCACCTTTTGGCTTTCTACGTGCTTTAGGAACTTTGATTGAATCAATACCTTTTAGGTAACGCCCAGTGATTGATTTGGGATTATTAATTACTTCATCAGGTAAACCTTCTGCAACAATCTCTCCTCCATACTCTCCAGCGCCAGGCCCAACATCGATAAGATAATCCGCAGCTAGCATTGTTTCTTCATCATGCTCTACAACAATCACCGTATTACCAATATCACGCAGATGTTTCAGCGTCGCAATTAAGCGAACATTGTCTGATTGATGCAGGCCAATAGACGGCTCGTCTAAAATATACATCACACCACTTAGTCCAGAACCAATTTGTGACGCTAAGCGAATCCTTTGGCTTTCACCACCAGATAATGTGCCAGATTCACGATCAAGCGTTAGATAATCCAACCCGACATCGTGTAAAAAACCTAAACGCTTGATGATTTCTTTAAAAATCCTATCACCAATTTGCTGTTCTGTATCAGTCAGTTTTGCAGGGAGTGTTTCAAACCACTCAATAGATTGCTCAATAGTTAAAGCACTAATTTCACCAATATGTTTACCAGCTATTTTGATGCATAATGTTTCAGGTTTGAGGCGATAACCTTTACAAGCACGACATTTTGTAAGATTCTGATATTTCTCACATTCCTCTAAAATCCAGTCAGAATCCAACTCATTTAATTTTCTTTCCAAGAAAGGAATTACTCCTTCAAAAGTCTTTTTGGTTGAGGTGTCTTTATTACCATCGTGATAACGGAAAATGATTTCTTCATCCCCCGAGCCCTGCAATAAAACTTCCTGCACTTTTTTAGATAATTTTTTAAAAGGCGCATCTAACTCAAAATTATAATGCTCTGCTAGCGATATCAAAGCTTGGTCATAGAATTTTTTTGGCAAATTTGCCCAAGGGCCAATCGCCCCTTCACTAATTGAAGCATCTTCATCAGTAACAATCATTTCTGGGTCAAAATAATATTCAGTTCCCAAACCTCCACAAGACGTACAAGCACCATGTGGACTATTAAAAGAGAATAGTTTTGGCTCAATTTCATCAATTGCAAAGCCCGACTCTGGACAAGAAAATTTCTCCGAGAAAATAATAATCTGTGCTTTTTTGTGTTTATCATCACCTTCTGCTGGCTCGATGATTTCTATATGAAGCATACCATCGGAAAGCTTAAGCGCTGTTTCGATCGAATCCGCTAAGCGATTACCTAACTCATCATTAATAACCAGACGATCAACCACAACTTCTATATAGTGGCGTTTATTTTTATCTAACTCTGGCAGCTCATCAAATGTGTAAATTTCACCGTCAATTTTTATACGTTGAAAACCTTGTTTTTTAACCATGCCAAGCTCTTTACGATGTTCTCCGCGGCGGTCTTTGACGATTGGTGCTAATACGTGAATTTTGGTTTGGTCAGGTAATTTGCGTACTCGCGCAATCATTTCTGATGCACTTTGGCTTTGAATTGGCTTACCAGTAGCTGGCGAATATGGAACGCCTATTCTAGCATATAACAGCCTGAGATAATCGTAAATCTCCGTAGCTGTACTCACTGTTGAGCGTGGGTTTTTAGAAGTAGTTTTTTGATCAATCGCAATAGCTGGTGAAAGACCTTCGATAGATTCAACATCTGGCTTGCCGTGTAAATGTAAGAATTGACGTGCATAGGCAGAAAGGCTTTCAACATAGCGCCTTTGTCCTTCAGCGTAAATTGTATCAAAAGCAAGAGAAGACTTACCTGAACCTGATGGCCCTGTTACAACAACCAATTGATTTTTAGGGATAGAAATATTAACGTTTTTCAAGTTATGTTCTTTGGCTCCGATAATTTTGATGTATTTTGTATCCATTATTATTGATGTGCTTGCATTTATGAAAATTATATTTAGGCTGCCACCCTAACATCAATCATCGTATATATCAACCACAAGCTTAGTCTAAGCTTAATTTTAAGAGGTCACTCATGGCAAGTTCAGTTAATAAAGTTATTTTAATCGGCAATTTGGGAAATGACCCTGAAATCCGCAGTACACAAGACGGCAGAGAAATCGCTACATTTTCCATAGCTACCTCTGAGGATTGGAAAGATAAAAGCACAGGTGAACGCAAAAGCAAAACTGAATGGCATAGAGTTGTAATTTTTAGCCAAGGGCTTGTTCAAATCGTCAAGCAATATGTCAAAAAAGGCTCTAAAGTCTATGTAGAAGGTGCGTTACAAACTCGCAAATGGACAGATAATAGCGGAGTAGAGAAATATACAACCGAAATCGTTATTCAGAATTTTGGAGGTAGTCTCACCATGTTAGATTCTGCAAATTCTGGTGGTGGCGGGTCAGGTGAATATGCGCCTGCTAATAATTCAGCTTCCTCTAGCAACCCTTCTCCTGCAGCAGCAAGTGGTGCGGCAGCGGCTCCTAGTTTTGAGGATGACCTGGACGACGAAATCCCCTTCTAAAATCTAATTCTTTTGCATTCTTTTTTACACATAACCTAAACTCGTTTCGACTCGTGCACCCAAATGTACACGTCGCTCATTCGTTCAGGGCATGTGTAAAAAATAAAAGCAAAATCTCTTAGATTTCCACTCGATGGGTTAAAATCCCCAGATTCTAAGATCCATTGCTGTTCCTCCAAAAATACTCGGAAACTGAATGTGCACGTCGCTCATTCGCTCAGGACATGTATAAAAAATCATCACAAAAATCCCCAGATTCTGAATCTCATACCTCTTTTTGTCAGGTAATGACACAGAGAAAAGGATAAAACTTTTCATTTTTAAAAATTCCTGTTAATAATCACTTCCTAATTTTTAATTTAACAAAATGATTGATTCTGTATTACCAGTATATAGCAGAGCTAAGTTAGAATTTATTAAAGGCAAAGGCGCCTATTTGTTCGACAAGGGCGGCAAAAAATATCTTGATTTTGCTGGTGGGATAGCTGTGAATTCTTTAGGCTACAGTCACCCCATCCTTACTAAAGCTCTGATTAAAGCTGCAAAAAAGCCATGGCATGTTTCCAACCTGTACCAAATCTCGGGGCAAACACAATTAGCTGATAAATTAGTCGCCAACAGCTTTGCAGACTCTGTGTTCTTCTGTAATTCGGGTACTGAAGCTATTGAAGCAGGGATCAAATTTATTAGAAAATATTTTACCCAAATCGGCAAACCAAATAAGAAAAATATAATTACTTTTGCAGGAGCTTTTCATGGCAGAACAATTGCTGCAATTTCTGCATCTGGTAATAAAAAATATCAAGAAGGCTTTGAGCCTTTATTGGAAGGCTTTATCAATATTGACGTACATGATTTTGACATTAGCAAGGTTAGAAAAGCGATAAATAAAGATACAGCAGCAATTTTAATTGAACCAATTCAGGGCGAAGGGGGAATTATTGCTTTTCCTGGCAAATTCTTAAAAGAATTAAGGAAGTTAGCTACTGAGAAAAAAATATTATTATTTTTGGATGAAGTGCAATGCGGAATTGGCAGGACAGGTAAATTATTTTACCATCAATGGTTTGGCATAAAGCCAGATATTCTTGCTTCGGCAAAGGGCATTGGCGGCGGGTTTCCTCTTGCTGCTTGTCTCATTAGTGAGGAGATTGGACAAACTATTAGTAAAGGCTCTCACGGTGGAACATATGGTGGAAATCCATTAGCTATGCAAGTTGGTAACGCTGTAATTGACACAGTGTTAAAAAAAGGTTTCTTGGAAAATGTCATTGTAACCAGCAAGTTCTTTAAGGAAGAGCTGCTTGCGCTACAAAAATCTCACCCAAAAATTATCGAAGAAGTTAGAGGAGAGGGCTTAATGTTGGGACTCAAACTTTCAATTGATTGCAGCATTCTTGCTGATAAATTGAGAGTACAAGGTTTGTTGACTGTGCCTGCCGCTGGAAACGTAATTCGGTTCTTACCACCTTTGATCATCAAAGAAAAACAAGCCAAAGAAGCTATAAAAATTATTAAAAACACTCTCCATGGTTAAGCATTTTATCGATATCAAGAGCCACTCCAAAAAAGATTTACAAACAATTTTGGATTTAGCCTTAAAGCTAAAAAAATCAGGCAAGCCAAGCAAGCAATTCTCTGGCAAAGAATTGGCGATGATTTTTCAGAAGAACTCAACACGAACCAGAGTTTCATTTGAAGTTGGTGCGAGGCAATTAGGCGGCAACGCAGTTGTGCTAAGCGGCGATGATATGCAGCTTGGCAGGGGCGAATCAATTGAACATACCGCAAAAATTCTCTCCCGCTATGTTGATATGATTATGCTGCGGACGCATGATCATGAAGATATTTTAGCATTTGCTAAAAACTCAACAGTGCCAATTATTAACGGTTTAACTGTCTTTAACCACCCTTGCCAAATTATGGCGGACATCATGACTTTCATGGAGCATAGAGGTTCTATTGCCGGTAAAAAAGTTGCATGGATTGGTGATGGCAATAATGTATGTCATTCATGGATTGCTGCGGCAACGAAGCTTGGCTTTAGCCTAGATATTGCTACACCTAAAGATTACACACCAGATGCTGATCTGTTAAAATGGGCGCAGGATAATAAAGCAAAAATCACTTTAAGTCACGACGCAAACATCGCATCTGAAGGCGCTGATTTAGTTACTACAGATAGCTGGGCTTCTATGGGCGATAAAGACATTAAGAAGAGACTCAAAGCTTTTAAGAATTTCCAAGTTAATGATGAAGTAATGAGTAAGGCAAAAAAGAACGCATTATTCATGCATTGTTTGCCAGCGCATATTGGCGAAGAAGTTACGCAATCCGTGATTGATAGTAAACAATCGGTGATTTTTGATGAAGCGGAGAATCGCCTACATGCACAAAAAGCCATCATGTGTTTTTTGGTGGGATAACTAAAATGCTTAAAAAATGGTCATCCTGAATTTATTTCAGGATCTGCCTAGTTAGCAAATAATGTAGTAGTTTTGTTTTGATAATAAGGGCGTGGTGTTATTATCAATTGTTATCTTCTACTTTCGTGGCTAAATTACGCAGATCCTGAAATAAATTCAGGATGACCTCTTTTGCGGTGCAGAACCTTGCTTTAATATAAAATTAACCCACCGTCACAAATAAAATAAAAACTATGAGACGTAAAACTATAATCGACATTGCCAATCTAAAAAAAGCTAAAACTAAGATTGTTTGCTTAACTTCCTACACTGCGGAGATTACCAGAATTGCAGATCAACATGTTGATTTATTACTAGTTGGCGATTCACTCGGCATGGTAATTTACGGAATGGATTCCACTTTGGGAGTTACTGTGCAGATGATGATTAATCATGCAAAAGCAGTGGTTAAATCATCCCAAAATGCTCTGGTAGTAGTTGATATGCCTTTTGCATCTTACCAAAAAAAACCATCGCAAGCATTTGTAAATGCTGCCAAGATCTTGACAAAAAGCGGAGCTGGCGCAGTAAAACTCGAAGGTGGTGCCTATATGGCGGAGACGATCAAATTTCTAACCGAGCGCGGCGTACCAGTTATGGCGCATGTTGGACTTACTCCACAATCAGTAAATCAATTTGGTGGTTATAAACATCGAGGGCAGGATTCTGCAAGTCGTAAAAAAATTATTGCTGATGCAGTTGCAGTTGAGAAAGCTGGAGCATTTGCTGTGGTGGTTGAAGGCGTAAAAGAAGAGTTAGCTGCTGCCATTACAAAAAAACTTAAAATTCCTGTAATTGGAATCGGCGCATCAGTCAAATGTGACGGTCAAGTTTTAGTCACAGAGGATATGTTGGGATTGACTAGCTCTAGAGCTAAATTCGTTAAGCAATATACGAATCTCCGAGAAGATATTGATAGCGCAATAGGAAATTACAGCAAAGAAGTTCGCAACGGGGACTTTCCTACTGATAAGTATTTATATTCTTAGATTTTAGCTAAGCATTCGATAGCTAGTTTATAACCATCAGCGCCCTTTCCACAAATTATCTCTCTAGCAACTTCGGATATATAAGATTTATGGCGGTAGGGTTCACGTTTTTTAATATCACTTAAATGCACCTCAATGATCGGAATTGAGAGCATCCGTAGAGCGTCTAATATGGCAATTGAAGTGTGGGTATAAGCGGCAGCGTTGATGATTATACCTTGATATAATTTTTCCCTAGGCTGTGCCTTTTGAATCCATTCAACAATTTGACCTTCATAATTGCTTTGCTTGAATTCAATTTTAAGATTGTGTTCTTTAGCAGTATTAGCACAAAGTTTTTTTATATCTGCCAAACTAGTATTGCCATAAATATCAGACTCTCTCTTCCCCAACATGTTGAGGTTAGGACCGTTAATTATTAGTATTTTTGACATGGTGATAATAAATTAAACTCAAAGGAATAGACAAAATATAAAGCACTCCCATAAAAGGCAGAACAATCCACGGTTCTATAATTAAGCCAATAATAAACAGGGCAATGACTACCAAAATTGGGTATGCAAATTCATGACGGATTTTGATATTTTTTGCTGAGAAGGTTGGAATCCTACTGGCCATTAAAATAGCAATAGTTGTTAAATAAAGACCTAGATAGAATGGATGTTCACGGAAAAAATCCACCTCATATTGAAACACCAACATAATTGGTATTAATGTAAGGCCAGCACCTGCAGGAGCGGGAATACCAAAGAAAAGATTATCTGTTAGAGCTTTGTTTGGATTATCATTCACTGAGGTAATTGCGCCAAATCTTGCTAAACGAATCGCACAGCAAATTACATATAATAAGCAAATCGCCCAACCAAGACCCTTAACAGGGATAGCATGCAACGACCATAAATATGCTATTAAAGCAGGAGCAAGACCAAAATTGACAAAGTCTGCTAAGGAATCGAGCTCTGCACCAAATTTACTGCTCGCATTGAGCATCCGTGCTAAACGACCATCCATCCCGTCAATAAAGGCAGAAATCACTAATAAGGAAACTGCTATTTCCCATTTGCTACTGAGAGCATAGCGAATTGAAGTAACGCCGAAACAAAGACCAACAATGGTTACGACATTAGGAAAGAGACTGCTTAAAGGAAACTTTTGATCCTTAGGAATCGCCTGCTTTTTCATTTTTTAGTCACTTTTGTAGTTTTTTTGGCAGGAGCTTTTTTATCAACTGCAGGCTTCTTAGTTACTACTTTTTTAGCAACTGTTTTTGGAGTACTAGCACTAGCGATAGATTTACCATCTAGAATAGCTAATACTGTCTCACCACCAAGAGCAGTTTGACCTTCTAAAACATTAATCTTAGCAGATTTTGGCAGGTAAATATCAGCCCTAGAGCCAAAACGTATAAGACCAAACCTTGCGCCAGATATTACATTTTGATCCGCCTCGAGATCGCAAACAATCCGCTTAGCTATCAAGCCTGCAATCTGCACAAAAACTACTTTTGTACCGTTTTTAGTTTTTACTACACAAGATTGGCGTTCATTTTCTTCGCTTGCTTTATCATTCGCAGCATTAAGAAATTTACCGTGACGATAATGTAGGGCTGTAATTTTTCCACTGGCTGGAACACGATTTATATGCACGTTAAAAATATTGAGGAAGATGCTGATTCTTCTCATTGGGGCATTACCGAGCTCTAATTCTTCTGGCGGGAGAGCATCTTCAATCTTTTGGATGTAACCATCCGCAGGGCTGATAATTAAATTGTCACCTTGCGGTGTGACGCGATCAGGATCGCGGAAAAAATAAACAATCCATAATGTAACGATTGCACCAATCCAACCAACCGTCGGGACAGCTGAACCAACTAGGATTGAAAAAGCAGCACCGATAACTATGAATATATAGCCTTCGCGGTGAATAGGGCAGAAAAAGTTTTTAAGAGACATTATGATAATTCATTTGAAATTTGCTAGCAGTACCGTATCAATATCCCTAAATCTATTTACTTTTTTATAAAAAGTAAAGTAAATATCCCTTCGCAATTTAAAGTAAAAACTAATGTCAGGTACAGTAAAAATCGTTGTCGCTTTCGGAGATGGAATCGGCCCAGAAATAATGAATGCAACATTAAAAATCATAAAGGAAGCTAAGGTTAAAATTGAAATCGATACAATCGAAATTGGTGAAAAACAATATAAGCGCGACATTGCAACGGGAATCCCACCTAGCGCTTGGGAGACAATCAAAAACAATAAAGTTCTTTTAAAAGCTCCTATTACCACACCACAAGGCCAAGGCTACAAAAGCCTGAATGTTACTTTACGTAAAACTCTCGGCCTCTACGCAAATGTTCGCCCATGTAAATCATATCATCCATTTGTACAAACTAACTTTCCAAATCTGGATTTAGTAATCATTCGTGAAAATGAGGAGGATTTATACACTGGCGTTGAATATCGCAATACACGAGAAAGCTTTCAATCACTTAAAACCATTACCTATGGCGGTTCATTCCGCATCGCCAAATTTGCTTTTGATTATGCCTTAAAAAACAATCGTCAAAACATCACCTGCATGATGAAAGACAACATCATGAAAATGACTGATGGTTTGTTTCATAGAGTGTTTGACGAAGTTGCGACTTCATACAAGGAAATTAAAACTGATCAAATGATTGTTGATATTGGCACAGCAAAAGTTGCGGCTGATCCTGAAAGGTTTGACATGATACTTACCGAAAATCTCTATGGCGATATCATATCAGATGTTGCAGCTGAAGTTTCAGGCTCTGTTGGTTTAGGTGGCTCCGCAAATATAGGTAATGAATATGCAATGTTTGAAGCTATTCACGGCTCAGCGCCAGATATTGCTGATCAAGATATTGCCAATCCTTCTGGCTTAATTAATGCTGCCGTGATGATGTTGAATCATTTATGCATGCAGGATAAAGCAGAGTTAATTCAAAACGCTCTACTCAAAACCCTAGAAGATGGGATCCATACAGCAGATTTATATAATGCCAGCACTAGCAAGAAAAAAGTTGGTACGCAGGCTTTTGCCGACGCAGTAATTGCTAATCTTGGACAAAAACCAAAGCAATTAAAAGAAGCTAACTATGTAAATGATGGTGAAGGTAATCACTGTGAAGATCGTGAAGTTCCCTACAATCCACCCTCTGAAAAAAACAAAGCGTTAGTCGGAGTTGATGTATTTATTGATAATGGCACAGAAATAGTTGCTAACCTAGCAGAACAAATTGCAAAATTTGATATCGAACTCAAATTAGACTTACAAAAAATCTCCTGCAAAGGGCTGAAAATTTGGCCAGAAGACGGCTTTTTTGAAAGCAATTTATCTGATTGTTTAGTGTGTCGCTTTGTCTCCAAAGAAGAAGATAAAATCATTATACATAATGATATAATAAAATTATTAGCAGAGTTTAGCTCCTGTGATATGGATTTTGTTAAAAGTGAGAATCTTTACCTTTATGATAACACGCTCGGCTTCTCACTTTAATCTGGTCTTTTTGAGTTCTTTTTTACCCCCCCTCTCCCTTAATCATGGTTGGGGTGAGAGTTTGTAGTATCAGGGAGGTTGCAAATTAAAAAATAAAAAGGGGCAAACATGAAAAAACTATTCCGGAAAAAAGACAAGACAGCCTCGACTAATAAAAAACTAATGATTGTTGGCGCAATAGTCTTATTCATCCTGATCTTTAACGCACAAAGTGATAAATACTCCAAAACCGATATCATAGAAAAGGTTAAAAAGACCAAATCCTCCATTGGCACAACCGTACAAGATAATGTAAAAGAACAAATCATATCTTTAGTTCAAGGACGCGCTACCGAGAAAACACCGCAAGAGCCATCAATTGCCGCACCAAAAACTGTTGATGAAATCCTCATCGAGAAACTATCTACTAATCAAGATTTTGCTAACGACTTTTATAAGCAATTAGAACTGCAAGTTGGAAATAAAAAATATGCTGCAAATATGATCGCAAATTATAAACAACAGGTTAAGCAAGCAAAAAAGAATATGGTGACATATCGTGATATACAACAAGGCACAGCAATTTCTGAGGCGGTTTGTGGCGCTAATATTACTATAAAATACGATGTATTTGCTGATGGCACTTTACAAGAGAAAGGCAAAATAAGAAATCTTTCTCTTAATAAAAACAATGCTGTGTATGACGCACTAAATGGACTACGCAAAGGTGGTAAAAGGGAAATCATTATACCTGAATCCCTCTTTTCTGATTTTATGGATTTTGGCTTCCAAAAATATAAATCATCAAGCCTGAAGCTCAGCGTATCAATGATTAAAAGCTCTTTTACCGAAAGTGGTGCAAAAGATAATATGGTAATTTTTGATCAATTAGTTATATCTGGACGAAAAGCGGAGTGCGGTCAAAAAATAAAAACAAGTTTTAGAATCAAATCACTATCGAAGAAGATTGGTAAGTGGCAGGATGTAAAGGATTTTACTTTTAAAATTGGCGAAGGAAAAGTTCCATATGGGTTTGAATTAGGGTTTTTAAACCTTCTAGAAGGATCGACCCGCATGATAATATTACCAAGAGAATTATTAAAAACTGGGCAAGAACATTTCCCACAGGAAATAAAACCATTGCTAAATGACAATATAGTAGTGAAAATTACAAATATGAATCTAGCATATTAGAGTAAGAGCATATGAAAAATAAGCAGCAATCTCTAGCGGAAGACATTAAAAATAAGCATTATTATTCGCGCGCGCTCGAATGGTATATGCATAAATATCTGCGCGTCTATTTTGACCGTATCTATTGGCTAATCCTCTTTTTAGTATTTTTTACTGCGAGCTTTTACCTTTATTTAAACATAACTTATTGGCTACCAACTAAGACTGTAATGCCTATCGTATTATATAATGATGATGTTATCAACAAACAACCAATTGCCGTTACCTTAAATGACAAATATAGCCAACAACCAGACAAAGCCTTACTCGAATATTTGTTAGTGCATTACACCAAAAATCGCGAAGAATTCCACAAAGGCGACTTTGATGTTTTAACTCTAGATAATCGCGTCAAAAAAGTTGCTAATAATTCAACAAGTGACGTTTCGAAGGAATATAAAAAAACCTTTGATACAAATAACCCAAACCATCCTATTACTATTTTAGGCAAAAATGGTGAGCGTACTGTTAAACTAGTTAGCTTTATATTCCATGAGAAGCCTAAAACTAAGAAAGAAGAAAACTTATTCGCAACAATTTTAGAATCAGATCTGCCTGAAAAAGCTACCCTAACTATTGAAGTGTCTGATAAAAAACTAACGACAGATCTTACAAAACAGCTTTGGCAAGTAGATATTGCTTTTGCATTTTCTGGAATTATAGTAAATAAGATCACCAATAATGTAACCCTTTCAAAATTCATGGTCACTGATTATCGAATTACAAAATCAAAATAATTCTATAAATAATGTTATATTTCAGATTCATCATATTACTTCTATTATTTGCTCCAACTATAGCAAATGCTAGAATTATAGAATCACGTCCTTTGCCGCATGATAGCCGCATTCGTGTTTTTACCTATACGCCTGACCATATTTACAAATATGTTGGTAATTTTCGCTATCAAGCAAGTCTAAAATTTGGCGCTGATGAGACCATCGTCACAGTAACTATGGGTGATAGCTCTGGTTGGCAAATCGAACAATCTGGAAGCAGAATGTTTTTACGGCCACTAAATGGCAATGCTGAAACTAATATGATGGTGATTACTGATAAAAGAATGTACCAGTTTGAAATGCATGCGCTGGAAGCTGAATCAATTGAAGATGTAAATCTCGTATTTGAAACTAGGTTTTTATATAACAACCAAGTGAATGACTCATTAAAAACTTTTAACAGTAAATTTGAGCCCGACTTTACTGGGCGTATAAAATATAATTTCAACTATACTTATTCTGGTCCAAAGTCTATCGCACCAATTAAGATTTTTGATGATGGTGAATTTACATATTTTGAATTCCGTGATAAAAATACTGAACTTCCTGCAATATTTAATGTTGATTCAAAAGGTTACGAAGGATTGGTCAATTATCGTGTCAGTGATAATTATGTCATAGTTGAAAGAGTAACATCGGTCTTCACCCTACGACACGGCTCTGATACAATCTGCGTCTTTAATGAAGCACTACCTTATAAAAAAGAAGTGAAGAAGAAATAGAGAGCAGAGTTAATTTTTTGAATGCTAAATATCTCCTCTTAATTCTTTTATAAAATCACATCCTCAACAAAGAACTGTACGCTCTGACGATCATTCCAATTATTGATCTTTATAGTGCCGATAAGATCAATCGCCGCACCTTTAACCGAAAGCAATGTCTGCCCTAAAACACTATCAACTGAGTTCCAACACAGAGCTGGAATAGAGCGCCCATAAATCCCCGCACTGCGATCAGAAATTATACAACGAACATGCTTCTCGGTTAAAACATCTGTTTTGATAATATGGCAATTTTTTACACGAAATTTTGGTTCATAATTTGATGTGCCAAATGGTTCAAGCAGCGCAAAAGACTTCGCCAATTCAAGATTTAAACTACTCACACTAATCGCTTCATCAACATGATGAATTTGATCTTTCAAGACTGCCTTAACCTTCTCGCCTAATTTTTCTTCAAGAAATGCATCAAGATCTACAATGCGATCTTCTTCGATAGAAAACCCTGCTGCCATAGCGTGCCCGCCGCCTTCAATAATTATTCCCTGCTCTTTTGCACCAGCGATATTACTACCCAAATCCACACCATTAATTGAACGGCATGATGCTTTACCTATGCCGTTTTCGAGAGCTATGATTGCAGTTGGGCGATTATATTTTTCTTTAATACGTGAGGCAACAATGCCAATTACACCCGCGTGCCAATTTTCACTGGCGCAAATAATAACTGGCTTTTTATGTAATTCTTTCTTTTCAACTTGTAAAATCGCCTCTTCTAAAGTTAGCAATTCAATTGCTTTACGCTCTTCATTGAATCTTTGTAGTTTTTGGGCGATTTGCGCAACCTCTGCTAAATCATTACTCGAGAGTAAGTTTGCACCTAAATCAGACTTCCCTACTCGTCCACCTGCATTGATTCTTGGGCCCAAAAGAAAACCTAGATGATATGGAGCGATTGCATCTTTAATTCCTGCAATATTACTCAAAGCGTTAATTCCGATATTGCGCCCTTGTGACATAACTTTAATTCCTTGCGCAACAAAAGCACGATTTAAACCAACTAAAGGCACAACATCACAAACAGTGCCCAGCGCTACTAGATCAAGCAATTCCAACAATTTAGGCTCCGCCTTATCTTTATAAAAACCATCTTTGCGTAATAATTGATTCAACGCCACAATCAGCAAAAAAGTTACCCCTACGCCAGCCAAATATTTATATTCAGACGTCTCATCAAAACGATTGGGATTCACCACCGCCACAGCTTTCGGAATATCCGTTAAACATAGATGATGATCAAGAACGATAATGTCCAAACCCATTTCCACTGCGTCTGCTAAAGGTTCAAACGCCGTCGTCCCGCAATCCACCGTTATCACAACATCCGCACCTTGCTCTTTCAAATATTTCAACGCCGCAGTTTTTGGCCCATAGCCTTCTGCTATGCGATCAGGAATATAGATATTTATCTCAACACCAAGCATCGCAAAGAATTTTTTAAGCAATGAAGAGGAGGTTGCGCCGTCAACATCATAATCGCCAAACACCCAAATATTCTTTTTACCTTTTAATGCTTTAAGTAAATATTCCGCCGCTTTCTGCATATCCAACAAATGGAAAGGATCAGGCAAATGTGTTTTTATCGTTGGGTTTAGGTAAAGCTCAATATCGTCTAAATTATCAAATCTCGTAGCGATAATTTTGGCAATTTCTGGTGATAGTGCAAACTTCTCTGCTATAGTTTTGCACAAATATTCATCCGCCTCTCTCTCCTGCCAGATATAACCTTTGACTGATTTTGTTTTTGCGCTATTAATGTCAGTCTGTTTCATTGGAATTACTTGATTTTACCAGTATCATGACTAGTTGGTTCAAAAAATACTATAAAAACATTTGGCTGCCTTATACGCAAATGAAGGGCGCAACTTTGCCTTTGCCCGTCAAAAAAACCAAGGGTGTCTATATTTATCTAGAAGATGGACGTAAATTACTCGATGGCATAGCTTCTTGGTGGAGTGCTGCGCATGGCTATAATCACCCACATATCGAGAAAGCAATGCACCGCCAGTTACGAACCATGCCGCATATTATGTTTGGAGGTTTAGCGCATAAACCCGCATATCAATTAGCTGGGCGCTTGTGTGAATTAGCTGCAATGCAACGTGTGTTTTTCTCTGATTCTGGCTCAACTGCGGTTGAAGTTGCGCTAAAGATGGCAGTACAATATCAGTTAAATCAAGGGCAAAGAAATAAGGTAAAAATTATCTCGTTTAAAAATGCCTACCATGGCGATACGATTGGCGCAATGAGCATCTGCGACCCAGCAGATAGTATGCATCATAAGTTTGCAGGGCTTTTACCACAAAATTTAATTCATAAAATTCCTGAAAATGAAGCGGATTTTATAGAGTTTGATAAATTCCTCACAAAGGCAAAAAAACAAAGTGCTGCGATTATTATCGAACCTTTAGTTCAGGCTGCTGGCGGAATACAATTTCATTCCGCTAAAACCTTACAACGTCTTTTTGACCTAAGCAAAAAACATGGGTTATTTTTTATCGTCGATGAATGTGCCACGGGTTTTTATCGCACTGGTAAATTATTCGCGCATCAAGAGGCAGGCATCAAGCCTGATATAATTATCCTCGGCAAAGCACTAACTGGCGGCGCTGTTGGTTTAGCAGCAACTATCACCAGCAAGGAGGTTTTCGATGGTTTCTTAAGCGAAAAGCAAGAAGATGCTTTTATGCATGGTCCAACTTTCATGGCAAACCCACTCGCATGCTCTGCTGCTAATGCCTCATTGGATTTATTTGAGAAAACCGACATGGAAAATCGCGTCGCCCAAATCGAGCAAATTTTAAAAGCAGAATTGAGCAAATGCACTAATTTTAAAAACGTCAAAAATGTGCGTGTAAAAGGTGCAATAGGTGTGGTCGAGATGAAAAAGCTAACCCACAGCGACCGTGAAGACCTTAAAGCAAAATTCCTTGCCGCCAACCTCTGGCTCCGCCCCTTTGGCAACCTCATCTACATCATGCCTGCTTTTACTATAAAAGATAAGGAGTTGCGCAACATCTGCACAATAATTCTACAGACAATATAAAATACCAACATTCATCTTTAAAGAGAAACTTCAGCTCTACTAAGATTGTGTTTTTTATCAGAAATCTTTGGTCGACAGAAAATTATCTGCCCTAAATCATCTCCTAGTTCTTTTTGAAAAAGATTATCCAAAACTGCAATTCTATCACTTGCAAGTTGCAAAGCTTTTTTGGGTGTAATTGTTTTTGCTGCAGGTTTTTTCTTTTCAAAGATTGATGCGGTCGGGCAAATATGTAGTTTTATGGCAGGGTTTTCTTTGAGGAATTTGCTAATGTTGTTAATGTCCGTTACTGACTTTTTAGCAATTTTACTTCTCAAAAGCAAAAACTCTATATCCTCAAAACGTGGCTTAGTAATAAATTTATAAGCACCATTGACAAAAGCAAAACTATTACTTGGTGAGAAAGGAACTGACTGAACCAAAAGCGGCACAAAGCGAACCGCCATTTGGCTTGCAACTGCAGAACTTAACTGATTAATCAAAAGTTGCCCTAGGCCTTGAGACAACATATTAAAAAAGTTAAATTTTGGGTCATCCGTAGAACCGGAGATTTTAAAATCCAATCGAATGTTTCCCTTATCATCTTCAATTATTGCTAAAGCAGTCTTCAAAGGAATGCTCGATTGCTGGGCTAAATCTTCACCAAATTCATTCTCAGAATCTAAATTAAGCTGCGCAAGGTTAACTCTTACATTGCCTTGAATTTCTGAGCCTTGTCTTTTAGTTACGGCTTCTAAATTCAACTTGCCGCTGGCTATATGGTAATTTAGCAAAGAGACAAAAGTTTCAGAAAATTGACTTAATTCAAAATTAGTAATCTTCAAATAAAGTTCCTGTTTATTATAGTTTAATCGCAATGAACCTCCTTGAGCAAGCTCTACATTTGCCATAGTTTGCATTTTGACTTTGTCTTGCTTGAAATTAATATTGCTCATTTTAAATTCAGCAAAATCTGAAAGCTCCTTAACCTTGAGGCTATTATTTGATTCTGAGAAAATTAGATTTTTAACCTTAAGCAAATCGCTATGCACAGTTAAATTTTGTGCATTATCAGAAAGTTTGAATTCTTCTAAAACGACTTTACGACTAAAATAATCAATGGTTTGCAAATTATTCACGTAAAGATAAAAATTTTCCAAAGCTAAATTTAAGGAAATTTGTCTTTGACTATCCTGCACTTCTATCTTTCCTTTGCTAGTTAATTTCCCTTGGATTTGCAAAAAATTAAATAGTTTCTTAAGCGGCAAAACATTGAAAATATCCAAGTCAAATTTATCAATAGCAAATGCCAACTGTATATTTGGCTTCTCAAAATCCATTGCCATTTTACCAGCAAGTTTAAAAGAACCTTGCTTGTTTTTTAAGAGAATGTCCAAATTCATTAGCTGCTGAGGCTGAATAAAATTTACATTACTTACATAGGCTTTTTTGATTTGTATTTGCTGTTTTTCAGGCAAGTTGACTTGCATATTGGCAATATTAATTTTAGCAATTACCAACCGCCATTTATTAGTCTTTTTTACTTTTTGTGTCTTTTCTTTTTTAGGTAAAATAACATTAGCAATCCGCAATTCATCTGCCAAAGAAACAACCTTTCCCTCTAAGCCGTTAATATTAATTTCCTCTATATGAATTTCTTTTTTAAATAAGTTTGGCAAAGCCAGATCAATCACAAAGTTTTGCAAAGATGTATGTTGATCTATCTTTATATCTTTAATTGTAAGCCTCTTATTAAATGGCTCAAATTGAACATTTTGCCAAGTAATTTTAGGAGTATCTTGCTGATCAAGTAAAGCCTGCAACTGGCTTGCAACGAAATAAACAACTGCATATTTTATGCTAAAATATATTACAATTAGGCTTATTGTAACAAGCAAATAATAACGAATTTTTTTGATAAAATTTAATATCATTAGTTACTCTAAATGTTTTTTGTTAAAAAATAACGAGTGCCTTTTCCCACACCGCTTTTGCTAAAAGCCTCTCTGTAGCTTTTACCTGACGATGATTAATTTGCTCCTTAAACCGCTCATAAAATTTATCAGCCTGTTTCTCACCCCACTCTTCAAAAGAATATTGCCATATTTCCTCAAGATCTTTTTTGTGCCTTTTTTGAATATGAATCTTTAACATTACTTTTTAACACCTGCCTTTTTCTTGGCGTTGCGGCGGATTTTTTCCATGTCTAATTCGCCAGCATCACCACTTTCTTCACCTTCAACCAGCGCCGAACGCAATGTTTCTAACTTAGAGTTTGCTTCTTTTTCTTCCAGCAAGCGCAGTCCATCTCGCACTATCTCACTGGCTGAAGCATAACGCCCAGCAGTAAGTTTACTTTTAATAAATTCATTCCAATGCTGCCCAAGACTTAATGTTTGCGTTTTTATCATTTTTACACCCCCAATAATAAATAAGATTTATTATGAAAAGCAATGACAATTAAAAACATTACTATTTTTGCAGGGGTTGGCAGATGCAGGATCAAGACCAGCATGGCGAATTGGGAGTGATATTCGCCAAACACGTCACCCTGAAATAAATTCAGGGTGACTCCTTTTGCGATGCAGAAGCTTTCTACAACATGTCAATGCCAAGGTTCTAATTTATTAAATTAACCCTCACCGAACCTCTCCCTTATATAAGGGAGAGAGTTTCAACAGAATAATGTTCTATTCGCCCCAAGCATTTTTGATGTGGGTGATGTGAAAAGGTCGGGCGATAAAGATCAGGTCGAAGCGTAGGTCGTAATTTGCAAGTTTTGGATTTTGTGAGAGGAAGAGTTTTGCAGCTTGGATAAGACGTCGTTGTTGGTTTTTTGAAACTACTTCCATTATGTACTCTGGTGCTTTTCTGCCTTTGACTTCGACAAATAAAATCTGCCGCCCTCGCTTAGCGATAATATCAATTTCACCTAATTTGGTTTTATAGCGTTTATGGAGGATTTGGTAAAATTGCAGACGCAAAATCAGGCAAGCGATAAACTCCGCAAACAGCCCAAAATTATAGCTATTTCTTTTTTGCTTTAAAGCCATAATCCTGCCAATTTTTAGTTACTTTGTTAATAACCTCCTCTGACATCTCAATCTTTCTACCCCATTCTCTTTTAGTTTCAGGATATATTTTATTGGTTGCATCAAAACCCATTTTACTACCCAAACCTTCTTCTGGTGAGGCAAAATCTAAATAATCAATTGGTGTATTTTCAACAATGGTTACATCACGTGCATAATCCATCCTAGTTGAAACCGCCCACATAACATCCGCCCAATCGCGCACATTAATATCTTCATCAACAATGATGATAAATTTTGTATAGGCAAATTGGCGCAGAAAGCCCCAGATTCCCATCATAATTCTTTGTGCATGTCCTGCGTAAGCTTTCTTGATTGAAACCACCGCCGCACGATATGAGCAGGTTTCCGCCGGCAAATAGAAATCTACAATTTCAGGAAATTGCTGTTTGATTATCGGGGCAAAAATATCATTAAACGCCAAACCTAAAACGCTCGGCTCATCAGGTGGACGCCCTGTATACGTCGTCAGGTAAATAGGATCTTTACGCATAGTAATCGCACTAATTGTAAAAACTGGAAACTTCTCTACTGAATTATAATAGCCAGTATGGTCGCCATATGGACCTTCATCACGATAATCCTCAAGGCTAACATGCCCCTCCAACACAATCTCAGCATTGGCAGGGACTTTCAAATCAATAGTTTTACATTTGACCAACTCAACGCCCTTCCCCCTTAGCAATCCAGCAAATTTATATTCAGAGAGCGTTTCAGGAATAGGCGCAACCGCAGCTAAGATAGTCGCTGGGTCACAGCCAATTATGACAGCGGCGGGAAATGGTTTTTGTTTTTCTTTTGTCCAACGATCATATTGCCCTGCTCCACCACGATGTTTTAGCCAACGCATTAAGGTTTTGTCTTTTTCTAAAACCTGCATGCGATAAATGCCTAAATTATAATCATCAGCATTTGCCGCCTTTCCACTCGCACCTTTGGTGACAACTAATGGCCATGTGATAAGCGGTGCTGGTTCATTAGGCCAACAAGTTTGAATCGGCAATTTGCCCAAATCAATATCGCCTCCCTTTAAAACCACTTCCTGACAAGCAGCTTTTCTGACTGTTTTAGGCGACATGGAAACTAGTTTCTTTAAAAGCGGCGCCATAGCTAGCGTATCCTTCCAGCCAGATGGCGGCTCTGGCTGACGTAAAAAGGCAATCATCTCGCCAATTTTATGCAGATCTTCTGGTTTACTCCCTAGCCCCCAAGCTATCCGTTCTCTTGTGCCGAAGAGATTTGCTAAAACTTTTATATTGTTTTTCTTACCTTGATGTTCAATATTTTCAAAAAGCACGGCTTCGCCCTCCTCTTTGATAAGGCGTTGTTGAATTTCGGTAATTTCTAAATTGGTTGAGACAGGTTTTTTGACTGTGACAAGATCACCCTTCTTCTCGAGAAACTTTATGAAGTCGCGTAGTGAGTTAAATGACATGTAATCTATATTTAAAAAATTAAATTTTTTGTGCCCCCTTGACGCATGTATATTCCAGTTTATAGTAGCCTTACTAAAAAATTCCAACAATTTAAATCTAGAGGAGAATATGAATAAAGTTAAAATTTTAACCACAGCTGCGTTAACTGTTTTAGTGCTTAGCTCTTGCCAAAAAACTCGTGACGAAAAAATTAACATCGTCGAAGAGAAAAGTAGCTATAAGGCTGAAAGAAAAGCGCCACAGGCAAAATCTGTCAAATTTTCCGATAATACCGTCGTGCATTTTGCATTCGATAGCGCTTCTATCTCTTCTAGCGCCAAAGCATCTCTTATGGTTCAAGCAAAATGGCTAAAACAGAATTCTAACCAGGAAATTCGTATTGAAGGTCATGCAGATGAGCGCGGCACTAGAGAATACAACTTAGCATTAGGTGAAAGGAGAGCTGCCGCTGTGCGTAATTTTCTAACTTCTGAAGGAGTGAGCAAAAGCAACATCAACATTATTAGCTATGGCGAAGAAAAACCTCTAATTGCAGCTTCAAACCCTGCAGCGTGGAAGCTTAATAGAAGAGCCGTTACCATTAAAAAATAACAATTTATCAAAGCAGAGGCTGGCATGCAGTTGATTAGGACAATTCTACTTACTGCATTTATCAGCCTCTCTTGCTTTTCAATCCACTCATCATCAGCGCAACAAGCTAACTTTATTTTGGCTGAAGCGATTATTCCTGCAGATCCAACCCAAAAAGTTGTGGTAAGCGATGAAACCTACGAAACACTTAAGTTACAAGCCAGAATCAATGACATGGAAACTGAGCTAGTAAACCTACAACAACAGATCAAGGCGCTTGATATCATGCAAGCAAAACTCCTTAAACAAATTAACTCTCTCTCTCCACCAGCCTCCACAACACCACCAGTAAATGCAATCCCCGTATCAAGCAGTGAATATCAATTTCAGTTGGCGCATACTTTAATGAAGGATGCTAAGTTTACTGAGGCAGAAACTGAATTCAAAAAATTTATCAATGATTATCCTGATGATTTATTAGTAGGTGAAGCATATTTCTGGCTTGGAGAAATTAGCTATAAACAAACAAAATATCGTGCCGCTTCTGTACATTATTTGAAAAGCTATAAGAACTACCCTGGTAACCCACGTGCTAATGACTCCTTATTCAAACTATCTATTACTTTAGGATTGCTAAACCGCATCACTGAAGCATGTGCTGGCTTTGATAGTTTGCTTGAAAAAGACATGTCCGATAATTTCAAGAAACAGGTTAACGGTGAGGCAATAAAATTTGGCTGTCACAATGTAAATTAATCTTTTTGTGCCCTTTCGAAAATGCCTATCTCTCATCTCCCAAAACAATTCCAACAGGAAATTATCAGCGATATTCCAGAACATGAAACAATAGCCGTCGCGCTATCTGGCGGGATAGATAGCATGGCTCTAGTTGCGCTTTGCCGAAAACATCTCAACAACAAAATGATTGCGCTAACGGTAAATCATAATTTACGCAAATCAGCCACTAGAGAAACTTCGAAGGTTTCTGAGCTCATGAAAAAAATGCGTGTGGAGCATCATATTTTAGATTGGCAGGGTGGCACAAAGGTTAAATCAAACATTGAAGCTAAAGCGCGGGAAGCACGCTATACGTTGATGTTTGATTTCTGTAAAACTCATAAAATCAAATACTTACTCACCGCACATAATCAAAATGACCAAGCAGAAACTGTTTTGATTAGACTATTTCGTGGCAGTGGAGTTGATGGGTTGAGTGCAATTAGTCAAAAAACTATGCGTGACGATATCTATCTAATTCGCCCATTATTAAATTTTCCAAAAACAACATTACAGCAATATTTAGAGGAGAATAAAATCGCTTGGGTTGAAGATCCATCCAACCAAGATTTACAATTTACGCGTAATAAATTTCGAAAAATACTCAACGAATTTGCGAGCGATGAAAAAGCTTTGATGGTAACAAGATTAGCAGAAACAGCAAAACGCATGCAGAGAGCTCGCCAAACTTTAGAGAATTCAACCGCAATTCATTTCAAAAACTGTGCAGAATTATCTACTAAAAAATGCGTTCTTGAACTTGAATCTTTTAACAAATTAGATGAGGAAATTGCTCTGCGCATTTTAAGCCAAATCCTTTGTACGATTGGCAGTAAAGACTATAAACCACGCTTCAAGAACCTCTATGCACTATATGCAGCAATAAAAAACGGCACATTAAAAAAGCGTACTTTGTGGAATTGTATCGTTACGCCAAAAAAAGGCGATGTGATTTTTACTGTGGAGAACTAATTTGTGAATATTAAAACTCCACAACAGAGTTAATTACTATTGAAGCTTTTGAGTTTCTTAGCACGGATTGGATGACGAAGTTTGCGTAATGCTTTTGCTTCGATTTGACGAATACGCTCTCTAGTAACTGAGAATTGCTTACCAACTTCTTCTAAAGTATGGTCAGTGTTCATCCCTATTCCAAAACGCATTCTTAAAACTCGCTCTTCTCTTGGAGTAAGCGTTGAAAGCACGCGAGTTACAATATCCTTTAAGTTAGATTGAATCGCTGCATCAATTGGCAATATTGCGCTTTTATCTTCAATAAAATCACCAATGGTGCTTTCTTCATCATCACCAACTGGGTTCTCAAGGCTCACAGGATCTTTGGCTATTTTCATGATTTTACGGATTTTCTCAACTGGGATGCAGAGCTTTTTTGATAATTCATCATGAGTAGGTTCACGATCTAACTCGTTGGCCATTTGTTTTGCGGTACGGACAATCTTATTGATTGTCTCGATCATATGCACAGGGATTCTGATTGTACGTGATTGATCAGCAATTGAGCGCGTAATCGCCTGTCTTATCCACCATGTGGCATAAGTTGAGAATTTATAACCACGGCGATATTCAAATTTATCAACCGCTTTCATCAAGCCAATATTTCCTTCTTGGATAAGATCTAAAAATTGCAAACCACGATTTGTATATTTCTTAGCGATCGAAATAACCAAACGTAAATTCGCCTCAATCATTTCTTTTTTAGCAATAGCTGCTTGTCTTTCTCCTTTTTGAACATTGGAAACTAGCTCCTTAAATTCTTTAATATTCAAACCTGATTTCTTAGCTATCGCAGCAATTTCACTACGTGTTTCAAGAATAGCCTCCTTGCCATCTTCTACAAAGAGCTTCCATTTTTTATCTTTTAGTTTGGAAATTTGATCAATCCAGATCTCGCTTAATTCACTATCCACATAATTTGCGAGGAAATCTTTTCTTTTGATTTTCTTGCTTTCAGCAAGTTTTAGTAAATCACCTTCAGATTTGCGTAATTCTCTGTTTAAATCATAGATTATTTCAATAATTTGATCGATAAATTTTTGATTAAAGTAAATATCATCAATTAAACTATTTAGCTCATCTTTAGCGTCTTTATATTCCTTCGTATCAAGCTTTTCAACATCACCACCTTCAAAAGCTGTATAAAGTATATCCTCCTGAATGGTTAAAATCCTGTTGCAAACTTTAGCAATTTGCTCAAAAGATTCTAACATGTATGGCGTAAGAAGCTTTTCCATTGTAGCAGGTGAAAGGCTCCCTTCACCATCAAGCATATCATCAAACTCTTCTTCCTCTTCAGTCCTATCTTTCTCTTTTTCGACCTCTTTGTCTTCATCTTCGTCTTCATCTTCGTCTTCAGAATCAGGGTCGTCTAAAGTGTCAAAACTCTCAAATTTGTGTGAATAAGTTGCATCAAGATCAATAATGTCACGCAAAAGCTTTTCTTCATTAACGATATCATCGTAAAGCGTAAGGAACTCACGCATAGCAACAGGGCTTGAACAAAGAGATGAAATCATCATCTTGCGACCTTGCTCGATTCTTTTAGCAATTTCTATTTCACCTTCACGCGTAAGTAGCTCAACGCCACCCATTGCCTTAAGGTACATATGAACAGGGTCGTCATTATCACCTACGCCCTCATTGGAAGTCTTGCGATTTTCCTCTTCTGCATCAAGCTCTTCAGCGTTGGTTAGAATATTAACACCAGAGTCATTAATGGTTGTCATTACTTTCTCGATATGCTCAACAGTCTCTGGCGGTATTGCTTCATTTATCTCATCATAAGTTAGGAAGCCTTGCCTTTTTCCTCTAATGATTAATTTCTTAACAATAACTTCTAATTTATCCGCTGGCCTTTGATTGTGATGTGAAGGTCTAATTCTCTTATTCATAATTTGTATAAAGTTGTTGTTCTAGTGTTCTGATATTCTCCAATAATTTGAAGGCTTTATCCTCTAAAGCAGGTTCCCCAGTTTGAAGCAAAGTCTCATAATCCTCTCTCATACTTGCCAAAATGTAAAGATTTATTGCCTGTTGCCACTCTTTCTTCGCTTTAGAATCATCCATCTCCAAAACCTTATTGGACAAGCCATCTAGCTTTTTACGAAATAAATCGAGAATATTAATTAGATTATGGCGTTCAAGGTCAACCAAAAGATCTGCCTTATTTGTAAATTCATCCTTTTTCTCAAGCAAATGATTTTGTAATTTAGCAAGGTTTTTATTAGAAAATTCTAAATGTGCAAACTCTTCTTCAATCGCTGCATTTTGCAATAATTTTATATTACTAATTAACACTCTAAATAATTCAGATTCTTCTGAACGAATGGTAAATTCGACATTTTTCTTTTTAGCTTCAGTTTTAGCATCTAAAGGCTGAGTTTTACGCTTATTCTTTATAAATGCTATATTGTTAAACTCACGCAATTTACTAGTAAAAAATCTTTTATATTGAGCTCTTACACCTTCATCTTGAATTTTAGCAGTTATCGCCATTAAGCTTTCTTGAAAGGCCGCGCGCTGTTCTGGTGTTTTGATAGGTTTTTTATCATGATAATAATTCCACAAAGCCTCAGAAAGAGGAGTTGCATTACGCAAATAATTTTGCATTGTCGCTTTGCCATTTAGTGCTTGCAAAACATCATCGGGATCTTGCTTATTTGGCAACACAACAAAACGCAGAGAATAGCCCGCTTTGAGAATTGGCAGCGCTAACTCCATCAACCTTGCCATTGCCTTTCTTCCAGCATCGTCACCATCTAGGCAAATAGTCGGCTCATTAACCATCACCCATAAATTACGCAAATTTGCTTCAGTCATGGCCGTGCCTAATGGAGCAACTGCATTGATAAAACCATATTGATGAAAGGCAATCACATCCATATAGCCTTCTGCGACAATCAGATTCTTTGATTTAAAAGCCATGTTCTTAGCAATATCAACTGCATATAAGGTTTCCCCTTTCTTAAAAAGCGGCGTTTCAGGCGAGTTAATATATTTTGGCATGCTATCATCCAAAACCCGCCCACCAAAAGCAATCACCCTGCCGCGTGAATCACTAATTGGGAAAATAATACGATTTTGCAGCAAGTCATAATATTTACCATTTTTGTCAGATTTCTTGGCAATACCCGCAAGGGCGATTTCCTCTAATGTGAAATTCTGTTTTTGTAAAAATGCAATTGCAGCATTCTGCGGCGGCACATAGCCAATTCTAAACTTCTTCACCAGTGAAGCTGGCAAACCTCTTTTATCGAGGTATTTTTGTGCTTCACTATTTTTACTTAAGTTCTCTTCGTAAAATTTGCAGGCGATTTCAACTAAATCATATATGGATTTTGCTTTTTCCTGTTTGGCAGCTTCAAATTTATCAATTTTTGGCATAGGAATCCCCGCCAAATTTGCTAGCTCCTCAACTACTTCAGGAAAAGCAGCACCTGTGGTTTCCATGATAAAGCTAATCGCATCACCACTAACACCACAACCAAAACAATGATAATTTTTATAATCTTCATTAACAAAGAAAGAAGGGCTCTTTTCGCCATGAAACGGACAAAGACCTTTAAACTTCTGCGCTCCGACATTATTAAGCTTTACCTTGCGCCCAACAATCTCAACAACTGAGACAGCATTTTTGATTTTTGATAAGAAGTCTGACGAGAATTGCATGAGTAATTATATATGTTCCTACTTATATAGGTGCAGAGCTTTGTTTTGCCAATAGAAAAAAACTCTTTTGTTATTACAAAAAAAGTGTTACGATGAAGTTATAACAATAATTTATATGAGGTCTATGATGTTAGTTAAAATTTCAGGTAACCATTTTGATATTGGTCAAGCTCTACAAGTACATGTAGAAAAAGACATCACTGATGGTGTTTCAAAATATATCAAATCAGCAATCTCAGCCGAAGTAAAATTCACTAAAGAAAATCATTTGATTATAACTAATATACTCATTCATGAAGGAATTGATCCAAATGTTATCATTAGAAGCGAAGGCGAAGGCACTGATGCATATTCAAGCTTTGCTGATTCACTAGAAAAATCTCTCAAACAATTACGCCGCTACAAGAGAAAACTAGTTAATCACAAAAAACAAAATCGCCTGTCTATTAAGGATCTGCAAGGCAATACCGCAGCTTAAAATCTGGTCTTTTGGCACTCTTTTTGACGTATAACCTTTGTTCATTTCGACTCGTGTACTTAAAATACACGTCGCTCATTCACAAAGAACATACGTCAAAAATAAAAGCAAAAATCCTCAGATTTCCTCCCATTATAAAAAACATCATTCTTTGCAATGCTGCAAATTGAGCAAAAATCTAAGGATTTTTGAGAATGTTTTTGTCAGATGTCCTTCTTAAAGCAAGGGAGCGTACAAAAGCGAAGCGTACGTGACCGAAGTGCGAGAAGGTTATCTGGCAAAAAGAACTCAAAAAGACCAGATTTTTAGATTTAGAATTGTGTGTAGGGCAAGATGCCGTTAAGTGTAATGATCGGCAAAACATAACTCCCCTCCTCAATATTTTGAGTATTAACTGGCACAACATCGGCAATTAATAAAGCTTGATCGGCTGCAGATATTTTACGTAACTTTGGGTCATATTTATTGTAATTGACGCTAGAAAAATAAACGACCATATCAACATCAATAAAATCCTTATGGCGCACTCTTAGATTTAACTGTGGTGCATTTGGTTCTTTTCCACTAGGGAAAATCGAGATGAATTCAAAATTACCTAAATTGTCAGTAATTGTTGTACCTGAGCCCACGAAATTCTTATCATAATTTTTAGTATATTTGGGTAAATTATTTTGATTCAAACCAAATGCGTTATTATGCCACAACTCAATTATCGCATTAGCCACAGGCACACAATTCACATCACGTAGCTGACCCTTGATATACATTATATCACCCCCTGCAACTAAGGCGCTTGCTGTTTTCCGACGTAAATTATTGGATTTACTAATTCTCGCAGGGATTGATAAGAGTGGTGATTTTAAAACTGGCGTGATCTGGCATTTCAATTTCTGTTGCACATCACTAGGCACAAGTAAAAATTCATTATCAGCGGGATCTAATTTATTAATTTTCCTATTAGATTGCAAAACACCATCTGCATTATATTGTGTTTTTTTCTTTAAGGATTTACGATTTTTATATTCATAAAATGGCTTTGCCCCACCGACATTATCAATCTTACTCGGCACATTATCTTCCCCAGCCATAGCAAAAGGACTGCATAGTATTATAGTTATAAAAAGATAAAGTAGACGCATAATCCTTCAGGAGAAATTTCTGGTGTCATCATATTAACAATATAGCTAATATCAACATATTGATATTTAGAGAAGATCAAGTAAAAAGCCCTTTTAGCAAATTATCTATAAAATATGAAAGGCATAATTTTAGCAGGCGGCAATGGGACACGCCTCGCACCAATTACTAATACAATCAGTAAGCAAATATTACCAGTTTACGACAAACCGATGATCTACTACCCATTAGCTACTTTGATGGATATTGGCATTCGTGATATATTAATCATCAGCTCCCCACGTGATTTACCTTCCATGCGAAGCCTCCTTGGTGACGGTGCAAGCCTTGGAATTAATTTAAGCTACAAGGAACAGCCTTCTCCCAGCGGCATTGCCGAAAGTTTTATATTAGGTGCTGACTTTATTGGTGATGATTCTGTTGCTTTGATTTTGGGTGATAATATTTTTTACGGTGGCGAAGCAAATGAATTGTCAGAAGATGCGCAAAATTTAAAACAAGGTGCAAATATTTTCGCCTACCATGTACACGACCCTGAACGTTATGGTGTGGTTGAGTTTGATAAGGAGAAAAACGTTGTTTCCATTATTGAAAAACCTAAAGAGCCAAAATCTAATTGGGCAGTAACAGGCCTATATTTTTATGATAATCAAGTGGTTGAAATTGCTAAAAATATTAAACCTTCCGCACGTGGTGAATTAGAAATTACTGATGTAAACCAAGTCTATTTAGATAGGGGGCAATTAAAAGTCTCCTTGATGGAGCAAAATTTCACTTGGCTGGACACTGGCACGCCGCAATCTCTATTTGATGCTGCAACTTTTGTCAAAACTATTGAAACCCGCCAAGGTTTAAAAATCGCCTGTATTGAAGAGATTGCCTATAAAAAAGGTTTTATTGATTTACAACAGCTAGAAGTTCTGGCACAAAGCTTCAAATCTCAAAATGAATATGGGATATATATTCGCAACATAATTAAAAAAAATAAGTAAAATGACAGATTATAAAGTAAAAAATATTGAATTAGCAGAATTAGGCAGACATGCAATAAACCAAGCTGAAAAAGAAATGCCTGGCTTGATGTCATTGCGCGCTGAATTCGGCAAGAGCCAACCTTTAAAAGGCGCTAACATTATTGGCTGTTTGCATATGACAGTTGAAACTGCTGTGCTGATCGAAACTTTAGCTCACTTAGGCGCGCAAGTACGCTGGAGCTCATGTAACATCTTCTCTACGCAAGATGAAGCAGCTGCTGCAATTGCCAAAACTGGCGTTCCTGTTTTTGCTTGGAAAGGCGAAACTGAAGAAGAATATGAATGGTGTATCGAGCAAACTATCATAGCCGATGGCTGGGAGCCAAACCTTCTCCTTGATGATGGTGGTGATTTAACTAAAATCGTACATGATAAATATCCAGAAATCTTAAAAAACATCAAAGGCGTTTCAGAAGAAACCACAACAGGCGTACATCGTCTTTACGAAATGGCAAAAAAAGGCGAGTTAAAAATTCCTGCAATTAATGTTAATGATTCCGTTACTAAATCAAAATTCGATAATTTATATGGCTGTCGTGAATCCCTATTAGACGGGATCAAACGCGCAACCGACGTAATGATCGCTGGAAAGATCGCACTTGTCGCTGGCTATGGTGACGTTGGCAAAGGCTCAGCTGCAGCTCTACGTGGACAAGGTGCTCGCGTTATTATCACTGAGATAGACCCAATTTGCGCATTGCAAGCTGCGATGGAAGGTTATCAAGTTACCACAATGGAAGATGTAATTAGCGAAGCAGACATTTTTGTTACCACTACGGGCAACAAAGATATTATCACAATAGACCATATGCGCGCAATGAAAGATGGCGCTATTGTTTGTAACATTGGTCACTTTGATAATGAAATTGCTGTTAATGATTTGCTTAATTGTAAATGGACAGAGATCAAACCGCAAGTTGATGAAATCGAATTCCCAGATGGTAAAAAAATCACCCTACTTGCAAAAGGACGTTTGGTAAATTTAGGTTGTGCAACTGGTCACCCTGCCTTTGTTATGAGTGCATCTTTTACCAATCAAACTTTAGCACAAATCGAACTTTGGGAAAACTATGCTAATTATGAAAGCGCAAAAGTTTACACTTTATCTAAAGAATTAGATGAAAAAGTAGCAAGGCTCCATTTAGACAAATTAGGTATAAAACTTACGCAGCTTACTAAAGAACAGGCTGATTATATTTCCGTGGGGGTTGACGGTCCTTACAAACCATCCCATTACCGCTACTAAGATCTAATTCTTTTGCGTTCTTTTTTAGTGAATGACCTTTATTCAATCGCTCGTGTACGAATATGCACACGGTCGCTCTTTCACACAGAACATTCACTAAAAATCATCACAAAATTTATTAGATTTTACCATAGGGCGGACATTTGCAAAAAAACCCTCATATTTTTTCCCTTAGGGTAAGAAAAGCAAAAAATTAGGTTTTATCATAAGGAGAACACCCTCCATCATAACCGTGAAAAAGAGCCCTTAAAAATAAATTTGACCTATAAAAAACATTAACAGATCCCACACTCTAAACTAACACAAACATCACTTACCCCTTATTTCACAAAATACCCATAAAATGAAATAAGGGCGCTAAAAATAGCTTCTTATTTCAAAAAAATGCGTTACAATGAAATAAGGGCTGGTATATAGTAACGTTATTTCATTTTTCATGATAATTATGAATCACGCGTCACCTGAATTTATTTCAGGGCCTCGTCAAAAAAGAGATATCACTCTATAATCAAAATGCTGAAATAAATTCAGCATTACAAATGAGGTATTTATGACCAAAAGAATCACAGGCGAATATCACAAATTAGGTGAGTTAAATGCATTTATTCCACATGCCTTGCCTCCGCGGGAACCCGAGTTTATTTTTAGCAAAAAAATTACTGAGATATACGGGCAGGCGATGAATGCAATCGGTCAGCTGAATGAAATCGCTGATAGATTACTCAATAAAGAAAGATTCATCAAAGCATATTTGATTAAAGAATCCGTACTATCATCAGCTATTGAAGGCATTAACACAACAATTGCTGAAATTTTTACGCAGGAAATTTCTCATAATAAAAGCAATATAAGCAAACAAACGCAGCTTGTTTTGAATTACAATAAGGCACTTGATCTTACATTAGATCTTATTCGAGAACAGAATTTCCCAATTACATCACGCACCTTACTGCACGCACATGCGATGCTACTTAGTGGTGGCGAAGGTGAGAAGTCGAATCCTGGGCAATATCGTAAACAACAAGTGTGCGTTGGTCAGTTCATTCCCCCAACTAGCGATAAAATCGAAAATCTAATCGCTGATTTAGAAAAATATATTAACACAGATGCTTCGCTACCACCACTAATTAAAGCTGGCCTTGCACATGTACAATTTGAAACTATTCACCCATTCCTCGACGGCAATGGCAGAATCGGACGGCTACTAATTGTTTTGATGTTAATTGATAGCAAAGTCTTAACCAGTCCCGTCCTCTACCCTTCTGTCTATTTTAAAAAATATCACTCTGAATATTACATACGTTTAGATGCAGTAAGAACTGCCGGTGACTTCGAAGGTTGGATAGAGTTTTATTTAAATTGCGTATATCAGAGTGCAGCCGATGGCTACACCAGAGCAAAAGAAATAGAATCCTTGGAACAAGAAATTAAAGAACAGATTACTGAAGATAAAGAATTAGCGAATAATAAAAAACCATATTACAAAGCCTTAAATATATTATTTCAAATGCCAATTATAAGCGTAACAGACCTGAAAGAAAAGTTGGAGGTTAGTTACAATACTGCAAATAAAATCATGCAAATTTTTGTTAAATTACAAATTTTAACTGAATCGGAAAACAAACAACGTAATAAATTATATAGCTTCTCTAAATATTTAGCGCTCTTAGACAAAGAGCTTGATTTATTATGATGATAGTATCTCACAGTATTTTATGAACGCATAAGCACTCAAAAAAGTTGTAAAATATAACCTCCTGCCTATATTTACCGCGCAGTATAAATTTATAAAAAGAATAATGTTTGGAGTTTTAGCGAAGAAGTTTTTTGGCACAGTAAATGATCGCTTGATTAAGCAATATAACCCGATTGTTATACAAATTAATGCGTTAGAAGATAGGATCGCTGCGCTTTCTGATGATGAGTTAAAAAATCAAACTTCCCTACTAAAAGCACAGATCAAAGAAGGCAAAAGCCTAGATGACATCTTACCAGAAGCATTTGCAACTTGCCGTGAAGTGTCCAAACGTGTCCTCGGCATGCGTCATTTTGACGTACAATTGGTCGGTGGTCTAGCTCTACATAACGGCATGATCGCCGAGATGAAAACTGGTGAAGGAAAAACTCTCGTCTCAACCTTAGCCGTTTACCTAAATGCCCTAACTGAAAAAGGCGTACATATCGTCACAGTAAATGATTATCTGGCAAAAAGAGATTCTGAATGGATGGGGACAATCTACCGTTTTCTTGGTCTTTCTGTTGGCTGTATAACTGGTGATATCCTCCCTATGGATCGCAAAGAAGCATACGCTTGCGACATAACTTACGGTACAAATAACGAATTTGGTTTTGATTATTTACGTGATAATTTGAAATATTCTTTTGATGAATTAACTCAAAGAGAGCCTAATTTTGCAGTTATTGACGAGGTGGATTCAATCTTAATCGATGAAGCGCGTACACCTTTAATCATCTCAGGCCCAACTGAAGATAGCTCTGAGCTTTATTTAAAAATCAACAAACTTATTCCTGAACTCACACCGGATGAATATGAAATTGATGAGAAATCTAAAACTGCAACTTTTAACGATCAAGGAATAGAAAAAGTTGAAGTTTTATTGAGCAAAGCAGGTCTATTCAAAGAAGGTGCAAACCTATATGATGTTGAAAATATCTCACTTGTTCACCATTTAAACCAAGCTTTGCGGGCGCATCTATTATTCAAAAAAGATGTCGATTACATCGTCAAAAAGAATGAAGTTCTAATTATTGATGAATTCACTGGCCGAATGATGGAAGGTCGGCGTTATTCTGAAGGCCTACATCAAGCATTGGAAGCAAAAGAAAAAGTTGCGATTCAAACAGAGAATCAAACCATTGCTTCTGTAACATTTCAAAACTACTTCCGCCTCTACCCGAAACTATCTGGTATGACGGGAACGGCCATGACTGAAGCTGCAGAATTTAAAAGCATCTATGACCTTGATGTGCTAGCTATCCCAACTAATCGCCCAGTAAGCCGTAAGGATGACGATGATGTAATTTACAAAAATGCTCATGATAAACATGATGCAATCATAGTGCAAATTAAAGAATGTTATGAACGCAAACAGCCAGTTTTGGTCGGAACTGTTAGCATCGAAAAATCCGAGCTTTTAGCAAAAATGCTACGTAAGGAGAAAATTCCACACAACATTCTCAACGCAAAGCATCATTTAAAGGAAGCAACGATTATCTCCCAAGCAGGAAGCCCAGCGGCTGTCACAATCGCCACGAATATGGCAGGACGTGGAACTGATATAAAATTAGGTGGTAATGAAGAAATTCTCATTGATGAAGCAAAAGAGAAAATCAAGGATGAAGAAAAATTAGCAAAGGAAATCGCCGCAATTGAAGCACGAATAGCAGTAGCTAAAGAGATCGTTATCAAAGCTGGAGGGCTTTATGTTTTAGGAACGGAACGTCATGAATCACGCAGGATTGATAATCAATTACGTGGTAGGTCAGGTAGACAAGGTGATGCTGGTGCATCAAAATTCTTCTTATCACTAGAGGATGATTTAATGCGTATATTCGGTTCAGACCGTATCAAGGGCATGTTAGAAAAATTAGGATTTAAAGACGGTGAAGCAATTCATCACCCATGGATTAGCCGTGCACTTGAAAAAGCCCAACAAAAAGTTGAAGCGAATAATTTTGAAATACGTAAAAACTTGCTCAAATATGATGATGTGATGAATGAGCAACGCAAAGTAATTTACAGCCAACGTAAGGATATTTTAAAAGCCGACAATGTTTCCGTTACGATTGAAGAAATGCGGGGTGAAATTAATAAAAGCTTAATCCATAAAAATATCCCCCAAAAATCCATGACTGAAATGTGGGATCTTGAAACATTAGAAAAAGAAATTTTTCATTTGTATGGGTTGGATTTGGACGTGCAAAATATTGCTGAGCAAGATGGCGCTAATGAGAAACTAATGTTAGCAAAAATCAATGGCGCAACTGAAGAATTATTCAACGCAAAAGAACAAAAATATGGGCGCGAAACCATTGATATGATGGAAAAGAACATTTTTCTTATGACTCTTGATTCCCTTTGGAAAGACCACCTAAATGCCCTTGATCACTTAAAAACTGGTATAAATTTAAGAGCTTACGGTCAGAAAGATCCGCTCAATGAATATAAACATGAAGCATTTGCTATGTTTGATCAAATGTTTGATTTACTGCGTGAGAAAACCATTCGTCGTTTGGTACATGCAGAATTAAGTGATGAATCTCAACAGCATTTAGCACTCGATAATTTGGCAAAGAAAAATGACAATTTAACAGAAAATCACCCCGAGTTAAATGACAAACCGTTAATAAATAAAATTGGTCGAAATGAACATTGCCCTTGTAATAGTGGGAAGAAGTTTAAACATTGCCACGGGCGGATAAATTGACGCCCAGTATGGCGTCATCCCGGAAATTTTATTATGCATTAGCAGAGAAAGGTGATCTATGAACAAATTAAACGAAATCTTTGCATATAAAAAAGATTTAGTAGAAAAACAGAAAACAAAAATTTCTGAGCACGCTTTACAGGAGCTAATTCATGATGCTGAGCATCCGCGCGGTTTTGCCGATGCAATTGAACGCAAAACTCTTAATCAACAAACTGCAATTATTGCAGAAATCAAAAAAGCCTCACCATCTAAAGGTATTATCAGGACAGATTTTGACATAGTAGATATCGCCAGCGCCTATGCACATGGCGGTGCAACTTGCCTTTCTATTCTTACTGATGAGAAATACTTCCAAGGAGATAATGATTATATCAACATGGCAAAACAACATGCAACTTTGCCTGCTTTACGCAAGGATTTTATCTTCGACCCTTATCAAGTAATTGAATCGCGCGCAATCGGCGCAGATGCGATTTTGCTTATCATGGCATATTTAAGCGATGCGCAAGCAGCAGAACTCGAAGCGCTAGCTATCGAACTTGGCATGGATGTTTTGGTTGAATCACATAATGAGGAAGAATTAAAGCGTGCTTTGCAGTTACAAACAAAACTCATCGGTATAAATAATCGTGATCTTAAAACCTTAGAAGTAGATATTAATACGAGCAAAATCTTGGCTAAAAATATCCCTACTGACAAAATCATTATTTGTGAAAGTGGTATCGAAAACGCCGCACAAATTAAAGAGTTTAATGCTCTTGGCATCTACGCTTTCTTAATCGGCGAAACCTTCATGAAAGCAGATGTTATTGAAGCAGCGGTGAAGGAGCTCTGCCATAATTCATAATATCAGCTCCTATCTCTGAACTGTATTACCTTCACTCTTAATCATTTGCTGCAATTAGTTAGCAAATCTCAGTCTACTCAAACACCATTTTGTATCAAAACTAATAATAGTAACAATAGGTCCATCCTCCTATACTGCTCCCATTAAGCATAGCAAAATGAGTATTTTTGCCTGTAGTCAACAATAATCATGATATTTTTACCTAAGGGCAATAATACTCACATATTGTAAAAAGAACAGATTTTGAAAATCTGAGGAATTTTGTGATGATTTTTTGCGAATGTCCTTTGACATTGCAGTGACGTGTAGTTTACCTACGCGAGCAAAATGGAAAAGGTTATTTGTAAAAAAGCGCGCAAAAGAACCAGATTTTAAGAGGTTTTGTTGAAAGTTTTTTTATCTAAAGCCCCCTCCAAACTATCAATAGCCACTGAAACGGCAAGGTCACCTGTGACATTAACTGTGGTTCTGACCATGTCTAATAAACGATCAACGCCAGCGATGATCGCTATTGCTTCTATCGGCAGACCAATTGAGGCAAAAACCATTGACATCATAATCAATGCAACACCGGGAACCCCAGCTGAGCCAATTGAGGCTAATGTTGCAGTCATCACCACTTTAACATAATCCATCATGCTTAAATCCATCCCGATCAAATTCGCCACAAAAACTGTGGTTATACCGAGGTAGATCGCCGTGCCGTCCATGTTGATGGTGGAACCAAGCGGTAAAACAAAATTCGCCGTACCGCGTGAAACACCAAGCTTTTTCTGCGCAACTTCCATAGTAACAGGAAGCGTTGCTGAGCTGCTCGATGTTGAGAAAGCTAGAACTTGCGCATCAATAATCTGCCTGAAAAACTGTAACGGATTCAAACGGGCAAAACCGACAATCATCAATGAGTAAACCACTGTTGCATGAAGCACACAGGCGGCAAATACTACGATTACGACTTTTGTTAGCGATTTTAAAATCTCTGCATCTTGTGTCCCCACAACCCAACCAATCAATGCAAAAACACCAAAAGGTGCAAATTTCATAACAATTGAAGTCAGAGAATAAACCACTTCTGCAATATCAACTAGAGTTTTAGAAATACGCTCACCTCTTTTGCCGCTGATATTTACGGCTGTACCAAAAAACAAAGCAAAAACAATGATTTGCAAGACATTACCTTCCGACATTGCCTTAATCGGATTCGTCGGCACAAGCGCAACCAACATCTCAGAAACGCTGATTGGTCCTGTCTCAACAGGTTTTACCACTTTACCGAATAAATCAGGGTTATGCACTGATGCTGCAGGGTTAAAGACATGCGCTAGAACCAAACCAATCACGATTGCCAAAGCAGTGGAAATTAAATATAGAGCAATTGTCCGCGCACTAATTCTCGCCAAAGAATGATTTTGCTCCATTGAAGCAATAGATGACGAGATCGAGAAAAAGATCAGCGGCACAACTATCATTTTGATCATGTTAATGAATAAATCTCCCACTGGCTTGGCAATAATTGCATGTTCACCAACCACAAAACCAAAAACCGCACCCAAAACCATGCCTAACATTATTTGTTGCCATAGTTTAAGTTTTGCTAATAAGCGGAGCGGGTTCAGGGACATGATGATTATTTGAAATAATTAATGAGTACGAGCTTCTGTCTACAACTATAAGACTTATTTCACAAAAGGTTTTTAATTTCTTTTAACGTATAACGCTGAGCTTTTAAAGTTTTGATTTTACGAGCAATTTCCAGCTCAACAGTAGAAAATAGCTGATAGCCATTTTCCGTAGTTTGTGCCGCTGTGATTAAACCTTCCTTTAACCAATAACGAATTGTCGAAATTGCCTCGCCAACTTCTGTGGCAAATTCCGCCATTTTGAACAAGGTTTCTTTTTGTGACAAAGATTCGCTCAAATTATCAATATATAAATCAAGTGATTTCTCTAACATATTTGCGATTAAAATTTGATAGTCGCCAATCGCTCCGCCAAACTGATATTTGGCCACCGCTGCATCATATTCCCCTTGCTGATTTTGCTTGATAATCACTGGTGGATAACCCCCAGTAAGCAATATCAAATTCTGCACAAGCCTTGCGACTAGATGATTATCTTCAGCAAATGGCATGATAGAAAGTAAGCGACAATGCGCCTCGGATGCAAGCTCTACGGTCTCCAATTCCCTAGCACTTTTTAGCCATGTACAAAATTCAAAAAGCAAATGCGGTATTTGCTCAGACTCTGGAAAAACAATCGGGGAATCAGTAATTTGTAACGGAAAGCCACGATAACCAACCTTGCCGCCATGATTTACTAATTGCTGAATTTGCAAAAGATTTGCCTCGCTAAAACTGGCTAATGGCTGCATAGCTAATTTCTGCACATAGCTAAAAGCTGCAATATGGCTGGTAATTGCGAGATGTTCCGTAATTGACTTGCCACCAATCGCTAAATTCTGCTGAAAAATCAATTTCACCTGCTGATATGTAAAGCTTCCACCTTCGAGCGCAACACTATTATAGGCAAAATCAATCGTCATTTTCTCCGCCAGCCTTTCCCTCACCGCCTTTGGAAAAGGACGCAGCGCATCTAACTCCTGCTTCTTTTTTATTATATTTTCATAGCTCATCTATTAACCCTAAACTATCACTTTATACTTTACAATTTAAATTAGTGTTTTTGAATGATTTCTAATTTATACTAAATATCACTGAGGGCTTATTTGCGATGAATTTGAAAATCGTAATTCTCCCGAACTTTTAGGAAACTTGCAAAACGTGGCTTGTTGTTTTTGGTTTTGCCATAATGTTTATAGCTAATAATACTGCCGATCTTTGGCGGTTTTTGACGCTGCTCAACTGTAAATCCGCCACCAATTTTAAAGTTAATCCCCTCTTCATTTTCAACCATTAGAGAACCCATCATCCCTTGATATTTGCCTTTTCCTGCGACATAAGCCAAAACCCTCGCTTCCGCATCATCGTAAGTTTTTAGTTTAAGAATATCATCATTACGTACCGCCTGATAAAGTGAGTCTTTGCGATGCAACATAAGCCCTTCGCCGCCCTTTTTGACGATATCATTTAGATCTTTCATTAAGATTTTGTGGCTCGCAACTGTTTTTTGTTCAATCACCAATAAATATGGCGAATTCACCTCCTTTGCTATTTTTTGCATCGCAGCAAGCCTTTGCGCAAAGGATCCTGAATGTTGCGGCATATCAAAAAGCATCCAATGTACTTTGCGCCAACCTTCACTCGCAGCCTTCCGCCTTACAATACCCGATACTTCAGCGAATTTACCACGCCCAATCCACAACTCCCCCTCTAAATGTTCAGCGGGGAAATTTGCAACAAACCAGTCTGGCGCATTAAAAACATTACCCCCTTTCGAAAGCAGATGTTTACCGTCCCAATAAGCACGCACGCCATCAAGTTTTTCGCTAACTAGATATTTTTGCAAATCAATTCCTTGATGATAGATATTAGCCAACTGAATCGCTGGCGCCGACTGCTTAGCCGCAATAGCAGAAAAGCTGTGCGATATAAGGAGCAGTAACAAAGAAATCCGGAATTTTAACATTTTATATTGAAATAAGCATTATTAACCACTATTACAACCTATGCTATAACAGCATTTTATTAATTTTTATTAAAAAGAACTATGTTTAAAATCAAAAGGTCAAAAGATGACCAATATTATTGGATATTAGTTGCAGCTAATGGCGAAACCCTTTGCCAAAGCGAAACTTACACTTCTAAACAATCTGCACTTAAAGGCATAGAATCTTGCAAAGTAAATGCAGCAAGTGCGGAGATTATCGACGAATCATAGATAATTAAACAAAAAAAATGCGAGGCAAAAAGCCTCGCTATTTTTATAACACCTAAAAAGAAAAACTAAGCTTGTACTTTTTTAGCTAAAGCTTTTTTAAGGCGAAGCTTAAGTTTTGCAGCTTGTTCAGGAAGTTTTGTTGTGCTAGTCTTAAGAAGGTAATTATCGATCCCGTCTTTTGACTCAACAGTACGAATAGCATTAACTGAAGCTCTAAAAGAGACCTTGCCAAGCCTATCGCTTAGGAAAGTAACAGTTTGTAGATTTGGTAAAAATTTACGTTTTGACTTACGGTTTGAGTGTGAAACCTTATGACCGAATTGTAATACTTTATTTGTTATATTGCACTTTTGAGACATTCTAAAACTCTGTTTTGTAAATAGGAGGCTAGTTTTTATAGGATTAAGGAGAACAGTCAAGCAAAACTATACTACTGCGGCACATACAATATCCATTACATCAACAAACCCTCACCTAACCTCTCCCCTATGATTAAGGGAGAGGGAGCTTTAACAGAATGTAAAAAGACTAATGCAAAGATGTAAATTGAAAGAAGGTTATTTAGCAAAAAGGTGCAAAAAGACTAATGCGAAGATGTAAATTGAAGATTTTTGTGATGATTTTTGCTAAATGTCCTACTTGAAAGAGTGAACGTACAGCTTCGTACGTGACTCGAGTGAAAGAAGGTTATTTAGCAAAAAGGGTGCAAAAAGATCAATTTACGCTTAGTTCGCAAATCACTGGCGTATGATCAGAAGGCTTCTCCCAAGCTCTTGGCTCCGCATCAACATCACTCGCAACTAATAAATCTGCGGCTTGTGGCGAAAGAAGGAGGTGATCAATACGCATGCCTTTATTATAGTTAAAAGCACCTGCACGATAATCCCACCAAGAGAATTGCTGTTTTTGTGGATGCATAGCCCGATATGCGTCAACCAAACCACTATTTAACAAAGATCGGAATTTCTTGCGCTCATCAATATGGAAGCAGATCGAACCGGCCATATTAACAGGGTCATAAACATCTATTTCATTAGGAGCGACATTATAGTCACCACCAAAAATTACTATTTCATCATAAGTTAAAATTTCAGCGACATGTTTTTGCAAAGCGTCGAAAAAACGCATTTTATAAGCAAATTTATCAGAACCAGCCTCTTGCCCATTTGGCACATAAATCGACGCGACACGTACCGCAGCGCCGCCAACTGAAATCACCGCCTCAACATAACGAGCCTGCTTTACATCGCCTAAATCTTCAAAATTTGGCAACCCTTCAATTACTTCATCAATTGGATGTTTAGATAAAATCGCGACGCCATTATAGGTTTTCTGCCCAAGAACTGCAACATTATAGCCCAAATCCTCAACCTCCATAAATGGGAAATTATCAGTGATACATTTTAACTCTTGCAAAAGCAGCACATCAGGCGAGGCAGATTTTAGCCAGCTCACTAAATGAGTAAGGCGAGATTTGACTGAATTAACGTTCCAAGTGGCGATTTTGAATGTCATAATTATTAAATATTTTTATTTACCCCTTCCCTAAACTATCCCCAAGGGGCGAGGTGGTTAAAAGGATTTACAGATTTTTCATGAAGTGAAATCCCTCAATCGTAAACTCCTCCTTCATATAAAGCTTGTGTGAGTTTTTGTTAGTCACATAAGAATCTAACACTAGTTTTTTACAACCTTCGGCTTTTGCTCTTTTTTGAATGTAGTCGAGCAGTTTTGAACCAACTGCCATTTGCCGATATTTTTTATCAACAATTATATTCATCACTTGTGCATATTTATCGCAATAAAACATTGTCGCAATAATATAGCCAGCAAGCCCGACAGGCTTGCCCTCTTCAAAGACAACGATCATTTTATAGCCTTGCTTTTCGACCATTTCAGTAAGTTTCGTCGTGAACTCCTTTTTGCTCATTTTTGGATAGAGCTGCCCAATAAGTTTAAAAAACGGCAGCATGTCTGATGTTGCTTGATATTCTGTGATTTGCATGTTATTGTCCGTCCTCAGTTAAATTTGACTTATATATAACAAAATCATGACTAAAGACAACATAAAAAAAGTTGTCCTAGCCTATTCTGGCGGCTTAGACACATCGATCATTCTAAAGTGGTTACAGGATGAATATCAATGCGAAGTAATCGCTTTTACCGCTGATATTGGTCAAGGTGAAGAAATTGAGCCTGCAAGGGAGAAAGCCTTAAAATTAGGCGCAAGCAAGGTTTTTGTGGTAGACCTAAAAGAAGAATTCGTTAAAGACTTTGTTTTCCCGATGATGCGGGCTAATGCGCTATATGAAGGCACATATCTACTCGGCACCTCAATTGCCAGACCTTTAATTTCTAAAAAACAAATAGAAATCGCTAAAGAAGTCGGCGCTGATGCTGTTGCCCATGGCGCAACTGGCAAGGGTAATGACCAAGTTCGGTTTGAACTCGGCTATTATGCACTAAACCCAGATATTAAAGTTATCGCTCCTTGGAGAGAGTGGGATTTAGACACAAGGCAAAAACTCATCGATTACGCTGAAAAACACAATATCCCTATCAGTAAGGATAAAAGAGGTGAAGCTCCATATTCTACCGATGCAAATTTACTGCATATTTCCTATGAAGGCAAAGTTTTGGAAGACCCGTGGGAAAGCTATGATGACTCTATGCTACAAAGAGTTACGCCGCCAGAACAAGCACCTGACAAAGCGGAGATTATAGAAATCACTTTTGAAAAAGGTGATGCTGTGGCGATAGATGGCAAAACTCTATCACCTGCAAATATACTCGATCAACTCAATAAAATCGGCGGCAGAAATGGCGTAGGAATTGACGATATCGTTGAAAATAGATATATCGGGATCAAGTCAAGAGGAGTTTACGAAACACCTGGAGGCACGGTTCTTTTAGCTGCCCATCGGGCGATTGAATCAATTACCTTAGATAGAGAGGCTGGTCATTTAAAAGATGAGCTCATGCCAAAATATGCATCGCTAATCTATAATGGTTATTGGTGGAGTCCTGAGCGGGAGATGCTCCAAGCGTTGATCGATAAATCACAAACTAACGTCTCGGGCGTGGTGAAAGTGAAGCTTTATAAGGGTAATGTCATCATATTAGGCAGAAAATCACCAAATAGTATTTATGATGAGAACCTTGCAAGTTTCGAAAGCAACACTAACTATAATCAAGCAGATGCTGAAGGGTTTATTAAACTCAATTCGCTAAGGTTAAAGTTAAACAAGAAATAAGACACCACTTATACTCCCCTTAATAGAGGGGAATTGATCTCACTAATTTTTGATAGGGCACCTATGTTTATCCAAACCGAAGAAACGCCAAATCCATCAACGCTAAAATTCATTCCTGGAGTTAAAGTTATGCCAAGCGGCACAGCAGCATTCGCTAAAAAAGAAGATTGTAGCAACTCGCCATTAGCCAGTGCATTATTCGAATCACCATATGTAAAGGGTGTTTTTTTTGGCTCAGATTTTATCACTATTACCAAAGCTGAAGGTAAAGAATGGGACATTATAAAAACTGAGATTTTATCAATAATTATGGATCATTTCACAACTGGCGGTGAAGTGATGAATAGCGAGAAAACGGAACCTTCTGTTTCCAACGCAATCAATGATGATGATGACGAGATCGTCAAACAAATCAAAGCCTTGATTGAAGAGCGTATCCGTCCTGCTGTTGCTATGGATGGCGGCGATATTGTCTTCCACAAATTTGAAGATGGCGTTTTACATCTTGAAATGCACGGCGCTTGTTCTGGCTGCCCGAGCTCTGCGGTGACGCTTAAAAATGGCATAGAGAATATGTTGCAGCACTATGTACCAGAAGTTCTACGCGTCGAAGCAATCTAGTTTTTTGGTGCCTTTTTGCACCCTTTTTAGCATTCCGTTAAAGCTCCCTCTCCCTTAATCATAAGGGAGAGGGCTGGGGTGAGGGTTTGCAGGGTGTTAGGGTGAGGATAATTAGATGGACTCACTCACGCGGAACATTCACTAAAAATCATCACAAAAATTCTACCAAAACACCCTAGATTTATACCTTCAGAATCCAAGATCGAAAATCTGAAGATTTGCAACATCATATTGATTTAATAGCACATTTGCAAAGCAGCAAAGTTTAACAAAAACCCTCTCAAAATTTACGCACTAGAAACTATTTCGATTTAGTTAAAAGAAAACTTTGACAGTTTATCTTATTTTTTAGATCAAACCAACTCTTTTAATGTCTTAATATTCAAATTTCGTACTGAATAAACTTTATCCATTTTTTCTAAGAAAGGTCTAGTTTTATATACTTCATCAGCAACAAAAATATATGTCCCATGATTGGTAATGGTTTTTGCCTTCTCTTCATTCAAATCTAACCCTATAGTAATTTCTATACTAACATCTATTTTACTTGTAAGGGATGTTTTTATAAATTGCTTATATCTTTCCCTTAAAGTTCTTTTTGCCCCGATTCCGTATGTTTTTTTATCGAGCTCAAAGAAAAAATCATATTCCGTACTTTTATCATTCTTATCATGGATTTTTGTAATATTTTTTATGCCAGATTTGTTTAAAACAGAAAGTATCCTATTTTCATAATTCGACCCTGAATCAGATTTGATCGACTGGTCAATGGATTCATTAAATATTAACATAAAAATTTGATTTGATTCCAAACCCTTCTTTTTAAGTTTTATTGCCGTCTTAGAAATATCTGCAATGATGTCACATGCATTTTGAGACATGAAATTCACCTCTCCATTATTCAGCTTTTCAAAAAACAGCAATGCTAGCAATGCGCCGCTTACTCTGGCATTATAGGACTTTAATGCAGATATTTTATCATATTCAAGTGATAAGGGGTGTAATTCCAGCAATTTACCCAGAGCTATAGTTCCTGATATTTTTGCTTCCTGTAATAATAAATCTTTAATTTGGTATAGCTTTAGGCTAAAATCTAGGAGGTTTATGTCACTAGAATTTGCCAACCTTAAACCTATCTCCTTGACATGCTCAAGTTTAGACTGTGATTTGACAAATATCTTTTCCAAACTTTCTATTAAAGCAGTTGGATTGCTTTTTAGAAGGTTGATATTTTCAATTATTAACATTGCTTGCGTATTTGCAGGCTTAAGCTTTAATATACTCTCTGCGAAGAAAGCAAACATTAAGTTAATATCTAATTTTCGAGCTCTCATAATAACTCTTTGTTAAAATAATTCTCCAAATGGTAGGCTAAAAAATCAAGATTTGGCAAAAATCTTTCAGGCAAGGATATCTTCTTCCCCTCAATTGGTTTGAAATATTTTTTAAAATAGTCTTTTTGATAAGATTTTTTTAGGTAATCCGAAAACACAATTGCATAACTTCTATCAAACCCTATCAATCCTCTATCAAAGCACTTATCGTAAAATGCATCAAGGCAAATACCATTTTCAGGATTTAATCGATTATTTTCATCATCGCCCCAAGGCTTAATATGACTAGCTATTAGTACAGAAGGCATATCTATACCTGAAATGGCACATTTATAATTGTAATTTGCAAGAATAATTTTTCTAAATAAATTTTGATTTACTCTTGTTTTTACTATTCTTTCTTTTGTTAAACCTTTGAAATCCTTAATGTCTAAAAAATTGCGTTCATACTTTTTTTCTAATGTTTTGTTTTCCAATTTAGCTAGTATTAATTCACTTTCATACATTAAGTTTTCTCTATTACTAATGTATCTATCAAAAATTGGCTGACATTGTTTCTTCCCTCCTTTTAATCCCTTAATACCCCTGTTTTGATGAAATGGGTCAACATGAGCAAAATTAGACAGCCTCATTGCAATTGATGATGGTGTCCTATTTAACAAATTAGCCAACTCCACGACTTCTGGTGTGCGATGATCCATCTTACCAAAAGGTAACCTTAAGTAGAGATTGAAAGTAACAATATATTCATGGTCTTGCCATATCTTGTTTTGCATTCAGTTCTTTAATTTTCTTCATAAGTCATTTGTGCGTATTTATCCCACTCCGAAGAAAAAACACACTCCCCAAAAACACCCTCAAATCCAAGGCGTATGCCTCCAACGCCTGCGAAAAGATCAATAAATTTAAGGTTTTGGTTATTATTTATCATTTATAATCATTATTTCCTTTTTGCTAACAACATTTTTTAGTGTAAAGTGCTAGCCTTATTTAGCATTGTTTTTTTCTCTGAATTATAACTATATAAGATCAGATTTTTACGTAATGTCCCATTTTGCGGTTTGGACGTGCATCACGCTTCCCATAATCATAAGCCACAACGCCTGCTTGCGTACGTAATTCAGCTATTTGGCTGATTTCATCGCCGATTAGATTGAACATTTCTGCCTTATGAATGAATGCGCTATCGCCAAACTCCATACCGCAAATAGCACGGATTGCTTGTTCAAACTGGCTAGCCTTGCATGCCTCAATGGTTAAGTGACCTGAATTATGCACACGTGGTGCGATTTCGTTAACTATCAGCTGCCCATCACGCACGAAGAACTCAATGGTTAGAACCCCGACAAAATCCAGCGCATTTGCGATTTTAACGGCTATTTCCTGCGCATTTCGGTTCAAACCCTCACTTATCAGTGCTGGCACCTTACTTTGCCTTAAAATGCCGCTTTCGTGGTGATTTTCGATTGCATCATAGCATAAAACTTCGCCAACGCTAGAGCGTGCGGCAATGATTGAAATTTCTTTCTGATAATTGATGAATTCTTCCAAAACTTTTGGTAATTTTGTTTCTGCTGCTTTTTGCCATATTGCAGCTAAATCATCACCCTGCTTGATTACGAATTGTCCTTTGCCATCATAGCCATTTTCTGCGATTTTTAAGATTCCCCTACCACCAAAACCCTCAACTGCTTTGACAAAAGCTGCTTGGTCTCCAACCTCATGGAAATTTGCTACATTAGTAATTTTGCTAATAAACTTCTTCTCACGCAGGCGATTTTGCGCAATAAAAACACTGTTTGAATTTGGACGCAAAATAGCGTGTTTTTCAATATATTGCAAAGATTCAACAGGGATGTTCTCAAATTCTAATGTTACGACATCAACTGCCTTACAAAAAGCCGCCAGAGCCTTTTCATCATTATATTGTGCATTGGTTACATAGTCCGCGACATGATTTGCTGGCGAGTTAGCTTCAGGACAAAATATGTGAGTTTTATAGCCAAGTTTCTGCGCGGCTTGACTTAATAACATAGCGAGCTGCCCGCCGCCGATAATACCAATGATTTGCGGAGAAGAAGTGATAGTTTTATCAGACATTATTCTTGAGGAGTTTCAGGAATTGATGCAGTTTGTTTCTCACGCCAAACTTCAAGCTTTGTGGATAGCTTTTCATCACTTAAGGCTAAAATAGAGATTGCTTGTAACGCTGCATTTGTAGCGCCCGCTTTACCGATTGCTAATGTACTAACTGGAATGCCAGCAGGCATTTGTACGATTGAGAGTAGGCTATCTAGGCCTTTAAGAGCTTTGCTTTTTATTGGCACACCTAAAACTGGCAGAATAGTCATTGAAGCAACCATACCTGGTAAATGAGCTGCACCGCCGGCACCAGCAATAATGACTTTTATGCCGCGTGTTTGCGCGTTCTCAGAGAAATTAACTAGGCGTTTTGGCGTTCTATGTGCTGAGACAATCCGTGTTTCAAAATTTACACCAAATTCTGTAAGAATTTCAGAGGTTTTTTCCATTGTTTCCCAATCCGACTTGCTACCCATTATTATGCTAACAACCGGAGAGAATTTTGTATCAGTGCTCATGATTTTATTATAAATTATGCAATTACGTCAGGATAGAGAAAACTATCTAACTCCTTAATTCTGGACTCTATAAGATTTTTTTGCAATGCTAAACTCACCAGCGTTTCAACATGTGTGCTCCTACTGTACTCTTGTTGAATTAAACGATCAATTTCTGTAACTTTCTCACGCAAAACCTTTAGCTCTGCCATGAATTTCCTTTCTTCCTGAAACATAACAACCTTCAAAAATTGTTAATAAATACTCATAACTCTATTGTAACACGAAAAACAACTCTTTGGAAATTATTTTTTATCTCTTTTAAGCTTTTCTTTATCAGCTGGAAGAATCTTTTCATGTCCGCAGGCTTCATCAGCTTGCCATGTGATATCATTCATCACACCTTCTAATTGCTTTTTGATCCGCTCTAGATCCTGCTTTGAAGATTCTCTAGGCACATAAATTGGTTGCGCAAAAATCAATTCTATACGACCAAAAGGTAGTGGAAATTGGAAGCGATCCCAACTATTTAAGAATTTGGCGCGACTCGTTGAATATGATACAGCGATAATTGCAGCGCCTGTGCGCTGTGCGATCTCAACAACTGCACTAGAAATACGCATTCTCGGACCTCGCGGACCATCAGGCGTAATGCTAAGATTCTCGCCAGATTTTAACTTTCTTATTACCTGCACTAATGCTTTAACCGCCCCCACATTTGAAGAACCGCGAATCCCTGTAATCTTTGACTTTGCCATGAATTTGGCAAGTAAATCGCCGTCACCATGGCTAGAGATCAAAGCATTCATTGTTTGCTTTGGGTAGAAGGGCTTTAATAAAAATTGAGAAAGTAATATGCGACTATGCCAAACAGAATATATAAAATTCTGCCTTTTCGCATTCACTTCATCCATATAGTGCGCATTAGTCACCACTTTACGTGAAGTCAGCAAAACTAAGCGTACATATAACATCACCAGAAATATGATAAAACTATCACTGATATTTGATAATAATTTGCTAATACTCATCTTGCCGCTAAATATAAAGACCGTCAATGTAATGAAAAAATACTAATGTTCAAACTATATGCATTTTTAGTCACGATGCTCCAACCTTTTATCTATTTGCTGCTTAATTATCGCAGACGCATTGGCAAAGAGCATGCCACCCGATTTCCTGAGCGCTTAGGTATTGCCACAAAAAAACGCCCAAATGGCAAAATCATATGGTTTCATGCTGCCTCTGTTGGTGAGTTAAATGCAATCTTGCCACTAATTAATCACATGGCTAAGGATAATCACAAACTTAATATTTTAGTTACTACAGTTACGCTAACATCTGCTGCTATTGCGCAGAAAAACTTACCTAAAAATTCTTTTCATCAATTTGTACCGATCGATACAAACAAGGCTGTTAAGCGGTTTTTAGCACATTGGAAACCTGATTTAGCTATTTGGACAGAATCTGAATTATGGCCCAATTTAATTCATCGCACTCATAAGGTTTGTCGCTTAATTCTCCTCAATGCACGAATTTCTGATCGCTCATATAGTAAATGGTTAAAATATCGTTTTTTTGCTCAACGTATTTTGGCAGAATTTGACCTAATCCTACCACAGGAAAACACTGATTTAGAACGGCTCAAAAGCCTTGGTGCAAAAAACATTCAATATATTGGTAATTTAAAATATGATGCGCCTGCTCTTGCTTTTGATAAAAGTGAGTTGGCAAAATTAAAAGCGCAAATTGGCAAAAGACCAGTTTTTGTCGCAGCTAGCACGCATAGTGGCGAAGAAGTGGAAATAATTAAATGCCACAAGATATTGCAAGAAAAACACCCTAATTTACTGACAATCATCGTCCCACGCCATAGTAAGCGCTCCGCAGAAATTGCAGAGGGATTATCAACTATCAATTTTGCTACACGCTCAATCAACGAGAAAATCACTGCCAAAACTGCAATATACTTGGCTGATACAATGGGTGAATTAGGGCTATTTTATAGCCTAGCAGATGTAAGCTTTGTCGGCGGTTCATTAATGGATGTTGGCGGTCATAACCCATTAGAGCCAGCAAGGTTTAAAAACGCCATTATCAGCGGCGCACATATCTTTAATTTCACGACAATTTACAATGAAATGCAGCAGGCCAAAGCGATACTCATTGCCAATGATTGTGCTGATCTTGCTAAGAAAATTGATCAATTACTCAATGATAAAGACAAAAGGGAGTTGCTTGGTAAAAATGCTTTTGCCTTAGCTGCCAGTAAAAAAGGTATTACTGAAAAAGCTGCAAGCATTATTAAAGAACGAATCGGTGGAATTGCGCAGTGATCACTGCATGATCCGACGGGCGCTGCCAACCACGTGATTCCTGAATAACTTGTGTAGATTGTAGATTGTCACGTAAATTTGGCGTAATCCAAATATGATCTAAACGTCTTCCGCGAGCAGATTTCTCCCAATCACGCGCCCTATAACTCCACCAGCTATAAAGCTTTTTATCATGATCTGTAAATTCACGATGCGTATCACACCAATCTCTGCTTGCTTTGAGCGCATTAAGCTTTTTCACCTCAATTGGCGTATGTGAGACGACATCAAGTAATTGCTTATGTGACCAGACATCATGCTCTAACGGCGCAATATTAAAATCTCCCACGATAATCATTTTATCCTGTGGTGTTCTTGCAGAGAAAATCTGCGTCATTTCGTCAACAAAATCTAATTTATGAGCGAATTTTGGATTCAGTTTAGGGTCAGGCACATCGCCGCCGGCAGGAATATAGAAATTATGCACTTCTATATCATTAGGCAAAACTGCTGAAATATGGCGCTTATCACCCTTTTTTACCATATCACGGGTTTGAATATTAGCTAAAGGAAGTTTAGAGAGAATTGCTACGCCATTATATGATTTTTCACCAGTAAAAGCGATGTAATCATAACCCATTTTTTTAATTTCTGCTTCAGGAAAGAATTGATCTTGCGTTTTGGTTTCTTGCAAGCAAATCACATCTGGTTGATGTTCTGCGGCAAGCTTTCCTAGTAAATCAATTCGTAAGCGTACTGAATTTATATTCCAAGAAACAAGTTTCATTTATTTGAGAGTTTTGAGTGCCTGTTCAAGATCAGCCTTGATGTCATCAATATCTTCTAGACCAATATGGAATCTAACCAGATATTCAGAATCAACAGTCGCCACATTTTCAAAAAACATCACTAAGCTTTCATAGCCTCCCCATGAATAGCCTATGCCAAAAAGCTTTAAGCTATCGACGACTTTTATTAGCTGTTTCTTGCTGTATTTTTTCTTAAAAGTGCAGCTAAACAACCCCGAAGCGCCTGTAAATTGCTTTTTCCATAATTTATGTCCTGCATCAGATGATAAAGCAGGGTAAATCACTTTCTCAACTTCCTTGCGCGATTTCAACCATTTCGCAATCACCAAAGCAGATTTGTAATGTTGCTCCATTCTAACTGACAATGTTTTAATTCCGCGTAGCGCTAAATAGCAATCATAAGGGCTAGCACGCACGCCAGCACGATTCACATATGCATGCACCTTACGGTAGTTTGCTAGATTATTATGCGTAATTGAGCCCAATAATATATCTGAATGACCAGAAATATATTTTGAACAAGATTGGATAGAAATATCAACACCATGCCCAATGGCATCGAGAAAATAACCTCCACTCCATGTATTGTCGATTATTGTGCAAATATTATGTGTTTTTGCCAACTTACTAATCGCCGCTATATCTTGTACAGTGAAGCTAATTGAACCGGGGCTTTCTAAGAAAATTAGTTTTGTGTTATCTTTAACTAGCTTAGCGAGTTCCTTTGCAGAGCTATCGGCTGGGTAATAATCTGTTTCAATACCAAACTTTTTTAATTCATTATCACAAAAATTTCGTGTTGGGCCATATACTTCTTCATCAACAAGGATGTGATCACCATTTTTTAATAAAGCACTCAAAACCGATGTAATTGCTGAAAGACCAGATGGTGTAATAATTGTCTTATAGCCATTCTCAAGCTTACAAATTGTCTCAGCTAAGGCATAAGTCGTATCCGTGCCTAGCCTACCATATGGCTGCTCTGATTTTTGCAGATCCGCTATAGAGTCAAACAATATCGTAGATGTCTGAAAAATAGGCACATTAACATTGCCCGAATATTTCTTAACATCGTGATTTGCTTCCAGTAAAATAGTCTTTTTTTTCATAGTAATATAACCAAATAATAAACCGCTTTGCCTAGAAATAACAATATTAGAAACAAAGCCAAGTTAATTTTTATAAATCCTGCAAACAACGTAAATAAATTACCAAAGAAATCTACCCATGAAAATAATAATAGCCATATCAAATAACTGCTAAATTTTCTGATATTTTGCCAGTTTTTTTTATCTATCGTGTATAGGCTAGAATGGCGCAACGCGCCTATAAACCGACCTATATAATAATTTATTAAACTACCCAACATGCTTGCTAGCAAGGCTGTTGTGTAAATCAGATATTTATTATATTCAGGAAAAGAAGCCATTATTTCTACAACTGACTCCGTGCGCAAGGGTAGGATTATTGCAGCGGTCAAAGAATCAATAAATAGATGAATAAAATGCTCCATTATTTTTTCCTTGTTAAAATAAATTCTGCGAGATCACGTAATAAATCAGCCTCTTTTCCAAAAACATGCAAATGCTCTATTGCCTGTTTAACAAGCATTTCAGCTTGTTTACGTGCTTGCTCCTTACCTAAGATTTTTACAAAAGTTGCCTTTCCCTGCTTTTGATCTTTACCAGCTGTTTTGCCAAGAGTTTTTGTATTAGTTGTAACATCTAATAAATCATCAGCAATTTGATAAGCAATACCGATATCATGGGCGTAACGCTTAATACTATTACGTATTGGCTCTTCAACATTTGCCATAATCGCCCCTGATTCGCAGGAAAATTTAATCAAAGCGCCAGTTTTTAATTTCTGTAAATGTACTATTTCATCAAGAGTTAAGGCTCCATCCTTACTATTCATATCAATATACTGCCCGCCAGCCATTCCAGTAAATCCAATAGAGCGCGCCATTTCTGCAACTAAATTATTACGAATTACGGGGTCTGGATGTGTCTCCCTATTCGCTAAAATCTCAAAAGCAAAAGTTAATAGAGCATCACCAGCTAGAATAGCTGTTGCTTCACTATATTGCCTGTGGCAGCTAGCCTTACCACGCCTCATATCATCATTATCCATTGATGGCAAATCATCATGGATTAGAGAGTAAGTATGAATTAATTCAGCGACGCTACCGACGATGATAGAGGATTGGCGTGAAACATTGAGCATGTCTGAAACAGCCACAACCATGAATGATCGCAGCATTTTACCTGAAGAAAGGGACATGTAGCGCATTGCTTCAAGCAAGCCCGCTTCTGCACCTAATCCATCAGTAGATAGCAAACTATCTATGCGCTTCCTTGTAAGATCTGCTGTTTCTAAAAGTTGATCGCCGAACCTGCTCACTAGGGAAAAAAGTAAAATTAGTAACGCATTACTAAAACTGATCTTTTTGAGTGTCTAACAACTTTCGCTGAATTTGGACCCAATAAATAATCCCTTAGTTCTGGACGATGTGCAGAAATCATGATTAAGTCAGCATCAATTTTGTCAGCAGTATTAATAATTGATTGGTAAACTGCTCCACCTTTTGCAACAATAATGTGACCAATATCAATTGAATCATCAGTTAAGTTCTCATCAACAAATTGATGAAGTGCTTCCTTTGTTTTTTCTATTACTCTATCAACCGAACCTTTCGGGAAATATTGAGAAACAAGGCTCATACCGTAATCAGGAACCGCAGTCATGATGTGTAATTTTGCATTAAACTTGGTTACTAATTCTTTAACTATAGGCAAAGAATCATTCCACGAGTTATTTTCAAAAATATCTATCGGGTAAAGAATATTTTTATACATAAGGGTGCCTCAAACTATTTAACAAGGTTAATGGAACTATTAGCTCTGCTTTTCTGTCTAATGTAAACAAAAAAGAAAAGTAGCATAGCCGGTATATACATCAGATGTTTAGATGGCTGCTGCCGTGGCAGCTTAATTTCAGTAATTTCGAAATCCATGTCAAATCCATCCTTCTTGGCTTGGCTACCAAATTTAGCATAATCAACTAACATTCTACTATCCTCCTCATAAAGCATGGCGCCATAATTCTCTAGTCTCTCCCTACCACTATCGCCTTCAGGAGTAACAATACTAATTACATAGCGCTTGTCACGACCAAGAAAGTCCCTACCAACGACAACTACTCGGAAATCTTCACCGACCTCTCTTTCAGCCATAACACGCTCAATATTTAAAGGGTTTTCCCTTTTGTAAGGCGCTGATACTTGGTTGATCCATAAATTTGGCAAGAAGATCATAAGAGAGGCAATAAGTAAAAGCGCACTCTCGAATATTTTACTTTTCACAACAAGATAGTTTTGCGTTGCAGCGGTAAAGATTAAAATTGCAACAGACATTTTTAGAAAGACGAAGATTCCATACCAGACACTATTTACGCCAATCAAAAGCATCTCATTATCATACATAAAGATGAACGGAAGAATCATCGTTCTAATGCTGTAAACAAACGCCTGTAGACTTGTTTTGATTGGGTCACCACCTGAAACAGCTGCTGCTGCAAACGAGGCTAGCCCAACGGGGGGCGTAACATCTGCCATAATCCCAAAGTAGAACACGAATAAATGCACAGCAATTAATGGTACAAGAAGACCATTTTGCTTGCCAAGCTGAACAATCACCGTTGCCATTAGGCTAGATACAACAATATAATTTGCAGTTGTTGGTAGCCCCATACCAAGAATCAGACAAATAAAGGCTGTAAATATTAACATTAACAGGACAGAATCCCCAGCTACTATGCTGACAACTTCTGTCATTTTATTACCAACACCTGTTTGCGTTACGACTCCAACAATAATCCCCGCTGCAGCAGTTGCAATTCCGATTGCAGCCATATTACGCGCACCAGTTACTAACCCTTCAAATAAGTCCCTAAAACCTTCTTTAACCGCAGGATTAACTTTTGCCTTTTCGCCTCTTAAAAGTGCGATAGCAGGTTTTTGTGTAACTAAAATAAAAATCATAAATACAGTTGCCCAAAACGCTGAAAGCCCTGGTGATAGCCTTTCTACCATTAAGCACCATACCAATACAACTATCGGCAAAATAAAGTGCAAACCTGTTTTTACAGTTGGCCCAACTTCTGGCAGCTCAGTAATTTCCCCACCATTATCATCTTCCAACTCAACAAAGCGTGATTTATACCAAAGCAACCCTAAATAGAATATTGCTATTATACTGCCACTCGCCAATATTGCATGATCTGGAAAGATAGACTTAACAAAAGAGAAAATATGATAAACGATAAAGGTAAGGATAATAAGGCTCGATACAATTATACCACTAGTCAAGAGCCGTGCTTTTGCTGTTGAAATATTTCTCTTTGGTAAGGCTGGCATATTATATTTCACTGCTTCTAAATGCACTATGTAAAGAAGGGCTATGTATGAAATTACAGCTGGGATAAAAGCATGCTTAACAACTTCAATATAAGGAATCCCGATATACTCTACCATTAAGAAAGCTGCCGCACCCATAACCGGAGGCATAATCTGACCATTTACCGACGAAGCTACTTCAACCGAACCCGCCTTCTCACGACTAAAACCTACACGTCGCATTAATGGAATAGTAAATGTTCCTGTTGTAACCACATTAGCAATAGAGGATCCTGAAATTAGACCAGTTAATGCTGATGATAATACCGCTGCTTTTGCTGGACCACCTTTTAAATGACCAAGTAATGAAAAAGCAACTTTGATAAAATAGTTACCTGCACCAGCGCGCTCTAACAATGCTCCAAATAATACGAACAAGAATACAAAACTTGTCGACACACCTAGCGCAATACCGAAGACTCCTTCTGTAGCAAGCCATTGATGTGATGCAATCTTAGTGAGGTTTGCACCTTTGTGCATCAACACATCTGGCATATAACGTCCAAAATATGTATATAATAAAAACAATGTTGCAATTGTGGCTAATGGCGGCCCAAGAGCTCGCCTCGTTGCCTCTATCAGAAATGCAATACCGACCACAGAAACTGCAATGTCTATATTATTAGGCATACCAGAACGCTTTGAAAGGCCTTCATAGAACAGCAACAAATATAAAGCACTCAATGCAGCAGACCCAGCGATAATCCAGTCACTGATTGGTACATATTCACGCGGAGATTTTTTAGTTCTTGGATAAGATAAGAAGACCAATACTAAGGCAAAAGCCAAATGTATATATCGAGATTTTGTACCGTCTAATACGAATATATTCAGAGCAAATGGTAATGGCGAAGCAATCCATAATTGGAACATGGACCATAAAAAAGCCACTCCCAAAATAACATTTAATGTAAAGCCAGAAGGGCGTCGAGCACCTGCATCATTATCAAGTACTAGATCTTGTATATCATCAGAAATCTCGACCGCTGCTCCTTTTTTGCCTGACATAAATTTTTATATTAAGTTATTTAAACTATCTAAACACACAAAAATAGGGAGACTAAGAAGATCTTAATCAACAAGTTCTAAAAGAGTATGTGGGGGACTTCAAACTATTTTTTGATATAACCCTTTTCCAAGAAATACCTTCTTGCGCCAGGGTGAAGAGGCGCTGTATTTCCGCTGTACACTAGATCTTTTGGATTAAGTGCTTGGAAAACAGGATGCAATGTTTTAAAGTTATCAAAATTATCAAACACTGCTTTAACTACTTCATAAGCCACATCATCTGGCAAACTTGAAGTTGTACTTATTGTTGCTGTTACACCAAAAGACTTAATATCTTTCGGGTTACCAACATACATTCCTCCAGGAATGGTTGCGAAGCTATAATAGCTATTTTTATTCACAAGATCTGAAACTTCTTTTCCTGTTATGTTTATAAGCTTAGCTTTGCAAGAAGTTGTAACTTCTTGTATAGCACCATTTGGATGCCCGGAAGCGTATATCATCGCATCTATCTTATTATCACAAACAGCCTGTGGTTGCTCAGAAGCTTTTAATTCAGAAGCAAGTTTAAAGCTATCTTTTGTCCAACCTTTTGCTGCCATTAACACTTCCATAGTCGCTCTCTGACCAGAACCAGGATTTCCAATATTAACTCTCTTACCTACTAAATCATCAAGGGTTTTAATCCCTGCATCGGACCTAACTGCAATTGTAAAAACTTCTGTATGGAGAGAGAAAAGAGAGCGTAGGTTTTTACGAGGCTCCTGCCCTGCAAAAGGACCAGTACCTTCATATGCATGGTATTGCCAATCTGACTGCACTACAGCCATATCAAGATTGGACACCTCTAATGCATTAAGATTATAAATTGAACCACCCGTAGATTCAACAGAGCATCTAATACCGTGATCTTTTCGAGAACGATTGACAAGGCGACAGATTGCGCCACCAGCTGGATAGTAAACCCCCGTTACACCACCAGTACCGATTGTAACAAATGTATCCTCAGCGTTACTCTGTGGCATAAAAGCCCCAAGGAAAAACGTAGCAACAAATGATGCCAAAGTTAAAGACTTAAAGTATTTCTTAACGCTCATATCTACACCCGTAAATTAAATTTTAATTAAAGATTTTCACCCCTCTCTGCGTATCGACATGTAACTACATATTACCGACTTGGTAAATTACAAGTACTTATTTGATATTCACCAACAAAAATCACCTAAATATGCTTTGATGATACGAAACTATCTGTTATTACGCAACCAAAAAAAGTCAGGACAAAACTTATAGCACCCATTGTCGCACGCGGCTATAAAATTATTGGCGAAGCATAATTGCCAAAAACCTTGACTTTGTAGGCACCAAAAATATCTATGCTCCCTTCCCCAATAAAATCATTAACCTCAAATATGACGTGTTTTTTATCAATAAAAGAGGTCAGAATCTCGCAATCATAGCTAGACGCAAGCAAAGAAACCACCTCTTCTTGCAATATTTCACTGCCGTCTAAGCGAGATATCATACCAATAGTTCTATCATCACCAGTCTTCTCAGTTTCGACTAACGCCGCTGCATAAAGCTTAGGTAAATCCTTAGCATCTTCACCAACAATAAACGGAATTTCGGCAAAAATTTGAATATTACTATGTTGAGAAAGGCTGTACCAGCAGTCTTCATCCGCAACGCCAAATACTGCAACTGAATGTTTTCTATTAGCTACATCATTAAAAATTTCTTCTGCAGATTTGCTTTGGATGATGTTAGTGAATGAGCCAAAATATTCTCGCGCACGCCAATACCCCTCCGCTTCTGAATGTTGCGTACAGACTGCAATGCTAAATTTTTCCTCTATATTCAAAGACGCAGAAATGATTAAACGCCAGATTTGCCCTACAAATTCTTTTGGCAAATTTGGATATGCTTTTGTTGTTAAATCGCGTAGCATAATCGCCTCTCGACCAGCACGAATTACACTAACATCTTGCCTATTTGCTTTTTTAATTTGCCCTACTTGTTTAACTAATTTTGTTCTATCAATCAACTGTGCTAATATGTTTTGATCAATGGCATCAATCTCTGAGCGTATGGAATCCAGCTGCTGTTTTATCATAGTAGAGTCTTTTCTTTTATTATTGTTATATTAGGTTATTATCGCCATCCCCTAGATGGACTATTACAAACCTTACTGATAATTAAAATGCTGGTCAAATCATATTTTGGAAAAGATTGTAAAGAATATAAGGTTGGCGATGTAGTTCGTCTTGCGCAAGATAAACCTTTGAAGCTTTCTTCGGGCTTTGAAATAAGCAACTTCCCCGTTGCATACCAAACATATGGCAAGCTAAATGCAAAAAAATCAAATGCTATATTGATCTGTCATGCCCTTACTGGAGATCAATATGTTGCCGGCAAACACCCAGTCACTGGGAAGGAAGGCTGGTGGTGCGATGTCGTTGGAGCAAATAAAATCATTGATACTAATAAATTTTTTGTTATTTGCCCAAATGTTATAGGCAGCTGCATGGGCTCTTTTGGGCCAAAGGAAATAAGCCCCAAAAATGGCAAACCATATAATCTTGACTTCCCACTTATTACCATAAGCGACATGGTCAAAGCACAATATTTACTTGTCACCCAGCATCTCAAGATTAAGAAACTCTTTGCTGTAGTTGGTGGCTCTATGGGCGGCATGCAGGCTCTTGAATGGGCATCGAAATATCCAGAAGCTTTGGCATGCGTCATCCCTATTGCAACTGCCGCACACCATACCGCACAAAATATCGCTTTTCATGAGGTTGGCAGACAAGCAATTATGGCAGATTCTAATTGGCATGAAGGTAACTATTTAAATAAAAAAACTTTTCCAACGAAGGGATTGTCCATTGCAAGAATGACAGCACATATCACCTATTTATCAGAAGACTCACTGAGCAATAAATTTGGCCGTAACCTACAAGACAAAATGAATTTATCTTATAATTTCGAAGCAGATTTTCAGGTCGAAAGTTATTTGCGTCACCAAGGTGTTAAGTTTGTCGACCGCTTTGATGCAAATTCTTATCTCTACATCACCAAAGCAATGGATTATTTTGACTTAGAAAAAGAACATGGCAGCTTGAGTGATGCGTTTAAGAATAGCCTAAATGTAAGATTCTGCCTTGTTGCTTTTTCTGATGATTGGTTATTTCCACCAAGTGAAGCAAAAAAAGTCATGCAGGCGTTAAATGCTGTTGGGATTAATGTAAGCTTCATCAACATCGAAAGCAACAAAGGTCATGACAGTTTCCTCCTTGATATTCCGGCCTTTCACTCTACCATTACCAACTTCTTACAAGGCATTGCTATACAAGAAGGTTTATAAATGAACAAAATAAAAAATACTACCCTCAGGCCAGACTTGCAAGCCATCGTATCCCTAGTTAGAGAAGGCTCTAATGTTATTGATATTGGTTGTGGTGATGGAACATTACTAGAATTTCTACGCGACGAAAAGAATGTCAAAGGTCGCGGTATAGAAATTGACCCAAAAAATGTCAATATTGCTGTTAGCAAAGGTATAGCTGCTGTACATGGCGACGCTGATAATGACCTAAAAAATTATCCAACTAATGCTGTTGACTATGCCATCCTTAGCCAAACTATACAGGCTACAAAATCACCAAAAACAGTCTTACGTGAAATGATGCGTGTTGCCAAATATGGTATTGTATCGATACCAAATTTTGGCTATTGGAAGAATCGCTTATATCTCGCCACAAAAGGTAAAATGCCTGTTACAAAAACGCTGGATTATACATGGCACGAAACTCCCAATATACATTTTTGTACAATTAAAGACTTTGTAATTTTATGCGATGAATTAGGTTTTAAGATTGACAGACAGTGCTATACGAGCACAACTGTTAATGCTGCCTATAAATTAAATTCGATAGGATTTGCTAACTTATTTGCTGAATTTGGGGTTTTCCTAATTAGTAAAGGGATAGAAATTCCTCGCAATCAGAAAGCTACAAAAAACAATAGTTCTGAAATGGCAAATGCCGTATTTGCCAAAGATTTAGTGGAGAATTAAAGGTAAAGGAAAGACTATTCAGCAGTAGGAGCTTCAGCGACTTCTTTTTGTGCACCTTCAGCAGGCGCTTCTTCAGCAGATCCAGCTATATAATCAGCGACTTCTTCAGCAGGAGCTAGCACTTTAATTTCTAGCTTTTTAGCTTCTTCAGTAGTGCGTGCAATTCTAAATGTTATTTCTGCTATAATCTCTGCATGCAATCTCACTTTGATATTGAAAATGCCAACTTCTCTAATTGGTGCAGAAAGTATTACGCTACTCTTCTTAATTGTTGTATTGCTGAGCTCTTCAACTGCAATAGCAATATCACGAGGCATAACAGAACCATATAATTTACCTTCATCACTCGCTTGCCTGATTAGGATAATAGTTTTGCCATTAAGTTTTTTTAAAATTGTCTCTGCTTCAGCTTTTTTAGTATCATTAGCAGCTTCAATATTTTTACGTTCCCTTTCAAAATATTCTTTATTTGCTTCAGTTGCTCTTAATACTTTACCCTGTGGCAAAAGGAAATTACGTGCATAACCACCCTTTACATTGGCAATCGTACCTATTGCTCCTAACTTTTCTACTTGCTCTAATAATATAACTTCCATGTCAAAAAAACTTTTATATTGATCCTTCAATTGGCAATAATGCCAAACTTCTTGCTTGCCTAATCGCTCTAGCTAATAATCTTTGTTTTTTACTAGATACACCAGTAATGCGGCTTGGCATGATTTTACCTCTTTCTGAGATAAATTGTTTAATTAACCTAACATTCTTATAGTTTAACAAAACTTCAGGAACACCTTCAAGCGGACAAGCTCTTTTGCCAGATGAAGTAGTGTTCTTACGCATGTATAACATAGAAGCTGCGTTTTGAATCTGCGGTATAAGACCGTTGTCAGCTTCAAAGTGGTTATCACGATTGTAATTATTATTTCTAGTCATTTTCTATAATTAAGCGTTAGCAGATTCTCTTTTTGTAGGCTCCCTTGTAACTTTTGGCTCATCTTGAGGCATAATAGCTGAAGGCTCTTTAGAAATGGCTGATACCTTTATTGGCACAAAACGTAAAAGGTCTTCCCTGATATTTGCTTTTTTAATAAGGTCATTCATTACTTCACCAGAACATTCAAGCCCTAGCATCACGTAATGAGCCTTTTTTGCTTTTGCAATTGGATAAGCAAGACTGCGCAGACCCCAATATTCGTTTTTGATTAGCTTACCGTTGTTTTTCTCAACATATTGAGCAAAACCATCAACTATATCATTTACATTTTTGACAGTAAGATCCTGTCCAATAATAAAAACCGCTTCGTAACAAGACATATTATTTCTATTTAAACAAATTAAGAGGCTGTTTTCTATATCGTTTGACGCAAGTGTCAAGCGAAAGATGGGCTATCTAACATATAACATTTATCATTTAACATTTAAAACCACCTCAAAGTAAAAAAAGCTTCTACTCCTTGAGGGTAAATCTGAGAGATTCTACTTGAATATATCTTTGAACTTGCTGAAAAAACTATCCGTCTCTGGCGTAGCATTTGGATTATTCTCTAACTCACTATCAAGATCCTGTAATAGTTGCTTTTCTTTACTTGTAAGCTTTACGGGGATCTCCACAACAACCTGAACAAACATGTCGCCTTTGAGGCGTGAATTAACAACTGGCATCCCGTGCTCACGCAAACGGAACTTTGCTTCACTTTGAGTTCCAGCGGGGATTTTTAGCTCAACTTTTTTACCTGAAATAGTTGGCATGTCGACTTTGCCGCCAAGGGCTGCAGTCGTAAATTTAATTGGCACTTTGCAATGAATTGCATTACCTTCACGCCTAAAGAATTTGTGATATTGTATTGCCACAAATATGTATAAATCACCATCATTACCGCCTCGAACACCTGCTTCACCTTGTCCTTCTAACCTAATCTTTGAGCCATCTTCTACACCTGCGGGGATTTTAATCTGCAAAGTTTTTTTCTTATTTATACGACCAGAACCACTACATCCCTTACACTTATCTTTGACAATTTCTCCTGTGCCGTCGCAATTATGACATGTTTTCTCTACAATAAAAAACCCTTGTTGCGCACGTACTTTTCCATGCCCTGCACAAACATTACAACTGATAGGCTTAGAGCCATCTGCTGATCCCGAACCCTTGCATTTGTCACAACTTTGCGCTACTGAGAATGTGATAGATTGCTCTTTACCTGCATATGCATCTTCTAGGGAAATATCTAAATTATAACGTAAATCCATTCCTCTAGTGCTAGTCTGCCTTGCGCTTGCGCCACCGCCAGCTCTCTCACCAAAGAATTCACTAAATATATCACTAAAGTTGCTACTTGAAAAACCACCATCATCAAACCCTTCAAACCCTTGACTGCCCCCGCCACGATTACCACCGCCCGATGTAGAGCCATAAGTATCATATTGCTGTTTTTTGCCTGGATCCTTTAAAACTTCATAAGCCCTGCTTATTTCTTTGAATTTTGTTTCAGCCTGCTTATCACCTGAGTTGCGATCAGGGTGATATTGCATAGCAAGTTTGCGATATGCTTTTTTAATCTCCGCCTCGCTTGCACCTTTTTGCAGTCCTAGAGTTTTATATAGATCTTTATCAGCCATTTATTTATTACGAATGTTATATGAAATTCTTATAGGCTCCTTATATACAAAAATCTAGAGTAGTGGCTACTCTAGATTTTCATACTACACCAATAACAGAGCAAGACTCTTAGCTAGCTTTGCTATCTTCATCCTTGTCAAGATCAGATGCTTCATCCTTTTTTGCAGCATCTTTATCTTTAGCTTCAGCGTCAGAAGGCTCTTCTCCTTCCTTAACCTCTTCATATTCTGCATCAACAGCGTCTTCATCTTTATTCTCAGACTCAGCTGAACCAGAAGGCTCACCACCCTGCTCTGCAGCTTGCGAATAAATCGCCTCACCCATTTTCATGGAGGCGGCTGATAATGCTTCAGTTTTTTGCTTAATAGCTTCAGAATTTTCATTCTTTAGCTCCTCCTTCAAAGCAGAAATTTGCTCTTCTATAGATTTTTTATCATCCTCAGGAACCTTATCTGCATGTTCTTTAAGAGACTTTTCTACTGAGTATATCAAAGTGTCAGCTGCATTTTTTGCCTCAATTAGCTCACGCTTTTCTTTATCCTTACCAGCATTGGCTTCTGCATCTTTGACCATTTGCTCAATTTCTGCATCGCTTAACCCACCAGAAGCTTGGATAGATATTTTTTGTTCCTTACCAGTAGCTTTATCTTTTGCTCCAACGTTAACTATACCGTTCGCATCAATGTCAAAAGACACTTCAATTTGCGGTAAGCCACGTGGTGCTGGCGCAATTCCCTCCAAGTTAAATTGACCCAGTGATTTATTATCATTAGCCAATTCTCTTTCACCTTGAAAAACTCTGATCGTAACAGCGTTTTGATTATCTTCCGCAGTAGAGAAGGTCTGACTTTTAGTAGTTGGGATAGTAGTGTTTTTCTCGATGATTTTAGTCATCACACCGCCCATAGTTTCAATACCTAAAGAAAGTGGAGTCACGTCCAACAACAGAAGATCCGTCACATCGCCTTGCAACACACCACCTTGAATCGCTGCACCAAGAGCAACAACTTCATCAGGATTTACACCTTTATGTGGTTCTTTGCCGAAGAATTCTTTAACTTTTTCCTGAACTTTTGGCATTCTAGTCATACCACCGACTAAAATCACTTCGTCAATTTCAGAAGCCTTAACACCAGCATCGGCAAGCGCTTGCTTACAAGGCTCTATTGTTCTATCTACTAGATCTTCAACTAGCTGCTCTAATTTTGCCCTAGTAATTTTTATGTTCAAATGTTTAGGACCAGAAGCATCTGCCGTCACATATGGAAGATTAATATCTGTTTCAGTCGCTGAAGAAAGTTCGATTTTTGCTTTTTCGGCAGCTTCTTTAATACGTTGTAGTGCTAATGGGTCTTTTCTTAAATCAACCCCTTGCTCTTTTTTAAATTCATCAGCGATGAAATTTAAGATACGCATGTCGAAATCTTCTCCGCCAAGGAAAGTATCACCATTAGTGGATTTTACTTCAAATACACCATCGCCAATTTCTAGAATTGAAACGTCAAAAGTACCACCACCCAAGTCATATACTGCGATAGTTTTACCTTCATTTTTATCAAGACCATAAGATAAAGCGGCAGCGGTTGGCTCATTGATAATTCTTAAAACTTCCAAGCCAGCAATTTTACCAGCGTCTTTTGTTGCTTGTCTTTGCGCATCATTAAAATATGCAGGAACGGTAATAACTGCTTTAGTTACTTTTTCACCTAAGTAGCTCTCTGCCGTTTCTTTCATTTTTTGCAGAATGAACGCACTAACTTGGCTTGGTGAATATTCCTTACCTCTTGCTTCAACCCATGCATCTCCATTACCTGCCTTAACGATTTTGTAAGGCACAACTTCCATGTCTTTTTTAGTCAATGGATCATCAAATGTACGGCCGATTAAACGTTTGATCGCAAATAGAGTGTTTTGAGGATTGGTAACTGCTTGGCGCTTGGCTGATGAACCAACTAACATTTCTTTCTCTGCGAATGCAACGATCGAAGGAGTCGTTCTTGAACCTTCAGCATTTTCGATAACTTTGGCTTCTTTGCCTTCCATTATAGCTACGCAAGAATTTGTCGTACCTAAGTCAATTCCTATAATTTTGCTCATGATTTTACCGTTAAAACTTTTAATTTTGTTAATTAGTAGTCGTTATATAGTAACTTTTTTCACAAGCGCAAGAGTTGATATAAAAAATTAATCTTCAAT
>JAWUXM010000014.1:0-8174 GCA_034111325.1 Rickettsiales bacterium
TTAGATTTTAAGAGGAGCGATGGATCTTAGCACCACACTTACGTAACTTCTCTTCAAGATTTTCATAACCACGATCAAGGTGATAAATGCGGGTTAGAGTAGTCTCACCTTTGGCAGCCATGGCAGCGAGGACTAAAGCGACAGATGCACGTAAATCAGTTGCCATCACTTCAGCACCTTTTAGCGTTTTAACACCTTTGATAATTGCCTCATTACCATTATCTTCAATATCAGCGCCCATGCGGCGTAGCTCTGCTACATGCATGAAGCGGTTTTCAAAAATAGATTCGGTGATTTTGGATTTTCCTTCTGCTATGCTAAGCAGTGCCATAAATTGTGCTTGCATATCAGTAGGGAAGCCAGGGAAAGCCATGGTTTCAATGTTAAAAGCTTTGAAATTTTTCTTGGTGGATTCAATTATTACTCCTGTTTTTGTAGCAGTGAGTTTAGCACCAGCCTTTTTCAACTCTTTTTTGATAGGGTCAAAAATCTCCATATCAATATTATCGAGCTCTAATTTGCCATTGGTGATTAATGCGGCAATAGCGAATGTTCCTGCCTCAACCCGATCAGGGATCATAGTGATTTCTGCGCCATGTAGATTCTTCACTCCAATGATTTGGATTGTCCGTTCTGCAGTGATTTCAATGTTAGCTCCCATTTGTTGAAGCATAGCGATCAAATTAGTAACTTCAGGCTCTATCGCGGCGTTGGTGATAATTGTTGTGCCTTTCGCAAGGGAGGCGGCCATAATGGCGTTTGCCGTGCCAGTTACGGTTATTTTAGCAAAATCTATTTTAGCACCTTTCAAGCCACCTTTGGCAAATGCGTGAATATAGCCGTCTTTGATATCGATTTTTGCGCCTAATGCTTCCAAAGCTTGTAAATGTAGACCAACAGGGCGAGTGCCAATTGCACAACCGCCAGGAAGGGAAACTATGGCTTTGCCAAAACGCCCAACCAAAGGACCTAGAACTAGAATCGAGGCGCGCATTCTTGAAACGAGATCATAAGGTGCGGTGTCGCTTTTAAGTTTTTTGGTTTTAAAACTTAACGTTCTCCCACGTGCACCATCGAGCATACCATCATCAACAATCTCAACCCCTGTTCCAAGTGTGGCCAGTAAATTTGCCATGATTGAAATATCCACCAAATGTGGAAGATTGTGAATGATAATTTTTTTATCAGTTAGTAAACTTGCCGCCATTGCTGGCAAAGAAGAGTTTTTTGAGCCACTGATACGGATTCTACCGTTTAATTTAGTGCCGCCTTGGATAATTAATTTTTGCAATTTATCTCTCTTTATTGATTATAATTTCGGTAAGGTAACGCCAGTTTGGTTCATATATTTGCCAGACCGGTCTTTATATGAAGTCTCGCAAATTTCATTGGCTTTTAAAAATATGAACTGACAAGCGCCTTCGCCAGCGTAGATTTTTGCGGGTAATGGGGTGGTGTTGGAGAATTCTAAAGTAACATGACCTTCCCATTCAGGTTCTAGCGGGGTGACGTTAACGATAATGCCGCAGCGTGCATATGTCGATTTCCCGACGCAAATAACTAGTGTATCACGCGGAATGCGGAAATATTCAACTGTACGTGCTAGTACAAAGCTATTAGGTGGAACAATGCAAACATCTGTTGTGCGATTAACGAAGCTTTCATTAGAAAAGTTTTTTGGATCAACTACAGCAGAATTCACATTAGTAAAAATCTTAAATTCATCTGCAACCCGTGCATCATAGCCATATGACGAGACTCCATAGGAAATCGCTCCTTCTTTTTTGGCATTTTCCTTTTGCAATACATCAATAAAAGGTTCGATCATTTTCTCTTCATTAGCCATTTTGCGAATCCATTTATCAGACATTACAGACATATTTCTATCAAATCATAGTTATAAACTGGCTGCATCTTAGAAAATAATCTGCAAAACGCCACTAGATTTTATGAGATCTTGCTTTAGCTATTTTTTTACGGACTTCCAGCGGTCAAGGGCGCGTAATCTCGCAGCGGCAATGCGCCCTTGAATTTTCTTAATTTTCCTCAGTATGTTATTTCCTTTATCAGGTGTCCAACCACCTTTTAGGCTAAGTTTCTTGAGTTGTTTTCTGCTTAAGTCATTGCCTTTTTGGCGGCTTGCAGCTTGGCGTTGCGCACGAATCGCAGTCATGATTAGCGCAATCTTTTTCATGCGTGCACGAATCAGCGCTTTTTTCTTAAGTGGTTTTCTGGTTTTTTTGAATAGCATTCTCCTTTTTTGCTGATGGTTTTGGTGCGGCGTTTTGTTTGCGACGTTTTAGATTATCACGTAAATTTTGTGCTAATAAATCAGCGTTTTTTTTATTTGTCATCACCAGAGAGAATTTTGAGAGCATTCTTGCTTAATTCAATATTGAGCTCCTTTAATTGCTTTTCATCAACAATATTCGGTGCATTCATCAATAAATCTTGTGCTGTGCCATTCATCGGGAAAGCAATCACTTCCCTGATATTTAATGTATCAGCGATTAACATGACCATACGGTCAATCCCAGGTGCGATGCCGCCATGTGGTGGCGCACCAAATTTAAATGCACGAATTACACCGCCAAATTTATCATCGACAGTTTTTGCATCATAGCCAGCAATATCAAAAGCCTTATACATAATTTCTGGCTTATGGTTACGAATAGCGCCGCTGGAAAGTTCAACACCATTACAAACTACGTCATATTGATAAGCTAAAATATCTAATGGGTCTTTATCTAACGCTGCCATTCCGCCTTGCGGCATTGAGAAGGGATTATGACTGAAATCGATTTTACCAGTTTCCTCATCTAATTCATAGAAAGGATAATCAACTACCCAACAAAATTTAAACACATCTTGTTCGATGATTTCTAATTGTTGAGCGATTTGTGTTCTAACTTTACCAGCGATGTTCGCAGCTTTATTAGCTTTGTCACAAGCGAAGAAAACACCATCACCATCATTTAAATTAGCGAGTTTTTTGAGTTCAGCTAATTGTTCTTCAGTTAGGAATTTTGCAATAGGGCTTTTGACAGTGCCATCAGCACAGAAAATAATGTAAGCCAAGCCTCCCGCACCTTCCTTAATGGCAAATTCGATCATTTTATCAAAGAAGCTACGTGGCTTATCTGCGCAATTTGGTGCAGGAATTGCACGTACAACGGAGCCTTTTTTGATGTTGTTAGCAAAAATAGTAAATTCACTTTCAGCGAAAATCTCAGTGACATCACTAATGATGATTGGATTACGCATATCAGGCTTGTCACAGCCATATTTAAGCATTGCATCATGATAGCTAATGCGAGGAAAAGTTCCGTCCTCATTAACTATAACTTTTTTATTGGAAAATTTCTCGAAAGTATTTTTAAGTAATGGTTCAATCACATTGAAAACATCTTCTTGTGTGGCGAAAGCCATCTCCATATCTAATTGATAAAACTCACCCGGAGAGCGATCCGCCCTTGCATCTTCATCTCTAAAACATGGCGCAATTTGGAAATATTTATCAAAGCCAGAAGCCATCAATAATTGTTTAAATTGTTGAGGAGCTTGTGGTAAAGCGTAGAATTTCCCTGGATGTAGGCGGCTTGGCACAAGGAAATCACGTGCGCCTTCTGGTGAGGAGGCGGTAAGAATTGGCGTTTGAATTTCCAAAAACTTTTGCTCTTGCATTTGCGTGCGCAAATAAGCAATGATCTCGCTGCGTAGAATTATATTATCGTGAATTTCCTTGCGGCGCAAATCCAAAAAGCGATATTTCAAACGTAAATCTTCAGGGTAATTTTCATTATCATTAACTTGGAAGGGAATCTGTTCAGCGGCAGATTCAATAATCAATTTGCTAATCACTACTTCAATTTCGCCAGTAGGGAGGTTTTTATTAGCAGCATTGCTACTACGTGCGACAATTTTGCCTTCAATAGTTACGACCGATTCTAATTTTATACGGGCAAACTCATCAACATGTTTATTGCTACCAGATTCAACAACGCATTGGGTGATTCCGTAATGGTCACGAATATCGAGAAAAAGTAAATCACCATGGTCACGTTTGCCATTTACCCAACCAGAAAGCTTTACGGTTTGGTCAATATGGTCTTTGTTTAATTCGTTACAACTATGTGTTCTAAATTGATGCATTTTTTTATGTTTTGATTTTTATTGTCATTGCCTGAATCGTTTGCGATTCTAGGGCAAATCCATACTTACTCAGTCAGTTATCTTGCTCGTTATTTATGGATCGCCCTAGAATTTCTATGAAATTCAGGCGATGACACAAGGAAAAAGCAAACTGATGTTTTTCATCGGAGTATAGCATGGCTGGTTAAAATATAGTTCAAATGTTATTTAGCAAGATTTCTAGATATCAGCTAGAACCATATTATCCCGATGGATAATTTCGTCTTGTCCGTCATAACCAAGAATTTGTTGGATTGAGCTCGAGCTTTGCCCTTTGAGCTTTTCTGCTTCGTCAAAATCATAATTAATTAAGCCACGAGCGATTAGCTCACCATCAAGGCTTTTAATGAGTACGGAATCACCTTTGCTGAACTTGCCTGTTATTCTTTTAATACCGACTGCGAGTAGGCTATTGCCTTTGCCTAATGCCTTTTTGGCGCCATTATCAATGATTATTTTGCCACTAACTTCTAAGCACATAATCCATTTTTTACGGGCGGAGATGGGGTCGGATTTTGATTTGAAAAGCGTTGCAATTTTGTCTTGATTAAGCTTAGTGAGGGGATTGTCATACTCACCTTTAGTGATAATCATGTCGCTACCGCTAGCAAGGGCGATTTGCCCTGCAATTAATTTGCTATACATGCCGCCTGTACCAACATCACTTATACTATCGCCAGCCATCGCAAGAATTTCATCAGTAATTTCATCAACCTCGTGAAGCATAGTGGCGGATTTGTCTAATTTTGGGTTGGCAGTATACATGCCATCAATGTCAGAGAGTAAAACCAGTAGATTAGAGCTAGTCATTTGGGCGATACGTGCAGCCAAGCGGTCATTATCACTAAAGCGAATCTCTTTCGTGGCAACTGTGTCATTTTCATTAATCACTGGCACAATGTCCATTTCCAGTAATTTGTTGATTGTATTGTTGGCGTTGAGGTAGCGGCGACGATTCTCTGAATCATCAATAGTGACTAAAATTTGTGATATATTTTGTTTGGCTTTCGCAAAGGCATCTTGAAAATGCTTGATTAAGTAAGTTTGCCCATATGAGGCAACAGCTTGCTTTTCTGCTATTTTTAAGGATTTACGGTGAATGTTTAGATATTTACAACCAACTGCAATTGAGCCAGAAGTGACGATGATAATTTCCATATCATAGTCTTTTCTTAGGCGCGCAACGTCGTCTGCAAGGGTTTCTAGCCACTTTGTGCGTACATTGCCTTTATTATCTATGATTAGTGCTGAACCGATTTTAATAACGATTCGCTTGTAGGAGCTTAGGTCAAACATTGTATTGATAAATCCACTAGGATAAGTTAGAGAGTGTGCAAGGAAACAAACTATACTAAATATATAAAAATGGCAATAGCAGAAAATATCTTAAATGGAATGCTCATAGAAGCTTTTCCTGCGGCAGAAATAAAAATCATTGATTTAGCTGGCGACGGTGACCATTATGAGGTGCATATTGCGGATAGCTCTTTTGCAGGGATGTCGAAAATTGCACAACATAAATTAGTCTACCAAGCCTTAGGTGATAAGGTCGGCGGAGATTTACACGCACTTGCTTTAAAAACTTCAATTAAATAAATAGAAATTATGTCTGACATTAATAAAAAGATCGAAGAACAAATAAACTCTAATGATGTAGTACTCTACATGAAAGGCAGTACGGACTTTCCACAATGCGGTTTTTCATCTGTAACTGTGCAAGTTTTAAAAAAATTCAACGTACCTTTTCAGGATGTTGATGTTTTAGCTGATACAGAAATCCGTGAAGGCATAAAAAAATTCAGTGACTGGCCAACTATTCCACAGCTATATATCAAAGGTGAATTTATTGGTGGTTGCGACATTATCCGTGAAATGCACGATAGTGGTGAGTTTGAGCAATTACTTAAAGATAAAAAAATCATATAGGCATGCCGTCTAGCAAATCAGCCATAGAAGTTAAGAACCTAGTTAAGAATTATGGTGAGATTGGTCAACCAGGATGTAAAACTGCGCTTGAGGATTTTCACTTAACCATCAAAAAAGGTCAGATCTTTGGCTTGCTTGGACCAAATGGTGCTGGTAAATCAACTTTTATCAATATCTTGGCAGGCATTGTCAAGAAAAGCTCTGGGCAGATTAAAGTTGCGGATATTGATATGGATATGCAGCCAATTGCCTTGCGCTATAAACTTGGCATTGTCCCGCAAGAAATCACTATTGATCCGTTTTTTACAGTCCGCGAAACTTTAGAAATCTACGCTGGCTACTTTGGCGTTAAAAAGAAAGATCGTCGCTCGTTAGAAATTCTCACTGCTTTAGGGCTGGCGGATAAGGCCGATGTTAAGCCACGTATGCTCTCTGGCGGAATGAAACGTCGTTTGCTAATCGCTAAAGCTTTAGTGCATAATCCAGAGATCTTAATTTTAGATGAGCCAACAGCAGGGGTTGATGTTGAATTGCGTTCGCAATTATGGAGCTATGTGCGTAAGTTAAATAATGAAGGAATGACGATTTTGCTGACAACTCATTATCTCGAAGAAGCGCAGGAATTATGCGATGAGATTGCGATTATCAACCATGGCAAGGTCATAGCGCAGGATAAAACTGCAAATCTAATGCGTATTTTAGATAATAAAGAAATTATTATTACTTTAGACAAACCATTAAAAACCTTACCTAAAAAACTTGCCAAACTTGATGCAGAGCTTATTAGTGCTGATCGTATTTTAATAAAATATAAAAGCAAAAGAGATTCGATTGATAGCATATTAAAAGATCTTGTGAGCGAGAAATTAGCAATTAAAGACATCTCGACAAAAGAGGCGGATTTAGAAGATATATTTAGATATTTGGTGCAATAGCCTGCGCCTATCCAAGAAAAATAAAATGAAAAATTATCGACTATTGGGTTGCGGATTTCTGGAAATATGAGACGTGCGTATTAGTTTAGTAAGCTCTCGGTCATGATAAACGGTGGAGACGTCACGAGTAATATTGACACCAACTTTTCCAGCTTCGCCTGTTTTACGTTTATGCCATATAGTGATGTTGTATTGCCGCCGATTTCATGTTTAGGCTGCCGTTTCATTTCCGGCTGCCATCACAAGCACTATTGGAGATTCCCTTGTGCAGAGAGCACATGGAAGAAATTGTCTATCTTTAGTTGCCGTAAACTAAGACGCAACGTTCTACAGGTTGAAAGAAATTTTTTGTTTCTGTATGGTCTACAAACACTACGGTTTTTATGTTTCCGTTCTTTGCAGCATCAATAATTGAGTGTGTTCCATTAAAAGTTATTCCATCATCTAGAGTTGCACACGCTTTTCCCGTTTTAAAATCTTTAGTGAAATCTATATCCTTCAAAGAAATGTTGTTTTGATGAGAAATGGGGCTGTGTTTATAATTTCTAGTACATGACGTAGCAGATAGGAGAATTAGTATTAAAAGTGACGTTTTCATGTTTGTTTTTTAAATAATTAAAGAATATTTTTCTATAGGTTGGTTGCGTAATAAGCAAGTTTTTTTACAGAAGTTTTCTTTGGAAGAAATGAAGCGTTTATAATGTTACAATATTCCCCTTGTAACTAAATGAGCAGATTTGGCCTTTGCCCTAAAAGCCCTAAGCTTCTTTAGCCCCTCCCTAACCAATATCGCCCTACATTCCTTTACCTTCGGCGGCATAGGGCTTGTAACCATAGGAATGATCGCCAGAGTCTCGTTAGGTCACACTGGTAGAAGTGTTCATAATGACTTACAAAAACCCTACACCATAATTTTTACAATAATGCTAATTGGCGCTTTATGCAGAATTATCCTGCCAATATTCGACGATAACGGGAGTATCCCAAATCAGAAATTTTTGATTTGATTTTTGACGAATTGGAATATCCGAGCAGGTGAGCGTAGTCTTCTACGTGACTCATGCGCAGGATTTTCAATGAGTTAGCTCCGCCACTATTGATAACCTAACAGGTTCTCAATAG
>JAWUXM010000015.1:0-22183 GCA_034111325.1 Rickettsiales bacterium
CGCAAAGCCCTTGCCAAACTATTAGCATTCATATGCAGAGGTTTGACATATTCTTCATTGAGGATTTCTCCTGGGTGTATTGCTCTCATTTTATTAGTCATAATATTTACCTTAATTAGTGATAGTCTATTATTTCAACATTATATGGAGGGAGTGTCGCAAATCAATCTTTTTGAATGCTTTAGTGAGTGTTAATAACGGTCAGAAATGGTATTATTTAGTTTGACGATTACAGTTAAGCCTTTTATCTTCCTCCAAATTGAAATTAGCAGTTTCATACTGTAAATTAGTCTAAAGAGATATGTTTTTGAAAAATATTATAGAACAGATGATGATCTCCGGTCAGGAGGTATTTCCAATTATTGAAGGTGGGAAGGGAATTGGCGTGAGCAACGGCATGAGTGCAGGTAGCTTTGCAGCTGCCGGCGGAATAGGTACATTTTCTGGTGTAAATGCTGAGAATATTGATAAGGACGGCAAAGTTGTGCCATTGGTTTACAGGGGCAAAACTCGTAATGAGCGCCATGAAGAATTAATGCAATATAGTATTAAAGGCGCAGTTGACCAAGCCAAGATAGCTTATGAAATAGCTAGTGGCAAAGGGCGGATTCATATGAATGTTCTTTGGGAAATGGCTGGTGCTGAACGTATTTTACATGAAGTTTTGGAACAGGCTAAAGGCCTCATCCACGGGATAACTTGCGGCGCAGGTATGCCTTATAAGTTAGCGCCAATTGCTGAAAAATATAAAATCTATTATTACCCGATTGTTTCTTCAATGCGTGCTTTCCGTGCATTATGGAAAAGGTCATATAGCAAATATGTCAAAAATCTTGGTGGTGTAGTTTATGAGGATCCATGGAAGGCCGGTGGCCATAATGGCTTGTCTAACGCTGAAGATCCTGAAGTGTTTCAACCTGCATATCCTCGTATAGTCGAGATTCGTAAGTTTATGAATGAAGTTGGGCTACAAGAAGTACCAATCGTTATGGCTGGCGGTGTCTGGAATTTGGAAGAATATAAAGACTGGCTCGACAATCCTGAAATTGGTAAAATCGTTTTCCAACTTGGGACAAGGCCTGTTGTTACACAAGAAAGCCCTGTGCCTAAAGCATGGAAGCTTAAATTGCTTAATCTAAAAGAAGGCGATGTTTATTTAAATCGCTTTAGCCCTACAGGGTTTTACTCATCGGCAGTGGAGAATTCATTTATTAAAGAATTACAAGGCAGAGAAAAAAGGCAAGTAGCATTTGCAGCAAAGGCTGATGCTGAGTTTAATCGTGAATTTGCATATGGAGCGCGCGGCCGGAAGATTCATATAAAAGAGGAGGATGAAGCTTCTGTTAAATCTTGGGTTGCTAGCGGCTATAGTGAGATAATGAAAACACCTGATAATACAGTGATTTTTGTAACGAAGGAAAAAGAGCAGGAAATTCATAAGGATCAGGTAGATTGCATGGGTTGTTTGAGTGCTTGCCGTTTTAGTAATTGGATGACTGATGCAGAAAGAAACTTTACCACAGGCAGAAAGCCTGATCCACGTAGTTTCTGTATTCAAAAAACTTTGACAGATATTGTCCAAGGTGCCGATATAGATCATGAATTAATGTTTGCTGGGCATAATGCATATCGTTTTGCTAGCGATCCGCTTTATAAAAACAATTATATTCCGACTGTACAAGAATTGATGGATAATTTAGTGGTCGGCAAATAATCTTTTTTCTAAAAGAGAGCCATGATAAAAAAAGTCAATAATCTCGCTGAATACCAAGCTGAATATCAAAACTCGGTTGATAACCCTGTTGGCTTTTGGGAAGCTAAAGCTGAAGAATTCACATGGCATAAAAAATGGGACGAGGTTCTCAGCGGCAATTTAACTGACCTTAATGTTAAATGGTTTGCAGGCGGAAAGTTAAATATCAGTGAGAATTGCCTTGATCGTCATTTAGCAAATAAAGCTGAGCAAATAGCAATTATTTGGGAGCCGAATGATCCTAATGAGGAAGCCCGTAAAATCAGTTATAAGGATTTACATGAGCAAGTTTGTCAATTTGCCAATCTCTTAAAAAACAACAATATTCAAAAAGGTGACCGCGTCTGTATTTATATGCCAGCTGTACCAGAGGGGATGGTTGCTATGCTTGCATGTGCGCGGATTGGTGCGGTTCATTCCGTTGTGTTTGCTGGTTTTTCTGCCAAATCTCTTGCTGATAGAATTAATGATTCAGAGTGTAAAATGCTTATTACGGTGGATGGTTTTAGCCGTGGTGACAAATATATTGATTTAAAGCAAGTTGCTGATGAAGCTTTGCTAGCAACGCATTCGATTGAAACTGCTATCATCTTGCAGCGCAGTGGCAAGCAAGTAAATATGCAAACAGGGCGTGATAAATGGTGGCATAAAGAAGTAGCGCAGGTTGAGGCGGATTGTCCGCCAGTCTCGATGGGTTCTGAAGATGTGCTATTTATTCTCTATACTTCTGGTTCAACTGGTAAGCCAAAGGGTGTTGTGCATACAACAGCCGGTTATATGGTGGAAGCGGCGCATTCCTTTGCTAATGTATTTCAGTATGAGGAGAATGATGTTTACTGGTGTACAGCGGATATAGGCTGGGTAACTGGTCATAGCTATATGGTTTATGGACCTTTGCTTTGTGGGGCAACGGTTTTGATGTTTGAGGGTATACCAACTTTCCCTGATGCGGGGCGTTTCTGGGAGGTTGTTGATAAATATAAGGTTAATATTTTCTATACGGCACCAACGGCGATTCGCGCTCTCATGGCGCATGGCGATGATATTCCGCAAAAATATGATCTGAGTTCACTCAAAACCCTGGGAACAGTTGGTGAGCCAATAAATGAAGAAGCTTGGCGCTGGTATGATAAATTTATCGGCAAAGGTAAATGTCCGATTGTGGATAGTTGGTGGCAGACTGAAACTGGCTCTATAATGATTTCGCCACTTGCAGGAATTACGAAACTTAAACCTTCCTATGCAACATTGCCTTTGCCGGGCGTGCAATTAGCTTTGCTTGATAGTGAGGGAAGTGAAATTACGGAAGCCAATGTCAGTGGTAATTTATGTATAAAACAGCCTTGGCCATCGATGATTCGTACAATTTATGGCGATCATCAACGTTGTAAGGAGACATATTTCTCTCAATTCAAAGGTAATTACTTCACTGGCGATGGTGCTATGCGTGATGAAGATGGCTATTATAGAATTAGCGGTCGAGTTGATGATGTGCTAAACGTCTCGGGTCATAGGTTAGATACTGCGGAGATTGAAGATGCTATTGATATGCACCCAGCTGTTATTGAAGCGGCGATTGTTGGCTACCCACATACGATCAAAGGCGAGGGGATTTATGCTTTTGTTATCGCTCCACAAAGCAATGGTGATGAAGAGATTTTGCGCAAGGAGATTTTGGCTGTTGTAACCAAACAAATTGGCGCAATTGCTAAACCTGACAAAATCCAATTTGTGCATGATTTACCAAAAACTCGCTCAGGGAAGATTATGCGGCGGATTCTACGCAAGATAGCTGCTGGCGAAATGGATGATTTTGGCGATGTATCAACTTTATTAAATCCACAAATTGTTGATGAGATAAAAGAAAAGCGTGCTTCTTAATTATGCAAATAATTGGTCTAACAGGTTCGATTGCAAGCGGAAAATCATTCATTGAAAAGCATTTGGCACGACATTCATTTGCTATATTCGATGCGGATAAAGCTGTGCATAAGCTACTCTCTAAAAGTGGCAAGGCAGTTAATGCTGTTCGTGCTTTATACCCTAAGGCTTATTCGCAAGGCGCAATTAATCGTCACAAATTAGCATCTTCTGTTTTTAATAACCCACAGGATCTAAAAAATCTTGAGCAAATATTACATCCTCTTGTGCGTAGGGAAATGTATGAAGCCATTAAATTAGCACATCGGCAAAGGCGTAAATGTATTATATTAAACATTCCGCTGCTTTTTGAGAATAGCCTTGATAAAATTTGTGACGTTGTGTTACTTAGCTTTGTAAACCCCAAATTGCAGGAGCAGCGCTATCTGAAGCGTGGCGGGCGCTCTGTAAAAGAATTGCAGAACATTATCAATAAGCAGATGAGCGCAAAAGAAAAACGCAAAAGAGCTGATGTGATTATTAACACTAGCCTATCGAAAGCTAGCGTAGTTAGGCAATTAGACTTGGTTACGAGTCGGTTGCAAAATAAAAATTAGTAAATGTTGTAGGCTTTTGTGGGATTTTTGTGATGATTTTTAGTAAATTTGAAATAATTCGGAGCGAATAGTATAAAAATACATGAGTCGAACGAATTATTTAATGCGAACTAACTCTGCTAGTTTATTGATTTAAAAATCAATAAACTAGAAAACATGCAAAAGAATTAGATTTTATGATTAGGGAAGTAGCGTTAGATACAGAAACTACAGGCTTAAGCCATGCAAATGGCCATCGCATAATAGAAATTGGCTGCGTGGAGTTGCTTGATAAGAAACGCACGGATAATAATTTTCATGTATATATTAATCCGCAGCGTGAAGTTGACGCTGGGGCTTTTAAAGTGCATGGGATAAGTGGTGAGTTTCTATCAGATAAGCCTCTTTTTAAGGAAGTAGCGCAGGGTTTTTTGGATTTCATCGCAAATGATAAATTGGTTATTCATAATGCGGCTTTTGATTTGGGTTTTTTAAATGCAGAGCTTGCGAATCAGCAATTAAAACCTTTGAAAAAAGAGCGGGCGATTGATACATTGCTTATTGCAAGGGAGCGCTTTCCTGGCAGCCCTGCAAATCTTGATGCGTTATGTAAAAGATTCGCTGTGGATATTTCACGACGTGATAAGCATGGTGCGCTGCTTGATGCTGAGTTACTTGCTGATGTATATTTTGAATTGTTTGGTGGAAGCCAAAAAGGTTTAGATCTTGGTAGTGCGGATGGTGATGAAGATGTTAGTAGCGTGGATTTATATGCGATAACACGTCAAATGCTTGTAGCACGTGACTTTCCACTTAGTGATGAGGAGCTATCATCTCATAAAAAAATGTTAGATAAAATCGATAATGCTATCTGGAAGAAAGTAAGTTAATAATATTGCTTAATATGAATCGATGTAGAGGAACTGTAGATAGCATCCTTCCCCGACAAAGGACAGATTATAGGCGCTTGATGAAACGCAGCTATTTGAGGCGCTAAAGGTTCTGTCACCAAGGATTCTGCCCTCACTTGGTAGGCCGTCATCAAATTTCATATCAAATGTTTTAGCATCTTTTGTTTCCATGAAGGTAAATGACGGAGAGTTGTTTTGTGAGGCATCGCTTCTTGCTAATTGTATTAGGTTAAGAGATTTGGTATATTTTATAATATAACCGACATCAGGCCTTATCACGGATTCTGGCATGTTCCATCCTATATCTCCGCCATCAGTGCCATTAAGTTCTTGTCCGCCTTGGCCGCTATAAGTTCCTGGAATGAGCTGGGATAAAGCTAAGTGTTGCCATGCTCTATATGCTTCGCTGTCTTCTCGCGTGTTAGCTTCGTAATCTTTCATATAGATTTGACCATCAGCATCGCCATTACAGTAGCTGGCGGTATCATTGCATGATGAGCCCCAGAAATCATAAGCATTTGCTATATCTCCAGGGAGGGCGCTATATTTTAACTTAAATGTGGCGACTGCAATTTTATAATTTCTAACTTCACCCATTACTTGGCGCCACTGTGCATTTTTCATCAACACTTGTCCTGCGACTAATGCTCCCATTAGTAACCCAGCAATGATGATTATGATTGATAATTCAACTAGAGAAAATCCTTTTTTGTTTTGCTTATGTGCAGTCATTATGTTCTATGAATATGATATGACCAATGGTAGCGGGTTGTTTCTTCTTTCAATTCAATTGTTGATTGAAACGCTCTCTGGAACTATTTCTTGATGTTAAGCATTTAAGCGTAACAATATCTTGGTTAATTAACAATGTTTAGTCAAAATGAAAGTAGATTCCAATAAACAGCAAGGGCTTAACGGCTTCCTGATCATTAACAAGCCACAGGGGATTTCTTCTGCGAAAGCTGTGGCAATTGTTAAAAGGAGTTTGTCCATTAAAAAGATTGGTCACGCTGGGACGTTAGATCCTCTTGCTTGCGGTGTTTTACCTCTTGCTTTGAATGAGGCTACCAAGGCAGTTTCTTACATTATGGCGCATGAGAAATCATATGGTTTTACGATTCAATGGGGCGAGAATCGTGATACGTTAGACGCTGAAGGGAAGGTAACGGAAGTTTCTGATGTGCGCCCGCAGGAATCTGAAATATTAAAGATATTGCCTAATTTTATTGGCAAAATTGAGCAAATGCCGCCAGATTTTTCAGCATTGAAGGTTAAGGGTGTGCGTGCCTACAAATTAGCGCGTGAGGGTAAGGAAGTCGTCTTGCAGCCACGCATGATTGATATATTCGAGTTGAAACTAACAGCCGCAGATAGTGAAAGTGCGAGTTTTCTTGTGCGTTGTGGTAAAGGGACATATGTGCGTTCATTAGCGCGTGACATTGCGGATTTGCTGGGTGCATGTGGCTATGTCTCTTGTTTAGAGCGGCTCTCTGTTGGTGATTTTACTAAAGAGGAATCATTATCATTGGAGGATTGCGCTGATATTGAAAAAGTTAAAAAATCCTTAATCAATATTAATGATGCATTGGTAGAAATGCCAAACTATGAGTTAAGTAATGCGGAGGTGGAAAAGCTATATTTTGGGCAGGTGTTAGAAGTTAGCGATTTGTCTTTTTTAGAAAGTGATGTTATAAAGCTGCGCTCTGGTGATAAAGTAGTTGCTTTTGGGAAATATTCGTGTAAAAGCATCCGAGCAATTAGAGTGTTTAATTATAAATAAAGATAGGATATATGTCTCTTACTACCGCTACAAAGCAAGAAATAATAAAAGAATTCGCAATCAAAGATGGTGATACTGGCTCTTCAGAAGTTCAGATCGCACTCATGACTGCGCGCATCAAAAGCCTTACTGAGCACTTCAAGGCTCATAAAAAAGACTTCAACTCAAGACGTGGTCTTTTAGTATTAATCGGACAAAGAAAAAGTCTGATTAATTACATAAAAAGGGAGAGCCCAGCTAAATATGAAGAATTGATTAAAAAATTAGGCATCCGTAAATAGGTGCCTATTTTTTTGAAGCATTTTTAATCAGTGTTGCTTCAACAATCCTTTATTCACTTCCCTTCAGTAAATCTGATAACTTAAAATATAAAATCAAAAGATGTTTAACATAATCAAAAAAGAAATTCAATGGCATGGCAGAACTTTATCAATAGAAACTGGTAGAGTAGCAAGACAAGCTAACGGTGCTGTAATGGTAAAATATGGTGAAACTGTAGTTTTATGTGCAGCCACTGGAAAAAAAGAACCTAAGGCTGGGATGGATTTCTTTCCATTAACAGTTAATTACCAAGAAAAAACTTACGCTGCTGGTAAAATCCCTGGTGGATTTTTTAAAAGAGAGGGTAGGGGAACTGAAAAAGAAACTCTTACTTCAAGATTAATTGATCGTCCGATCAGGCCTTTATTCCCTGCTGGCTATAAAAATGAAACACAAGTCATATGTACAGTTCTTGCTTATGAGCAAGAAAATGAATCAGACATAATAGCGTTGATTGGCGCTAGTGCTGCATTAGCAATCTCAGAATTGCCTTTCCTTGAAACAATTGCTGGCGCTAGAGTTGGTTATATTGACGGAAAATATGTATTAAACCCTGCAAATGATCAATTGGAAGAAAGTCAACTTGATCTTATTGTTGCTGGTACTAAGGATTCTGTGTTAATGGTTGAGTCTCAAGCTTCTGAGCTTTCAGAAGAGCAAATGTTAGGTGCAGTTGAGTTCGGTCATAAAGAAATGCAGCCAGTTATTGATATGATCAATGAAATGGTTAAAGAAGGCGGCAAAGAAAAATGGGAAGTTAAATCTGACGATTATAGCGACCTTTATGCAAAAATTAAAAAATTCGCTGAAGCAGATGTTAGAAAAGCCTATGCAATCGTTGGGAAACAAGAGCGTACACAAGCGCTTAGTGACTTGCGTAGTGCAATTAACGAGAAATTCATTGATGAAGAAACTAACGAAAACACAGTTTCTAAACAAATTAAAGAGTTAGAAAAAGACGTTGTTAGAGGCAATGTGTTTGATGGTAAAAGGCTAGATGGTCGTAAGACAGACGTAGTTCGTCCTATTCTTGCTGAAGTTGGTGTATTACCAAAAGTTCACGGTTCTGCATTATTCACTCGTGGTGAAACACAGGCTTTGGTCGTTCTAACATTAGGCGGTGGTCAAGATGAGCAAATGATTGATGGTCTAGACCCTACAGTGAAAGATCGTTTCATGCTTCATTACAACTTCCCTCCATATTCAGTTGGTGAAGTAGGGATGTTAAGAGGGCCAGGTAGAAGAGAAATTGGTCACGGTAAATTAGCAAAAAGATCACTTGCAGCAATTTTACCTAGCAAAGAAGAATTCGATTATACTTTACGTATCGTTTCAGAAATTACTGAATCTAACGGTTCTTCTTCAATGGCTACAGTTTGTGGTTCATCACTCGCTATGATGGATGCAGGTGTGCCTTTAAGCAAGGCAGTTGCAGGAATTGCAATGGGTCTTATTAAAGAAGGTGATAAATATGAAGTATTATCTGACATAATGGGTGACGAAGATCATCTTGGTGATATGGATTTCAAAGTAGCTGGTACTAAAGATGGTATTACTGCTTTGCAGATGGATATCAAAATCCAAGGGATTACTACTGAAATCATGAAGAAAGCTTTAGAGCAAGCCAAAGGCGGTAGAATACATATCCTCGGTGAGATGGCAAAAGCTTTAACAGAATCTAGGTCTGAACTTAACCCTAATGCTCCTAAAGTATTAACTCTTAAAATAGCTGAAGCTAAAATTCGCGAAGTTATTGGTCAAGGTGGTAAAGTAATTAAAGGCATTTGTGAAGAATCTGGTGCTAAAGTCGACATTGATGATACTGGCCTAATTAGAATTATGGCGGCTGATCAAGAGTCAGCTGATATAGCCTTAGCCATTATTAATGAAATCGTTGAAGAGCCAGAAATCGGTCAAACTTACACTGGTAAAGTTGATAAAATTACTGATTACGGTGCTTTTGTTAAATTCTTAGGTAATAGCAGCGGTTTAATTCACATTAGCGAATTTGCTGATAAGAGGATTGATTCTGTTACTGAGATCGTAAGCGAAGGTGATGAAATTTCTTTCAAAGTTATCGGTATGGATCGTGGTAAGTTAAAACTTAGCTATAAAGCTGTAAATGGCGGTGGTGATGATAGTGATGCAGATAAGAAAGCTCCTAAAGAGAAATCTGATAGCGCTAAAGAAGATAAGCCAGCTCCTAAAAAAGAAGCGGAAAATAAAAAACCTGCTTCTAAAAAACCAAAAAAACAGGAAGAAAAACCTGCAGCTCCTAAGAAGAAAAAACTTTTCTGGTAGTAAATTAATCTTTTTGCGCCCTTTTTAGTGAATAACCTTTGTTCAATCGGCTCGTGTAGGTGAACTACACGTCGCTCAATCACAAAGGACATTCACTAAAAATCATCACAAAAATCTTTAATTTACCTTAATCGTCACCGTGACAAACAGCAAAGGGGTGTAAAAGCGTTCATAGCATTTACTAAGAATCTCTTCCTAAGAGAGGTGTTGCTCTAAAAAAGGAGATATGCTTACAGTGATACTAATTTAAAGAAACCTTAGTTCTCATGTCAAATAAAACAGCTTTATACGATCAACATCTAAACTCTCATGCTAAAATAGTGGATTTTGCAGGTTATGATATGCCAATATCATATGCAGAAGGGATGATTGCTGAGCATCTCTGGGTGCGTGATTCTTGTGGTATCTTTGATGTCTCACATATGGGGCAATTTCTTGCAACAGGTAGTAGAGCTGCTGAGCTATTCTCACATATTACCCCAACTTCTTTTCAATCTATTGCTGACTCTAACGCAAATTATACAGTTTTAACAACTGAGAAAGGCACAATTATTGATGATTTGATCATTGCCAAATTAGCAGATGATAAATTTTTTGTAGTGATTAACGCTGGCTGCAAAGAGAAAGATATGGCATGGATAAAGAAGCATGCAGTTAATTTTGATGTTGATATAGAAACCTTAGAAGAGAGAGCGCTCATTGCTGTCCAAGGTTCTAAAGCAGAAGAAATCCTCTCTATGATGATAGGGGATATAGCTAAAGAAATTAGCTATATGACTTCTCGTGAAGTAAAAGCTACCAAATATGGAGATCTTATGTTAAGTCGTGTTGGCTATACTGGTGAAGATGGTTTTGAAATTAGTGTCGAAAATGATAAAGCAAGCCAATTATGGCAGGATTTATTAGAAAATGACGCGGTCAAACCCACTGGTTTAGGTGCACGTGATTCTTTGCGTTTGGAAATGGGCTATCCATTATATGGTCATGATATTACCGACCAAACTTCAGTTATTGAGGCTTGCCTTGGTTGGGTGATTAGTAATGATAACACAGCTTATATTGGTGCTGAGAATGTTGCCAAAATAAAAGAGCAGGGTGTTAGACAAAAAAGGGTTGGTATAAAATTATTAGAAAAAGGCATTGCCCGTGAAGGAATGTCTATTTTTAATCAAGAGAATAAAAAGATTGGTGAATTAACGAGTGCTGGCTATTCTCCATCTTTAGAAAGTTCAATTGGTCAAGGTTATGTTGCGATTGATTTTGCCAAGAAAGACACAGAGGTTTTTGTTGAAATTCGTGGTAAAAAGAAAGCTGCGATTATTTGTTCACCAATGTTTCTAAAACCAAGAACTAAGCGTTAAACATGACCGAATTAATCAGCTATCCTTTTGCAAAAATAGAGAAAAAATGGCAGGAGGCTTGGCAGAATGATGCTTCTTTAAAATTTCAGGAAAATAGCGCCAAAGAAAAATATTACGTGTTGGAGATGTTCCCATATCCATCGGGTAATATCCATATGGGACATTTGCGCAATTATACGATTGGCGATGTAGCAGCGCGTTTTAAAAGGGCGCAAGGCTATAATGTTTTTCACCCTATGGGTTGGGATTCCTTTGGTCTTCCAGCAGAAAATGCAGCAATCGAGAAAAACATCCATCCTGCCAAATGGACCTATGAAAATATTGCTAAGATGAAGGCGCAATTGCAAAAAATTGGCCTTTCTTACGATTGGGATTCTGAAATCACTACTTGCAGCCCTGACTATTACAAACATGAACAGAAAATTTTCCTCGATTTCCTCAAGGAAGGCATAGCATACCGCAAGGAATCCTACGTTAATTGGGATCCTGTTGATCAAACAATTCTTGCGAATGAGCAAGTGATTGATGGCAAAGGCTGGCGTAGTGGCGCTACGGTTGAACGTAAGAAGTTACAACAATGGTTTTTAAAAGTTTCTGATTTTGCTGAAGATCTATTACAAGGTCTGAGTGAGTTAAAAGGCTGGCCAGATGCGGTTAAGAGTATGCAGGAAAAGTGGATTGGCAAATCTGAAGGTGCAAAGATTTTCTTTGAAATTGAGGGCAGGGAAGAGCGCTTGGAAGTTTTTTCAACTAGGCCTGATACGATTTTTGGTGCGGCATTTTGTGCAATTGCACCGAATCACCCGATAGCCGAAGAATTAGCAAAAAAAGACACGGCGCTACAGGAGTTTCTCAGTGACTGTAATAAAATCTCAACTAGCCAAGAGGCCTTAGATAAAGCGGAAAAGAAGGGTTATGATAGTGGTTTGAAAATTAAACACCCATTCCTAGCTGGTCAAACTATTCCTCTTTATGTCGCAAACTTTGTTTTAATGGATTATGGAAGCGGTGCGGTTTTTGGTTGCCCAGCGCATGATGAAAGAGATTTTGAATTTGCTAAAAAATATGGTTTAGAGATCAAAACGGTTGTTAGTCCTGATGGCGACAAAGATTTTACGATAGTTGATAAGCCATATATTGGTGAGGGCGTGGCAATAAATTCAGACTTTCTTAATGGGCAAAAAACCGCTCAGGCAAAAAAGAATGCACTTTTTGAGTTGGAAGCAAAAGATCTAGGCAAGACAATCACCCAATATCGTATAAGAGATTGGGGCGTTTCACGGCAACGTTATTGGGGTTGCCCAATTCCAATAATTTATTGTGATGATTGTGGAACTGTACCAGTGCCAGAAAACCAATTGCCGGTAACTCTGCCAGAAGATGTAATTTTTACAGCACAGGGGAATCCCTTAGCAGCGCACCCGAGCTGGAAGCATGTTGATTGCCCTAAATGTGCAAATCCTGCAGAGCGTGAGACTGATACGTTTGATACATTCTTTGAATCTTCTTGGTATTTTGCAAGGTTCTGTTCAGCAAAGCTGCAAGATAAGGCTTTTGAAAAAGACGTGGCGAATAAATTATTGCCAGTTGATCAATATGTTGGCGGGATAGAGCACGCAGTTTTACATCTTTTATATGCACGCTTTTTTACCAAGGCACTAAACAAATGCGGATATTTAGATGTAAAAGAGCCATTTAAGAATTTGCTTACGCAAGGGATGGTTTGCAATATGTCGTTTAAAGACGAACAGGGTAATTGGGTTGAGTCTGAGAAGGTAATTAAGCAAAATGATCAATATATTCATGTAGATACAAAAGAGTCAGTGAAGGCTTTGCGTATAGAGAAAATGAGTAAGTCCAAGAAAAATGGTGTTGATCCAACGCAAATTATTGCAAAATATGGCGCTGATACAGCGCGGATTTTTATGTTGTCTGATTCTCCACCAGAGAAGGATCTAGAATGGAGCGATACAGGTTTAGAAGGTGCGTGGCGTTATATTAATAAATTATGGCGTTTATCTGAAAATATTAAAACGGCAAATATTGCTGATATTGATTATAGTAAAATCTCTCAAGGGGAAGAGAGATTCATCAAAGGAGTTAATAAGATAATTCATGATATGACGGAAACTATGAGCGGCATGCATCATAATAAATCAGTCGCAAAACTTAGGGAACTCAGTAACTTACTTGAAGCTTCTAATGTAGAACATCAGGAAGTTCGTAGGTGGGGTTTTGAAACATTAATTAAATTACTTGTGCCGATTGCACCGCATTTTGCTTGTGAGATTTGGCAAAAAATTGGCAGAGAGAGTTCCTTGATGGCGGAAGCTTTTCCAATAGCTGATAGTAAGTTTTTAAGTGATGATACGAAAATTATAGCAGTGCAAATTAATGGTAAATTAAAAGCTACTTTTGAAGCTAATGCAGATGCCTCAAAAGAGGAGCTTGAAAACCTTGCTTTGAACTTAGAAAAAATCAAACCTAGTCTGGCAGGTAAGAGTATCAAAAAAATAATCATCGTACCTGGTAAAATAGTAAATGTTGTCGCTGTTTAAAAACTTATTCTTTGTGCTAATTCTATCATCTTGTGGTTTTACACCGCTTTATAAGGAGGGGAATAGCACTACAATTCATATGTTAAAAGAGACGGTGATTATTCTTGATATGTCATTGTTGCAGCCTGAAGAGAAGAAAGTGGCTTTTGACTTGAAAAATGAATTAGTAAAGTCACTTAATCCTCTGGATGAAGCAGTGGAGACAAAATATATTTTAGAGATTGGTAATATTACTAAAAGTGAAAGTGCTGGTTCAATCGAGCGTAGCGGACAAACCTCTCGTTATAATTTCAACATTAATATGCAATATAACTTAACTAATAGCATAACTGGTAAGAAAATTACTAATGCAACTGTTAGTGAAACTGCTGGTTATAGCGTTAATAGTAATATTTATTCAACTCATGTTGCTAGTAAGTATGCAGAAAAAAAAGCGGCTAGCCTAATGGCAAAAAAGATGAAACGGATATTGGTAAATATTTATTCGGAAATGCAAAAACCTGATTTTGTGCCTAATAAGGATTAGTGCTACAGTTGGTTACGGTTAGTCTTCCCATTTACTCCGGGCGCACCCCTCTCGTGTCATAGCCTGAATCCGCAGGATTATAGGGCTATCCAGAGCCGCTAAGCGGCTCCACACCCACCACATTCGTCACCCTGAATTTATTTCAGGGTCTGCTGAGTTAGTTAAGGATATAGTGGTTTGATAGTAAAAGCATGGCGTAATTACAAATTGCTTACTCCGTACTTCCTTGCTAACTAGGCAGATGCTGAAACAAGTTCAGCATGACGAATGTGGGAGAGGTTTTTACCCTTTGTCATTCATAAGTTAAATGCTTCAAGACCCTGGGCCAGTGCGTCCTTTTTGTTTAGATTGTGCCTTTTGTTGGGCTACAATCATATTCTGCCAGAATTTTTCACTTTCTGCCTTACTGCCAACCATAGCTTTTAGCCATGAGAGTTTTTGCAAGGTGACGAATTTTGTCCACATACCAATTGGTTCGGCAATACCGACGATTTGCATTTCCTCAGATTTTTCATTAATTCTCTCAGTTATAGATTGTGCCCTAGTTGTTGTTGCCTGTAACTCAGTTGATGTTGCTTTTTCTACTTCTTTATCACGGAAGCGGGAATCATTTGTGCTGAAGAAATTTTTCTTCTTCTTCTCTTTTTTTACACGATAATGGCTACCACGTTGTCTATAACGTATAGACAGAAGCATGTAGCGTATAAAATTATATAAAAACCTTAGAATTCTAATAATAACGAATAATATGCAGAGCCCTACCGTAATGAGGATTATTAATGGTAAGATGCGTGATGGTTCAGACGATATACTCATATTTTATTGTAAGACTAAAAAGCCATATTTAGTGAATATTTTTTTTGCGATAGGCGTTTTTAAGAATTGTAAAAACTCTCTTGCATCTTCCATATTCTCGCCTGCAATTACCGCAGCTTGATAGATTACTTCATCATAATTTTCTTGCGGTATGGAAAGTAAAATTTGCATATTATCATTGTCAAAAGTCTCGCTATAATAAGCTATTCCAAATGTTTTTTTGTTATTTATATATTTTAAAACATTCATATTCGTTGTTATTATGCTTTCTTTGGGCACTTCTGCAAATAGATTATTAATAATCTGCTTGCTATAGATACCGAGGGAATCTTTTCCTGAGTCGGCTATTACTAGGTTGTAATGGAGGTGTGGATTGATTGAGGCTATTGCACGTTTTATATCATTAAGATCTTTGATATCGCTTTCATCTTCTGCATTGCTTACAATTACTATGCTATTTTTAACAAGATTGGTAATGGAAGAGACATCTGCTAAGCCTTTTTGTTTTAAATGTTTTACCCATAAAGGATGAGCTGAGATAAGAATATCTGCGGGTAATCCTTCTTCGATATTTTTGATTAATTTGTTAGCATAATCAAAAGAGCCAGTGATAACTATATTATGTTCTCTTGAATATAGCCTAATTAACTCAGTTAATGCGTAAGACATGCTTGGTGGCGCAAGGACAGTCATGGAGTTAAGTGATCTTGCTTGTGTAATATTGCTAAAAAACAGGCAAAGAATCAGTAATTTGATAAATATCATTTGTATAATTCATCAGGTGAGGTGACTGCTTTTTGATTAATAGTGATTTTATCACTGTCAATTAAATTGAAAAAACATGTTTTGCGGCCTGTATGGCAAGCAACGCCTGTTTGTTCGATTTTTGCCAAAAGTGAATCAAGGTCACAATCAAGTAATAATTCTTTAACGATTTGAATTTGCCCAGAGCTCTCACCCTTCATCCATAATTTATCGCGTGAGCGTGAGAAATAATGCATTTTGCCAGTTTCCAAAGTCTTGGTAATTGCTTCTTTATTTGCCCAAGCTTGCATGAGTACTTCCCCAGTTTCTGCGGATTGAGCTATTACGGCGATGAGCCCGTGCGAGTCGAATTTTATTTTATTGAGAATCTCCATCCTTATCTTTATGTATGAAATAATTTTCAAAACAGTAACGAATAATAAAAATAGTAGCAATAAATAAATGGGAGGGGTAGTTTTGATCAGTTCAAAAATATTTTTTATATAATGAAAACACTAATCTCAGCGCAGAAAATTTCCTATAAAATCTTCAATAATGAGATAATTAAAACAACTGATTTTACGATTAATCAGGGTGAAATTATTAGCATAGTTGGGCCAAATGGTGGCGGGAAAACTTCTTTTGTAAAAATACTTATGGGTTTACTTGAGCCAAGCTCTGGCAAGGTAAAACGCAAGGAAAACCTCAAAGTTGGCTATATGCCACAATATTTCAAGCCAAGTAAGGCAATGCCTATTACGGTGCGTAAATTCCTTAGCCTATGGGTTGGCAAAGGTTTGAACAATTACGATGAGATCATAAAACTATTAAAGCTAGAAGCGGTTTTAGATAAACAGCTAACCGATCTTTCTGGCGGTTGGAATAGCAAGGTGAATTTTGCACGTGCTTTTTTATCACAGCCAGATTTAGTATTTTTAGATGAGCCAACGGCGAGTTTTGATATTATCGCTAAAAATGATTTTTATCATATTATTGGTTTGTTACAGAAAATGCTTAATTGCTCAATCGTGATCATCTCGCATGATTTAAGTTTAGTTATGGCAAAAACCAAAAAAGTTGTTTGTTTTAATAATCATATTTGTTGTGAAGGCAAACCAGAGAAAATCAGTAAACATCCATCGTTTGAAATGGTTTTTGGTAAGCAAGCCTTAGATGAGATCGCTCTTTATTCACATTATCATACACATTCACATGGTTGATATTTTGCTTTATCCAATAATTGCTGCAAGCGGCGTAGCGTTGATTACCTCTATTGTCGGGCCTTTTATGCTTTGGCAGAGAATGGCATATTTTGGTGATTCGCTCGTACATAGCGCATTGTTAGGCGTCGCACTTTCATTGGTCTTGCAATTGGATATAACGATAGGGGTTATTCTTATCAGTGCCTTATTTGCACTATTCCTGACCTCTTTAGAGAAAACAAAATTATACTCCTCTGACACAATTTTAGGCATTATCGCGCATAGTGCATTAGCGATTGGTTTGGTTGCGGTCTCGTTGGTAAAAGGCGATAATGATATAGAATTAGAACATCTGCTTTTAGGTGACGTTATGGCAGTTTCAAAGCATGATATCATGATTATCTATGTAGGGCTGTTGATCGTTGCGCTTTTTGTGGTTTGTAATTGGCGTAAACTTTTGATGGTCGCTATGGATAGGGATTTAGCGATGATAGCTGGGATAAAGCCTAATTTGATGAAATTTAAATTCATGTTATTAGTGGCGATTATTGTCGCTGTATCGATTAAAATCACAGGGATTTTATTGATAACGGCTATGTTGATTATCCCTGCGGCAATTTCACGATTATTTACTTCTTCACCTTTGAGCATGGTTCTCCTCGCGATGATAATTGCGCTGCTCTCAGTTTTTCCTGGAGTTTTTCTCACTCATAATTTGAACCTACCTTCTGGTGCGGCAATAGTTATTGTCCTTACTGGGTTTTTTATTCTCAGCCTTACTATTTCATTGTTTTTGAGAAGAAGGTAGAACCTTTATGTTATATGCTAACCTTTAATTCCTTCTCTTTCTGCGTCACTCCCTGAATTCTGAAAGAATTCTAGGGGAGCCTAGTGGGCAAGGAACAAAGTGATTGCATGTGGTTACTGGATCGCCCTAGAATTCATTCTGAATTCAGGCGATGACAAAGGGAAGTGTGGTTTTCTTATCTATTCCAAATTATTTAACTTCTGCAAGTATGACGCTATCTTAGTGATTGACAATTGGACTGATTATCCTCTATGTTCGGTTTTTAAAATCACAAATACGGTAGACGAAATGGCACAACCTTTAATGCCTTTGGCAACAGCAATATGGTTAATTGATAACACAGCATTAACTTTTGAGCAAATTGCAGAATTTTGCAGCCTGCATTCCCTAGAAGTTAGCGGGATAGCTGATGGCGAGATCGCCACTCATATGAAAGCACACGACCCTATTCTTTCTGGTGAGCTGACTAAAGAGGAGATTGAACGGTGTGAGCAAGATAAAGATGCTAAATTAGAAATTTCTGTCCATGAAAAATATGCGGTAGTTTCCAAGAAAAAGCGTAAAGGCAAATATATCCCAATTGCCAAAAGGCGTGATAAGCCAGATGCAATTTCATGGATTGTAAAAAATCACCCTGAAATTCCTGACTATAAAATTGTTAAATTAATCGGTACTACGAAAAACACGATTGAAATGATTCGTAAGCGTACTCATTCTAACATTCAGGAAATTACTCCGAAAGATCCTGTAATCCTTGGTCTTTGTAAGCAAGCAGAGCTTGATCTAGCGATTGAGACTTCTGTTGCTAAAGTCAAAGCAGAATCAGTTAAAGCCTAGCTTTTAACCACTTCGGCGTAGCAATTTTCTGTTTCATGTAGGCGTATTTTAACGCATTTAACATCTTCATCAGCGAATAGGTTTGGGCAGACTTCTTCTAAAAGATATTTCGCCATATTTTCCGCCGAGGCGTTATAAGGCAAATAATAGACTTGCTGATTGAGAATTTTGGCAATTGATTCGCCTAGTTCTTTATCGTCTTTATGAAGAATTGTATTGTGGTCCCAATTAGCGTCTATCCAGCCTTTGAGTTTTTCCTTAATTACGCTAAAATCAATAACTCGTCCTAATTCATCAAGCTCTTTAGCGCTAAAACTTGCTTCTGCAATATAGCGGTGACCATGTAAATTATGACATTTACTTTCATGATTCATTATTCGATGCGCCGCATCAAAACTTATTTTCCTTGTACAGCTAATCATTTTATTTTTTTGTTGGTTAATATTTCTTTTTGTCACTCCCTGAATCCGTAGGATTCTAGGGGAGTCTAGGAGCAAAGAGTAAGCTATTAATTATAGCTCTTGGATTGCAAGCGATTCAGGCAATAACAAGAAAAGCACAATTGATACAAAATCTTACTGTTTTTCTCTCTTGAATTAATTATTTTCAGAATTATATATTAAGCATTCATTTAACACCATAAAAAATATAGCCATGGATTTAGCAAAATATACGGAAAAAGTTAGGGAAATTATCAATCATTCACAAACTGCAGCAGTACGTGCGAATCAGCAGCAATATACGCCATTTCATGTTTTAGCCGCTATGTTAGCTGATGAAGATGGGCTAACTGCAAGGCTGATTATTTTAGCAAATGGTGATGTGGCGCTAGTTAGGGAGCTACTTAATAAAGAACTGAAAAAAATCCCTACGGTTGAAGGTTCTGGCTCAGGGCAAATTTACATGGCGGGCGAAACCAACAAGGTTTTTGCCAAATCTGAAGATATTGCTAAAAAATCTGGTGATAGTTTTGTAACGATTGAAAGGCTGTTACAAGCCATGTTGAGTGATAAGGCTTTTGATATTGCGAAATTACTTGCGCAAGCAGGTCTGCATGAAAACAAACTCAATGATGCAATTAGTGAGATGCGCAAAGGTAAAGTGGCGGATTCTGAAAATGCGGAGAGCAAATATGATGCGCTCAATAAATATGCACGTGACCTTACCCAAGCGGCGCGTGATGGTAAGATTGACCCTGTAGTTGGGCGTGATGAAGAAATCCGCCGGACGATTCAGGTTCTCTCACGCCGCACAAAAAACAACCCTGTTTTAATTGGCGAACCCGGAGTTGGTAAAACAGCGATTATAGAAGGGTTAGCGCAACGTATTGCTAATGGCGATGTGCCAGAAACCTTGAAAAAACAAAGACTGATGGTTCTTGATCTTGGCGCTTTGATTGCAGGCGCAAAATTCCGTGGTGAATTTGAAGAGCGCCTCAAAGCGGTTTTATCTGAAATTGAAGAATCAGGGCATGAAATAATTTTATTCATTGATGAATTGCACACATTAGTTGGCGCTGGTGCTGCGGAAGGCTCTATGGATGCTTCAAACTTGCTAAAACCTGCTTTAGCACGTGGTTTGCTCCATTGCGTTGGCGCAACGACATTGGATGAATATCGTAAATATATCGAGAAAGACGCAGCCTTAGCGCGGCGTTTTCAGGCGGTTTATGTTTCAGAGCCAAGCGTACAGGAGACTATGACTATTTTACGTGGAATTAAGGAAAAATACGAAGTGCATCATGGTTTGACGATTTCTGATGGGGCAATCGTTGCAGCCGCAACTTTGTCAGATCGCTACATTACAGATCGTTTCTTGCCAGATAAAGCGATTGATCTCGTTGATGAAGCGGCGAGCCGTTTACGCATGGAGATTGATAGTAAACCAGAGGAAATTGATGAATTAGATCGCAAAGTGATTCAATTAAAAATCGAAGCAGAGTCGCTCAAAAAGGAAAAAGACCAAGCCTCAAAAGATCGTTTGCACAAGATCGAGGAAGAAATCAAAATCATGGATGATAAATTGGGCGAGCTCAATTCAAAATGGCAGGCTGAAAAAATGAAGCTTGATAAGGCCAAAAACCTTAAATCTGAACTCGAAAAGGCAAAATACGCAATGGAAGTTGCGCAGCGTGAGGGTGATTTAGCTAAGGCTGGGGAGCTTGCTTATGGCACTATTCCGCAATTAGAGAAGGAGATCAAAAATGCTGAAGTGGTAGAAAATGGTGGTTTTGTAAAAGAATCAATCACCAGTGAAGATATTGCGGCGATAGTAGCAAGGATCACAGGCGTGCCGATTGAGCGCATGTTAGAGGGTGAAAAGCAGAAATTCATCGAAATGGAGAAGAATCTCGCTAACAGAGTTATCGGGCAGGAAGACGCAGTGCGAGCGGTGAGCAACGCTGTGCGGCGCTCTAAGGCAGGGCTCAATGAACGCAATCGTCCGCTTGGCTCTTTTCTGTTTTTAGGACCAACAGGAGTTGGTAAAACAGAGCTCAGTAAGGCTTTGGCAGAGTTTATTTTTGATGATGATTCGGCAATGTTACGCATTGATATGTCTGAATATATGGAAAAACACGCAGTTTCTCGTTTGGTTGGTGCGCCTCCGGGATATGTTGGCTATGACCAAGGCGGAGCTTTGACTGAGGCTGTACGCCGCCGTCCTTACCAAGTCATTTTATTTGACGAAGTGGAAAAGGCACATCCAGATGTGTTTAACATTATGTTACAATTGCTCGATGAAGGACGTTTGACGGACGGGCAGGGTAGAGTTGTTGATTTCTCCAACACAATGATAATCCTTACTTCTAACCTTGGTGCAGAGGCGCTCAGTGATTTGCCCGATGAGGCAGATACATCAGAAGCTTTTGATAAAATCATGGAGCAAGTACGTTTGTTTTTCCGTCCTGAATTTATCAATCGTTTGGATGAGATAATTTTATTCCATAAATTGCGTATTCAACATATGGCGGCGATTATTGATATTCAAATTGCACGTTTGAATAAGCGTTTGGCGGATCGCAATATTAGCGTTGAGTTGGATAAAAAAGCACATGAATATTTTGCCCGTGAAGGTTATGATGCAAAATTCGGCGCAAGACCTCTTCAGCGCGTGATTCAGCGTCAATTGCAAGATAGCCTCGCCTCTATGCTTTTAGAGGGCGAAGTCAAAGAAGGCAATGTCGTGCATGTCTCCGAGAAGGGCAATGAACTGGTTTTTGTGGTTAAGTAATTTATCTGCCCGAAGAGTAAGAAACGCCCTCCACGTCATTGCCTGACAATGCAGCGAAGCTGCTTTGGATGGAGTGTTAGCGACACCCACAGGGAGAAGAAACACCCTTCACGTCATAGCCTGAATCGCTTGCGATTCTAGGGCTATCCATGAGCTACAAACAATTATTACGCTTTTTGTTCCTAGACTCCCCTAGAATTCCTGTGGAATTCAGGGAGTGACGCGGAGAGTGCGAGCAACCCTTCGTCATCCTGTCCCCTCGTCATTCCCGCGCAGGCGGGACTCCATGAGCAAAAGGGCGGGATCTATCCCACATTCGTCACTCTGTCCCCTCGTCATTCCTAATCTGCTCGAAGAGTAAGAAACACCCTCCGCGTCATAGCCTGACAATGCAGCGAAGCTGCTTTGGATGGAGTGTTAGCGACACCCACAGGGAGAAGAAACACCTTAGTGTTTCTGAATCAATCGCTTGCGATTCTAGGGCTATCCATGAGCTACAAACAATTATTACGCTTTTTGCTCCTAGACTCCCCTAGAATTCCTGTGGAATTCAGGGAGTGACACGGAGACTAAGGCTA
>JAWUXM010000016.1:0-102119 GCA_034111325.1 Rickettsiales bacterium
TTTTCGGCGATGAAGCGGATATCAATGGGTGCAATAGCCCAATCCGCATCCGACGCATCAACTGGGCTTTCGATACGCTTTAGAATATTACCGTTTAAATCCACCATTAACAGACTATATATTCCATATTTTTTGCCTTCTCTTTTAGTCTCTGCCTTGCGAGTAAAAATAATATTTTTACTATTTGGCGCCCAGCTTGGTGCTTCGTCTTTAAATGATTCCGTTAAAATCTTCTGCTCCATGTTCTGCGTATTTACAATGCCAATATGGAATTTACCTTTATATATTTTAGTAAAAGCAATATAGCGACCATCTGGTGACCAGACTGGCGTAGCGTAACGACCCTTGCCGAGCTCTATTTTTTTAACACCCTGCCCATCATTATGCATAATATATAATTGCTGTGTGCCCTGACGATCCGAGTTAAAGACTATATATTTATCATCTGGGGAGAATGATGGCGAAGTATCAATCGCTACATGTTTAGTAAGTCTTGTTGCTTTACCTTTAAGTACATCATACAGCAAAATCTCGCTATTGCCGTCATATGAGGCTGACAGAACTATTGCATCTCCTGAATTAGAAAAACGGGGCGCAAAAGTCATGCCATTAAATTCCACAAGCTTTTCTGTCTCACCAGATATTAAATTACGCATATAAACTGCCGGTTGGTTTTTCTTATATGAGACATAAACCACCTTATCACCTTTTGGCGAAAGACGCGGCGTGAGAACCAAATTCTTACCGTCGGTTAGATATTTAAAATTATCTCCGTAGAGGTCCATAATTGCGATCCGTTTTTGCCTATTTGTTGCCAAACCTTTTTCAGAAACAAAAACAAGCTGCGAGTTAAAATAACCCTTAACACCTGTGAACTCCCGATAAATACCATCCGCTATACGCGCTGCAGCACGAAACCAATTAGCCTTCTCTACAACAAAAGATTCTCGAATTTTTATTTCATTGAGCAACAAATCATTCAAACTGAAATCAACCCAAATCTTTCCTTCCCCAAGATTTTTAATACTAGCTGCAATCATTGCACTAGGTTCCTCCTGTTTTAAAAAGCTGCTAAATAGACTCTCAGCGACATTATACTGGTCTTCCGTTTTGACGACATTGAATAAGGCTGATTCATTTAATTGTTTTTTTAACAATGCTTGAATTTCCTGGGCAAGCTTCATATTCTCTTGTGAATCAACTGAAAAATCATGAATTGCTAACGGGATGGCTTGACGATTACCACCTTGGATAACAATACGCGTTGCGGCTATCGCTGAATTTGATATAAAGATTAACAATAGGAGGGTGAGAAGCTTTTTCATTTTGCACCATTACTACTCGGATCAAAAATAAACTCAAACTCTTGCCAATATTCATATTTTTCTGGCGGCAAATTTTTAATTTTATTGCACCGATAAAAAGCATTAATCGTGCTATCAACTAATTGGCGATATAGTTCATTTTCCAAAGGAATATATTTACGAGTGGCACCCAATGGTTTGGCTTGCTTTACATTTCCTTGTTTATCAAGCGAGACGCGAACTCTGATTTTTACACCTTGTAAATCCTCTTCAGCAAAAATATTATTTGCGACTGTCCGCCAACAACTATAAACTTGACCACGAACCATATTTTTCTCACCCTGAGTTAACCCAGGGAAACGCTTAAAATTCTTTTGCGTTTTATCACGAATTTCCTCTTTGGCTCGCAACCTCTCCATTTCCGCTAGAACTTCCTCAAAATCAGAATCACCTTCTGCACCACTATCCACAACTTTTGGCTTGGCATTAGGTGTGATTTTAGCTTTGGCAGATTTTGGATCTTTTTTAATTTTAGGCTCTGATTTAGGCTTAGGATTTTTTACTTTTTTCTCAGGTCTAATAAAAAACTTACGCTCTTCATCAACTACTTCTTTTGGTGGGGATTTTTTATCTTTATCTTCAGACAAAGCTTCATCTTCTTCAAATGCTATAACCTCAACACTGATTTCGAGATTATCCAGTTCATCAGCAAAGAAATTCGGCATGATGTATACTACAAATAGAACTATGCATATATGTAATATAAAAGAAAAGACGATGCCGCTGCGCACAATTTAAATACTAATTAATTTACTTAGTTAGTCTTTGTCAGATGATTCAGTTGCCAAAGCAACCTTTTTATAACCAGCCTTATTAATACGGCTAATAACTTTCATTACCATACCATAATCAACATTCCTATCGCCTTTAACTAAGATTTTAGTTGTTTTACTTAGGACGTTAGCTTTTACAAAAGATTCTATATCATCTAATTCAATAATTTGCTCTTCATGTGTGATTTTGCCATTAGCGCTAATCGCTAAGCTAAAAGGATTTTGCTGGTCAATCGCTGGCGCTGCTGCATTACTTGGCAAATTTACATTTACCCCAGTAACTAATAAAGGCGCCGAAACCATAAAAATAATCAACAATACTAACATTACGTCTACAAAAGGCGTAACATTGATCGTGCCGATAACTTTCTGCTCTTTTACGTTACTATAAAATCTATTATATTTTGCCATATACATTTAATCTAACTCTCTTGAAATTAGGTTAATAACCTCAACACAAAAATCCTCAACGTAAGAATTATAGTGATTTAGCTTGTTGATAAATATGTTATAGAAAATCAAAGCAGGGATTGCCGCAAAAAGACCAACTGCGGTTGCAAGCAATGCCTCAGCTATTCCTGGTGCAACTATTGCTAAGCTTGTATTTTGCGCCCCAGCAATCGATTGAAAACTGTCCATAATCCCCCAAACCGTACCAAACAAACCAATGAACGGTGCGGATGCTGCAATCGTAGCTAAGAAGTTAATGTTTTTTTCAGTTTTTTCAGCAGCGCGATTTTTGGCAACCATCATAGTATGATAAATACGCTCTTTTAACCTTTCTTTTGCCTGCTCATCTCTTGGGTTGATTTCTTTCAAATGCCATTCATTCATCGCAGCTACAAAAACATTAGCAAATGGATGGTTGTTTTGTGCTTTTGCTTCTGCATAAAGGTTCTCTAGATTATCACCATCCCAAAACCTTTTTTCAAACTTCTTTGCTTTGTGGTTTAATAAGCGAAATTTGATGAATTTATCAAAGACAACCGCCCAGCTCCAAAAGGAAGCGAGAAACAAAATCAAAACGACAAGTTTAACGACAATATCTGCATCGCTAATAATTGAAATCAACGCTAGATCATCAGATGAAAGCGTATTTACTATTTGTTCGGAAGCATTACTCATTTATTCACCTGCTAATAAATTATCGATTATTTTACTAAAGAACTTATAGTCTTTACTACCACTATATTTAACACCATTGATAAAGAATGTTGGCGTAGAAGTTATTGATAGTTTTTCATGTGCCTCTATACGACTTTCAAGGATTTGTGTTTCAATCTCCTTATTTGCCATACATTCGTGGAACTCCTCACCGCTCATCCCGCCGAGCTTCGCAATATTTTCAAGCTTCTCAGGGAAGTTTTTATTATACGCCCAAGTCTCCTGAGTTTTAAATAGGACTTTTACGAAATTTGCATAACGCTCATCATCAACACATTTTGTTAGTTGCGAAGCACGCAAGGCTGGCTCATCTAATGGAAAATCACGATAGATAAATTTTACCTTACCAGTATCAATATAATTTTTTTGAATCTCTGGGAAAACCTCAGTCGCAAAATGACCACAATGTGAACAAGAGAGCGATGCATATTCAATTATTGTAATTGTTGCTTCATCCTCACCATAGATAAAGTCATCATCATTTACATTAAGGACAAAATTATCACTCGCACTTATTTTTGTTGGCGCTTCATTAACCTCAGCAACTAATTCCGTACGATTTCTCTGCTGGATATAAAGCAAAGCGCTGACAATAATAATCGCTAATATTATGTAAATTTTATTATCTTTTATGAATTTCCCTAACATATTTACCTTTTAGTTTAGTTATTAAATTCTACTCCAACATTGTTTACTCTACGTCATGCCCTGAATTCCGCAGGAATTCTAGGGGTAATCCAGAGCCTCAAACAATCATTTGCCCCTTTGCCCTAGAATCGCTGCGCGATTCAGGCAATGACAAACTTTAGTTGTTAACTTTCTTCTTCAACTCCTCACTTGGTAACATACCCTCTATTATTTCATCATTAATAATAAAGGCTGGCGTGCCTGTTAAACCAAGTTTTGAAGCAATTTGACGATTATCCGCAATCATCTGCTTTACTTCATTACCACCAATTTTATCTTTAATATTACTTAAATCAACTCCACTAGCTTTTATAATATTCAGCAATTCGTCAACATTATCAATGCGTGCAGTTTTCATGAGGATCTGATGCACTTTATAATATTTATCTTTGGCATAAAGAGCAGTTGCTACTGAGACTTGCGCTTTAACTTCTGAACTTTTACCTAAAATTGGGAAATCAATAAATATGACTTTCACATCCGCCACATCATTAATAACTGTATCAACAGCCTGGGCAGCCTTGCGGCAATAGCCACAATTATAATCAAAAAACTCGATGATGTATTTTTTAGCATCTGCTTTACCGACCATAGGTAATTTGCTATTGAAGACCTTATCTTTTATTTCAGAGAGATTTTTCTGACGGTCGTCCTTTTTGTTAACATAATCATCTTTATAAAATTTCTGCAATGAATCAACAATCACTTGTGGATTTTCTCTAATTACTTTCTCAACAATTTCAGCAATTTGCTCTTCATCAACTGCGCTATTAGGGCTATTACTGACAAAATATCTTGTAAATAATATCGTTATGGCAATTAATAAAATGAGTGGCAAAAAATTCTTGAGTTTTGTAGACATTAGTGACTCTCCTAAAATTATGAATAAGACACGAATAAATATACAGGCACAATCAAATAAGCAACGCAAAAATGGCAAAAACACAATTTCAATGTCGCGAATGTGGCGTATCACACCAAAAATGGAGTGGCCAATGTATGAGCTGCAATAGCTGGGATACAATCGAAGAAAGCTCAGTAGAGTTCGCCCTTAATAAATATTCTAATAAAAATGCCGTTCCTACCAATAACATAATTGCCCAAAATCTTAATGATCAAATCAATGAATCTAGCCGCTCGCCAAGTGGTATAAAAGAGTTTGATCGTGTCTTGGGCGGTGGCTTAGTAGAAGGCGGCGTGACCTTGATCGGTGGCTCACCAGGAATCGGCAAATCCACCTTACTCTTGCAATTAGTTGCAAACTTCTCCGGTAAATCCGCCTATGTTTCTGGCGAGGAGTCGAGTAAACAAATTCAATTACGTGCTAATCGCCTCAGCATCAAAAACCCTAATATATCGCTTATCTCATCTAATATTGTCACTGACATAATTGCTTTTTTAAGCAAAAACAAAGACATCAAAATGGTTATTATTGATTCAATTCAAACCATGTATATTCCTGAGCTTGCATCGACTCCCGGAAGCGTCACGCAGGTACGAAGCTGCACACTTGAACTTACCGAATTCGCCAAGAAAAACGGTTTGCTTTTATTTCTCGTTGGTCACGTCACAAAAGATGGACAAATTGCTGGACCCAAAATTATTGAACATATGGTTGATACTGTCCTTTATTTCGAAGGTGAAAAAGACGGTAATTATAAAATCCTCCGTACAATAAAAAATCGTTTTGGTGCCACCAATGAATTAGCGATTTTTGAAATGCTCCATGATGGTCTGAAGGAAATTGATAACCCGTCTAAATTATTCCTCTCTGAGAGCGAAAACCCTGTTAGTGGCACAGCAATTTTTGCTGCACATGAAGGTAGCCGCACACTTCTTCTGGAAGTTCAGGCATTAGTCGCTGAAAGCCAAATGGCCGCACCAAGACGCGCCGTCGTCGGTTGGGATGCTAATCGCCTAGCTGTGATCGTCGCGGTGATTAACAGCCGAACAAAATTTAATTTAAGTAATAAGGAAATATATTTTAACGTTGCTGGCGGCTTTAAAATTAACGAGCCAGCGGTTGATCTTGCCGCCGCCGCATCGCTAATCTCCGCCCTCCTCAACAAACCCCTACCCGCCAAAACTATTATATTGGGCGAAATCGCTCTTTCTGGTGAAATTAGGCAAGTTTCCTATATTGAAGAACGCCTCAAAGAAGCGCAAAAACTTGGTTTTGAACATGTGATAATGGCACCGCCGAAAAAGAAGATAAACATTTCCAACATGCAAATCACTGCAATTAAACATATTAATCAACTCCCTCCTCTTTTTCTATCATCCTGAGCTAAGAATATAAACTTTGCAAATCTGCTAAGCTTGATAAAAAGTAAGTGGCATGGTTTAATCAAATAATTCTACTACAGAACTAATCAAAAAAATTGAATTGAAATGACCCACGAAATTATCATTGTTCCTGCCCTGAAGGATAATTACGCATATATCATAATTTGCAAAGAGACTGGCAAAGTAGCCTGTATTGACCCTTCCGAAGCTTCGCCGGTTATTCAAATTTTAGAAAAACGCAATCTCAAATTAGACTATATTCTTAACACTCACCATCATTGGGATCATATTGGCGGCAATATCGAACTAAAAGAAAAATATGATGCCAAAATCATTGGCTTTGTAGGCGATGAGAAGCGTATTCCAGCTATTGACCAAACCGCAAATGAAAACGAGATAATCAAAATCGGCAACTTATCCGCTGAAATTTTATTCATTCCTGGGCACACTTTAGGACATATTGCCTATTATTTCCCGAACGAAAAAGCTCTGTTTTGTGGCGATACATTATTTTCCTGCGGCTGTGGACGCTTATTTGAAGGAACAGCAAAGCAACTGTATGAAAGCCTTGAAAAACTCAAAAACTTACCTGATGAAACATTAGTTTACTGCGGTCATGAATATACCCTTGCAAATATAGAATTTGCCCTAACTTTAGAGCCGAGTAATTTAGACCTGCAAAAAAGAAAAATAGCGGCAGAAAAGCTTCGCAAACAAAATCTTCCAACTATTCCGTCTTCCATTGGTCTAGAAAAACTCACCAATCCATTCCTGCGCACAATCAGCCGTGAAATCCGTAAGAATCTTGGCACAACTAGTGAGGCATATAGTGAGGTAGTATTTAGTAACATGCGCAAGGTAAAGGATGCATTCTAGACTTTTGCAATACTTAACTTGCTTTAGTATCTATTTCGAAGAAACTCTGAAATACATTCAGAGTGACATGAATGTCAATTAATCTTTGCTATTTTTACACTCTTGTCTTAATTAAAAAGACAAACATATTTATCGTAACAAAATGCATCTATCAAAATTATTTCTTCCTGTATTAAAAGAAAACCCACAAGAAGCAGAAATTATCTCGCATCGCCTTATGCTCCGCGCTGGGATGATCCGCCAAACCGCATCAGGAATCTATAGCTGGCTGCCACTTGGTTTGATGGTGTTAAAAAATATTGAAAACATCGTGCGTAAAGAACTCAACAAAATTCACTGCAATGAAGTATTGATGGCAACGATTCAGCCAACCGAACTTTGGCAGGAGTCTGGTCGCTATGAGGCTTACGGCAAGGAGATGTTACGCATTACTGACCGCCATAATCATCAAATGCTTTATGGCCCAACCAGTGAAGAAGTTGTCACTGATATTTTTCGCAAAAGCGTTCGGAGCTACAAAGGTCTTCCGCAACAGTTTTACCAAATTCAGTGGAAATTTCGTGATGAAATTCGTCCCCGCTTTGGTGTAATGCGTGGCCGTGAATTCCTAATGAAAGATGCATATTCTTTTGATATTGATTTTGAATCTGCCAAAAAATCCTACAAGAGCTATTACGAAACCTACTTGAACATCTTCCAAAAGCTTGGCGTAACTGCAATCCCTATGCAGGCTGATAGTGGTGCAATTGGCGGTAAATTAAGTCACGAATTCCACATTCTAGCCAAAACTGGTGAGAGTAAAATTTTCTATGATGAAAACCTCCTCAAGGAAATTAAACAAGGAAATTATGAGTTTGATAAATTATCCAAATATTATGCAATGGCTGATGATAAGCATGAACCTGCCAACGCTAAAGATATAGATCTTGCACAAAGCCGCGGCATAGAGGTCGGTCATATTTTCTATTTTGGCACAAAATATTCCGAGAAGATGAATGCTAAAGTTATGGATAAAAATGGTAAGGATTGCCTAGTAGAAATGGGTTCTTATGGCATAGGTATAAGCCGTTTAGTCGCAGCGATTATAGAAGCCAGCCATGATGAAAATGGTATAATTTGGCCAGAAGAAGTTGCGCCATTTAAAGCAATGATTATCAATTTAAAAAGTGGTGATGAGAAGTGTGACGCACTAAGCATGGAGATTTACCAAGCCCTGCAAAATCAGAACGTTACAACCCTATATGACGATACTATATTAAGTATCGGCAATAAGTTTGCTACCGCTGATTTAATTGGAATTCCTTATCAAATCATCATCGGGCCAAAATCCGCCGCTGAAGGAAAAGTTGAATTCAAAAACCGTAAAAGTGGTGAGAAACAATCCCTTAACAGCAAGGAAGCGCTGGAAATTCTTACTGCTTAAAGAGAGTATTCTCTGCTTTTGTCATCAACAGAATAACGACCGTGAGTATTCGCCCAATGAGTGTAATCTGAGGATTTTTGCGATGATTTTTGTCAAATGTCCTGATTGAGTGAGGGAGCGTACTACTTGGGTACGTGACCCGAATGAAAGCAGGTTATTTGGCAAAAAGGGTGCAAAAAGGTCAGATTATCGCAATAGGAATTCAAGATAATTCCCTATATCAACCACAATATAATCCGTCCCCTCTGGTAATTGCGGAAGTTTGTTATTGATTTGAATTTGCTCGCCACTATTGATAAGTTTTTTTGGTAATGAAAAGCTGTAAGCTTTTATCTTGTAGCTTTTTTCATTATAAAAACTCAACCGCATATCAGGCATAAGGCGCGGAGCCTGTGCATTATTAATAATCACGCCACGCATGATAAAAGGGTTATTTTTGGTAAAGGCTGATTTAACAATCCGCACTTGCTCAATTTCCAACCCGTCAGTTTCATATATCCCCAATACCTTATAATACGATTTAGCTGAAGGAAAATATGTAGTGATCTGTTTTCTAGAAACCAAACTCACTATGACAACAAATGTAAAAAGCGCAGCGTAAAAGAATAGTTTTAGAGGCAGAGGAATGTCATGATGAGTTGTCTCATCTACTATCCGACTGCGCGCAACAACGTTTAATGTAAGCGAAGGTTCTTTTGAGTGTGTTAATCTTTCAGTTAACTCCTCTTGATTTGCATGGTTTGATGATAAGGGTAAATTTGGCGCGGCTACCCACATATGGTAGCAATTACCACATTTTAAAATCCGTCCAGATTTTTTGATCTTCTCAACTTCATCAGTATTTAACCAAAATTTCGTTGAACATTTTTCACAGGAAATAATCATTTTAGGTGGTATAATGGGATTTTTAGGTGTCTAATCGCTTTTCTTATAATTCTAAATAAAGACTAAACACTATGTTAGAAAATACAATAAACAAAGCTTGGGAAGCAAGAGATACAATAAATAGCCAAACACAAGGTGAGGTGCGCGACGCAGTGAATGAAACAATTAACTCGCTGGATAATGGCACATTACGCGTTGCAGAAAAGTCTGCAATTGGTTGGGAAGTTAACCAATGGGCAAAAAAAGCAATCCTTCTTTCCTTTCGTTTGAATGATTCAAAATTAATCAGCGGTTCGGCTGACGGCTCTTCTTGGTATGATAAGGTTGATTCTAAATTTAACGGCTGGGGCGCAGAACAGTTTAAAAATGCTGGCTTTCGTGCTGTGCCAAATTGCGTTGTCCGCAAAGGCTCGTTCATCGCCAAAGGCGTCGTATTAATGCCCTCTTTTGTAAATCTCGGTGCCTATGTTGATAGTGGCTCGATGATTGACACATGGGCGACTGTTGGCTCTTGCGCACAAATCGGCAAAAACTGCCACATCTCTGGCGGCGCAGGAATTGGCGGCGTTCTGGAACCATTACAGGCAGGCCCCGTGATTATTGAAGATAATTGCTTTATCGGCGCGCGCAGCGAGATCGCTGAAGGTGTCATTGTTGAAACTGGCTCTGTTATCTCTATGGGTGTTTATATCGGTGCTTCAACAAAAATTATCGACCGCACTACAGGTGAAGTTTTTTATGGTCGTGTCCCCGCTTATTCAGTTGTTGTACCGGGTTCTGCGAAAGGCAGCGTCGGCGATGTTTCACTTTATTGCGCGGTAATCGTAAAAAGAGTTGATGAAAAAACACGCTCTAAAACTTCTATTAATGATTTATTACGTGACTAATGATTGACTCTATCAAACTCTCTCAAGAGCTAATTCGCTGCAAATCCGTCACTCCAATTGATGATGGTGCGATTGATCTGTTAATTAGTTATTTAGAACCTCTGGGTTTTAAATGTCACAAATTAGAATTTAGCGACGCTGGCAGTGAGCCAGTCGTTAATTTATATGCGCGTCTTGGCACAACAGGAAAAAACTTCTGTTTCGCTGGCCATACGGATGTTGTTCCAACTGGCGATGGTTGGCAACATGACCCTTTTGCCGCCATAATTGAAAATGGCGTTTTATACGGCAGAGGCGCGGTTGATATGAAACCAGCAATTGCTGCCTTTATCGCCGCTAGTGCTGAATATGTGCAGGAAAATAAAAATAGCATTAGTTTGCTTATTACTGGTGATGAAGAAGGCGATGCAGTCAACGGCACACCAAAATTGCTTGATTGGCTGCGCGAGAATAATGAACAAATCGATGCCTGCATTGTTGGTGAACCAACCAACCCCGAAACGGTTGGCGAGATGATTAAAATTGGCCGCCGTGGCAGTGTCAATTTTGCCCTCACCGTACAGGGTAAACAAGGACATGTCGCCTACCCACATAATGCAGAAAACCCATTTCCTGCTTTGACGGCGATTTTAGCAAAATTGCAAAGCCATGATTTTGCAGATAGCAATGAATTTTTCGCAGCATCAAATCTAGAAGTAACCGCGATCCATAGCGATAATGGCGCAAGCAACGTTATCCCTGCTACTGCTAGGTCTAATCTCAACATTCGCTTTAATGACACTCATACAAGTGCTGAATTGATCGAGTTTGTTGAAGAAATATGCAACTCAGTTACAGATGATTACGAGTTAAGTTATCGTGTGAGCGGTGAATCCTTCATTGGTGATGCTGCAGATTTAGCACAAATCGTCTCGAGCGCTGTCCGTAAAGTTACAAACCATACACCAACCCTTAGCACAGAAGGCGGAACATCTGACGCACGCTTTATCAAAAACATCTGCCCAGTAGTTGAATTTGGCTTAATAAATAAAACTGCTCACCAAAAAGATGAGCATGTCGCCACTGCCGATATCACCACACTACAGCAAGTTTATTTAGAAACTCTGCGTGGATATTTTTCTGCCTAAAACAAATATTTTTTACAGAGTTGTGGATTAAAAAAAACATAATATCTTGGATAAAATGTTAATTTAAAAAGAGGTTTGTTATGTCTAGGGAAAAGCCAACAACAAAGGGAAAACCAACAACAACAGGAATGCCTCCTGAAAGCAAACTTCATCGTAGTGACCTGCGACCAAGTGGCTCCGATACACTTTCCTCAGACGTAGGATCATCTATGGGGTCTTTGAACCTGACCCTATCACCCGAAGAAGAGAAGCGGGATGCAAAAGAGGTAGAGGTGGAAAGAGAAATTAGGAAATTTAATGGTTACAGTAATGATTTAGAAACAGCCCTTAAGCAATATGCTAAAAAATTTCAAGACCCTAATGACCGCACACTTGCTCTTCAATCTCGACTTGAGATACATATTCAGACACAACTCGAAAAAATTGTGCGCCTTACACGAGGAGAAGAAGCTACCTTTCCTCTCGATGATGAACAAATGCAAATCAGATATAAATTCCTTACTGCTATGGCTAAAGCAGCAGAGATAAATGTTAGTGAGAATGGTATTCCTCAAACTATAAAATCATCTACAATTGCGTGGAATACAGAAATGAATCCTAACCAAGACACAGAGAGGTTAGCAGAACTGGATAAAAAATTACCTTCCCTGCAAGCAAACATATCAATCGCAATGCAGAATGATCCTAGTGAGGTTGCAATGACTGAGATAAAGAAGCCATTAAAGCCTTTTCTAAGTAACATAGAACAAACTCAAAATAGACTTCCTCTTATTCCCCTTAGAGAGGCAATCAAGACTCTGCAAGCAACAGAATTGGCACTATTTCAAGAACATTTTCCTGAGGCTAAAATATCAGAGCAACAACAAGGACAAAATAGATAAAACCTCCCACAAAAGGGGTCATCCTGAATTTATTTCAGGATCTGCTGAATGAGGCAATAATGCAGTAGCTTTATCTTGGTAGCAAGGGCACGGTATTATTACAAATTTCTTACCCCTTACTTTTGTTTGACTACGCAGATCCTGTAATAAATTCAGGATGACTCCTTTTGCGTTTCATGACATTGCTTCACTAGAAAGTTCTCAAAGAATTTGACTAATACATAAGTGATAAAAACGCAAAACACCTACCCATCCCTCTGGAGACAATCTGAAGATTTTTGCGAGTGACTTTTTGGCACATGCCCTTTGCGAATGAGCAATCTCTATCCCATTGAGAAAAAATCTAGTTTTTTTGCATTCTTTTTTGTAAATGTCCTTTGACATTGAAGCGACGTATATCCTTCATACACGAGCAAAATGGAGAAGGTTATTTGCTAAACAGAACTCAAAAAGATCAAGTTTTACGGAAGCGGCCACGTTTGAGTTTAATTATGTAAGCCTCAGTCTCGCGCTTAATCTTCCCACTCATAATATATAGCCCGAAAAGATTTGGCACTGCCATTAATAGCAATAATATGTCAGCGAAATCTAATATCACACCAAGCCTGGTCATTCCGCCCACAAAGGCAAAAATCATAAATGTTACATAACAAATATTTATGCTCCTGCGTCCAAAAATATAAATCCATGCTTGCTGTGCATAATAGCTGTAAGTTAGCATTGTTGAATAAGCAAAGAGCAAAACGGCAACGGAAAGAACATAAGGGAACCAGTCATTAACGGTTGAGAATGCTTGCTTAGTAATTAACACACCACCTTGATTAACTGAAGAACCTCCATAAACACCGGTTACTGTAATTACCAAACCAGTCATGAAGCAAATCACGATCGTATCAACAAATGGCTCAAGCAGAGCAACCGCACCTTCACGCACTGGCTCTTTAGTTTTTGCTGCAGCATGGGCAATAGGTGCACTACCAAGGCCTGCTTCATTTGAGAAAACTGCACGCCTAAAACCCATAATTATCGCACCAAGAACACCACCATATGCAGCATTACCAGTAAATGCCCCTTGGAACATTAAGGCAATCGCACCAGAAAGTGCATCACTATGGATGAATAAAATCACGACACATGAAGAAACATAAAGCACCGCCATGAAAGGTACGATTGCCTCCGCAATATGAGCGACTCTTTTAATTCCGCCGAGTAAGACAAAGCCAACTGATAAGGATAAAACCAAAGAAAATATCACTCGGCCATAATTACCGCCATCGAATGTATCAGTAAACATCACTACTGCTTGGTTAGATTGAAACATAATCCCTGCGCCCACCGCCCCTGCAATACAGGCGATTGCCGCAAACATCGCTAAAAACCTACCAAGTTTCTTATAGCCCATTTCCGCCAAGCCATCTTTTAAATAATACCAGCTTCCTGCTAATAAATGACCATCCTTATCAAAACGACGATATTTATGCCCCATCATCACTTCAGCAAATTTTGATGACATACCAAAAAATGCCGCAATCATCATCCAGATAACTGCTCCCGGTCCACCGAGCGTCACAGCCAAAGCCACACCACCAATATTACCGATGCCTACTGTACCGGAAACTGCCGTAAAAAAAGCCTGTGCATGGGTAACAAGCCCAGGATCCGTAGGTGAAGAATATTTGCCACGGACAACTGCTATACCGTGCCCAAAAAGTTTAAAATTAACAAAATTCAAACGAAACGTGAAGAACACACCACCTATAACCAGCCAGCCGACTAATAAAGGGAAACCAAATATTTTAAGATTACGCGTTGCGCCAAATATTTCATAATCACCACCCAAAAACAGGAAAGCCATGAAATCAACAATTGGCTTAAGAAGTGCTCCAAACAAATTCGTGATATCTGATCCTAAACCGCCATTGACACCATTAGCTAGGGCTAAGGACGGCAAGGCAAATACAGTAATGCAAAAAAGAATTTTAATTAAACGCACGCAAACCTCCCGATAAAGTTGAAAGGTTGCACCCTAAACACATTAAAAAAAGATTGCAAGAACCAGCTCTAAATGTTATAGTAAAAAGAAGAAATTAATTCAAAAAATTAGCAAAATGTCAGAAGTGCAAGGCGTTAGTTCAGCAATAGCATCAGGAGCAGCATTAGGTGGTGACGGTCAATCAACAGGTGCTGGCGGAGGAGCTGGCGACCCACGCTCCTTCGTTGACGGAGTTGAAAGCATAACCGCTGCCGGTGTTTTAAGCACCGAGATTTCATCTCAACTGCCTAATCCATTAGTAAGTGTCGATGACGCAATGACCGCAGCAATAAATGAAAGTTCATGGGGGACTGGTGTGGTAGGTAACTTCCCAACAGATGTTATGGGTGTCAAGGGTATTGATCAAGGTTATGGGCAGCTTCCTGCACCACAAGCTGCTAATGTTTCAATCCAACAAGGTATAATAAAAGACACTCAACAAAAATAATTATTCTATTTTCACAACTACCTCTCCAACAAAAATCTTCTCTTTATCAATTGCCGCAAACTCCTCCTTGCGCAACAAAGCCAAACCAATAACTTTTTCACCAGATTTTATAAAAGAACAAATCTGCCCAAGTTTTTTCTCGCTACTCATAACCTCAGCGCCTTTTTCAAGCTCTGCTGAACCATCTATCTCAAAACGATAAATTGCTTTACGAATTACGCCACGGTGAAAAGTACGGGTGATCATTTCCTGCCCAACATAGCAACCCTTATCAAAATCAATCGCCTGCAATTCATTATAGCAGTATTCTAAAATAAAGGATTTATCTTGCAGAAGATCTTGCTCGCCTGCGGCAATTTTATGCATGTAACGCAATAATGTATAATCCGTAATATCACCAGTCTCTGAAGCATGTTTGTTACTAAACTCTGCTAATTTTTCCTTTTGCACAAAGACACGCAAACCCATATTGCGATTACGCGGGTCAACAAAACAAATACCCTCTGGAACAGTTTTTACCTCACCTTCTTGCTGAATCGCCAATAGTCCTTCCATATCAGCGCCACTAAGCGATAAAACTTCAAAATCAGCAAATTCAACAATTTGCACATCACTTCTTAATTTGTACATTAATAGTCTTTGCTTAAAGCTAGCAGCTTCACTGCTCGCTATATCAATCAAAAATTTCTCTTGATATGGGATAATAAAAAAATCATAGAGAAAGCGACCTTGCGGATTAAGCAAAGCTGCAAAAATTGCCTTCCCTTCCTCTACCTTATGAATATCATTAGTGATCAAACCCTGTAGAAACTCTGCGCTATCCGCACCTGAGATTTCTAGTAAGCAGCGGTCTGTTAGTTGAATCAATTTTGTCATTTTTTACCTTAGTTATAAATTCGTTACTGAAATCTAGAAAACATGTAACATCTCGCCCTTTGCTCCTAGATTGCCTTAGAACCGCAAACGGTTCAGGCAATGACCAAAAAAGGTACTCACCCTATCGCAAGTATAAATTAAAAATTTTTGGAGGGATTTTTTACAAATGTTCGTTGTGAATGAGCGAAGTGTATTCTTCATACACGAGTCGAAATGAACAACGGCTATTTGTGAAAAAGCACCCAAAAAGATTAATTTATACCCCTTTGGTGGTAGAGTATTCGAAATGGAGAGGAGTATCAGGATATACGATGTTGTAAATATCATGTGTCGCTAACGCTGCCTCATTAAAACCACTTAGAATTAATTTCAACTTTCCTTGATAATCTGCTATGTCACCAATAGCGTAAATTCCTTCAATGTTGGTGCGCATGTTGTGATATTCAACTTTGATATGTTTTTTATCCAGATCCAAACCCCAATCAGCAATTGGCCCGAGCTCCATGCTTAAACCGTAGAAAGGCAATAACACATCTGCTGCTATAGCTTTTTGATTACCTTCAAGATCCTGCACGATAACTTGCTGCAATTTCCCCTGCTCACCTTTTAGACCTGCAAGTTGATATGGAATTATTAAATCTATCTTGCCTTCATCAGCTAGTTTATGGAGCTGTGCAACGCTTTCTGGTGCCGCACGAAATTTATCTCTTCTATGTATCACTGAGAGTTTTTTTGCAACTGCAGCTAAGCTAAGCACCCAATCCACCGCAGAATCACCACCGCCAGCAATGACAATTTCCTTATCTGTAAAATCTTTTATTTTGCGCACCATATATTGCACAGCGCCGGTTTTTTCATATTCCTCCAAACCTGCCAACGGTGGTTTATGAGGGCCAAAAGCACCACAGCCAGCTGCAACAATCACCGCCTTCGTATCAATTATTGTGCCCGTTGAGGTCGTTACCTGCCAACCATCAGAAACCTTCTCTAACTTTTCCACAGTTTGATTTAGATGATAATGTGGTGCAAAAGGTTTAATTTGTTCCTCAAGATTACTAATTAAATCCTCAGCGTTAATTTTTGGATGAGCAGGAATATCATAGATTGGTTTTTCAGGATAGAGCGCATTGCACTGCCCACCTGTAAATTCTAACGCATCTACTATATGACATTTCATTTTTAGCATTCCTGCTTCAAACACTGCAAAAAGCCCAACTGGCCCCGCGCCGATGATTACTATGTCTGTTTTATGCATTGTCATTTTTTCTATAATTTATATATAAATCCCCTCATCCCAACCTTCACCCCTTGCAAGAGGTGAAGAGATTTAATTGCCTTGTAATTTTTGTAGATATCTAGCTATCAAGTCCACCTCAAAGTTTACCTGATGTCCAATCTTGAGATTTTGTAGAGTTGTCTCCTGCCACGTATGTGGAATTATCATTACATCAAAAACATTACTCTCAACATTATTTACCGTCAGCGAAATGCCATTTAAGGTAACCGAGCCTTTTTCAACAATAAAAACCTTATATTTATCAGCGACTTTCAGCGTAATCTTATGACAATCACCCTCTTTTTCAATATTGATAATTTCTGCCACATCGTCAATATGACCACTTACCATGTGACCATCCAACTCATCACCTAACTTCAACGCCTTCTCTAAATTCACCTCTTGCCCAATTTGCCAAGAGCCTAAAATAGTTTTGGCCAAACTCTCGCTTGATGCAGTCACTTTAAAACTATCAACTGATTTCTCCGTAACCGTTAGGCAAGCACCATCACAAGCAATCGATGCGCCGACTTTTACCTTATTTAGAGCAAAGGAAGTTTTAATCGTAAATTCCTTATCACGACCAAGATCAACAACCTCACTTACCACACCAATATCTGCTATTATTCCACTAAACATATTTTTCTTTTTTATTAATAAAAACTCACCTCCGTCACTCCCTGAATTCCGTAGGAATTCTAAGGGAGCCTAGGAATAAAAACTAAATGCTTTTTTAGTTGCTCTGGATTGCCCTAGAATCGCAAGCGATTCAGGCAATGACGATAACTTATTTCCCTATACAAAAGCTTTTAAAGATCCTATCCAAAATATCCTCAACATCAATCCTGCCAGTAATCTTCCCTAAGCCATTTGCCGCCAATCTTAAATCCTCCACTGCTAATTCTAAAGCTTTATCTAAGGAAAATTTTGCCAAATTATCATACGTACTCGCCAGCGCTTCCCTGTGTCTTGCTCTAGTTATAATCGGGTCGCTAGTTAAATTTACAGTTTTAGTAATGCGCTCGTAAATTTCCGCTAATAATTTATCAATATTTTTATTATCTTTTACTGAAATCAACAAAGGCTGCCTATCTGCTAATTTTAGGCTATCGTCTATTTGCGCCTTATCGATTTTATTGAGCACAATTATTGTATCATTATCAATTAATTCGAAATGTGCCTGATCAATATTTTCAGCGTCAAACATCAGGATTTTCAAATCTGCCTGCTTGCCTCTTTCTTGCGCTCTTTTAACACCTTCCGCCTCGACCGCATCGCTACTCTCACGCAAACCTGCCGTATCAGCCATTATCACTGGCAAACCTTTAATATCTAAATGAGTTTCGATTACATCACGTGTTGTCCCCGCAATGCTTGAGACAATCGCAACATCACGCCCTGCTAAATGATTCATCAAACTTGACTTGCCAACATTTGGCGCACCTAGAATCGTCACATAGAAACCCTTGCGTAAACGCTCACCTTGCTGATTATCATTTAAATATACTCCTATTTCTGCACGCATTGAATCAATGATCGCAACCGTTCTATCGCATAAATCTTGTGGTAAATCTTCATCAGGGAAATCAATATAAGCCTCTAAATTTGCCAATATGTTAATTATTTGCTCCCGCCAATTATCATAAATTTTTCCGACACTACCACTCATTTGGCGCAATGCTTGTTTGGCTTGCGCTTCTGTCTCCGACTCAATCAAATCCGCAATGGCTTCAGCTTGGGTAAGATCCATCTTATCATTTAAGAAGGCCCGTTTGGAAAACTCACCATTTTCTGCCATTCGATAGTTTGGAATTTTACCCAAAATATTAAGCATTTTACTAAGTACAGCACGGCTGTTATGGAGCGCAATCTCAATAACATCTTCGCCAGTAAAACTGTTAGGTGCTTTGAAATAGGTCACTAAGGCTTGGTCAACTAAATCACCCTCATGACGTAGCGCACAAAGCTCTGCATAACGTGGCTCTGGCGCCTTTTCCACACCTAAAAGTCGCAACGCTGCCAAAGCATCCTGACCTGAAATCCTAACTATGCTAATAGCGCCACCGATATTACCAGTAATTGGCGCAAAAATTGTATCCATTTATATTTGCAAATTATGCTTCAAAATGCTAGACATTCTAAGCGATTATTATTTATGTGCAACTTCTTGGCAAAATTATGAAAATTCTAGCTTGCAACTCCAACATCCCCTTAGCAAAAAATATCGCTAAATATCTCGACTTACACCTAATTGATGCTACATTAAAGCGCTTCTCGGATATGGAAATCTTCGTTGAAATTAATGAAAATGTCCGCGGTGAAGACGTCTTCATCATTCAATCAACTGCCTCTCCAGCTAATGATAATTTAATGGAGCTGCTAATTACGATTGATGCTTTAAAACGTTCCTCAGCAAAACGTATAACTGCAGTCATCCCTTATTATGGCTATGCTCGACAAGATCGCAAACCTGGCCCAAGAACACCAATTACTGCCAAATTAATCGCCGACATAGTAACAGTTGCTGGGGTTAATCGAGTCTTAACAATTGATCTCCATGCAGGGCAAATCCAAGGTTTCTTCAATATCCCGCTTGATAATCTTTATGCAGCCCCAATTTTTATTAAAGATATTGAGCAAAATTTTGATCTTGAAAAAACAATCATCATCTCACCTGATGTTGGTGGTGTTGGTCGTGCCCGCTCAATAGCCAAGAAAATTAATACTGACTTAGCAATTGTAGATAAAAGACGCCCAAGCGCAGGAGTTTCAGAAGTGATGAATATTATCGGTGATGTTGAAGGCAAGGATTGTATCATAATTGATGATATTGTTGATTCCGCTGGCACATTATGCAACGCAGCAGAAGCACTTATAAAAAAAGGTGCTGAATCTGTTTCTGCCTACATCACTCATGGCGTCCTTTCTGGCAAAGCGATTGAACGCATTAAAGATTCAAAGCTCAAAACTCTCGTTATCACCGACAGTATTGACACAACCGCAAAAGTAAACGGCACAAAAAATATTAGAACAGTTTCGATGGCCTCACTTATGGGCGAGGCTATCCGCAGGATAAGCCTCGAGAAATCTGTATCCTCCCTTTTTGATTAATAAATTAACCTTCTTGCGTCTCTTTTTAGTAAATGTCCCACATTCACTCGAGTCACGTATATAGTATACGTTCACTCGTTCATGCAGGACATTTACTAAAAATAATCACAACAATATCAATTTCTTTAATCAAAAAGCAATCAATGGGAGATTTAGGATTTGGGTCATGCTGAAACGAGTTCAGGATGACCAGTCTCTTTTCACTCATACGTTTAACGTACAGTATTAGTTGCAATATAAAAAAACTCCTCTATTTTCTGCAGCTCCTTGATCAAACATAGACTAGAAATGACACAAATATTAAATATAGAAGCAGAAAAAAGAATCGGTACCGGCAAAGGTATAGCACGCGAATTACGCCGCGAAGGCAAAGTTCCTGCGGTAATCTACGGCAAGGACGTAACCCCAATGTCAATTTCCCTTTGCTCTAGAAGCTTTACTAAAGAATATAACAAAGGCGGCATGTTTGCTAAAATTTGTGAAATCACAGTTGATGGCAAGAAAATCAAAGCTCTCCCACGTGAAATGCAATTCCATCCTGTAAATGATGCAATTCAACATGTTGACTTTGTCTTCCTCCATGAAGACCAAAAAATCCGTGTAACGACTAGAGTTGTACTATTAAATGAAGAAAAGTGCGTCGGTATAAAACGTGGTGGTGTATTGAATATCGCTGCTCGTGAAATCGAAGTTTTCTGCCTACCAAAAGACATACCAGAAACAGTTGAGCTAGACCTTTCTGAATTGCATATTGGAGAATCTCTACATATACACAACATCAACTTCCCTGCAGGCGTTGAGCCATCAGGAAAAGGTGATCTAGCTATCGTTACCGTTGTTGGCAGAATGGCCGAAGAAAAAGCCACGGACGCTACTGTAAACGCTGCAGGTGAAGAAATAGCTATAGTCGAAGAAATGGCTGAAGGTGAGGAAGATGAAGGCGAAGAAGATGCTTCATCTAAGGAAGGATCAGAAGAAGATAAAAAATAATTTATCAAATATAAATTAATTTATTGATGTTTCTTATAGTTGGACTTGGTAATCCTGGTTCTGAATATAAATCCACACGTCACAATGCTGGGTTTCTTGCTGTTGATCAAATTATATCTGAACATAAGCTTGAACAACTCTCAAATAAATTCAATGCAGAGCTTTATAAAGGCATAATCAATAACCAAAAGGTTATTGCTCTAAAACCTCTCACCTACATGAATAATTCTGGCATATCCGTCTCCGAATTTACAAAATTTTATAAAATACCCCTTACGAATATCATCGTTATTCATGATGAGCTGGATTTACCAACTGGTGTTGTTAAAGATAAAATTGGTGGTGGCAGCGCTGGTCATAATGGCATAAAAAGCTTAGACCAATATATTGGTAAAGAATATACACGCATTAGAATTGGTATCGACCACCCAAGCAAGCAAGGGCTACAAATCCAAGTTAGTGATTATGTTCTCGCAAAACCAAGTAAAGAAGAAACACTCAAGCTTGATGAAGCAATAGTCGAGGCAAGCGAATTAGTTACTAGACTTATCACCCTTCCAACGGAAGCTTAAATCATTTTCAATATCGAATAAATCCAAAATGCGCCCAACTGAGTGATCAACAAGGTCATCAATAGTTTTTGGCATAGAGTAAAAAGCTGGCAATGGTGGCGCAACTATCGCACCCATTTCAGTTAGCTTTTCCATGGTACGAATATGGCCAAGGTGAAACGGAGTTTCCCTAACCATTAAAACTAATTTCCTCCGCTCCTTCAAAACAACATCAGCGGCACGACTAATTAAGTTACTTGTGATACCACATGCAATTTCTGACATGGTTTTAATTGAGCATGGCGCAACAATCATCCCATCTATAGGAAATGAACCGCTAGCAATAGCAGCGCCAATATCTGTTATAGGGTAATAATAATCTGCCTTGGAAATGAGATCATCTTTTTGAATGTTAGTCTCTGCCTTAAGTGTAACCTTAGCAGCATTGCTTAAAACAAGGTGGGTTTCAACACCCACCTTGTTTAAGGCTTCTAGCATCCTAACACCATAAATGGCGCCAGAAGCGCCTGTAATTGCGACAATTAATTTACGCTGCATTTTCTTGTGATTCATCAGAGCTTGCTTCGGCTGTTTGCGTAGCATGCGTAGTTCCCTCCTCTTCATCAAGCTCAGGTAACATCCCTAAAGCTCTCTTATAAACATCGATCAATGTTTCCAGTTCGTATAATTCATTTTGATCAAGCTTGCGAATTTTTATCACTTGCTTCATGATTTTAGTATCAAAACCAAGAGCTTTCGCTTCCTTGAAAACTTCTGAAATATCTTCCGTAATAGCCTTTTTCTCCTCTTCAAGCCTTTCAACTCTTTCAATGATTGTTCTTAAATGATTACCGTCAATTCCACCGATTATATTATTAGTCATATCTTTATTTTTGTTTAATTATAAGTTAGAAAGAACCACCAGACTATCTACAAAACAATAAATTTCCATAAGTTTAAATGAATAAATTAAAAATTTTTATCATCGCAGGTGAAGCATCAGGAGATGTACTGGGTGGCAACTTAATTGCAGAATTAAAAAAACTCAGAAAGATTAGCCTATATGGGGTTGGCGGAACTTCCTTAAAAAAGAAAGGTCTAAAATCTCTCTTCCCGATGGAAGAATTATCAATCATGGGGTTTGTAGAAATCATCCCACATATACCAAATATCCTTAAACGCATTAATGAATGCTGCGCCGAAATTATTAAATTACAGCCTGATCTTGTCATAACTATTGATTCACCAGATTTTAATTTTCGAGTCGTCAAAAAACTTAAAAAATCTGCTCAGCTAAAAAACACCAAATTCGTCCATTACATAGCACCAACCGTTTGGGCATATCGCGAATATCGCGCCAAGAAAATAGCTGCATTTTATGATTTGCTACTCGCTATCTTGCCTTTTGAGCCACCATATTTTACTAAATATGGCCTACCAACAATTTTCATCGGCAACCCTATTATTGATAAAATATCCACAATCAAACATATTGATTTCCGGCGCAAATATAAAATCCCTGCTGAGAAGAAATTAATTATTATGACCTTAGGCAGCAGAGCCAATGAAGTTGCAAGGCTAGCACCAATCTATAAAGGCGTTATAGCGGAGTTGAAGAAAACTCATAAAAAATTACATATTGTTTTGCCCACGATTACGAATCTTAAACCGCTAATTGAGGATTTTGCTAAAACCCTCAAAGTGAAGACAACTATTATTAATGATGAAGTGGATAAATTTTCTGCCTTTAAACAGGCTGATTTAGCAATTGCCAAATCTGGTACTAATACAATGGAAATGGCATCTTACGATATGCCTATGTTAATTTGCTACAAAACCAACCCGGTCACCTATGCTATCGGAAGTCGCATCGTTAAAGTCAAATATGGCAATTTACTAAACATTATGGCTGATAAAGAAATTATCCCTGAATTTGTGCAAGGAAAAGCAACAGTAAAAAATATCAGCTACTCTGCAAATTTACTCCTCACCACTAGAAAAATAGCAAAGCAACAAGTTGCAACCAGACATAAAATTTTAGAGAAATTCAGCAATCGCGAGAAAGTCAATGCAAGCGCTAAGGCGGCTAGTGATATAATAAAAATCCTTTAAGCCTTACGTGTTTTCCTTTTGTGGAAAAACGTATACACCACTATCAACCCAGCGATAAAAGCTAAAGCGATTAAAGTTATAATATGCAAATTAGCCATTATCAATTCCTGATTTTGCCCAAAAACATAACCTAGCAAGACTAAAATTGTTACCCATATCCCCGCACCTAAAGCCGTATATAAAATAAATATCGGAATTGGCATATGCGATATACCAGCTGGAAAAGAGATGTACTGCCTAACTCCGGGGATCAAACGCCCTGAGAAAGTTGAAATAGCACCATGGGTTTTGAAGAATTTTTGAATTTTATCTAATGATTCGCTCGAAATGAAAAAATATTTTCCATATTTATAAAGAAACTTCAAACCAATATGTTTTGCTAAATAATAATTCAATAATGCACCACCAACACTACCTAATATACCTGCACCAATTGCGTAATATAGATTCATCTCACCTTTTAAAACAAGATAGCCAGCGGGAATCATTACCACTTCACTCGGAAAAGGAAAAAAGCTACTCTCCAAAAACATTAAACAAAAAATTCCCCAATAGCCCCAGCTTCCAACGACCTCAACAAGAAATGATATAATTTGATGCAAATATTCCATATTACTGATTTGTTATATTAATTAAATTCTCAAGAGAAGTTTTTGCCTTGCCAGAATCAATTGATTCTACAGCAAGACGCACCGCTTTTTTATAGTCATCGACCTTCCCCGCAACTATTAGAGCTGCCGCAGAATTCAAAATCACCATATCGCGATAAGCAGACTTCTTACCATCTAGTAAATATTGCATGGCCGCTGCGTTAAATTCTGCATCACCGCCTTTGAGATTCTCAAGGGCTATAGGTTGCAAACCAAAATCTTCTGGCGTAATCGTAAATTCTGTGATTACTCCATTCTTAACCTGTATAACATCTGTTTCTGTAGCAATAGAAATTTCATCCAACCCATCCTTTGAATGCACTACCCATGCTTTTTTGGTGTTTAATATTTTTAAAACCTCTGCATATTTACGCATTAAGTTTTTATCATACACACCAACTAGCTGATACTTAACAGATGCAGGATTAATAAGTGGTCCAAGAATGTTAAAAATTGTACGCATTTTCAGCTTCTGGCGCACAGGAGCAACATGCTTCATCGCACTATGATAAAGCGGCGCTGAGAGAAAACATATTCCAGCCTCTTGCAAAGCATTTTCAACCACTTGCACAGAAGAGTTAATGTTAACGCCTAATTTTTGTAGCACATCTGCCGAACCTGACTTTGAACTAATTGCCTTATTGCCATGTTTTGCAACCTTAACACCACAACCTGCCAGCACAAAACCAACTGCGGTAGAAATATTCAATAAATTTGCACCATCACCACCTGTGCCACATACATCAATAGCATTTTCTGGCGCATTAATTTTCAATGCTTTGCTACGCAATATATCAACTGCAGCTCTGATTTCCAGAACCGTCTCTCCTTTATTTGTCAATGCAATTAAGAAGTCTGATATCTCATCTTTCGTAGCCTTGCCAGACATAATAATATCAAAAGCTTGCTTTGCTGAAATATCAGTTAGGTTTTTATTAGCTTGTAATGTTTGGATGATTTTACGCATTATGCTGTAGCAGATTTGCCAATCGCTTGTAAGAATGCGCGCTCTAAAGTTTTGGCTTTAAATTTCTCCTTGAACTCACTAGCCTTGCCAACAAATATCAACTCACCCTGATGTAACACCCCTATCCGATTACATATCTCTTCAATATCGGATAAAATATGTGAACTGAAAAACACTGTATTTTTATTTCCTTTAACAGTTTGCGTCAGCATGTCCTTAAGCATAATTCTGACATGTGGGTCAAGACCACTCATTGGCTCATCTAAAATAAAAAGCGGTGTTTTAGACATAAATATTGAAATTAATCCGAGTTTTTGTCCCATGCCTTTTGAATATTTGCCAATAGTATGGTCAAGTGCCTTTACATCCAGATCAAGCTTCTTTGCTAAAGACTCTGCCTCATCCTTATTATAGCTTTTTCCAAAATGCGACATTGCAATTGATAGAAACTCTCGGCCTTTTAAATATGATGATGGTTGAAATTTCTCAGGTAAATAAGCAAGTTTTTCTCTGCTAGCTTTATCAGATGAGTTAATTGAAAAAATTTTGGAAATACCCTCGTCACTTTTTAACAAATCAAGAATAATTTTAATTAAGGTAGTTTTTCCTATACCATTAATACCAATCAGACCAAATATCTCGCCCTCTTTAATATCTAATGAAATATTCTTAAGTATATTTTTATCTTTAAAAGACTTTGATACTTTATTAATTTCTAAAACTTTAGTCATAATCAGCTATTATTTGTATATAAAAAAATTACCTTCCCTCAACAAGGCGAAGAGAGCTACCTAATATAAAGGATTGGTTTGCTCTTAAAATAAATATCACTGTTGCAATATCATCTTCTATTATAATCTCAACCCCATCTGGCATATCATCTAGCTCTTTAGCACGCTTTAGCACGCCAACAAAGCGTGAATAACCAGTCTTCCATATGCATTCAACCATATTTTTCTTTATATCACTAATACGAAAATTATCATCACCATTACGTTGCTGAGTATATTTGTTACCATTAATCCACGCACTCCATTGAGCAGACGATAAATAGAATATAGTACCTAAATAAAACCTAACCTCATTTTTTATCTCGGCTCCTTTCACTTCTCTTTTATCATTTTCGTCCGTAATGTCAGAATTATCAACTTCGATCCCTAATTCTAACGCTTTTACTATTAAATCAATTTTTTTAACCTCCTCCCGTTTCAAGATAAAGTCATATAAGGAAAATACATTTTTTAATTTTTGCAATTCAGATATGGAATACTCAGCATCACTGGCTTTACCATTAACTAAAAATTCTTCACCACTAACATATTGTATCGGTGCCTTAACAAATATTTTATCTATAGCGTCATCTGAAGCGAAAACACTAACTGGCAACAACAACAATATTAAATATAATATTTTCATCATTATGATTCTAAATCTTTTAACTCACGCCAATCAAAAATAATTTCAGCTGTAATTGGTGTAATGGATATGTCTTTAGCAAGATCAACATAGAAACTTTGCGTTACCAGTACAGAGTTGGAAATTGATAATGATGAGATTTTAATATATTTGCCAAAATTTTGAACAAGATCTTCAACAAACAACAATACTTTTACATCTGTATGCGAGTATATTTTTAGAGTTACTGTGCTTGATTGCGTAACAAACTTACCTGATGCATATTCCTTTTTTAAATCAATAGGTTTAGACATTTGAGTCTCTATTTTTACAATGTTATGTCTGTTTTTTAATAGATCTAATATTGACTTCACTTTACTAATACTAATACCTTTAAATGATAAATTATCACCTTTTAACTCCCTCCACGTTTCAAGCGAAGCTTTAATCTCCCCTTCTTTGTTAAGAAGATGAGATGTCTGTGATTTAATTCTATTAATATCAGATAATAAAGAAGCTTGCTTTTTGTTGGCATCTGCTTTGTTTTTATTTATATGTACCGATAAAAAATAGAACGCAATAATCGATGCTAATAATAATAATAATTTAATTATGATCTTTCCTTTCATTTCTCTGCCTTTTTAGGACCAGTGATGGTTATTTCTAAATCAACTGATTCAACATCCTTATCAAAACTAATCGTCTCTGGTAAATCCGAATGAACCACATCATATTGCGCAAACTGTTTTTTTACCTGCCTAATAAAGCTATCATAGTTTTGGAAAAGCGCCTCATAACTTAAATTATTGCTATCTAAAACAGCTGAAATTTCTAAAGTCTCTATATTTTCCTTTTCTGACCAATATATAGATTTAACATTAACATTTCTTGGCTTTATTTTAATAAATTCAACTATCCGATCATTAGGGTCTCTCTTCTCACTAATTAAAACTCTATGCAACGTTACAACATCTATAACTCTATCAGCATTGCCATGCACACCAAATTTCTTATTACGTAGATCATCAAATTGTGATACTTCTTTCTTGGCTTTAAATCCTAAAATATTCATCTTTTTAGTGTATTCAGATTCAGAATGCAGACCAATTAAGCCATATAACGCCACCCCAAAAAACACAAACAAAGTAACAAATGATAAGGATATGTTTAAATTATATAAAACATAACGCTCCTTCATTTTATCCGTCAAAAATGCAAGATACTTCCCCTTCTTAAAGAAGTAAGCTGACAAAACGGCTTCAGATAAATTAGCATGGTTGCTATCACCCCAATGGAACGCCGTGGCTAACTCATTAACAGCAACAAAGTGCGAGTGATAATTACGCATATTGTTATTATCAAAAAATTGTCGTAATTTTTCATCGAGGATAAAATATATATTAATCCCTTGCTTCTCTTTGAAATTTAGGCGCCGTAAATACTCGATTGTGCCTATTATCTGATTTTGTAATATAGTAATTTTTTCTGCATCATACTCCCCTCCTTGATTAGAATGTATTAAACGTGTAAAAACCAATCTATTGTCTTTAATCACTATCTGCCTGAAGCCACCAGTTTTATTATGGATAACAAGCATTTTCCACTTGCTTTTCTTGATGTATTTTTGATTCTTGGCTAAATATTTTTCTATTGCTTGATATATGCCCTGCACTTCATATGGAAAACTATACACCCCTATTAAGTGTCCGCCAATATTAGTAATAAAATCAATCCAATCTGACAATGGTGGATCCATAGCGATGTCAATCATTACAAATGAGGTAACTTTCTCGCTTTTGTTTTTATCAACAATATATGTTCTTTTTAGATCGGTTTCTTTAAAGTTTTTCTTAAACCTTCTATTGAGTATTTTTTTAAAAAGTATGGGGTTCAGTGATGGAGCAGAGTCCAGCTTGAAAACTTGGTCACCAGTATCCAATAAAATGAAAACTGGCACAGCAGGATTATTAGTAATAACATCACTAAGATCAGATATATTAGTATCATTCACAGAAGAAAAGCTCAATATTTGCTTAGGAATATCACCCTCGAAATCTATAAATAGACTCGACTGATCGCCAACAAACATGATAAATTTTCTTTTAGTAAACCTATATAAAAAAGATGTTACAGACATTTTACCATCATCTCACATTACCAAAACTTGAATATAGAGGGCCAAAGACCGAAAGTGATATCCACAATAACAAGCCACCCATTATTATTGTCAAAGTAGGCTGCACAAAGGAAACTAATTTCTCTGATGCATCCTTTACTTCTCGATCATAGAAATATTTTACATTGGAAAGGGCTTGCCCCATATTACCAGTTTGCTCACCTACTTCAAACATACGCACAACCAAACTCGGGAACTCTTCGGAATTCTTCAAAGCTTTACTAATTGAGCTACCTTCTGATATTTCCTGCCGTATTTCACCGACACTCTCTTTTATAACTCGGTTTTTGATAACTTTTTGTGCAATATCCAGACAATTCATTACATCTATTCCGCTTTTAAATGTAATCATAAAAAACTCACTAAACCTTGCCACGTCAATTTTACGAAGTGTTTTTCCTATAACAGGAAAACCAAGTTTTACCCGATCAACCATATATGCATATGACTGACTTGATACCCGAGCAACTTTATTTAAGATATATAAAGATATTGGAACTATAATGAGCACATACCAATAATTTTGGAAAAAATTAGAGAACCATATCAACGCCTTAGTATAAAGCGGCAATTCTATATTTTGATTAATAAGAAACTCAGATAATTTAGGTATGACATATATCATCATAACTGAAATTACTGAAAATAATACCACCAAAAGAAAGAGTGGATAACGAATTGCCTTCATCGTACTACGCCTTATATCTTCCGACCATTTCAAATGATCTGCGAGATAAGCAAATGATTGATGTAGGGTTCCGGTTTTTTCGCCAGCTGCAACTAGACCTACAAAGACATCATTAAAAACCTTAGGGTATTCTGCTAATGCCTCTGAAAGTAGCTTTCCAGATTTTACGGTTTCATATATACCTTGCATCATGTCACGAAAAACTTGTGTATCACTAGAATCGCGCAAATCCTCAATGGCCAATGTTAAAGGTACACCAGCACGATCTAACTGTTCAAAATGCGTACATAGTAAAATAACATCCCTATTACTAACACCTTGACCAAAAAAAGAAATCACAGCACTTGATTGGCTTGATAAATTGCTACTAACTAGCTCAAGGGAGATTTCACTTAATTTATATTCCAGATCATCGTCATTAAGAGCATTCATCACACCCTTAAACGACTTACCTTCATTATTTAACGCTAGATAATTATAATTTGGCACTCGACCTCCTCTGAATTTTTTTATAAACGATCTGTTATATCGATTGTCTTAGCAATCTCGTCAATATCAGTGACACCTTTTAACACTTTGTCAGCTGCATCATCTATCATTGGTACAAAACCACCAGATAATGCATGCGCTTCTATTTCATTACGCGTTTTGCTAAGCGCAATCATTTCATCAAGCTCTTTATCAATCGCTAATATTTCAGCAATGGCTATTCTGCCTTTATAACCAGTATTGTTGCATTGATCACAACCAATATGGCGATATATTAAAGGAGGCTTACTAGGGTCGACCTTCAATATTCCACATTCTTCAGTACTGGCAGTATATTGCTTCTTACATTCATCACATAATTTACGCCCTAAACGCTGCGCTACCGAACAAACTAAAGAACCTGATAATAAATATGGTTTAATACCTATATCAACCATTCTAGCAATCGCACCAATCGCATCACTTGTATGTAAAGTAGTAAAAACCTGATGACCAGTCATAGCAGCACGCACAGCAATACTGGCAGTTTCTTCATCACGCACCTCTCCGACAAAAATCACATCAGGATCTTGTCGTAAAAGTGATTTAATACCAGAAACAAAATCAATAGACCCCTCTCTAACATTTGTTTGCCTAATAAGCGGAATTTCATACTCAACAGGGTCTTCCAAAGTCATGATATTTTTATCTACCGAACTAATATAGCTCAATACTGAATAAAGCGTTGTAGTTTTACCACTACCTGTAGGACCAGTAACAATAATTATACCTTCAGGCTTTCTAAGTAATTTTTTCAATACAGCAATATTATGCTCGCTATAACCTAATTGATCTAACGGCACTAATGATTTTGCCTTATCAAGAACACGCATGACAATATTTTCACCATGCACTGTTGGCTGAGTTGCAACACGAAAATCCACCTCTCTACCAAGTATATTCGCCGAAGCATGGCCATCCTGTGGCTTGCGATTTTCAGCAATATTCATACTCGACATGATTTTGATACGAACGGCAATGGAAGGCCAATATTCCTTATGAAAGCTTTTAATTTGCATCATCTGACCGTCAATGCGGTATCTAAGCCTTAAAAAACTCTCTTCAGGTTCAAAATGAATATCCGACGCTCCACTATGCACTGCATCAATTAAAATTGAATCTACCAAGCGCACAGTTGGGTTTTTATAACCCTCGGCTGACATTTCATTAGGGTTTAACTCTTTCTTGTCGTTACCGCTATTTTCGATCTCACGTAAGATACCGTCCATCGACATCTCATAATCATAATATTGATCGATCGCCTCTAAGATATCAGTCTCAGGACAGTAGAGCGGATCAATACGTAAATTAGGTGGAAAATAACGTTTTATTGCATCAATCGCAACAATATCAAATACGTCATGTATAGCCACTGAGACCTTCTCACTATCGATATCAACTGCGATAGCTTTATAACGTGTGGCGACTTTTTTTGGTAATTTACGAACTAAGCGTGAATCTAAAACTACGGATCTAATATCAAATTTCTTAATACCAGAAGTTTTAGATATAGCTTCGCCTAATGTACTCTCGGTTATAAAACCCAGCTCAATGAGCACATCGCCTAAAACCTTGCCCTTATGCAATTTACATTGTTTTGTGGCAATGACTAGTTGATCCGGTGAAATAACACCTTTTTGGACAAGAAGCTCACCTATACCGATCGCCTCAACAATTTCGTTTTCGGGAACAGTCTCTATATTTTCATTAGAATTGGCAATTCCTGTGTTATCAGATTGATCAACACCACCTACTTCACTTTTAACCATATCACCTCCTGAAGATTGATTAACTAAGACATTAGCTTGATTCTTCATATAGTAAAAATTTTTGCTTGATAATAACCACCCATATCTTCTCTTAAGCAATCTCAATTTTTAACCTCTATATATAAAATTTACAACACCTCTTTTATGCAAATTAATCTTTTCGCAAAAAAAGATTGGCTTCATCTATCCATTAATTGAAAATTGCAGATAGCAAGCCACCTGATCATTTGTAAGCTTATAGTAAGTATTTGGATAACGCCCACTGATACATTGCACACCACTATCTTTACCCATTGCTCGCCGCCCATTATCAGCATATACATAACCACGATCCGCCTTGCCATCATCAACCTTCTTATCAAGATTAAAAGCATCAGATGGCGTTAATAAAGGATACATCAAATTCCCTCTAATGCGCTGCCCTGCCAAACGTAGAAAATTACGATCTGCACCTTTCAGCGGAGCATAAGATTCGTTCATCCTACTATCCCCTAATATCTGATACGCAGCTCTACGCATAACCGATTTTGGCACATTACGCCCGACTGCAGCTTTATAACGCAAGGTAAAACTAGTTGGCGCAAAACTCCCAAACCCTGCCAAATATAAATGCTGCCAAGCTCTATAACCTTCTGTATTATCACGGATAATCTCATCACCATCGCCACTACATATATCTTTTTCCGTAGAAAAATTACCTTTGCAATCATGACCCCAGAATTTCCCTGCATATGAGAAATCTCCAGGCAAAGCCCCATAATAATCACGAAACTCTCTTATCTCAGCGCGGTAACGCTCAACTTCCGAAAGAACCGTAACACGATTAGCTCCTTTTATAAGTTGTGTAGCATAGCCACAACCGCCAGAAATAAGCGCGATGACTAATAGAACAATTGACATTTCAAGCAAAGAGAAGGCAGATTTGGAATTCATAATGATAATATAAACAAACTCCTCCTTCGCTTTTACTAATCACATAGTAAAATTTATTCGTCAACCCATAGTTGCAAAATAAATTAAAGAATTTATAGACATGTTATGAAAAAAATAATCACACTAGCTCTACTCATAAGCCTTTGCGCTATACTACTACTCAACAACAAAACAAAATGCTGGCTGTTTGATTGTAAAAATCAACACTCATCAAAATACCACTCCGGCAAGGTCATCAGCGGCTATGCAAAAGTGATAGATGGTGACTCTCTGGAAATAAACCATAAGCAAATCCGATTACATAATATTGACGCACCTGAATGGAATCAAAGCTGCACAAAAGATGAAGAAGAATATAATTGTGGTGCCGACGCCACAAGCTACATGAAACAACTTACACAAAATAATATTGTAACATGCACAGTGCTCGAGACTGGCTTTTATGGAAGATTTTTATCAAGCTGCATAAATGAAATGAACCAAAATCTTGGCATTGAGATGATTCGCTCAGGTTGGGCAATCCCCTACTATAATGATTCTGAATATTACCAATTTCAGCAGGAAGCAAAAACCGCCAAAAGAGGAATTTGGCAAGGCGAATTCATCACCCCAAAACTCTACCGCAAACTAAACCCGCACTGACTCTTGAGGAATACGAAAAGACCACCGAGTGTTAATCTGAGGATTTTTGTGATGATTTTTGTCAAATGTCCTGTTTGAACGAGTGAACGTATACTTCATACGTGACTCGAGTGAGAGCAGGACATTTGGCAAAAAGGGTACAAAAAGACCAGATTATATGTGGATAGATTTTCCACAAGCCTCCAACACCGCCTCATGCATCATCTCTGAAAGCGTAGGATGTGGGAAGATAGTATGCATTAAATCTTCCTCAGTCGCTTCGATAGTTTTCGCAATTGAAAAGCCTTGCACCATTTCAGTAACTTCGCTGCCGACCATATGTGCACCAAGCAATTCACCACTCTGCTCTTCAAAAATAACTTTTACTAAACCTGTCTCCTCACCCATAGCAATTGCTTTGCCATTTGCAGAGAATGGAAATCTGCCAACGCGAATTTTATGCCCTGCTTCCTTAGCTTTTTCTTCGGTTAAGCCAATTGAAGCAATTTGCGGCGTGCAATATGTACAACCAGGGATATTCTCAATTTTAAGTGGGCGTGGATTTTTGCCAGCAATTTTCTCAGCACAAATAACTGCTTCGTGCGATGCCTTATGCGCAAGCCATGGCGCGCCCACAACATCACCAATTGCGTAAATGCCTTTTTCAGCAGTTTCTAAATATGCATCTGTTTTTATATGACCACGATCGAGCTCTATCGCCGTTGATTCCAAACCAATATTTTCAACATTAGCAACAATCCCCGCTGCAACAATAACTCTATCAACTTTTACTTTAGTGATTTTGTCATTTTGTTTAATTGCAACTTCAACATCCTTTTTACCTTTTACAATGCTACTTACTGTAGCATTAGTGAAGAAATCCACTTTGCGTTTTTCAAATTCTTTACGCACAATTTGCGAAATTTCCCTATCCTCCACTGGCAAGATATTCTCCGCCATTTCAACGATTGTAACATTACAGCCTAAACCATTATAGAAACTGGCAAATTCCATACCGATTGCACCGCTACCAACAACGAGTAAAGATTTTGGCAATTCTTCAGGAACCATAGCTTCCTTATAGCTCCAAATAAATTTCCCGTCTGGTTCAAGATTTGGCAAAATGCGCGCCCTTGCACCAGTGGCAATAATAATATTTTTGGCTTGCAGATCCTCAATAGTTTTTCCTTTTTCATCAAGCAAACGTACTGCGTTTTTACCATTTACCATGCCGAAGCTATTGAAAACTTCGACCTTATGCTTTTTCATTAAAAAGCTAATTCCTTGTGAAAGTTTGCTTGCAACATCACGCGAGCGTTTGATGATTTTTTTAAAATCAAATTTGATATCTTTAACGCTAAAGCCATATTCATCAAGATTATGCAAAAGATGATTAATCTCTGAGCAACGCAATAATGCTTTTGTCGGGATACAACCCCAATTTAAACAAACACCACCAAGATGTTGTTTCTCAACCAGCGCAACATTCAAACCTAGCTGGCTAGCACGGATCGCTGCTACATAACCACCTGGTCCACCACCAATTATCACTATATCAAACTTTTCCATAACTCTTCCTAACTTTTATTAATAAAAAACACTGTCATTGCCTGAATTTTTACAAAAAAAGTCAGGCAATGACAAAAATCCATCAAAAACAACCCGGTTAATTACTCCACCGTGACTGACTTCGCCAAATTCCTTGGCTGATCAACATCCGTCCCCTTATGTACCGCAACATAATATGCAAATAATTGTACTGGCACTGCATAAAGTAGTGGCGAAGCAAAATTATCAATTTTTGGCAAAGTAATTTTACTTTTTGCCACATCTGCTAGTTTAGCCACACCTTCTTCATCACTAATTGCGATAATATTCCCACCACGTGCAGCAACTTCTTGTGCGTTTGATAATGTTTTACCAAACATGTTATCTGGCGGCGCGATGAATAATACCGGTAATTTCTTATCAATCAACGCAATTGGTCCATGTTTCAACTCACCCGCTGCAACGCCTTCCGCATGTACATAAGAAAGCTCTTTAACTTTCAACGCACCCTCTAAAGCTACACCATAAGAAACACCACGCCCTAAATATAAAAAGCCATTTACCTTAGTGAATTTTTTGGCAAGTTTAGAAATCTCTTCAGAACCCTTCAACACTTCGGAAATCTTTGCAGGTAGTGAGCGCAAAGCACGACAAAGTAATATTTGTTTATTATCACTAACTATATCCTTTTCCTTCCCTGCTTTTATCGCGAGTAATGCCATAACTGCTAACTGTGCTGTAAAAGCCTTAGTTGAAGCAACGCCTATTTCTGGGCCAGCAAGAATATTTATCACATAATCAGATTCACGTGCCATCGAACTTTCAACAACATTTACAATCGAAAGAATCTTTGCACCAGCCTTTTTGGCTTTTTTTAATGCAGCAATAGTATCCGCGGTCTCGCCTGATTGCGATATACAAATCGCCAATTCACCAATCGCACAATCATTTTGACGATATTTAAACTCCGAAGCAATATCGACCTCAACGGGGATTTGCGCAGTAGATTCAAACCAATATTTAGCGATAAGTGCAGCATAATATGAAGTCCCACATGCTATTATATTGATTTTCCTGAGTTGTTTAAAATCACACTTAACTTTAGGAAAGACAATAATATTACGAATCCGATCATAATAAGAGTTTAAAATATTCGCTAAAATCGTTGGCTGTTCATGCATCTCCTTAAGCATGAAATGTTCGTAATGACCCTTTCCTGCACTCTCCGCTGAAATATTAGATGTTTGTATTTTACGCCTCACCTCTTTAAGCTTTTTATCATAAATCGTCACTGCATCATGATGCAAGACCGCAATATCATCATCTTCAAGATAGGTAACTTTTGAGGTTAACGGGGATAATACATAAGCATCTGAACCCATATACATCTCGCCTTTACCATAGCCAATCGCCAAGGGTGAACCACGACGTGTGGCGATTAATAAATCATCATATTCCTTAAAAATAATCCCCAAGGCAAAAGCACCTTTCAGTTTTTTTAAAGTCTCCTTAACTGCCTCTAATGGCTTTAAGCCTTGTTTTAGAAAATCATCAATTAAAAATGGAATCACCTCCGTATCAGTATCACTTTTAAATTTATGACCTACAACTTCAAGCTCCTCACGCAAAAGACGAAAATTTTCGATTATGCCATTATGTACCACGGCGACATTATCAGTAATATGTGGATGTGCGTTGATTTCTTCAGGCTCGCCATGCGTTGCCCATCTTGTATGCGCTATCCCTATTTTGCCTTTTAGGGATTCATGATCTAACTTTTTTTCAAGATTTTTGATTTTGCCTTTCGCTTTGCTAAAATGGATTTTACCTTTGTCTAACGTCGCAATTCCCGCAGAATCATAACCACGATATTCCAAGCGATTCAACCCTTCTAACAATAAATTCTCAACTTGCCTCTGCGCAACAACGCCAAATATTCCGCACATATAAAATCACTCCTTTATAAATAACAAGCTGCGCAACATAAACAAAGCACATGTTAAATCAACGAAAAAACCCTTGCAAAGATTAATATTGGCATTAGAAAATATTAATATTGGTATTAGAGGTTGGTCATAAACCTGTATTTGTTGGAGATAATGAAAAAAGCCACAATCAAACTTAGCATGTTTACTTTGGCAATGCTTAACGTAGCTGCAGTGATGAGTTTACGCGGTTTACCATTGCTCGCTGACACTGGCATGCAAATGCTGTTTTATCTTTTCTTTGCCGCTTTTTTGTTTCTTATCCCTTCTGCTCTAGTATCAGCAGAATTAGCCACAGGTTGGCCTAAAGATGGTGGCGTTTATCGTTGGGTTAAGGAGGCTTTTGGCGCACGCTTTGGCTTTTTAGCAATATGGCTACAATGGATTCAAAATGTAGTATGGTTCCCTATTGTACTCGCCTTTGCCGCTGTAACTATTGCTTTTGCATTAAAAAGACCAGAATTAGCAGATAATAACCTCTACATAGTGCTAGTAATTGTTGGTATATATTGGTTAGCCACTTTTATTAATTTCTTCGGTATAAAAGTCGCTGGGTCAATTACCATGGCAGGTGTAATATTAGGCACAATATTACCTGGAATATTCATCATAGCTTTAGGTACGTTATGGATAATAGATGGCAATAAAATTGCTTTCCTGCAGGAAAATATAAGTTTTTTCCCAAACCTATCTGACTTTAGCAATGTAGCCTTTTTATCGGGTGTTATATTATTATTTGCTGGTATAGAAATTGGTGCCGTACATGTACGTGAATTAAACAAACCTCTACGCGATTATCCACGTGCCATATTTCTAGCAACCATTATTATTTTGATTGTATTTGTTTTGGGAGCGTTATCAATTGCCACAGTTTTGCCCTCAAATGAGATTAGTTTAACTGCTGGTATAATGTTCGCATTCGATAAAATGTTACAACTCTACCATCTGCAATTCCTATTACCAATTATCGGAATTTTGATTACTTTTGGTGCTGTTGGTGGCGTTATGGCGTGGATTGCTGGACCAAGCAAAGGTTTGCTTGCCACGGCGGAATCTGGCGAAATCCCACCTTTTTTAGCTCATACTAACAAGTATGGCGTTCAGGTTAACATTCTCATATTACAAGGCATTATCGTAACTTTACTTGCCTCACTTTACCTCATCATGGATAATGTCGATACGGCATTCTTCTTACTCTCTGCTATGACCATCAACCTATATTTAGTAATGTATATGCTACTTTTTGCAGCTGGCATTAGCCTACGCTATACAAAACCTAACGTCTCTCGCTCATACAAAATCCCTGGTGGTAAAAATTGGGGAATGTTACTGATTGCTGGCATTGGTTTTGTTGCAGTGATGTTTTCATTCTGTATTTCCTTTATTCCACCAACGCAATTACAAGTTGGAACACCTGCCTTATATTCTAGTCTAGTAGTTTTAGGTTTAATCACCTTTACTGGCACAGCATTTATCATTCACGCCTTTAAAAAACCTACTTGGCTTAAACATATAAACAATAAAAGGTAAATCCATGACTATAATTAAAATAAAAGATTGCCCTCCTAAAGGTTGTGATGTTGAAGAATTAATGATTACTTCCTACGGCTCGCACGATTTTAGCAAACCAATACCAAAATACAAAATTCCTGATGATGGTATGCAAGCTCGTCATGCCAAGAACCTTGTACATGACATGCTAATGTTAGACGGCAATAGCCGTCTTAATTTAGCAACTTTTGTAACTACCTTCATGGAGCCAGAAGCGAGAGAGCTAATGGCAGAGACGCTGGATAAAAACATGATTGATAAGGATGAATATCCTCAAACCGCAGAAATGGAAATGCGCTGCGTCAATATGATAGCACGCTTGTGGAATTGCCCAGAATCACAAAACACCATCGGTTGCTCTACAACTGGCTCTAGCGAAGCATGTATGTTAGGAGGCATGGCAATGAAATGGCATTGGCGAGATAGAATGCGTGCTAAAGGCAAAGCAACGGACAAGCCAAATTTGGTCATGGGTATCAATGTACAAGTGTGCTGGGATAAATTTTGTCGCTATTGGGATATAGAAATGCGCCAAGCGCCAATGTTGACCGGTAAATATGTTTTAACAGCCGAAGAAGCCGTGAACCTTTGCGACGAAAATACTATCGGAATAGTCGGAATTCTCGGCACAACCTTCACTGGCGAATATGAAGACATAGAGGCGATAAATGACGCAGTTGATAAATTAAATAAAAAAACTGGTTGGGAGATTCCTATTCATGTTGATGCGGCAAGCGGGGGCTTTGTTGCACCTTTTCTTGAACCAAAACTTAAATGGGATTTTCGTCTCAAATGGGTAAAATCAATTAACGCCTCAGGTCATAAATATGGCTTGGTCTACCCCGGAGTAGGTTGGGCTGTATGGCGTGACAAAGAGGAATTACCAAAAGATTTAATATTTTATGTAAATTATCTTGGTGGCGAAATGCCAACTTTTGCTATTAATTTTTCTCGCCCAGGCAGTCAGATTATTTTACAATATTACAATTTCCTGCGCTTAGGGTTTGAGGGTTACCGACGTGTCCTTCAGAATTGTCGTGATGTCGCTTTGCATCTATCATCATCAATCAGCAAAATGGAGGTTTTTGAACTTGTCTCAAATGGATCAGATATTCCAGCATTTTGCTGGAAATTAAAAACTCCGATGAATTTTACTTTATTCGACTTATCCGAACATTTACGTTACAATGGCTGGCAGATTCCAGCATATACCTTACCCGAAAATGTCACTGATATTACGGTAATGCGTATTGTAGTAAAAGTTGGATTTACTCTAGAACTTGCTAATATGCTGCTAGATAATCTTAAAAGTGCATTACAACATTTTGCTAAACAGCCTAAAAAGAAAAAAAAGATGGCAAAACATGATATGCGAGAAAAAACCGGTTTCCATCATTAAGGGAGTGCCACAAAAACCATTAATTATTTAACTTTAAGCCACTTTAAGGCTTTAGCTTGCTCACCTTTCTTGAAGATCCTCACCTCAGGATGAAGAAAGGTTTTTTCCATAGTCGCTAGCCACTCCTGCCAAGCATGAGCTGTTATCAACAGCTAATTTCTTAATTTTAATATGGTGCACCTTAACAAAACCAAAATGTTGCTCAGCCGATTTCAAATCCTCCCAACCGACAAATTTTGATGCATCAACCACAACCCTAACCGCACCATACTTTTCAATTAGTTGATCGACCTTAATTGTTAGCTTCTTAAAATCCGCGCTCAGAAATTGCACGAAGCTACATCCTAATCTTACTACTGCCTGCGGCTTGTGGCAAAAACCGTGCTTTTTTTCAAAAACATGCATTTAAAGATGAAGGTCGGTCTTAGTTACATTATTTAGTCAAAGTTAGTAAAGTCACACGGTTAGAATTCTATACTAGAACAATTCAGCCATTTTCTCGAAGAACCGGCCCTTCAACTCATCTGAAGAATTAAGAGTTAGCGAGTTTGCATAAAGTTTGTCAACATTATGACCAATGCCAAGTGCTAATAACTCAATATTGGTTTTGCTTTGCAAATGATGAATTACCGCTTTGAGATGGTCGTCCAAGTAACTTGCAGAATTATTTGATAATGTCGCATCATCAACTGGCGCACCGTCTGAAAGAATAATCAAAATTTTGCGTTTTTCTGGCTGCCTACGTAAACGATGTGCTGCCCAAAGCAAAGCCTCACCATCAATATTTTCTTTCAAAACACCCTCCTTCGCCATTAGCGCTAAATTTCTTTTGGCAGAGCGCCAGCCATTATCAAAAGCTTTATAAATAATATGGCGAATATCATTAAGCCTGCCGGGTTTATCTGGAGAACCATTTTTCTGCCAAAGCTCACGGCTTTTACCACCATGCCAAGTTTTTGTTGTAAAACCCAACACTTCATTTTTTACGCCGCATTGCTCCAATATATTAGAGAGAAGCGCCGTGGTGTGTATAATGGTATTTATGGGTTTACCATTCATTGAGCCTGAATTATCAAGCAGAATAGTAACGCAACTATCGTGCGCCTTATCTTGACTGATATGTTTATAGAGTAATTTATAATTGGGGTTAGCGATCAGAAGCGGCAATTTTCGACTATCAATCATACCATCTTCCAGATGATGTTTTTCATGATTATATTTTTGCGCCGCTAATTTACGGCGAAATAAACTTACCTTGCGTTTATCAACCTCACCAATTGCTTTCATTTTCTCTTTTATCTCCGCCCAAAGATTACTTAATTCGTTAAAATTAGTTAGCTTTGCCGCTTTAACTATCTCATCAAACTCATTGCTATAGGATTTATAAGCGACAAACTCCTTACTATTTATCGCCTCACCAGATCCAGAAATTTGTCCTTTCCCACCATATTGCTTTTGCTTCGTTGTTTGCTCAGCATTTTGCGTTGGTTCTTCCTGTTTTCCATCAGTTTGGCTAAGAAGTTTTTGCGTTTTAGCTTCTAACTCCGCCCGCACCTCTTCCTTATTCTTCTCAGATTGGCTAGTTGTAACTTTAAGATTTTCCAATTGGCTTTCAGTCGGCTTATTAATTGAAGTTTTGCCCTCAACCAAAAACTTATCAATCAGTAAATTCACTTTTTTACTATAGGCAATTTGATCATTTATGAGCGCAAAAGTTCCAGCAAATTTAAATTTACTGTCCTGTCTATTAAGCAAAAAATCACGTGCCAGATTTGGCAAGCTAAGTTTTTCATCTTGCCAAATTGCCAAATCACTACGCAACTTTACTTCTATATTTTGTTTAACACCCTGCAACGACTCCAGCCCTAACGCTACTAAACGCAATAATGCAAATTCATCAAATATAGATTTTTTCTTAGCTGCCTCTGGTTCTAACTCAGCATGAATTTCCACATCATGAAAACGTAGCGCCAATGCGGCAAGATCAGCCACAGCACGCAACTCAGAAAATTCACAATCCGCTGGTAGAACCACGCTATCGGCAAAATTATTGATGTGTAGTTGGTAATTATCACGATAGGAAATGTCAATTTCCTGCCGCCCGCTCAACGCAACTATACAGCCCTTAATCGCTTGTTTTTGAGTTTCAGTGATATTCATGACTTATGATAAATTTAAAGCACTTTCCCAAAGGGGTCATCCTGAACTTGTTTCAGGATCTGCATAATTAGCAAGATAGTAAAGGCAAGGACTTTTCACTCAAGCCATATCCTAATATAAAAACTAAACTGCTGCACTATTGGTTACTCAGCAGATCCTGAAACAAGTTCAGGATGACCTCTTTTACGCCGCAAAATCTTTCCTAAATAGCAATGCCTAATAATGCTCTTATCAAATCCCATAATCAAATTATTTAACAAAAAGGGCGCAAAAGACCCAGATTTTATAATTCTTCTCCAAAAACTCGTTGATACATCTCCGCAATAATTTCTCTTTCACCAAAATCACAACGATTGAAAAACGCATATTTAAAGCTTTCCGCAATTGAACCAAAAATCTTCATATTAGCTGCCCAACTTAATACTGTCCTTACTGACATTAAAGTAGAGATCTCGCCTGCTTTAAAGGCTTGCCGAGTTAAGTTTGCCATAGCAACAAACTCTTTTATTTCCTGTGCTTTTAAGATCTTGCCAAATTTTGCCTTAATAATCTTCTCTTCATTAGCTTGCGAAAGATAATCAAGATTCGCCACAATATCCCATCTATCAAGCTGCCCTTGATTGATCAACGACGTGCCATGATATATTCCGCTATCATCACCTAGACCAACTGTGTTTGCTGTTGCAAAAATACGGAAATCAACATGCGGTGTAATTACTTCATTTTTATCAAGCAGGTTGAATTTACCATTTTGCTCAAGCAAACGCTGAATAATAAACATTACATCTGGACGCCCTGCATCATATTCATCAAGCACTAGAGCAACAGGGCGGCGAACAGCAAAAGGCACAACCCCTTCTTGAAATTCGGTTACTTGCTTGCCATCACGCAAATTTATAACGTCACGCCCGATCAAATCCATCCTTGTGATATTACCATCTAAATTTACACGAATACATTGCCAGTTTAGACGTGCGGCGATTTGCTCAATATGAGTTGATTTACCCGTACCGTGATAGCCTTGTAGCAAAACACGTTTGTTAAATTTAAAACCGGCGAGAATCGCCTTTGTTGTATTTTCATCAAAAACATAATTTTTATCAATATCCGGCACTAATTCACTAGGCTCATTAAAGATTTCTAGCTCAAAATCTTGACTGAGGTGAAATAGTTTTTTAACATTGGCTGGAGCTTTAGTTTTTATAGCTTGAGACATAGTTTAAGCGACTTATATTTAGTTGTTGATAAAATAGATAAAGATCTCTAGTTTTGGCTCTTAAAGTAAAGATAATATAGAATTAGTCACCAATATGCAACTCTCAATCGATAGAAACACCCTCCTAAAATCACTTACCCATATTCAAGGCGTAGTTGAAAGACGCAATACCATCCCTATTCTTTCCAATGTCAAACTAGAAGCGAAAGCAAACAAATTATCCCTCACTGCGACTGATATGGATTTAGCGATTTCTGAAGATATCACAGCTGATGTTCAAACAGAAGGGACAACAACAGTTCCTGCTCATACTTTGCACGATATCATCCGTAAATTACAAGAAGGCGAAAAGATCGAGATTTCTTTAAAAAATGAGAAACTACTTATCAAAGCCAAAGCCTGTAAGTTTTCTCTACCATGCTTGTCCGCTGAACAGTTCCCAACTATTAGCGCTGATGATAGCTCACATAATTTCAACATCACTATTGCTGATTTACTTAAATTAATCGACAAAGCTAAATTTGCGATCTCAACTGAAGAAACTCGCTATTACCTTAACGGGATATTCTTACATCATGCTAAAAACCAAGATGAGAAGGATGTATTACGCGCTGTTGCAACAGATGGTCATCGCTTAGCAAGAGTTGAAGTTGCCTTACCTGAAGGCGCAAAAGATATACCTTCAGTCATCATCCCGCGTAAAGCAATTATGGAGATCAAGAAAATCCTTGATGAGGAAGATAAGACCAAAACTGTCACTGTTGCATTATCTGACACTAAAATCAAAATCACTGGCAGCTCAGTGGTCCTAGTTTCAAAGCTAATCGACGGCACATTCCCTGATTATGAAAAAGTTATTCCAAGTGCTAATAACATAATTATGGGCACTAAAGTAAAGCCTCTATGCGCAGCGATTGATCGTGTTTCAACTATCGCATCTGATAAAACACGTGGAGTAAAAATCCTACTAAGCAATAATAAACTAACCCTATCAGCTAACAATGTTGATATTGGTGATGCACAAGAAGAGTTAGATGTTAAATTCGATGCAGCGAATGATATTGAGACTGGCTTCAATTCAAAATATTTACTAGAAATGGCTTCCGTGCTGGAAGGTGAAGATGCTGAATTTTTCTTTTCAGATTCCATGTCACCGACGATTGTAAAGGATTCGGCTGACTTGTCTTCCTTGTACGTAATAATGCCTATGCGCATCTAAAAACTAATCCTTTTGGGTGCTTTTTAGTGAATAACCTTTGTTCAATCGACTCGTGTATGAAGTATACACGTCGCTCTCTCGCAAAGAACATTCACTAAAAATCCCTCCAAAAAATTTAGTCTTCAACATCGCGCAGTGGGTTAGAGAAAAATTAGAAACTCCTCAGATTTTTAATCACGCGTTGGGAAATATTATCTCAAAATCTCTTAGGTTGCACTTGGCAAAATGACTTCAAAAACAACAATACAAAAACTATCTTTACATAATTTTCGTAATTTTGAGAAAAGGAATTTTGCCTTCGAAGCCCAGCAAGTTGTTATTGCTGGGAAAAATGGCATAGGTAAAACAAATATATTAGAGGCAATTTCCCTACTCGCACCGGGGCGTGGCTTGCGTAACGCCAAGTTAGACGATATTGAAACCCTAAAAAACCCTGATAAAGGCTGGTCTGTACAAGCAAAGATATTAATTGATGATGTTGATTTACGCACAATTACTACACTCAAAGATGACTGTGCCCGCCGTAAAATTATTATTGATGACAAGAAAACTGCTAATCAGGCACATTTGCTCAACGTCCTAAATGTAGTCTGGCTCACACCATTAATGGATATGATTTTTGTTGGTAGCGCTTCAGATCGTCGCCATTTTTTTGATAATATAGTAGCTAATCTCTACCCTGATCACATCAAGGATTTAGCACGTTATCATCACTATATTAAAGAAAGGTTGAAAATTTTGCTGCAATCACCAAATCAAGATAGTTGGATTTTAGCGGTAGAAAATAAAATCGTCGAATTAATCAGTTCAATTGCTCATGCACGAGTTGAAGTTTTGGGTCATTTAAACAATGCAATATCAGAGCTGCATGAAACATTCCCAAAGGCACAACTCACTATCGAAGGCAAGTATGAAAATATGGTTGCAGCAGGAAAATCCGCTCTCGAGATAGAAAAAATAATTGCTAGTGATTTCGCAACCAACCGCCAACAAGATTTTGCGACAGGACGTACAAATATTGGCACACACAAAAGCGACTTAGTTTCTTTTTATAAAAAACGTAATATTTTAGCCAAGATCTGCTCAACCGGCGAACAAAAATCCATGTTAATTTCGATCATTCTCGGCAAAGCAAGGATGATTTATACTTGGACAAACAAGCCCCCGATAATTCTTTTAGATGAAATAAACAGCCATTTAGATGAATATAATCGTGATAAATTACTACAGGAAATTCATGATATGGGTAGCCAATGTTTTATGACCGGCACTGATGCAAACTCGTTCTCAACTCTCAAAAACGATGCTGAATTCATTGATGTTACGACATAATAAGAGAATACTGAACTGTTTTAAAATCTCCGCTATAGAGATATATCACTCTTTCGAAGAGACCATGAAATAAATTGAGGGTGACGTATTTGGCAGAAACCATCCCTTTGGGATGCGCCTATCATTCAAAATCACCATACTCTAACTCGCCACGTATATGTTTGGTGATTATGCCTTCTTCATTAAGAAAGAAAGTTTCTGGCACGCCAATTAAGCCAAATTTTATATTATATTTACCCTTCTCATCAAGAGCAGTTTTAACATAAGGGCTTCCCTTCTCATTCAGCCACTTTTTGACGTTTCGTATCGTATCACGTGTTGCAACACCATAAATTTCTATATTATTTTTTTTTGCAAAATGCAGCAAAATTGGATGTTCAAATGCACAAGCTACACACCACGAGGCAAAGATATTAACTATTACTTTTTTACCATGAAAATCTGCTTGTGATAGAGTTCCTCCATCTAATAAAGGCAATTGAAAATCAGGAAATTGCTTGCCTACCATTGGCGTTGAATCTACTTTCTGCGCACTATTAAAAGAAAATGCTAACACCACAGAAATCATACTAAAAGTAATTATTGGAACAAAATATAGGAGCTTTAATTTCATCGTTTTTTTATAATTACACTAACAAATCCGCCAGCAACCATCAGCAAGATTCCTAGCCATAATAGGTTAACCATAGGATTGTAATAGATTCTGGTTAATATGCCATCCTTGCGCAGATCGCCAACTACCACATATAAATCTGAGAGAAATTTCACACGCATAATCGCGACTTCACTCGTTTGTTTTTGCTCGACAATATATAATCTTTTTTCTGGCTTTAGGACTTTTGCATAGACACCACGATCATAAACATCAAAACTTGCTTTACGGGTTAGATAGTTGCTCTCCTGCAGATGTTTTACTTCACGCAGATGTAACTGATAATGGGCAATATTTGCTTTATCACCAACATCCATAACTAATTGTTTTTCCTGTTTCAGAATAGAGAAAAGCGCCAATGCAATCATCGCGATCATAAAACCACTATGCGAGATTAACATCGGATATTCCTGCGCTTTGATCTTGTGGCCGATGAAAAAATTACTAACCATAAATAAAGCAATTAATGCAATCGTCAGAATCACATAAGCTACAACATTGTAGTCTGCCTTGAGCCATAGCGACAGAGAAATAATCATACTAATTAGAACAGGCAGAAGCAGCTTCCCCGCTATACGCCGCCAATTATCTTTCTGCCATTTAAGAAATGGCAATGGTGACATTAACAATAAAATAATTGCTAAAAGCGGCGCTAGGCTACTATTAAAATATGGCGCACCAACAGAGATCTTTTGCTTAGTTACAACCTCTAACAAAAGCGGGTATAAAGTTCCCAGAAAAACTACAAAACAACTCGTCACTAACAATAAATTATTCAGCAACACAAAATTCACTTTGGAGAAAAAGCTATGTGTTTTCTTCGCCTCTTTCACAACTTTATTATTAAAAGCAAATAATGTGAGCGAATATAAAATGACCAGAATAACGAAAGCTAATATAAACACTCCCCGCTCAGGATCACTAGCAAAAGAATGCACCGAAATTACCACTCCCGAACGCACCAAGAAAAAGCCAATCAAACAAAATATAAATGTCAAAAGCGAGAGCAATAACGTCCAATTTCTTAACTGCCCAGTTTTCTGAGTAATGATTAAGGAATGCAATAAAGCTGTGCCAAATAACCATGGCATTAATGCAGCATTCTCCACAGGATCCCAAAACCAAAAACCACCCCAACCTAACTCACGATATGCCCACCAACCGCCAAAACCAATACCTAACGTCAGTAGTGCCCAGCTAATTGAAATTATAGTTTTAAGATGTTTCGCCCAGTTTTTATCAAGAATTTTCAAATGCAAAACTGCAATAGCAAAGGCAAAAGCAAGCGAAAAACCAATATAGCCGCTATATAAAAGCGGCGGATGAATTACCAAGCCAATATCCTGCAATAAAGGGTTCAAACCTAAACCTTCGAGAGGAACATCTAACAGGCGCTCAAATGGATTAGAAAAGAAAATCAAAAATGCATAAAAAGCGGCTATAATTACAGACTCCGCTAAAATGACTATGCGTTTAATTTGCAGCTCTACTTTTGATAAAGAACAAAAAAGCATCAATGCCAAGGAAAAGAGAAAAATAAACAGCAATATAGAACCTTCATGATTCCCCCAACTACCAGTAATTTTATAAACTAATGGTTTCGCCTGATGTGAATTAAGGTAGACATTAGCAAAAGAAAAGTCAGAAATTATATAAAGATATACAAGATTTATGAATGCTACCGCTGAAAAAAAGAATATGGATAGCACAAGTGGATTCAAGCACTTGCTGACTACCTTTTCCTTTTTACTTAAAGTAATGATAATACATAATAATGCTGAGATAAAACCCAACCATGTTGCAATGAGACCAAGTGACATTTTTATTTTACCTAATTGTTGTTTCCCTCCCCCCGCTACAAAGGAGAGGGAGTGATCTTGTTACCTAACTCCACTGGAGGCATATAGTTCTCATCATGTTTCGCAAGGATTTCATCAGCAACAAATACATTATCTTTTATCCTGCCATTTGCCACAACGCCCTGCCCTTCACGAAATAAATCTGGCAGAATGCCTTGATAGAGAGTTTTTATTTCTTGCTTAAAATCCGTAATTATAAACTCCACCTTGTTACCATCATGATAAATGATGCTGCCTTTTTTTACCATACCACCAATTCTTATCTTTTTATTAATGCTAAGCTGTGACAGTTCAGACGGTGCATAGAAAAACATAATATTTTGACGAAAATTACTATAAAGTAAACCAGCAAGACCAAGAATTATAGATAAAGTTGCGATGATAAAAACCGCACGATTTTTTTTATTTTTTCTTCTGAACATTTTTGACTTTTCTCCAATTAATAATCGTCTGCATTAGAACTCCAACAAGAACAATCGCAGATATAAGATAGACTGCTAATACGTAATAAAAATAATCATTCATTTTGTACCTTCTGCCGCTTTCATCAAAGCCTTGGCTTTATTAATTGTTTCCTCATATTCACTTTCGGCCACTGAATCATAAACCACGCCAGCGCCTGCCTGCAGATGCAAAGTACCATCTTTTAATAATGCAGTGCGCAGCATAATCGCCATATCCATATAGCGACCACTTGCTGAAAAATAACCAGCGCACCCCGCATAAAAACTGCGCTTATCTCTTTCCATCTCATTAATAATCTGCATAGCCCGAATCTTTGGCGCGCCTGAGACTGTCCCCGCTGGAAAACCTGCCATCAACGCGTCGACCAAATCATGCTTAGTATAATCCAGCTCGCCTTCAACTGTTGAGCTAATATGCATAACATGTGAATAATATTCAATTTCCATTTGGCGCGTAACCCTAACGCTTGCTGGTTTTGCAACTTTACCAACATCATGACGCCCAAGATCAATTAACATTAAATGTTCCGCACGTTCTTTTGGGTCGGCCAATAAATCTGCCGACAATTCTGCATCCTCCTTAGCATCAAGACCACGCTTCCTTGTGCCTGCTAAAGGACGAATTACAACCTTATCATGGTCAACTTTTACCATTATTTCAGGGCTCGAACCAATAATTTCATAATCAATAAAACTAAAGTAAAATAAAAATGGTGAAGGATTTAAAATACGTAACGAACGATAAAAATTAAAACCATTTTTCTTAAATTTTGCTGAGAAACGTTGTGATGGTAAAACTTGGAATACATCACCTTCAACAATATAATCCTTGGCTTTATCGACCATTGCACAATATTCTTCTCTGCTCATATTCGGTAGAAATTCTACCTCCGCATCATCCGATTCTGCGCTTTCTACCTCCTCCCCTGCTAATGCATCCTTCGCTTTAGCAATCAAACTCTGCGCTGCTTGGTATCGTTCCTGTGCATCACCACTATGTGCCCATACTGGTGCTGCAATGATCATCTCCTTTTGTACATTATCAAATATTACCATTAATTGCGGGCGAATAAATACGCTATCTGGAATCTCTAGCGTATCCTCTTTCATCAGACCAACATCCTCAATCAAATGAATCATCTCATAACCCATATAGCCAAACCAACCCGCTAGCATCGGTGGCATATCATCTGAGAATGTTATTTTACTCTTTTGGATTTGCTCTTGCAGTGAAGGTAGAATTTTTTTCCGATCGTTAATCGTAATATCTTCCTTACCATCTTCGCTGATTGTTACGCTACTATTTTGACACACCCATTTTTTATCAGCCATTAGACCAATCGCCGAATAGCGTCCACGCTTTTTACCACCTTCAACTGATTCAAGTAAAAAATGATTAGGGTCGAGAGGAAACAATTTTAAAGCCGCGGTAACTACACCATCGCTATCGGCAGCTATTTTACTGATGATGATTTGGCTCTCTCCAGCATTAAATTTTTTTGCAAAATCATCAAAATCAATATCAAGAATCATGTTGTTAGATTATTTATTATGCAGTCACCCAATGTGTCATTGCCTGAACCGCCTGCAATTTTAGGTCGATCCAAGGGCAAAAGTCGAGATATTTATTTGTGGCTCTAGACTCCTAGAATTTCTTTAAAATTCAAAAAGTGGCACAAAATTGAAAATCACTGTACTTTATTGATGTTCTCATTGACTCGCACTTCGTATTTTTTATATAAATGCATATTATATTGTTCCAGTATCGCTTCTTGAAATGTTGAGCTTAATAAATTTGTCATTTGTCTTAATTCTGCTTGATGTCCATCTTCCTTAGCAGGACTAATTCCCTCTAATACCGCAAAATCATACCCGCCATTTGTATTAGCATAGGGCATAGTAGCATTAGCTATATCTAGAGCAAAAATCTCTACAACTAAACCCTGTGATAATGAGCTCTCCGTACGCTGTAATTTTACGTCACGCTCTAATTGCAAACCATATTTCGTTGCTAAGTTATTAGCCTTTTTACCGTTATTAATTTCTTCCACATAAGATTGCGCAAGATTATATAATTCATCCTCAGCTTTTTGATTCCGCCATTCCGTCACTACCAAACCCTTGACTTCATCAAGGGCTTTATACCTCTCGCCCAAAACATTGTCTATTTGTACAACCATGAATATTTCATCACCAACAATTGTTGCAATTGGCTCTGTGACTTCATCAATATTAAAGACACTATCGATAATTTCTTGGCTAAATGTTGGATATGTCTTTTCTAGAGAACCAAAAAATCTACCCTCTTCTTTTGCGACAGAATTATTGCTCTGTACCGCGATTTGATATTTTGTAGCTGCTTCCTTCATTGTAGCACCAGAAGATAATTCATCCTCTATTTGGTTAAATGTTTCCAAAGCAAATTCACAAGATTTCTCTTTTCTAAGAGTTTGTTCTATATCAGATTTAACCTGAGCAAAAGTAAGTACCTTCTCTGGAGTAACTTTATCAACCATGAATATATGCCAACCAAATGGTCCCGCAATTGGCTTGGTAATTTGCGCTTCTGATAGAGCAAACACCTCATCCCTAAATTCACGAATCAACTCCTCTTTCGTCAACTCACCAAGGCTAACTTGATTTTTATTGAGACCGCTTATTTTCGCAACTGCGTAAAAATCCTCCCCCGCTTTGATCTTCTTATATGCAGCTTTTGCATCTTTTTTAGTTTTAAAGAACACTTGCTTTAAGTTACGAGACTCGGGCGTTTTGTAATTGTTTATATTGCTTTCATATTCAGTTTGCAAAAGCTCTTGACTAATCTCTACCCTTCCATGCATAGCCTTGCAACTGACATCTAAATAAGAGATGTCTCTTGTTTCAGCTTGCATAAAAAACTCTTTGTTTTTCTCGTGATAGCCAATTAAATCAGCCTCACTAGGAATAAAAGATATTTTATCAATTTTATTTTTTGGTACTGTTATAATATCAACTGTGCGAGCTTCATATTCATATTTATATATGTCACTTACCAGCCCATCAAGCGTAGCATTATTGGCCGTTAAGGCATCTATTATATAGTTACGGGCAAGTTCTTTGTTGAGATTAGAAATATAGAGTTCTTCAATTAGACCAGAAATATTCATTACTAGGTTGAAACGTTTCTTGCTAAACTTCCCTTCATCATCAAAAAACCGTTTATCATTAAAAATCTGCTCTAGCGCTACACGATCATCCATTAATATTTCTAATGATTTAGCTTCCTGCTCAAACAATCTATCTATGATTAACTGTCTCAAGGTAAGTTGACGTAGAAACAACTCATCATTCTCAGTTAATTTATTTGCTCCATTCTCAGAAGCTCTAGAACGCTGACGCGAAAGCTCTTGCTGAAACTGTTGCATAGTCACCGCCTCATCACCAACTGTAGCAATATCACTACCAGCAGTGCTGCGAAAAATATCACCTACTCCCCAAAGGACAAATGATAACATGATTAGCACTAAGATTGATTTAACAAAAAGCGTATTTGTTACTTGCCTAATTTTACCTAGCATCTATTAATTGACTGTGATTTGATTTAATGGAAAACATTTGAGAAGCATTATGAGCAAAACAATAGTTATTGGCAATTGGAAAATGAACGGCGACCTCGCCTTTTGTAAAAACCTCGCTCAACAAATAACAACGCATGCCGAAATGGACGATGATACAAATGTAGTTCTATGTCCACCAACGCCCTTCCTATCCGCAGTTAATGATGTTATAACAACCAGCCCTCTTTCACTTGGCGCGCAGGATTGCAGTGAATCTGATAAAGGTGCACATACTGGTGATGTCTCTGCTTCAATGCTCAAATCCATCGGCTGCAATCATGTCATAGTTGGCCATTCTGAAAGACGAACTAATCATGGCGAGACTAATCAACTAGTTAAAGCCAAAGCATATAATGCTCAACAAAATGACTTAGTAACGATTATCTGCGTTGGTGAAAATCTTGCTGAATATCAACAAGGCAAAACTCATACAGTAATAAAACAACAATTAATCGAATCATTATCAGAAGATACTGACTCAGAAAACACAATTATTGCTTACGAACCAGTTTGGGCAATTGGCACTGGGAAAATCCCTAGCATACAAGAAATAAGCGATATTGCAGAATTAATGAGCGAAACTGTAAAAACACTTGGCAATAAAACAAATAATGCTAACATGCGCTTCCTTTATGGTGGCTCCGTCAATAAGAACAACGCACAGGAACTCGCCTCAATAGAAAAAATTAACGGTTTTTTAGTAGGTTCAGCAAGTCTGAACGCTGAAGAATTTTGCAATATTATAAGATTAACTCAAAGGTAAAGAAATAAGTTATGGAAAATCTACAAAATCTATTATTAATAGTTCACATCATTACCGCAGTTTTACTGATAGTCTTAGTGCTCTTGCAACCAAGCTCAAGTGACGGTGGCTTTGTTTCATCAATGAATAATTCGCAAGCCCTTGTATCAGGGCGCTCTGCCGCCAATTTCTTAACTAAACTAACTGGCTTCCTTGCAGCATTATTTATGCTAAACAGCTTAGCTTTAGCCACACTTGCACATAGGCAAGTTGATAAAGATTCACAAATTGATAAATTTATCAAACAAAAAACCCAAGAAACACCTGCTGCACCATTAGCAGAATAATAGTGCAATAACATAATATGAAAAACACGAAATTTATATTCATAACTGGCGGCGTTGTATCATCCCTTGGCAAAGGCATTACTGGTGCTAGCCTTGCCTCCATATTACAAGCTCATGGCTATAAAGTCCGCATCAGAAAATTAGACCCTTATCTAAATGTTGACCCAGGTACAATGAGCCCTTTCCAACATGGTGAAGTTTACGTCACTGATGATGGCGCTGAGACTGACCTTGACCTTGGTCATTATGAAAGATTCACTGACATTAATACTAAAAAATCAGACAATGTCACATCTGGTCAAATTTACTCAAAACTACTTAGTAAAGAGCGCAAAGGAGACTATCTCGGCGGAACAGTCCAAGTCATTCCACATGTTACTGATCTAATAAAAGAATTCATCCTCAGCAACATTACTGATGAAGATTTTATAATTTATGAAATCGGCGGCACAGTTGGTGACATTGAAGGCTTACCATTCTTTGAAGCAATTCGTCAAATTGGCTATAAATTCGGTCGTGAAAAATCCCTCTTCATTCACTTAACTTTAGTGCCTTATATCAAAGCTGCTAAAGAGATAAAAACCAAACCAACACAACATTCCGTCAAAGAATTGCGCTCAATCGGTATCCAACCTGACATCCTAATCTGCCGCAGTGAAGTTCCAGTTCCCGCAGCTGAACGTAAAAAAATTGCACTATTTTGCAATGTTGATGAAAAGAATGTAATTCAAGCACCTGATGTTGACACAATCTACCGCATACCGCTAGTTCTTCACCAACAAAAGCTTGATCGGCAAATTCTTGAACATTTTAATCTAGCGATTGAGTGCGAGCCTAATCTTGAAAAATGGCAAAATATTGTTAGCCAAATTAACAAAAATAAAAAGACGGTTAATATTGCCATAGTAGGAAAATATACTGGTTTAAAAGAGGCGTACAAATCTTTGATCGAATCCTTAGAGCATGCGGCAATTAACCTTGATGTAAAAGTAGAAATCATCTGGATTGATGCAAGAACACTCAATAAAAAAACTACAAAAGCAAGCCTTGTTAGTGCAGACGGAGTCTTGGTACCAGGCGGCTTTGGCACAGAAGGCATAAAAGGTAAAATCGCTGCAATTACTTACGCACGTGAAAACAACATTCCCTTCTTCGGAATTTGCCTTGGTATGCAAATGGCAGTTATAGAATTTGCTGAAAATGTTGCTAAAATTAACTCACCATATTCAAGTGAGTTCGTCAAAAAAAGAAACGGCAACCAATTAATCGGTTTGATGACCGAATGGTTCAAAAGTGGTAAAAAACAACAACGCAAACATAATGGTGATTTAGGCGGGACAATGCGCTTAGGAGCCTATCCTTGTAAAATAATTGCCAAAACTTTAGCCAGTAAAATCTATGGCATGAGCAAGATCGACGAACGTCACAGGCATCGTTACGAGTTTAATATTAATTATAAAAAACAGCTGGAAAAGGCTGGCATGGTTTTCTCCGGAATGTCCCCTGATAATAATTTAGCTGAAATTATCGAGCTGCCTACAAATGATTTCTTCATCGCTGTGCAATTTCACCCTGAACTTAAATCACGACCTTTCTCACCGCACCCTTTATTTACAAATTTTGTCAAAGCAAGTAGTAAAATATAAAGACCTAATCGGTGTTGGGCTTCGCCAACCACACTACAAGGACTTCATTGAAGGCACGCCAGATATTGGCTGGCTCGAGGTACATAGTGAGAATTTCTTTGCTGAAGGTGGTGCATCTATTGAATTCTTACATAAAATTGCCAATAAATACCCATTAAGTATGCATGGCGTTGGCTTATCCCTTGGCTCTAGCGACGGCTTGGATAAACACCACCTTACAAAACTTAAAAAATTAATTAGTGAAGTTAAACCCTTCTTAGTTTCTGAACATGTTTCATGGTCAGGCTTTGGCGGACAATTCTTAAATGATCTACTTCCCTTGCCTTATAATCAAGAATCACTGGAGATTATTTGTGACAACATAAATTATCTACAAGATTTTCTTGGTCGCGAGATTCTCATTGAAAACCCCTCTTCCTATATGGCTTTCGACGAATCTAGCATGAGTGAGTGGGAGTTTATGAGACGAGCTCAAGAAAAAACTAATTGTGGATTATTACTTGATTTAAACAATATTTTTGTCTCCGCTTATAATCATAACTTCTCAAGCATAGATTATATTGACCACATGCCAATAAAAGCTGTAAAAGAAATTCACCTTGCTGGCCCCACTAAAAAACAATTAAAAAATAAAGAAATTTTTATTGATAGCCATAGTACAAAAGTCATGGCTGAAGTCTGGCAATTATACGAATATGCAACAGGTATTTTTGGCGCAGTACCTACGTTGATTGAATGGGACAATAACATTCCAGAGCTTAGTATTTTGCTAGGGGAAGCAGAAAAAGCACGTAAAATTATCAGAACCCATGACGGATCTTAAAAACATACAAAAAGACTTTATTGAGAAGATTTACGACTCATCAATTGATGATGAGTTAATTGATATATATCGCAATAATATTTTCCACAACCTAACTTCGAGCCTTCAAAATATTTACAAAACCACAGAGAAAATTGTCGGTGAAAAATATTTCAAACATTTAGCACTCGAATATATAAAGCAACATCCCTCAGAAAGTGGTAATCTAGAAGATTATGGTGAGTACTTTCCAACCCACCTTAAAGAAATCGATATTATAAAAAAACAATTGCCATACCTACCTGATATAGCAAAAATTGACTGGCTCTATCATTTTTCATATCAACAAAAAGATACTAAACCACTTGCGGCTGAACAATTAACAAGCCTCAAAGAGGAAGATTATTTTAAGTTAAAATTTAAATTACATCCTGCCATATTTTTCTACAAATCAGCATATCCTATCTGGCAAATTTGGCAGCTTAATAATTGCACTGATAATTCGCTAAGAGTGAATTTCAATGATGGTAGTGAAAATATTATCATTATGCGGCAAGGAATAAAAACTCTTATAGAACCTATTGACCAAGCAGAATATGTGTTTCTACAAGAAATTCAAAACGGCAAAACACTTTATGCAATTTTTAGATTACTTGACAAAGAAAACCTCAACTCTAACATCGGCGATATGCTCAAAAAGTTTTCACAACAATTAATTTAATAGGTTATCAACATGACAGCGAAATCATACAATAAAAAGTCTGGTTACAGCAAATGCATAATTAATGCAGGAGAAAAATTCATTGCTATTTTAAACTACATCTCCCCACTATTTAACCTCGCTGTTAGGCTCTGGATTGCCTCTATCTTCTGGAAATCTGGCATAACAAAAATAGCCAATTGGGATCAAACATTATTCCTGTTCGAATATGAATATGCAGTGCCATTACTGCCAGTGGCTTTAGCAGCAATGATGTCCACAGCAGCAGAGCTTGCTTGCCCTGTCTTCCTCGTACTTGGCCTAGCTACAAGGTTCGCTGCTTTACCTTTATTCATTATGACAGTAATCATCCAATATACCGTAATTGCCCATGACCAACATTATTACTGGATGACAGCTTTACTATTCCTCATCTTCTATGGTGCTGAAAAATTATCGCTTGATCATATCTTAAGCAGAAAGAGACGCTAGTCTAGAGCAAAACCCAATTTTTACATTTGCAGAATATTGCTGGGCATCTACATATTAAGGCAATATTTTGCATCGCAAAAGAGTCATCCTGAATTTTTTCAGGATCTGCATATTAGTAAGAAAGTTAGTTCAGACAAATTAAAAATTTTTGATTTGCGACACTCCCACATCCTACAAACCCTTACCCCATACCTCTCCCTTATGATTAAGGGAGAGCTTTAACGGAATAGTGTAAAAAGGGCGCAAAAAGATTATTTTGCTCTAAAATTTATTACTTCTTGGGAAATCAGAAGGCGCAGCAAGGCCGCGTGTTGCTCTGGTACCAAACCATTTCTTCAGCATCGATTGATCCCAGAATTTACGTCCAGCTTTGAGGCCATCTTCTAATTTAAAACTTGTAAAATCTAGCAATTTACAACCGGCCTGTTTCTGCAATATAACACCTTTACCTTTTTTCATCACTGGGATTTGTGCCAAATCAAAAATCAGCAAACGCCTTGCGCCACTCAGTAATGCTATTTTATCATCACCTTCTCTAATATGTTTGAGTCCAATTGCCTTATCATCCTTATTGAGCGCCAATATTTGTTTACCATTTTTTGTTTGGGCAATAATGTCGTCAGACTCAACAATAAATCCTTTCCCTAAAAGTGAAGCCATTAATAATTTCCGACCTTTCTCATAAATGAATAGATCAGCAATATTAGCACCTTGCTCAATATCCACGATCAAATTCAATGGCTCGCCATCAGTTTTCCCGCGGGAAATCTTATGTGCATCTAATGTATAGAAACGTCCATTATCAGCAAATATAACTAATTTATCCGTGCTTTGCGCTTCGATAACAAATTTTTCCTTATCTCCTTCCTTATATTTAACTTTTCCTAAATCATACTTGTGACCCTTCACAGCACGTATCCAACCAAGTTTTGAACAAATAATTGTTAAAGGCTCTTTCGGAATAAAATCCATTTCCGAAACTTCCTTAATTACAAATTCATTATCTACTGTAGTTTGACGTTGATAAATCCCCCCAGCCTTCTGCCCAAAGCGTCTTTTGACTTCTTTAAACTCAGCCGTCAAAACCTCTTTACGTCTTCCTTCTGAATCTAAAATTTCCTGCAACTCTTTACGTTCAGCTAATAACGCCTCTTGCTCTTCTTTGATTTTAATTTCCTCTAATTTACGTAAAGAACGCAAACGCATATTTAGAATCGCCTCAGCCTGAACATCACTAAGCTTCCATTTAGCTATCATAATCTTCTTCGGCTCATCCTCTTCACGGATAATCCTAATAACTTCATCAAGGTTTAAATAGGCAATTAACAAACCACCAAGAATCTCTAAGCGTTCATCAATTTTACCAATGCGGAATGTACTTTTTCTAACTAAAACATTAAAGCGATGTGCAATAAAAGCGTTTAGCACTTCACGCAAGTTCATCACATGTGGTACAGAATTTTTATCCAAAACATTAAGATTAAGACTATAACGTGTCTCCAATTCAGTTAATTTGAATAATTGCTCCATCAATGATTCTGCATCAGTTGCGCGGCTTCTAGGCTCAATTACTACACGAATTTCCTCTGCCGATTCATCCATGATATTAGCAAAATTCTGCACTTTTTTGGTACGCAACAAATCCGCCATTTTTTCTAACAACCGCGATTTCTGTACTTGGTAAGGAATTTCGGTAATAATTATTTGATATGCGCCCTGCTTAAGATCTTCCTTATGCCATTTAGCACGAATTCTAAAAGAGCCTCGCCCCGCCGTATAATTTGCAATAATATTAGCTTTTGACTCAATAAGCACACCACCTGTTGGGAAATCTGGCGCTTGCACAAAATCCACTAATTTGGCTATACTAGCCTCAGGGTGTTTGAGCAAATGCAACAAAGCATCGGCTAACTCGCCAGCATTGTGCGGCGGGATAGAAGTCGCCATCCCCACGGCAATACCCTCGCTTCCATTAGCTAATAAATTAGGAAAAGCCGCAGGCAAAAGAGCAGGCTCACTATCGCCGTCGTCATAAGTCGGGCGAAAATCAACTGTATCAAACTCGATATCTTGCAATAAAGCCATCGCAACATCAGTCAAGCGAGCCTCTGTATAACGCATTGCAGCAGCATTATCGCCATCAACCGAACCAAAATTCCCCTGCCCTTCAACTAATGGGTAGCGTGCTGAGAATGATTGCGCCAAGCGTACCAACGCGTCATAAACCGCTATATCACCATGCGGGTGATATTTACCAATTACGTCACCAACTACTCTTGCACATTTCTTAAAACCTGAATTAGGCTCCAAGTGCAAACGTAACATCGCATATAAAATTCTCCTATGTACAGGCTTCAAACCATCACGCACATCAGGTAGTGACCGTGACATAATGGTAGAGAGTGCATAAGAAAAATAACGCTCTCCTAACGCTTTACTAAAATCTATATTGTGAATTTGCTCAGTCATTTTTCTTTTTTATATTTCTCTTCTTACTATCATCACCTGAATTCTTGCCCATAATTTCAAACGCGATCTGTACCCCACCGTGTCATTACCCGAATTCCGTAGGAATTCTAGGGTAATCCAGGAGCAAAGGGCAAGATATTAATTTATGACTCTGGATTGCCCTAGAATTCCTACGGAATTCAGGCAATGACAAATCTTTTAACTTAAAACCATGCTCCTTTCTTGCGAATAAGATTTAGCGAGAAATAAAAGTAGATCTCACTTATTTGCAAGCCCTTTTTAAATTATTAATTAATAAATCTCGACTAGTAGGTAATTTCTTATTTTTTGGTGCAAACCAATATTTATCCAAAAAATAACCACTTAGATCTAGACCATCGACAATTTCTTGGTCATTAGCTGGTTGATCATTTGCTATAAGAAAATTAGGCAAATTAAGCAACTTGTCTGCATATGGCTGACCCGCCTCTCTACTAACCGCTCTACCACTTTTGGGAGAAACATAAATCAAATCAAATTTTGAATTCGTTGCCGCACAACAGCTCAAATCCAAACCAAAGCCAACGATATTTAACAACTCCATTTCAATTTTTATATAATCTGTAACCCAATCATCACCGCTTGATAATTTATGCAAGAAACCCTCTATATGAGTAAAAAACTCTGCATGAGGATCACGCTCCGGCAAAGCACCAACAACTAACTGCATAAGGCTTGAAAGCGCCATCATCCGATCATGCGAATTAATAACATTCGCAAAATGACTTTTAACTAATTCAGCACGAAAATTGCCAAGATGTTCCTCTAGCCTTGCTGACCAAGTAAAATCAATAATATTACCAATCTGATAAATTGGCAAATTCTTCTTACTTGCGCCGCCCCTAACCATACCTGCAAACACGCCTTTTTCTGCTGAGAAAAACCGTACGATTAGAGATGTTTCACTATATTTTGAGCTTGAAAGTATAATACCCCTCCCTTGCCATTGCATTTTGTTTAATAACCCTTATTTTTACAACATCATCAACAATGTAATAATTAAGTCAATGGAGAAAGAACAAAAAGATCCAAAAGCAAATCCTGAATTAGAACAAAAGAAACCTCAAGAAAAAGAAGGTGAATTTGGTGGTTTTGAAAACAAACCCGAACCAACCCGACATGGCGATTGGGAGGTTAATGGCAGAACCAGTGACTTTTAATATAAAAACTGTTCACGGATGATTTTTTCATCGAGGGAGTTACCGCCATCAAAAAGTAGCGTGATGTGTTTTCTACGATTCTCAGAAATCTCAACTGCCACGACATTACGAACTTCATGAAAATCCGCCACAGCACTAACTGGACGTTTTGCTGATTCTAATATTTCAAATTTTATTTTGCTTTTGCTAGGCAATAGAGCACCACGCCAATGTCTAGGGCGGAATGGGCTAATTGGTGTTAAGGCAAGCAAGTTAGAAATCGCTGGTAAAATTGGCCCGTGCACAGAGAAATTATAAGCAGAGCTGCCAGCAGGCGTTGCAACCAAAACTCCATCTGCCACTAACTCATGTAACTTCTCGACTTCATTAACTAAGATCCTGATTTTTGCGGATTGTTTTGTTTCCCTAAGCAACGAAACTTCATTTAGCGCCAAAGCTGTGTGACAATTCCCTTCCACATCAATTGCACTCATTATTAACGGATGAATTTTTGTGCCCTCAGCAGAATTAATACGGTGCACAAGATCTTCCACATTATAACTATTAAGCAAAAAACCGACCGTACCACAATTCATTCCATAGATCGGCACATTATCATCCATAAATCTATGCATTGAGCGAATCATAAAACCATCACCACCAAGGGCGATAACTACATCCACAGCTTCTTTGCTTTTTTCTATATCAATAAAATTTAGATATTCTGCTTTGATAGCTTTCAATGCCTTTTTGGCAGATTCTGAACTATCCGCAATAATTCCTATTTTTTTATATTGCATATTCCTACTGCCTGCGTTTTATTGTAATCCCGTAAAATAACTATATCTAGCACTAACGCAATGGAAAAAAACGTAAAAAACTTGATAATCGGCTCAGGCCCTGCTGGCTATTCAGCCGCAATCTATACTGCACGCGCAAACCTCAAACCTGTTATGGTCACAGGTTTACAAGCTGGCGGGCAATTAACCATCACCACCGAAGTTGAAAACTACCCAGGTTTTGCCGATGTAGTTCAAGGGCCTTGGCTTATGGAACAAATGTCTGCGCAGGCTGAGAAGGTTGGCACAGAAATCATCTATGACCACATTAAAGAAGTAGATTTTAGCAAACGCCCTTTCCGCTGCGTTGATGAATCTGACAATGTCTATATTGCTGAAACCGTAATTATTGCAACTGGTGCGCAAGCAAAATGGCTTGGCTTAGAAAGCGAACAGGCTTTCCAAGGTTTTGGTGTTTCAGGCTGCGCAACTTGCGACGGCTTCTTTTTTAAAGATCAAGAAGTCTTGGTCGTTGGTGGCGGAAATACTGCCGTTGAGGAAGCATTATTCCTAACTAATCATGCAAGTAAAGTTACGTTGATTCACCGCCGTGATAGTTTCAAGGCTGAGAAAATTCTCCAAGATCGTATCTTTAAAAACCCTAAAATTGAAGTCATTTGGGATAGCGCTTTAGAGGAAATTATAGGTAAGGATGACCCAAAAGAAGTTACTGGCGCAAGAATTAAAAATGTCAAAAGCGGCGAAATTACTGAGCTAAAAGTAAGTGGCGTCTTTATCGCCATTGGCCATGAGCCGAATACTGCTTTGTTTAAAGGACAAGTTGAGATGGATGAAACTGGCTATATCAATACCAAGCCAGATAGCACCCAAACAAATATTGAAGGTGTGTTTGCTGCTGGTGATGTGCAAGACCGCATATATCGCCAAGCAGTTACCGCTGCTGGAACTGGCTGCATGGCAGCTTTGGAGGCTGAGAAGTTTTTGGCAGAACATAATTAATATAATATACAATATTACATTATGAATTTCCTCTAGTAAGAAAAATTATTCTAGTCAAGCAACTACCCACAGAGTCATCCTGAATTTATTTCAGGATCTGCTGAGTGAGCCAATAATATAGTAGCTTAATTTTTATAGTAAGACATGGTATGAGTATCAATTATTTACTTCCATTTTCGTGGCTAAATTGTGCAGATCCTGAAATAAATTCAGGATGACTACTTTTGCGGTGCAAAACCTCGCTTCAATATGCAAATAATGGCAATAGTTTAAAGACACCCTACGCTTTTCATATGCTAAATGTTAAATCTTGATCATGATTCATAACGAAACCGCTACATCGCAATTTACAGCAGAACAATTATTTGACTTAGTCCTGGATGTTGAGAAATACCCTGAATTTCTACCTTGGTGTAGCAACGTAAAAATCACTGAGCGCAAATCGGCAAAAGAGTTTTATGCAGAGCTCACTGTGAATTTCAAAGCTTTCACCTATACGTACACCTCTTTAGTTAGCGGCGCAAAACAAAAAAATGGCTCCTATCTACTCGAAGTCGAGATGGTAAAAGGTCCATTTAAACATCTCTTTAATTCATGGAAATTTACTTCTAATAAAAAAAATACTCTAATTGATTTTACAATCGATATGGAGCTAAAGTCTCGTTTACTTAGCAAATTACTCGATGTAATATTTGAAATTGCATTTAAAAAGATGCTCAGCGCCTTTCAGAAAAGGGCGGAAGAAGTTTATAATGGATTTTAGAGTCGTAATATTTTATAGTAAGCAATCAATTTATAATTTAAAAAAATGACAAAACCAACCAGAGAAGAAGCAGAGCAAGCCGTTAAAACCCTAATCGCTTGGGCAGGTGATGATGTAAGTCGTGAAGGATTAAGCGAAACTCCTCAAAGAGTTGTTGAAAGCTATAAAGAATTATTCAGCGGTTATAACGTAAACCCTGCAGAGTTTCTTGTTAAGACTTTTTCAGAAACCGAAAGCTATCGTGAAATGATTATCCTTAAAGATATTTCAGTAGAGTCCCATTGTGAACATCACATGTTGCCAATTATCGGCAAAGCAACTATCGCCTATATTCCTAATGATCGAGTTGTGGGCATTAGTAAATTAGCACGCGTGGTGGATGCTTTTGCCAAACGCTTACAAATTCAAGAAAAGCTTACGGCACAAATCGCCAATACAATTGACTCCGCACTAAAACCAAGGGGCGTTGCCGTCGTAATTGACGCTGAGCATCACTGCATGACAGTACGTGGGGTACATAAAACAGGAGTAAAAATGCGCACATCGCATATTACTGGCTGCTTTGAAACCAACAGTAAAACTCGGCAAGAATTTTTTAATTTACTAAAGTAGAGTACTGCTTATTGTGCACTAATGATCCCTTCTCCACCAAGATGGGAGAAAATAGCAGGATTTCTATAAAATATAAAACCAAAAGAAGATTGATCGCAAATGCTTAACGTCCGCACAATATTATACGTAATCGGCATCTTGCTTTGCATATTATCGATAGCTATGATTCCGCCTTTATTGGTTGACTTCTTCAGTGATAATTATGATTGGTATGCGTTCCTTACCTCTGTTTTCTATACAGCTTTTGTTGGGCTAAGTTTAGTCCTGACTAACCGTGGTAATAAAATTACCGATATTTCAGTAAAAGATACCTTCTTCTTAACAGGTTCTAGCTGGGTAGTTCTAACATTTTTCTCCTCCCTTCCCTTCGTCTTTTCTACTGTGAATATGACTTTCACCGATGCATTTTTTGAAGCAATGTCAGGAATCACTACAACTGGCGCTACAGTTATGACAGACTTAGACCTCGCCCCACCCGGTGTTTTAGTATGGCGTGCTATGTTGCAATGGATCGGCGGAATAGGAATTATCGTGGTTGCCCTAGCAATTTTACCAATGCTAAATATCGGTGGAATGCAATTATTCCGTACTGAATCATCAGATCGCTCTGATAAAGTCTTGCCACGCGCAAGACAATTAGCCTCTGCCCTAGCTATAATCTACCTTACCCTCACAACATTATGTGCCTATTTACTATACATAAATGGCATGACAGTTTTCGATGCAATATTACATTCCCTAACAACAGTTTCCACCGGCGGCTTCTCCACGCATGACCAATCAATTGCCTTTTTTGATAGTGTCCGCATTGAAACAGTCTTTACAGTTTTTGCGATTATCTGCTCGATTCCATTTACAATTTATATTAGGCTTTTTTATCACGGCAATTTCTCAGCAATCTTTAAAGATAGCCAAATCCGCTGGTTTTTAATGACTTTATTACTAGCGACAATGGCAGTTACTTTATGGCTTTACAACACACAAAATATGGCGTTTGCCCAAGCTTTCCGCTTCTCCTCTTTTAGTGTAATTTCTGTGATTACCACCTCAGGTTTTGCAATTACTGATTATAGCCTTTGGGGTAGTTTTGCTGTAGTAGTCATCTTCCTCATTAGTGTTATAGGCGGCTGTACTGGCTCTACTGCGGGTGGTATAAAAATATTCAGATTTCAGATTCTCTATGGCACAGCCAAGCATCAGCTTAGCCGATTACTGCAACCACACGGAGTATTTAAAGTTCAATATAACCAAAAACCTGTGGATGATTCCGTTGAGACTTCCGTCATGAGTTTTTTTATTTTATTTGCGTTTTGCTTTGTTATCACAACAGTCCTCCTTTCGGCAACTGGCCTAGATTACATCACTAGTATGAGCGCCTCCGCTTCTGCCTTAGCTAATGTTGGCCCTGGGCTAGGCAATGTCATTGGTCCCGTTGGCAATTATCAACCACTAACTGATAGTGCAAAATGGATTCTATCAGCTGCTATGCTAGTTGGTAGGTTGGAGCTTTTCACCATCCTTGTATTATTCACTAGTTATTTCTGGCGTGACTAAAATAAAAAATACCAAAAAATAAAAATATAAAATAACCCATGCAAACTCTCAAATACTCATTCATCTTTCTGCTCCTAACAATCAGTTCAAGTTTTGCGCTGGAAGGAAATTGGCAAGCAGCACCGCATTTAAAGTCACGTTTATTGATTACCGAAAGTAATGATACCCACATCTCTGGCGGGATAGAATTTACTATTGAAGATGGCTGGAAGATATACAATGACAAACCAGGCAAAAATGGCTTACCCACCGAGATCGATAATTTACGAAGCCAAAATATTACCAATCTCCAATTTACCTTCCCTAAAGCAAAGAAATTTGATGAAGGTCACAACATCATAACCTATGGCTATAAAAAACATGTAATTTTACCTTTTACGGCTGAGCTAGTTGATAACCAAGCAAACTCACATGTAAATTTGCTAGCAAATTTGGCGATTTGCAAAGATATATGCATCCCTGTTTCACAGAAATTTAGCACGGATGTTAAGCAAAGTTATCATAGCTCTGTATCGGAACGCTTAATAAAACCATTCCTGCCTAAGACAAATTATCAAGTTATTTTACTAATGTTATCTTTTGCCTTTATTGGCGGTTTGATTTTAAATATCATGCCTTGCGTTTTGCCAGTTTTATCAATCAAATTACTCAACATTATAAAGAAAGGAGGCGCTGATAAGAAAACAATTCGTCTAAGCTTCTTAGCCACTGCCAGCGGGATAATATCATCCTTTATGATCCTTGCGGCCTCTATCGCAGCGCTTAAGCATTTCGGCAAAAATTTTGGCTGGGGGATTCATTTCCAAGAACCAATATTTTTGATTTTTCTAATTTTGATATTAGTAATTTTTGCCAGTAATTTATGGGGCTTTTTCCATATAAATTTACCCCATCAATTAAGTAATATTGGGAGCAAAAAACATAAGAACCCTTATGCAAATCACTTCTTTTCTGGCGTACTCGCAACCTTACTTTCAACGCCCTGCTCCGCACCTTTCTTAGGTTCTGCAACTGCCTTTGCCTTAGGCGGCAGCATTACGGATATTTTCTATATATTCTTCTTTATGGCGTTAGGCTTAGCCTCACCATATTTTGTCCTAATGGCTTTTCCGAATTTAATTAGCAAATTCCCTAAACCCGGCCAATGGATGATCAATGTCAAAAAATTCATGGGGTTTTTATTATTACTCACTGCCCTATGGCTTATCTGGGTTGTCTCACATCAGTTAGGCTTCGCCTCTAGCCTTGCCTTAGTAATTATCGCCACCTTAATTTTTAAATTATTTGCTTGGGCTAATAAAATTAGATTCCTCAAAAAATACTCATTGATTCTCTTTCTAATTCTGAGTGTTGCTGCTTTCTATACACCACTTAAAATCGCCGAGATGCGGGTTGAAAAGTTAAAACTGTCCCAAGATCTATGGCAAAAATTTGAACCACAAAAAATCCAACCGTTGGTGCAAACAGGAAAAACAGTGTTTGTTAATGTTACGGCCGATTGGTGCATTACTTGCAAAATAAATAAATTTTTTATTCTTAACAAAACCTCTGTTATCAATAGCTTGCGACAAGAAAATGTCATTGCGATGGAAGCTGACTATACTAATAAAAATGAAGAAATTTATCAATTCCTTATTAGTAATAATCGCTACGGTATACCATTCTATATTATCTACGGGCCCAATGCGCCACAAGGTATAAAACTCCCTGAGGCTATTACTCCAGCTATGGTTATTAAAGCAATTAATGAGGCAAGCGGCAGATGATCTATAAAATAAAACCCATTGAAAATTCCATCCTCCTTGGCGCTTTATCTATACTCTTCCTCTCTAGCGCTTATATCATGCAATTTGGCTTTGATATGCAGCCCTGCATCTTATGTATATATCAGCGCATCCCCTATTTATTACTGATATTATTTTCTATTCTCGCCATGGCTTTGCGTCATAACGATCGAATTGTAACTTTTTTCTTATCACTCTCTACCCTTATACTTTTTATCGGCAGCGCTATCGCTTTTTACCATGCTGGGGTTGAATATGGCTTCTTTGAGGGCTTAAGCAGCTGCGCAACTAAATCACCAATGGTTGATAATATTGAAAAATTAAAGAACTTTCTGCTCCAACAAAAAGCTATGGATTGTAGCAAACCACAATTTGTTTTTCTCCTTTCCCTAGCAGGGTGGAACTTTATTATATCTTTATCGCTTGGTATTTTTACTTTAGTCACTATATTAAGAAGTAAATAATTATTATAGTTTGCCGTGATGACGATCGTCAAAAATTTTATCATTAGGAAATCTGACCTACCAAAATATATACCTCTTTTACCACTTGATGATGTTATCCTCCTTCCTACAGCGGAGATCCCCGTTGAGATCAGTCAGCCAAATTACCTCAATATGGTTGACGATATATTCAAAACTAAACATCACTTAGTTGGCGTTACTATGCGAGATCACACATCCCCACAGCAAACTGCCTGTGTCGGGAAAATCGTATCATTTATTGAGTCTGAAAATGGAAAATATTTCATCGTGATACAAGGCATCAGCCGTTTTACTATCAGCAAAAAAATTAAAACCCGTAAAGGTTACGATAAAGCATTAGCCAATTGGTCAAACTTTACAAAAGATAATAAACTTTCCAAGCAAAAAATTAGTAACCGCCCGATGCTTGATAATATCGTGAAGGATTATTTGAGCTTAGTAAATAACGACATGCATATTGAATTCAGCAAAATCAAAAACATTCCTGATTCTAAATTAGTCTCTTTTCTCGGCTCCTATTTGCCTTTTCAGCACTCAGCCAAACAAAACATTCTAAACGCTGATAGCCTTGAAGAACGTTCTAATGTTATTATGAATTTAATGGCTATCGAAGTAGCCAAAAAAGAAAGTGTGAATTTTCTGAAGAATTAATATCAAACAGTTATTGATATTATTTATCAAATCACTTGGTGACCCCTACGGGATTTGAACCCGTGCACCAAGCGTGAAAGGCTTGTGTCCTAACCACTAGACGAAGGGGCCTTATAAGTGGATGTCGCTTTTTACAGGCTAAGAGACTTAAAATCAAGAAATTATAAAAGAAAGGTGAATACCCATAGAGTTTTCACCATTTTTAGTTGCGCGACGATATGAAAAACAATTCTCCACATCAGCAAATGTATCAATCTCTACCATGTCAATTTTAGCAATTTTCTCTTCTTCTAGCTTCTGCTTTACATAAAATTTTAAAGCAAATTGATATTTCCCATCTGTTTTACCAGCTGTAAAAAACTTCTCATTATCTACTGATTGTCCAATAAAACGCTGGCGGAAGTCAATATCCACCTCATAGGATTCTTGAGCAATAGATGGCATAATTGCAGCTATGATATGCTCACGCTTGCCGCCTACTTCTTCCATTAAATCTATTGTATTCTTAACAATTCCAGACAAAGCACCTTGCCAACCGGCATGTGCTGCTGCACTCACTTTGTTTATAGGGTCATATAATAAAACTGGCACACAATCTGCACTTAAAGCGCCAATGGCAATATTAGAGTTTTTTGTAACTATAGCATCCGCTTCAGGACGCTGATCAACAGACCAAGGCTTGTCACACAAAACTGCGATATTACTATGAATTTGCTTTACTGTAACAATATTTGGAACTCCAAGGAACTTGCTGGCTAATTGATAATTATCTAAGATATTAGCTAAAGAATCACCGCTATTAAAACCAAAATTTAACGACTCATAGATCCCTTTACTAACACCGCCCTTTCTAGTAAAAAAACCATGCTTAATATTGTTCTGCCGAAATAATGGACTTTCTATAATTCTAACTTTCAACTTATACCAAGGTTCATCTTTAAATGTAGTATTTGTTGTAGGCATAAAAGCTAGGGATTTTTGTTAAAAAATATGTAATTAATATCCGTAGATATTGATAAATGTTTTTTGAGAAAAAGCACAGCTTTACGGCCGACAATCCTACGGACAGCAGTAAAATTAGCGATATAGCGTCGCACATTTAAAGAAGAACCTTGGCATTACTTCTTCGCATCTACACATTTTCTTGCTCTTGTATCCCAACATTTGCTTGTACCACAATCACATCCATAAGTAATAGCATAGCTACACCTCCTCGGGCCTATTGAATTTCCAATAGGGCAATTATTTGCACAGCTATCAGAAAAAAGCCTCCATGTCCCGCCAATGTCATGACAGATTTTTTCAGGCTTTTCTTTGGGCTTACGATTAATGTTAATATAGGCGGAAGAAGAAACTGCAACAACAAGCAATAACGAAGCAATAATAAATGTTCTCTTTTTAAACATAGAATTCCTCAAATAAATTTGATATAAAGCCTATCTATAGTTGTTTTTTAAGCAAGGAAAAAGCCTCTTCTACTCCATGAGGATTATTACCACCACCTTGTGCAAACTTTTGATTACCACCACAACCTTTACCACCAATGTTTTCAATCACGGCTTTTAATAATTCCACCGCACTATATTTTTCTTTTAATACATCTTCCAACGCAACAACCATTGCAACTTTACCATCATTAACTGCAGCTAAGCCTACTAGACCACCATGCTGCTTTAATAAATTATTAGCAATATCACGTAAATCTTTACCATCCACACCATCTAATTTTTGTGCAATAAATTTAATATTGTTAATTTCCTCTGCTTTGATTTGTGATAAAGTTGCGGTCGCCGACGCACGCTTTAGTTTCCCCAACTCTTTTTCTAAATTCTTACGCTCAATAATAAGATTTTCAACATTACGCAAAACATCCTGTTTGGCGCTTTTCATATTCTCTGCCAAATGTGCAACCACACCTTCCTGCTCACGCAAATATTCAAAGGCCTTGCGTGCTGTTAACGCTTCAATCCTGCGTACTCCTGATGCAACCGAACCTTCGGAAATAATTTTAAACAAGCCAATATCACCAGTACGCTCAACATGCGTTCCGCCACATAATTCAACTGAGAAATTATTATTACTCCCTTCATCAACTCCCATTGATAATACCCGCACCTTATCACCATATTTTTCGCCAAAAAGCGCCATGGCGCCTAGCTTGTTTGCTTCATCAATATCTGTTTCTAAAATCTGCACTGCTTGATTCTGACGAATATAAAAATTGACCATATCCTCCACTTGCACTAGGTCATCAAGGCTTAAAGGCTTGTTTTGTGAAAAATCGAAACGTAGAACGTCTGCCGAAACTAAAGAGCCCTTTTGGGTTACATGATCTCCCAAAACTTCACGCAGAGCTTTATGTAACAAATGTGTTGCAGAGTGGTTTGCTTTTATACGACGCTGGCGGCGTTCATCAATCTCTAACGTAACCTTATCACCTATTTTAAAACTACCTTTTTTAACAGTACCAAAATGAACAAATAAATCTCCCGCTAATTTTTTAGTATCAGAAATTTCTATAATATTATTACCATTAGTAATGGTACCACGATCACCAACCTGACCACCAGATTCTGCATAAAAACAAGTTTGGTCAGTGACAATCGCCACCTCCTTGCCCTCTTTAACATCAGACACCTCTTCCCCCGCAATAATCAAGGACTTAACAATAGCTACTAAAGTAGAATTTTCATAACCTTTAAAGGCAGTTGCACCGATTTTGTTTTTCAGTGCAAACCAAATATTACTATCGGCACTTTCACCAGAACCACTCCAATTACTACGTCCACGCTCTTTCTGAATTTCCATCTCACGCTCAAATTCTGCTTCATCGACGCTGATGTTACGTGGCCTTAAAATATCCTGCGTTAAATCCAGAGGAAAACCGTAAGTGTCGTATAATTTAAAGGCTACGCTACCGCCTAACTTATCACCTGATTTCAAATCAACAGCCTCTTCCTCGAGGATTTTTAAGCCTTTTTCAAGCGTCACTTTAAAGCGTTCTTCTTCATCTTTTAAAGTTTCGACAATTAATTTTTGTGCTTTTTTCAACTCTATATAATCATCGCCCATTTCTACAATTAAAGCAGGAACCAAAAGATGCATGAGTGGCTCCCTGCAACCTAACTGATGTGCATGACGCATAGCACGGCGCATGATACGACGCAGAATATAACCGCGCCCCTCGTTGGACGGCAACACGCCATCAGCGATTAAAAACGCCGAAGAGCGCAAATGATCCGCAATTACTCGATAAGAAACTTCATCACCTTTTGTTTTGCTAATTTTTTTGATAGCAGAGATTAGGTTTTTGAACAAATCAATATCATAGTTATTATGTACGCCCTGCATAACCGCAGCGATGCGCTCTAAACCCATCCCTGTGTCAATTGCTGGTTTTGGGAGGTCGATTCTTTTGCCATTTTCTAATTTTTCATATTGCATAAAAACAAGATTCCAAATTTCAATATAGCGATCTCCCTCATCGCCACTTCCCGGTAAATTGCCTTCTATCTCTTCACCATGATCATAGAAAATCTCCGAACAAGGGCCACAAGGACCAACATCACCCATTGACCAGAAATTATCATTCGTATCAATACGGATAATTCGCTCATCAGGCAGATTTGCGATCTTCTTCCATAAATCAAAAGCTTCGTCATCTGTGTGGTATATTGTTACGACTAACTTTTCAGCTGGCAGGCCAAGCTCGCCATTGATAAAACCCCAAGCAAAACGAATCGCGTCTTCTTTAAAATAATCCCCAAACGAAAAATTACCCAACATCTCAAAAAATGTGTGGTGGCGTGCGGTGTAGCCAACATTCTCTAAGTCATTATGCTTTCCGCCAGCACGCACGCATTTTTGCGACGTAACAACAGAAGGTGCTGGTGCTTTTTCCAAACCAGTAAAAATATTTTTAAACTGCACCATCCCCGCATTAACAAACATTAATGTCGGGTCATTATGTGGAATTAGCGGTGCTGAAGGTAAAATCTTATGATTATTTTTTGCAAAATAATCGAGGAATGATGTACGTATTGCGCGAACAGAATTTTTCATTTTATTGATTCATAAATTTGTTAAGTGCATCAAGTAGTTTTTTATTTTCTGTTTCCGTACCAATTGTTATACGCAAATGATTTCTTAAACCATATGATGTGACATCACGTACAATGATACCTTTGTGGCGTAAAAACTCATCGCAATCACTAGCAGCCTTAGCTTTAGTAAACTCAACTAATATAAAATTAGCTACTGAATCATAGGCTTTTAAACCCATATCATCAATTGCCTCACGCATAATCTTTAACCACTTATTATTGTGGAGGCGTGACTTTGCTATGAATCTTTGATCACCAAGAGCTGCTATCCCTGCACATTGCGCTGGTGTTGTAACGTTAAATGGGCTACGTACGCGATTTAATATATCAGTAATTTTAAGGCTTGTATAACACCAACCTAGACGTAGGGCAGCCAAGCCATATATTTTTGAGAAAGTCCGCGTCATGATAACATTGGGAAATTTATCCACTAAATTTACCCCTTCCGTATAGTCACTTTCCTCAACATATTCTGCATAAGCCGCATCAATGACAATCATAATGTTACTGGGCACTTCTTTGATAAGTTCACGCAATTCTTTTTCTTTTAAATAAGAACCAGTTGGATTATTAGGGTTAGCGATAAATATGATTTTAGTTTTATTAGTGATTTTAGCTAACATGTTTTTAACGCTAGTTTTCATATCAATTTCCTTAGCGGCAACAGCTTTTGCACCAGAAACTAACGCATAAATTTGATACATCAAAAAGCCATGCTCACTATATAAAACTTCATCATGTTTTGTGGTAAATACATTTACCAACAAGCCAATTAACTCATCAGAACCAGAGCCACAAACTATGCGGTCAGGGTCTAGATTATAAGTATCGGCAATTTTACGGCGTAATTCCAAACAAGAACCGTCAGGGTAACGTGCTAAATCCTTCGCAGCTTTTTCATAAGCTTTGATAGCCTTTTTGCTGCAACCAAGTGCATTTTCATTTGAGGATAATTTTATGATTTTCTTAACACCAGAAACCTTACTTTCGCCTCCCTTATAAGGTTTTATGCTTAAAATTGATTTATTTACTTTCATCATCGTTACGCTTTTTTAATTCTTTAACGACATCTTCTAATTTGATATTTTTTGCCGAAAGCAAAACCAATAAATGATAAATAAGATCCGAGGATTCAGAAATTAGCGCTTCATCCGTTTCATCTAAAGCAGCAACGACTGTCTCAACTGCCTCCTCACCAACTTTACGAGCTATATGACCAACGCCATCATTGAATAATTTGCAAGTATAGGAAACCGAAGAATCACCACCTTTACGGCTTTCGATTGTATCAAATAGTTCTTGTAAAAATTGTGGCATATTGTCTCTCTCTAATAGGATTAATTGTATAGGCAAAATATCGCATCAAACTGAAAAAGCAAAGCTTATGTAGAGTAATACCATTACTCAAAATTTAGCATTTGAAGTATATTAGCATTATATGATAAATGTTTCCTAAGTTATTTAGCAAAAAGCGCACAGAAAGACCACGACAATATAAATTAGAAATTTCTGTGATGATTTTTTACAAATGTCCTTTGACATTGCAGTGACGTGTATTCTTCATACACGAGCAAAATGGAAAAGGTTATTTGTGAAAAAGGGCACAGAAAGACTAATTTATCAAAAAGACTAATTTATTCGGACGGGGATGTGATTCTTATTCATATATTCTTTGACTTCAGAAACTGAACAAGTACCAAAATGAAAAACTGAAGCAGCTAGTAGGGCATCTGCCTTTCCCTCTGTAACTCCATCGACAAAATCTTGTAACTTCCCGACTCCACCAGAGGCAATAATTGGCACACGGACATTCTCACTCATCAACGCGTTTAATTCATTATCAAAGCCTTTTTTTGTTCCATCACGATCCATCGACGTTACCAACAATTCACCCGCGCCAAGCTCAGCCATTTTCCTTGCCCAGCCAATTGCCTCAATCCCCGTTGGCTTGCGCCCACCATGTGTGTATATTTCAAAGGCACCTTGCTTATTTCTTTTTACATCCAACGCTACCACGATACATTGCGCGCCAAATTTATTTGCTGCATCTTTTACTAATTGTGGATCCCTTACTGCTGCACTATTAATCGCCACCTTATCCGCCCCAGCGAGCAAGATATTGCGTACATCCTCAACTGTTCTCACGCCGCCGCCAACTGTAAATGGTATAAAGCATTTCTCAGCAACCTTTTCAACCATTTCATAAGTAGTTTGGCGATTATCAGCTGTTGCATTAATATCTAAAAAACAAAGCTCATCCGCCCCTGCTTCATTATAGATAATCGCTTGTTCGACAGGGTCACCAGCATGGATAAGATTCTCAAAATTAACACCTTTGACAACTTTCCCATCTTTTATATCCAAACATGGAATTATTCGTTTTTTTAACATGTTGGTTTTGCCTAATTGTCTTTGATGATTTTAGAAATTTCCTTTTCAACCATCTCTTTAACAAGCTTTGGCAGATTATCATCCATCCATTCTTTTAACATAGGTTTCATAAGCTTTACTGATGCAATCTCTTGAATAATTTTAGATGTTTCACCAGCTAATTGCGCAGAAATTATTTGCGAAATATCCTCTGATTCTGCTAATTTCTTATCAGGCGTATCATCAGATGGCGTTTCTTCTATTATCTCTTCATCTGCACTATCCTCGAAACCTAAATCTTGGTCAAGATCTTCACTCGAAAGCAATTGATCACGCCTTCTTTTTAATTCTTGACCTTCCTCAAGATGATCCAACCCTAAATCACTACCAACCATTCTTGACCAAGCTTCATGCTTATCCTCAACATGTTCTTCGCCCTCATCTTCGTCATCATCACCTTCGTCATCATCGTCACCCTCATCTTCGTCTTCGTCATCATCGTCACCCTCATCATCATCTTCTTCGTCATCATCGTCACCCTCCTCATCATCTTCTTCGTCCTCTTCAACCCCTGTATATTCCGCACCATCTTGGTCTTCATTAAGCGCTTCTTCAATTGCTGCTAGCTCAGAAGAAAACCTCCCTTCATCACTCTTAACTTCTATTTCTTGTATTTCTTCTACTTCTTCTGTTGCTTGCTGAGTTATTTCAGAAATTGCGCCATCATCCTGCACAGTGCGAGTTAAATTAATAACATCATCATCTTCACTAATCTCTTCCTGACCTGTTGGTTTAGACCTATCAATTGCCAAATCATCACCTTCAAGCATTGAGCGAAGTTTCTTGAGGATCTCTTGCGTATCAGCGGCAGAGCCTGATTGTCCTGTTTTAGTCATATCACTTCCTTTTTTTGTAGGAGATTATCCATAAGCGAGCATTAGTTTCAAGATTTAAATTCTGCTCATTAGCTCCATTAGTTTTCATAAGTTTTTACCTATAAAAATTCGAAAGCCCTTATTGATTTTAATTTAATAGGATACTAGCATGAGTTTTCAAGTTTTATTCAAAAGGAGATCGCCACAATGCAGCAAGATCATACACCCCTATTAATCCGCTCTTTCCTGCTTATAACGCTCTTTTTCTACAGCCATGTTCTTCACGCAGACCAATCAATCAACTTCGGCAACAACGTCGTAAACGCCGCAGATAAAGGCTTTACAAATCAAGTCGCTAGCCTGATCGATGCTAGTTATAATATAAATGCAACTGGCACATTTTCTACTACTGCGCTTATGCGTGCTAGTTATCGTGGTCACTATAAAATAGCTAAATTATTGGTCGAAGCAGGCGCTAAGACTAACATGAAAGATCTTGGCGGCGCCACTGCATTACACTTCGCCAGCCGTCAAAACCACCCTAAAATAGTACAATTATTAATTAACCATGGCGCCGACATTAACAGCAAAGATAATGAAGGCTGGACACCCTTAATGCGCGCTGCAATTTCAAACTACCCCTCAATAACAAACACCTTACTTAGCAACAAAGCAAATATTGCTGCACGAAACTATAGCGGCAAAACAGCTTTATACTATGCAATTTATGCAAAGAATCACGAGACCACACAGCAAATATTAGATCGCCTAAGCACCTCAAATAATAACGATATTAAAACAGTCAAAAACTCACTCATAATAGCCAAGCGCAAACAGGATCAAGCAACTGCCGTTGTACTATACACCTTCCTACAAGAAGCAGATAAAATTGCTAAACAAGAACAAGAAAATCAACGTGTCGCTCAAGAAGCAGAAGAAAAAAGAAAACAAGCAGAAGTAGAGAAAAAACGCATAGCTCAAGAAAAACGTGAAGCAAAAGAGAAAGCCATAGAGAATGAAAAAAAACGCATCGCAGAAGAAAAACGCAAAGCCATCATAACCTTATCTAACACTGCATTAATTGCAAAAATTGTACCAACCAAAGCTTTGCAAAACAAAATGCCATGGCTAGTAACAACCGCACCAACTACAACGCTCTCAACTAATTCAGAAATCTCATCTACACTGCCAACTACCACAATTGACGATATGCCATGGAAAAGCACAAATGCTAAAGAACCTGTATCTCTTCTATCAGGGTTGCATTCTAACAATTCCAACAAAAATCATAAATCTCCGAATATATCACGCCAACAAAAAGCATCGCCACCAATTGCTATCAACAACAAACCTCTTGAATTAAAATATGGTATATATTTTATCCAGATAGGTTCCTTTCCTACAGCACAGGAAGCTATCAATATCCGTAATCAAGCAGCAAACATTGCCAACACAATAATTATACCAACAACAATAAATGGGAAAACATTTCATCGCGTGAGAATCGGCCCGTTTGTTAATCGCCGTGCCGCTCGTGAATTCATCCAAACACAAAACATCAAAAATGAATTTGGCTACGCAACGATTGTTAAATAGTCATTCACTAGTCCATTACGTGACTATGAGTAGCAGGAGCTTTACTTGCCTTGATATTCTCACGTGATACTGCAGAAGATCGATCTGGCGCAGGAGCTCGCGCAGGAACGCTAAGCTTATCTATCTCGGATACATTTTCAACCACCTGCTTTGTACCTTCATTATATTCAGCAGCTCCATACGCAGCCATAAAAATAGCAGAAACAGCTAACGCAATCCCGCCCACTAAAGCCGCCATACCAGATATTAAAACGGCAAGCGCTATTCCCCCGACTGCGAGCATCACCCCACCTACCATAGCACCTACTCCAAAACTCTCCTTACTCTCACCTGCTCGTTTCTTTTGATTTAAATCTTTTAATCGATCATTTTTTGCATCATGACTGGGTTGATTCTTCGGCTTCTTCTCCACATCTGCAGCGGCGTGTCGACCATCTTCTTCTTTCTTCCTCCCCCGCCCAGAGGCTGGCTGTTTTGGTGGAGTTCTATTTAGCGGCTTCCTAGTTGCCGTTCTATGCCCTGATAAAGATTGATTTCCACTTTGTTGCAGCGGAGTTGTAGGTGAAGGAGGAGAGGCTACGGCTGTGGCTGAGGTTGCGGTTGCGGCTGCGGCTTGCCCTCCCTTCTCTTCTATTATTTGCTGTTTCTCCGTATTTACAATAACGTGTCGATTACCTACTCCTTTACCCTTGCCTTTCCCAAGCTCTGAACCACTCGCCACAACAGGGATTGGCTGTTGTGATGTAGTTCTATTTAGCGACTTCCTAGTCGCCGTTACTTGGTTTGACAAAGATTGATTTCCACCTTGTTGCAGTGGAGTTGTAGGTGAAGGAGGAGAGGCTGCGGCTGCGGCTGCGGCTGCGGCTGCGGCTGCGGCTGCGGTTGTACTTGCGTTTCCAGCTGCGGCTTGCTTTTCCTTATCTTCTATTATTTCCTGTTTCTCCGTATTTACAGTAACGTGTCGATTACCTACTCCTTTACCCTTGCCTTCCCCAAGCTCTGAACCACTCGCCACAACAGGGATTGGCTGTTTTGGTGTAGTTCTATTTAGCTGCTTCCTAGTTGCCGTTCTATGCCCTGATAAAGATTGATTTCCACTTTGTTGCAGCGGAGTTTCTGCCGCCTTCGCATCTTCTACCTTCTTATCCTGCGGTTCATCCTGCTTCTTTTGTTGAGCTGAATCTATAATGTTTGTCCGCTCGTTATCTTGGCTAGAAGGCAAAGCAGCAGTGGATCTAGCGTCACTATCACTTGACGAACTCTGACTAGCGGTCACACTCCCTGTTTCAAGGGTAACGGTATGTGGAGTAATATTTGCACTCTCATCTATAAAAGAGGTAGCCTCGTTTTCTGTAGCTTTCTTTCCTGTATCCTGCACCTCCTGCGCTACCTCCTGTGGCGTCTTTACTGGAGTGGACGTCGTCGTCTGAGCCTGTGTTACCGCCTGCTGCTGTGGCTGCGCCTCCTCTGCCTTCGCAGCCTCTGCGTCCTTTTCCTCCTTCGCCTTTTCATCCTCAACCTTAGGCTTTACTGGCACATCTGCAGGCCTCTTTCCTAGTGCTGCATCAATCTCTGCAATTTCCTTAACATAATATCTTGCAGCTCTTACCTTTGCGAGCTCTACTTTTACAGAGTTCAGTAGATCATTTTTGTTTTTCCCCTTTGGCATAGCCATGATTTTAGCATATAGGGTTTGCCCGCCCTGCGAATCATGGTCTCGAGAAAAGAGGACCATCGGCAAAAATGAATCCTTTTGTGGCATAGAAGATAAGTCTAAGTCCTTCACTTCTAATGTTTCCTGTAATAATAATTCATTCCTTTTTTGTGCAAATTTCTTTACTGTAGTATCTATTCCTGTCATAGTTACGTCTTGGTAACCACCCTTAAAGACAAACCTTTTAGGACACTTACTAAAATCTATCTCTTTTGCTCTAGCTTTATATACTTCCGCTAGGGCAAAAAAATCATGGGTTTCATAGATATAGTGATCCCATAAAACACAGTCCTTCATTGAAATTGAAAGATCACCCTCTAATAATTTTACAAATAATTTACGCTTCTCATCAATATGTCGAGCTTCTCCTGGTAACAATCTTGTTGTTGCCTGAGTACCCAATGCATCTCGAGCGATGCTATTAAATACATCCCCTAAGCTTCCGTCTGTTTTCTTAAAAAGAGTATTAATCAATTCACGTACACTTCCTTGATTTTCAGCAAGGTAGCTATTAACTGCCTTCCAAAAATGACTATCCTGCTTTATATCTAACGCATCTAGTTTTCCTCCCTCATGTAGATATTTGTATAAATTATGATATGCAACGAAGCCAGAGATAGTCTGGCTCTCAACTAATTCTGTAGGCTTTTTTGACACAAAGCTCTCTATTTTTTTATTCACCTTTTGTTTCAAACCCTTTAACTCTTCCACATCCTGAGCATCAACCTTTATCATACTAAAAACTCCTGCATCCGCTAAAAACTCTATGGCCAGTATGGATTTTTCTTTACCTGCCTTCTTCTTCAATACTCTTTGCAACAGATCGTTAACTTCTTCCTCCCTACGATGCTCATCATAAGGAGCAAAGCCTCTTTCATTTAAAATTTTAACAACCTCTAAATTTCCACTTAATACCGCTTCTTGTAATGGGTGTTTTCGGCTATACTCACTCCAACTACGATCTCTTGACCCCGCCGCATCAAGCAAAACTTTTACTGTCTCTAGATCACCATTTTGAACCGCTTGATTAAAACAAGGATTCAAATGAAATATTGCCATACCTGCATCAAGTAAAGCTTGCACAATTACACTTTTCTTAGCCATAACTGCGTAATACAACGCTGTATGCTCTGGATGTGTCTTATCCCCATCTACATATTTGCCTTCATTATTAACAAGATTCCTCTTCCAATCACCTGCTTCTTTCAAAATCTTCTGAACCTCCTCTAATTTACCTCCTCTCACCGCAGTGATCAAATCCTGCCATGATTCTTCTCGTGTTTTTTTGACTTGGGGTGCTTTAAGAGAATCTTGCAGCGAAGCCGCAGCAATAGAAGCCAAATCAACTTTCGTTTTCACAATAGGGTTAAATTTAGGATTTCCAATACTTGCCATATCAGATAAGGCAGCCATTTGCTCCTCTAATACATTTCCCCCTCCTAACACTCCTCCTAAAAATTCATGATTTTCATTTGGCGCCATTGTTATGCCAAGTTTCTGGTCAGGATTTTTTGCCAGACATTCTTCTACTTTAAATTTCATGTCGGAAACATCGGCCTCAATGGTTAATCCTTTAATGTTTTTATCACTTGCTTGCCAAGCTTTTAGTTTTACTTTGAAACTTTCAACCAGTGGTGCGTCTATCGTTACGAATGTGATTTTTTGTAATTTTGCCTGTGGATTACCGTTGTAAAACTCTGTTAAAGCTTCGAAAAACCCATCCAAACATGCTGCTTTTGCTGCTGCTACTTCCTTAGGGGATCTTTTCATTTCTCTCCCTCCATTACCAGGATCATGTCGATCTAAAAATACCCCCATTCCATCGCCACCCTTGAATAAAGGCTCTACGTTAAGACCATTATAGGCTCTGAGAGTCTCTAATGTTTTTTGTTTATAGTTTGATGTTAACGTTTTACTATCTGGAAGTTTTACCAACCTTCTATAATCTTGGTAATCAATACACACAACTGCTATTGAGGAACCTTGAAGATATTGATCTGCGGGTTTTACTGTAACAGATTTACCATCCTCTGCGATGTCATGTGTAAATCTCAAATGACAAAATGGGTAATTTTCCCATTCCTTATAATCCGTAGTCCCGCAGCCATTTGGGTTTTCTGCTGAATATAAAGCTGACCTAGCAAGAAAATCTTTCTTTTGAGCATCATCCATAACTGAATTAGCACCAAGTTTAGGATCTCCCTTTGATTTTTCATGAATGGCTTTGCTATCTCCCTCCCCCTCTTCCAGCTCAAGCCTCCCTCTGAGCTCTTTTACAGCACTTGGCAGCCAGCCTTTAGCGACTGCATACTGCTTAGCTTTCTCCTTCGCTTCCTTCTGATTATCTACTGGTGTTTTTACAGAAGCAGGAGGAGATTTAGCGGCTGGAAGAGTGCTGTGTATTACCTTAACAACTTCTGTTAATTGCTTTGCTTGAGGGTGACCCTCTATATATTTCTTAAATACTGTCTTTGGATCTGAACCGAATTCTAATGAAGATTCCGTTTCTTTTTGATCCGTATGAGCGCTCGTTTCCAACGAGGAAATAGCTTGCAGAATAGAGACAATCTCCTGTTGTGCCTGTTCTTTTATTTTTTCATCCTTAATTCCCTAAAAATCCTGATATAGATTAAACTGTGTCATATTAAATCCGCTACCAAATGGATATAACCTAGTAATTGCAGCACAATCCGCTGATTCAATTAACTTTGACATAAGGGATTTTGAGACAAGAGTTGCGTTTCCTTTATCTGCTAAATGCGACGCTAGAGTTATTGCATCTTCTCGACTATATCCATGTTTTTCCAACAATAACGCTGCATAGAAAGCATTTTTATATTCATCAAGATCCATGCCGCTTTTAGTTCTGGCTACATCATGCATCACAGATAAAATTCGTAACTCTTGTAATTTGTTCGCATCAAACTCTTTTATTTCTTGCTGTAGATTTTGTGGTAAATGTTCTGTATATCTTTTATATAAATCAAAACAAATTTGTGCGTAATAGGCAGTTTTTACGCCATGCATGCCATCATGTGCAACCCGTACGCCGCTGCTTCCTTCGCGATTATCTCTGCTGTTATTTCTAGGGCTTTTAGTATCTTGAACTGCGGTGAAATATTCCCCTCTCTGCGCTTCTGTTGTAGCATCCAATTTTTGCTGTAAATATTTCTTACCCTTTTCCAGCCCTTTTTCTGGTTTATCGTTGAGTTTGAATAGGTCATTAAACTTTTTTTGATTACTAACATCTGTTTCTTTGCCATAAGGCAATCTATAACATTGTATCGCCTCATTATACATGGCGTCATAATCAATGCTACCCTTTGCCCCATCTGCTTGTTTTTTTTCTTCCTGTGGGTTTTGCTTTTTTTCCTTTTGGGCTACGATTTGGGCTGCAATGATCTTGCCAAATACTTTATCTTCATCCTGCAAAGTGTCTGCCAAAGATGCTGGAGTAGTAACAATTCCAAATGACGTAAGGCCAGCGGTGCCAATGACTTTAGCCTGACCATCGTCTCCTCTGCCTACTGCCGCACCAAGCTCTCTATTCCAATTACCAGCGTTAGCACCCCAAACTCTTATAACGTTATCTTGTTTTTTGCTCTTGTGAATATTCCCACAAGAAACCCGGCCTGGATATTTCACAAATAAATTATTAACTTCGGCATCAATGGCCTGAACTGTAGCCAACCAACTCGCCTCCTCACCCTTATCCTTCCATTGACCTTTTGCCAATCCTGTACCAAGCAAATGCCCCCTTGCTCCTATATAAGAATTTTGACCACCATACCCCGTATCTTCTATTGTCTCACGCCCCTCTTTTACCTCTCCCTTATTTAGTATGCCGCCAATACATATCTCTGTATTTGGATTAGCCTCCAACAACAGACGTAATTCGGCAAATCTTTTCTCTATATGCGCTGCTATTTTTTCTTTAGACATAAATCCCTTTAGACGATTATTCTTCGATTATAGCATGATTTGGAGACCTAAGCAAGATATTTACTGCTCTTGTTAAGTTCCGGATCTGCCCAATAAAATACGTCATAGCCATTATGGGGTTCTGAACTTGTTTTAGCATCTCTGTTACAGCGTAATATCACCCTTGCGAAGAGACCATGAAATAAATTCAGGGTGACGCATTTTGCGGTGCATAAACCCTCACCTAACCTCTCCCTTGTAAGGGAGAGGGACTGGATCGAGCCATGTAGCAATCATCTCGCCCTTTGCTCCGCACCATCGGCGTCATCGCCTGAATCGCTTGCGATTCTAGGGCGATCCAGGAGTAAAGGGAGAGACGGTTGTTTGTGGCTGTGGATTGCCTTAGAATCCTACGGATTCAGGCAATGACGGCATTTTTTGTTCCGCCCCCTATTAATAGAGAGGGTTTTAGTAGAATAGCACAAAAAAGCGCGCAAAAAGACTATTTGTGTAAATTAGAAATTTTTGTGATGATTTTTTGCCAATGTCTTTTGTGAATGAGCGACGTGTACGGTTTAGTACACGAGCCGAGATGAACAAAAGTTATTGGTGAAAAAGCGCGCAAAAAGACTAATTTATTAGCCGACGATTTCTTCAGGTTTAAAAAAGAAAGCAATCTCAATCGCAGCATTTTCAACACTATCAGAACCATGTACAGAATTAGCCTCTAGGCTTTCTGCAAGATCTTTACGGATTGTGCCTTCGGCAGCTTCTACTGGGTTTGTAGCGCCCATAATCTCACGATTTTTAAGGACAGCATTTTCACCTTCTAAAACTTGCACAACAACTGGGCCAGCGGTCATAGATTCAACCAAGCTAGCAAAGAATGGTCTTTCTTTATGAACTGCGTAAAATTCGCCTGCTTGTTCTTGAGAAAGCTGAATGCGTCTTTGTGCAACGATTTTCAAACCATTTGATTCAAAATATGAATTAACTTTTCCTGTGATGTTACGTCTAGTTGCATCAGGTTTAATTATTGATAATGTTCTCTCGATTGTCATGATTTGTACAAATTAATAGTGTTAATATAAAAAGAGCCTGTTTATATATGGGAGGTGTCGAATATCAATCTTTTTTGATTTTTAATACCCCAAGAGTTCAACGCATGTCTAGAAAAATGTTCACAAAACTCGAAAGAGAAATCGCCGGCAAATACTTAAAATCCAAAAGGAAGGAAAAGTTTATTTCAATAAATGGCTTTTTTTCCCTAACAGGGATAGCGCTCGGCGTTGCGACGCTAATTGTCGTTATGTCAGTTATGAATGGCTTTCGTACTGAGCTGGTAAAACGCATCTTGGGGATAAACGCCCACATCACCCTTTATGGCATACATGGCTATATTGATGATTATGACGAGAAAATCGCTTATCTCAAAACGCTTGACGGCGTGGTTGAAGCGAATCCACTTATCGAAGCGCAAGCAATGGGCAGCGCAAATAGCAACTCTGCTGGTGTTATGGTTCGCGGCATAGCAAAACAAGACCTTCTCGCTAAAAAACTCGTTAGTGAAAATATAATTGAAGGTAGTTTGGATAATTTCGGCGGCAAACATGCAATTATCGTTGGCGAAGGTTTAGCGCAAAAATTAGCCCTGAGTATCGGCGACCCAATAACCATTATCTCGCCACAAACCAACCGCACTGTTGTTGGTTTAATTCCTCGCCTGAAGGAGTATCATGTAGTGGGGATTTTCCGCATTGGTATGTATGAATATGACACCACAACTGCTTTTACGCCTCTCGAAATCACTAAAATCCAGTTTGGTCACAAAGCAAGAGGCAGCGTCGGCAGCATAGAAATCAACCTCAACAACTTAAATAATAGCCAAGCTTTGGGTTATAAAATTTATAATGATTTTCGTAGCCGTGGCTGGGAGGTCAATGTTACTAACTGGCAGCAAGCGAATGAAAGTTTTCTTAATGCCCTGAAAGTTGAGCGTAATGTTATGTTCTTGATTTTAACCTTAATCATCATCGTCGCCGCCTTTAACATTATCTCTAGCCTTATCATGTTGGTAAATGATAAAAGCAAGAACATCGCCCTGATGCGCACCATGGGGATGAGCAAAGGCTCAATAATTCGTATTTTCTTTTTATGTGGCGCGTGGATAGGAATCATCGGCACGAGTATAGGAATATTTCTTGGTTTGTCTTTCGCCTATAATATTGAGTCTATTCGCCAATTTTTAGAAGGGCTAACTGGTGTTGCTCTTTTTGACCCAATAGTATATTTCCTAACTGATTTACCAGTGGAGATCAACCTAATCAGCATTGCAAATGTCGCAGTAGTCTCCCTATTACTCTCTTTCCTTGCGACTATCTACCCTGCATGGAAAGCTTCAAAATTAGAACCAGCTGATATATTGCGCTATGAATAAAATCCTTGAAATTAACAATCTCAGCAAGAGCTTCAAGCAAGCAGGTAAAAGCTTAGAGATAATCAAGAAAGCCAATCTCAACATTAAACAAGGTGAGATTATCGCTCTTGTCGGGCAATCTGGCTCGGGGAAAACAACCCTCCTACAAACTATTGGCTTGCTTGATCGGGCGGATGAAGGAGAGATTTTTATCAATGGTACAGATTGCTCAAAAATCTCCGAGAAAGAGCGGACAATGGTGCGCCGCAAGGAGATTGGCTTCGTCTATCAATATCACCATTTAATGCCTGAATTCACTGCTTTGGAAAATGCTATATTACCGCTCAAAATTAATGGTCTAAAAAATAAAGAGGCTGAGAAAATTGGTAAAAACCTACTGAACGAAATAGGTTTGGGTGAAAGGCTAAATCATCGCCCTGCGCAACTTTCTGGTGGCGAACAGCAGCGTGTGGCTATTGCTAGAGCGATTATTCATAAACCTGCCCTTTTGCTCGCTGATGAACCTACTGGAAACCTTGACCCTGCCAACGCTGACAATGTTTTTGATATGTTTTTAAAAACCGTCAAAAAACATCAACTCACCTGTTTGATTGTCACCCATAATCAAGAATTAGCCAAAAAATGTGACCGCATCGTCACTCTCAAGAATGGCGTCCTTTCTTAAAGAATTACCACAATTACTGCCTATATGACTCTGAAATTTTTGAGATATTTTATAATTTTAAACCTAGCAGCCTTTCTTGCTAATCATGCAAATGCAGAAGAACCTCCTCAACAATTTGATCTTTCCATAAATGGCACGATCAACTCTGACCAATATACAAAAGAACAAGAAGCACTCATTAATTTTAAATATGATACGCAAAAATTAAGCGGCTTTGCCAAGTTTAATTTTGAAGCACAGCATCAACCAATTGATAATGTTTTTTACAAAACCAAGGAACTTTATGATTATGAGCAACAATTTAATTATAAGGTAAAAGGTAATAACTATCTTGGCGCCTATTTACGCCATAAAGATAATCATTTCGCAACCTCCGCTGGGCAAAATTACGACACTCTCTTATTTGGTTTTGGTAGCAAAATTAAATTCATCAATTTTGATTTATTTGTTGGGCAGCGCAGCACAGTAATCAATAACATCTATATCTACCGTCCTGCAATAAATTTTGAATATGACTATAATAAATTCCTCTTTAACAACCGCACTTCCATGCTTAGAGGTTCTGCCTTTAAAGTCTTTCAAACTAAAAGTGAGCTCTCCTATAAATTAAGCAAAAGAATTTATTTGAATTTCACTTCAATCTATGAATCCACCAAAGACCGCACATCAACTAACTTTGAACGCTCCAGCACTATTGGGTTCAAATTTAGATTTGGCAGGAAGTAAGTGAAATATCGGGTTTAGCATGTAGCAGAAATCCTGTGTAATACTTATAAAGTGTCAACAACAAAACACCAACCTGCCACTTCAATACATCCATCCTCCAAGAACGTCATACCGGGTGATCCGGTATCTTCACAACTTTCTGCATACGGAAAGTTTCATTCTTAACAATCATACTCACAATATGTGGATACTAAGCAGATTCTGAAACAAGTTCAGAATGACACCGTTCTTGTGGTAGTTTTCCCTAAAACAACAAAGTATAATTGCTTTAAACCGCTTGCTCTTAAACCTTGCCAAAACCCATAATCTCTAAATCTGAGGATTTTTGTGATGATTTTTAGCAAATGTCGTTTATGAGTGAGCGATGTGTATCCCTTATACACGAGTCGAAACGAATAAAGGCTATTTACTAAAAAGGGCACAAAAAGACCAGATTTATTCGGAGAGGTGGCTGAGCGGGCTTGTGCGTCAATAAAACAGCATGGTATGCTGTTTTTAGCAAACAAGCGGGAGGAATCTGTGATTCCGACCTGGCGGCGGAGCAAAAGCAACGAGCTTTTTGCGACCAAAGTATAATTGCTTTAAACCGCTTGCACAAAAACCTTGTGATACAGTAATAATATAGTACAAAACTCATTCTCAAATTCGGAGAGGTGGCTGAGCGGTTTAAAGCGCACGCTTGGAAAGTGTGTTGAGGGCAACCTCACGCAGGTTCGAATCCTGTCCTCTCCGCCAAATCATCTTGGTCAATCCGCCATGTAGCTGGAACAAAATACACTTTATACTTGCATAGGGGCTAGAATTATGATATAGTCCTTTCTTTAAGTTAAACCGTATTAATGAGGGTGAAATGAAGAACATAGCGCCAATAGCTTTATCAACTACGTCTCACAATAGCACCTCAATAACAGAACAAAGTCCATATTATGGACTAGGTCAACTTCTAGCAAAAACACCAGGTTTTAGAGGACCTATCTCCTTATTGCAAAGACTATCCACCGCTATTGCTGGCGCCACAGGCAATAATCAACATTCTAACGAGGCGGCTGGGCAAATTAATAAAACCTCCGAGAAGGTTACACTCCTAGATCAAGTAGATATAAAAGAGTTTCAGGTTAATATTAATGTTAATAGCACCCAAGCAGCACCGTCAACAGCTACCTTAAGTGATGGTGGGTTTGTTGTTTCTTGGGAAGACCAAAAATCACTTAACCCTAGGAAAAGTGAAATTATTGCCCAAATATATAATGTCAACGGCACTAAACTAGGAGGTGAATTTCGAGTTGATGAGCCCATTACTGACCATCAGGGACAGGTGCCATTTAAGCCTCAAATTATACCTCTGGAAAACAACCAGTTTTTTATTAAATGGCAACATGGAGATCTCTCTTACACTAAAAGATATAGTGGCAATGGTACTCAACAAGGAGCAGTAGTTCATAGCGCCCTCATTTATGATTCAATCACCTACCATCAGAATGGTAGCTTCACTGAAATTTCTGGCGCTAATGCCCAGCAATATTATGCTAGTGGTCAGAAAGACGGAGAGAGCATAACGATTCAGAGCTCCGAAAAAAACATTGCCTTACAAAACGGTGAATTTATTAGTTATTGGGTCGAATCAAGAGAAAATAGTGGTCTTGGTGCTATACGAGCACAAATATATAGGGCTGATGGTGATAAAAAAGCAGAGTCATTCCTAGTTAGCACAACTAATGATAATACTTATCACTCCTCTCCATCAGCTACAGCCTTACAAAATGGTGGTTTTACCATTGTTTGGAAAGATACACCGCCAAGTCGGAGTAGCGATAAAATCATTGGCAAAACATATGATGCTAAGGGTGTTCAGCAAGGAAAAAGGTTTCAGGTTAGTAGTAGCCATCTTTACAACTACTCTCCTTTAGTTACCTCATTAAATAAAAAATTTATGATCAGTTGGTTAGGGAGAAGAGAAGAGGCTGTTCCAAATTATGACATCCTTAGCCAAATATATGATTCCAATGGTGTTCGACAAGGAAACCCATTCCATGTCAATACTGAAACTCATATCAGCTTCCCTAACGGTGCATCAACCAGACTGCTAAAAGATGGTGGATTTTTTATCACTTGGCAAGGCAGAGAAGACAATAGTACTTATCTTGGAATATTTGGACAAAGATTTGATATTAACGGCACAAAAATAGCAATAGATAAGCCTTCAATAACAGTACCTCAACCTCAACCAGAACCTCGGCCAGAACCAGAGCCTCGTCCAGATCCAGAACCAGAACCTCGTCCAAATCCAGAACCAGAGTCAGAACCAGAAACGCAGTTACCTATGTTAGGTATAGCTGCAGGTGCTTTTGCGACACTATGTTTGTGCCTAGCTGGAAAACGCCGTAATGCAAACCCTGCTGCACCAATAGAAGCTGCACACCCCGCTCCAAATGTTATAGCAGTATATGACGAGGCGAATGCAGAACCAATGGAAAGAAAAGAAGCTGCACCCCCTAATCCAAATGCATCCCCTAATCCAAAATGGACAGAAAGAAATGCATATCATTCGAAGGACGCACCTAATAATAGCATTCAAATTTAAATGTAAATTTGAGGTAGGCATAAAAGGATGCTTGCAAGCCTCACAACTATAGATTGCGAGGCATCGAAATTTATGTTATAATTGCCTAAGATTTTTAACCTTTTATAGGAAATAATATGAGTAGGAGAAGAAGGAAAGACAGCAAAACAAAGCCCCTAGTAAACCAAGAAAATGTTGATATAATTGTTAAAATGATTGTTAAATTTAAGGAGAGTAACACGATGGATCCTGCCACCCATTGGGTACAAATCAGTAAATTCACTACAGCAGAACAATCTGCCGCTAAGGCTAAATATGATCTATTAACGAAAGTAACAACCCCAGCAGAAAAGCCTAAAACAAACTATGTGTTACGGCAAGAAGCACATCTAAAAAAACTTTTGGATCCTACAAGAAAGCGTCCCATTGAACTCTCCCCAACACCACCCAACAACTTTACCCTCTTGTCTAAACGAATGAGTCCAAAATTGGACAAAAAACAAGTTAATTTCTCCGACCTGATTCCGCCGCTCATTTCTCCCAAAATAAAACATACAAGTATTTCTGACACCATAAAAAATACTATGTCACAAACTAAGCCTCACGAAAAACAAAAAACCACATCATCCTGCGCTCCGCTAACCAGAGAAGAGGCATATGACATCGCATATGGTCGCTCACCACCTATCTCAAGATGAACCGTGGTATTATATTAAAATTTGCTTTTATCTTGTGTAGAAGTTATTAAGGTCAGGGTTCCTGACAATTAAAAAAACTAAGATAATGAATATAGATAAAATCGCAATTGGCAAAAACGCACCTGATGAAGTTAATGTTATAATCGAGATTCCTGCTGGCGGCTTGCCAGTGAAGTATGAAGTGGATAAAGAATCTGGCAGTTTGTTTGTTGATCGCTTCCTTTCGACCGCAATGTTCTATCCTGCAAATTATGGCTTTATTCCTCACACACTTTCTGATGATGGCGACCCTGCGGATGTTTTGGTCGTTACGCCTATTCCTGTAATTGCTGGATCAGTAATTCCTGTCCGTCCGATTGGTGTTTTACTTATGGAAGATGAAAGCGGCATGGATGAAAAAATCATCGCAGTTCCAATAAGCAAACTCACACCTTATTATGAAAACATAAATAGCTACGAAGATTTACCACGCATTTTGCTTGAGCAAATCTCACATTTCTTTGAAAGATATAAAGATCTTGAAAAAGGCAAATGGGTAAAGATTACTGGCTTTGCAGGAGCCGAGAAGGCTAAGGAACTTATTAACCAAGCAATCGAAGCAGGAAAAAATTAATCTTTTTGCACCCTTTTTAGCATTACGTTGAAACCCCCTCCCCTAATAACAGGGGAGAGAACAAAGCGAATTATACACAATATTCAAACAGCATATGACAAACACCTTCGAAGATCGTAAAAAAAAATTAATTTACCGCAGTTGGCACCGTGGCTGTAAGGAGACTGACTTAATTTTAGGAGATTTCGCCAAGGAAGCATTAATGGCTTTTGATGAAGCACAGGTTGAGCTCTATGAGGAATTCCTTGAAGAGAATGATTGGGATATTTACGCATGGCTAACTGGCTCAAAGCCAACTCCAAAAGAATATAATAATTGGCTAATTGAACAAATCCGTGAATTTCTTGCAAAAAGATCTGCTGCTTTTTAGGCGTCATTGCCTGAATCGTGTAACGATTCTAAGGCAATCTAGGAGATAAAAGGAGAGCTTCTTCTTTTAAGATTCTGGATCGCTCTACAATTCTTTTCAAGAATTCAGGCAATGATAATGGTAAGTTCAGACAAATAGTCTAATAATAACATAATTTTACTAGCACCCATTTTCAACAATGTTCTCCCTACCTAAATCTTTTGATAATATCTGTTTTGCTAATTTACCGTTAGATAGTGACGGTTTAATTATTAGCGATATATTCAAGCAGCAAAAGCAAGATTTGCTCTATATTGCACTGAATGATCAACATGCTTTTGCCCTTGCTGAAAAGCTAAAATTTTTTCTGCCCGAAGCAGAAATAATCAACATCCCCGCGTGGGATTGCCTACCATATGACCGCGCTTCGCCAAATCATAACATAATCAGCGAGCGCCTAACTAACCTTAGTAAACTACTGCATAAAACCAAACCAGCGATCATCATAACTACGGTAAAGGCTGCCTTAACCCGTATGATACCTTGTGAATTAGTTAGTAAAAATTCCCTCACCATCGAGACTGGCAAGGAAATCTCCATGAATGAATTGATCAATTTCTTGATCAATAATAGTTACATCCGCACGAATACGGTTAATGAAATTGGTGAATTTGCAGTTAAAGGTAGCATAGTGGATATTTTCACCAGCTCATCATCTGAGCCTATTCGCATCGATTTCTTTGATAATATAATCGATAATATTCGCTATTTTGACCCTATCACCCAAATCAGCCATCAAAAAATCATACAATTTACTTTAAATGCAGCGAGCGAAATTATCCTTGATGATGAACATGTAAAAAATTTCCGCAGCAATTATCGGCAAATTTTCGGCGCTCCTAGCAACAATGATTTACTCTATACGCATATTAGTGAAAAGCGTCAATATATCGGAATGGAACATTGGTTGCCGCTTTTTTATAATTCTACCAATACCCTTTTTGATTATTGCCCTGACGCCATCATCATCAAAAGCAACCTCTTTGAAAATGCGGTAAGTGAACGTCGTAAAATAATTGAGGATTATTATCACACTCGTAAAAATGAGCGCCAAAATGATATAATCTATAATCCGCTCGCACCCAATGAACTCTATTTAACATCAGAAGAAATCACTGATATAATTTCCAGCAAACAAAATATTAATTTTACTAATTTTGATACTGGGCGTTTTACGGATATTGATTTAGCCATCAAATCAATTCCTGACTTTCATGTTTTATCGCAAAGTAAAAAACAAAATTCAGTCGAATTGCTCAAAGATTTCCTTAAAGATTTCCCTACGCAACAAAAAATCATCACTGGGTTTTCCGCAAGTGGTATAGAACGTCTCAAAACTATTTTACAAAATCATGATCTGGAATCTGTCATTATCGAAAAATGGCAAGATGTCAGCAAACTGGCCAATGACCATATCGCAATAATTCTTCTTCCGCTGGAAAAAGGCTTCGCCAGCCCGCAATATGTCTTTATTTCCGAGCAGGATTTACTCGGCTCAAAAACTATGCGCCGTGTTAGTAAAAGCCGCAAAGCTGAGAAATTACTCATGGAGCTTTCCAGTTTGAGCGCTGATGAGTTAGTCGTACATAAGGAACATGGAATCGGCAGATTTGAGAAATTAGAAACAATTTCCGTACAAGGACGCGCGCATGATTGCCTAAAAATTATTTATGATAATGATGATAAACTTTATCTGCCGGTTGAAAATATCAACCTCATCACACGCTATGGTGCTGCCGACGAATCAACTAAGCTTGATCGCTTAGGGAGCGCTGCATGGCAAGAACGTACAGCAAAACTCAAGAAAAAATTACGTGAAATTGCTGCTGATTTAATCAAAACTGCCAGCGCCCGTGAATTAATTAAAACGCAAGAATTTTCGCCGACAGAATCACTTATGCAAGAATTCACCGCCCATTTTAAATTTACCGAAACTGATGACCAGTTAAAAGCTATTGAAGATGTTACCGAAGATTTATCCCATGCAAAACCAATGGATCGACTCATTTGTGGTGATGTTGGCTTTGGCAAAACAGAAATCGCCTTACGCGCAGCCTTTATTGTCGTTTGCGAACATCAAGCGCAGGTGGCGATTATCGCACCTACCACCCTACTTTGCCGCCAACATTATAATAATTTCTGTGAGCGTTTTGCAGGTTTTGATATAAAAATTGCCCAGCTCTCACGCATGGTTACCCATACACAAAAGAAAGAAATTAAAACACAAATCGAAGCAGGAAAAATAGATATAGTCATCGGCACACATGCTTTGCTCGCTAAAGATATGAAATTTAAAAATTTGAATCTAATCGTCATTGATGAAGAGCAACATTTTGGTGTCACTCAAAAAGAAAAACTCAAACAGTTAAAATCAGGTCTGAATGTCCTTACACTCAGCGCTACACCAATCCCTCGTACATTACAAATGTCTCTCGCGGGAATTCGTGATCTCAGCCTTATTGCCACACCGCCAGTTGACCGTATGGCTGTGCGTAGTTACATCATGCCTTCTGATGGAGTGGTTTTGCGTGAAGCAATTTTGCGTGAATTTTATCGTGGTGGTCGAGTGTTTTATGTCTGCCCACGAGTGAAAGATTTAGACATGCAGGAAGAGCGCATTCGTAAACTCGTCCCCGAAATTAAAATTATCAAAGCACATGGCGGAATGCCTGCTAGTCAGTTAGATAAAATCATGACTGATTTTTGCGATGGCGTTTATGATTTATTGCTTTCAACCACAATCGTTGAATCTGGCTTAGATATTCCTGAAGCAAATACAATAATTATTCACCGTGCTGACATGTTTGGGTTAGCGCAGCTTTATCAATTGCGTGGTCGGGTTGGCCGTAGCAAGATCCGTGCGTATGCATATTTTACCTTTGACGCTAAAAGACGCTTAACTGCAAATGCACTAAAACGCTTAGATGTTATGCGTACTTTAGACGGCCTTGGGGCAGGCTTCTCTCTTGCCTCTTATGATATGGATATTCGTGGTGCCGGAAATTTACTTGGTGAAGAACAATCAGGGCATGTAAGAGAAGTCGGTGTGGAGTTATATCAACAAATGCTCAAGGCGGAGATCAACAAACTCAGGAAAAATAAGGAGAAAAAAACTAAGAGCGAGCAAGAATTTGTCCCCAATGTGAATCTCGGAATTTCTGTACTGATACCTGATGATTATATTGCTGATCTCAGTGTGCGCATGGAATATTATCGTCGTATTGCTGACCTAAAAAATAAACAAGAAGCAGAGGAAATGATCGATGAGATGATTGATCGTTTTGGTAAAATCCCCGAGCAAGTAGAAAACCTCCTGCACATTATTGAGCTCAAACAATTATGCCTAAAAGCAAATGTTGATAAATTAGACGTTGGACCAAAAGGTATCGTTATCCGCTTCTATAAAAACCATTTTGAAAAGGTCGATAAATTAATGGAATATGTTTTCCATAATAAAAAAATCAAAATCCGCCCTGATCAAAAATTAGTTCTCAACGATGATTTGACTAATGATGATAAACGTTTGGCTACAACGAAGAAATTGTTGGAAGAGTTACTTGCAATAGAAAAGCAGAATTATTAGGTAATAGCCTAGGCTATTACACTCTCAATTCCACTCACTCTCTCATCTAGTTTTACCTACTGCAAATGTATAATTATTAAAGATATTTGGTATAATACGAGAACCAAAACACGTCATTGCCTGAATCCGTAGGATTCTAAGGCAATCTAGGAGTAAAGTTTGTGACTTATGGATCGCCTTAGAATCCTACGGATTCAGGCGATGACACGGAATCTGACACCAAGAGTGCAATATAAAGTTAACAATGCCTCTTGGTGGAGGGGTGATGGTGAAACCATTGGGGTGTGTTATCCTACTTCTTTCCTTTTTTATTTGCCCGGTGACCAAGAGCAAGTAATAAAGGTGTTAGGAAAAGCTCCAATAAAACAGCAAGAATTAAACCTCCACTAATCATGATCGCAAACTGCCATAAAAAGAAAAACTCTGTGGTAAAAGCCATTACCCATAATGCTATAATCACAACAGAACTAGAGAGTAAAATAGGCCGCATGTAAAGAGATGAAGTTCTCATCAATGCCTCTTTTATTGAAGCATCTTCTTTTAAAATTCGGCGGAATGTTTTGATAAAACATAGATTATTCATAGCAACAATCACGCTCAATAGTAAAACCGCCACACCACCGACTATGATACTAAATGGCTGCATAGTAATTAATAACCCTGGCAAAACACCGATTATAGAAAATATTACCAGCAAAGGGATGATCACAACTTGATTAAATGAACGAAATTGGAAGAATGAAACCAGCCCTATAAGCAGCAAAGTTAATATGTAAATTGCTGCCAAATAATATTTGGCAATCTGCATTGTTTGATAATGCCCAGCAACTTTTATTTCAACTGCAGGATCTATTTGCACCTCCTCTAACCAAGACATCATTTGCTGCATAGCGTTATTTTTAATATTCGCCTGTATGTTAAATCTTTGCGCATTATTTATGCTAAAATTTTGCTGAGGGCGCCTCGTCACAAAGTCACTAACACGCATCAAATTACCATTTGCTGTCATGATTTTAATATTTTCTAAATCACTAAAACTACGTTTGTCTTCAGGAAGAATAAGAACAGAGTTGTTACTATTTTCTAACGCTAAACCATCATCACTAATTAACGCAATCGCCTTCTCTAAAATCTTAGAATCTATAGAATATTTCGCTGCTAATTTATGATTAATTACTAATTCCCAGTGTAAAACATCATTTGGCAAATTATCAGAAACATCAATAAAATCACCATTATGATGCATAAAATTAAGAATCTGATATGCAGTCTCTAAAATTAATTCTGACCTGCTATTAGATGAAATGGTGAGCGCAATATCCTTTTCTGCAAATATTGCTTTTGGCTTTTCCACTTCAACAATCATACCATATAGATTATCGGTCGCTTTACGCATCTCATCTAAATCTTGTGATTTGACAATATGAGAAAATTTAACATTTATCTCACCGATAACATCAGCATCAAACCCACCAACCATACTTTTAATATTCTCTATATCATCTACATGTTCAACTATCACATCTTCAACTTTTTGTGTCAGAGAATCCTTCTGCATAAGTGACAAATCAGCACGCGCCCTAATTTTTACCTTTACAGTATTTGTCTGCATATTAGGTAATAATGTGCTGGCTTGCCCCCTAATATTATAGGTAACAATTATCACTATCACCACACCAGCAAGAGCAAAGATAGGTCTAAAAGGCTTATCAAGGATTTTATCGACGATCTTAATATATTGAAGAATAAAGCCTTTAACTGAGATAAAATCTTCATCACCATCTGCTTGATATTGGCGCCAGAGACTTTCTATATGTATAATTAGGAAATGCAGTAAAAGGGTAATCGCAACAAGAAAACCCAAGGATACGATAATGTTATAATCAACCATCTGCTCATTCTGCAGATAAGTAATTTGTAGATAGTTAGTATAATCTTCCTGCCATTTTTCAATGATCCGCACAAGATTTTTGGGTGCCTTTATAATTTGCAATGAGATAGCAGCTCTCCCATTAAAGCGTTGAGTATTTCCTTGTGGAACTGTGATTTTCTTTTTTCGTGCAATGTCTGATAATTGTAAACCGCCTTGAATCTTTGTAACTAAAACATCTCTTATATCTGGCTGAACATTTACTAAATCATTAATTGCAATTTTGTAATTTGCCAAGCTGCGTGGCTCAATAATAATCTCCTCCCTAACCTTAAAATCAGCACTGACTTTGACTTTTGCTACAGAAGAATTTTCTATCGTATATGCTAAATCATACGCAGCTTGCGTAAGTGAATTTTTATCAAGATCAGCCGTAATAATAAGGTTTGTGGACTCATTAGGCTGCGATTGAGTTTTATGATAAACCAAAACACTAACACTAATAACCAAAGCCAGAAGCAGCAATATCAGATTTCTCTTCACTATAATAAATTTAGTTTTTTTCTTCACTTTATTACCTGTCTATTTCTTTTAAGTCATTCCTGCGTAGGCATAATATACATAGTCCTGCAATACAAAAGGGGCCCTCCTGAAATAAATTCAGGCGACCCCTCGGAAGAAGAACCTAACTATGAATGACGCTTTATAACTCCCTTTGTCTCCTTACTGTTTCAACTCGATTACCCACTCTGGCAAAACCCTGTCCAGCTATAATGATCTCTGCATTAGCATCTAAACCAGTAATATATAATTGGTCATTTTTTTCATCGATAATATTGACTGGCGCAAACTCAACTTCTTGCTTTTCGTTAACAAGTTTGACTCCAATTACCCCTTCATCATTCAAAACTAAAATGGCAGTCGGAATTACAGAGACAGATATTTTATCGGTCTCAATTAATAATTCTGCATTCATTCCATCTCGAATTAACCCATCAAGATTTAGCATTTCTACTTCTACTACAAAACTACGATTTTTTATATCAGCTGCGTTACTGATATGGCGAATGAAACCTGTTTTTTTTATATCATCAGCAAATTTAATATGTACCAGCATTTCAGGCCTTAACTCCCCAACCTTTTCCTCTGAGAGGAAACTTTTAATAATCAAAGAATCATCATTTAAATAATCCACTAAATCATGATTATAGGCTTTTATTATATCCCCCTCACGCACAAATATATTTTCAACTACACCGTCAAATGGTGCTTTTATTATACTACTCTCTAAATCAATCTCTGCTTTTACAAGATCCGCTTTGGCTTCATCATATTCAGCCTCAGAACTTGCTATGATTGATTTGGATTTTCGGTATAGCAAGGCATTCTCATATTTAATTCTAGTTCTTTTTACCACAGCCTCTGCCTTAGCATGCAGGGCTTTTTTAGTATTTAGATTTAATTGTAAAATTGGTGCATCTTTCTGTAAATAAGTGCCGCTAACCGCAATGATTTTAGCAACACGACCATCAATTTCTGATTTTAAGATAATTCGTTTAGCACTCTCAGCAATACCGTATAAGGCTGTCTGCTTAGGTATGAGCATCTGCTCACTAAGCATTGTTTCAACTTTTATATAGCTTGGCGCTGATATAATGGTGGGTACAACTTCTTTTGTTGTGTAATGATGATAAACGAAGAATAGCCCAGCAACGACCAATAGAAGGATAATATTTCCCTCTATAACTTGCTTAATATCATATTGTTTTTTGGTCTTCTTCTTTGTTTTAAGTGCTGGCATTATGGAATTCAAAACCTTTCTGAAAGCCAGATTGCCGTTTTAGTGGTTCCTCTGACGAATTTATAAAATGGTTTATAAAATCTCATATCTTCAGCATTATTTTCTAAACCGTGATTTTTATGCTCTATCTCTTCGTCTCGGAACTTAGCTATATTATTTTTTAAATCAAGGTCTGAGTTATCTAGCGTATCTAACTTATCTAACTGATTTTTGTAGTGACTCTCGATCTCATCTTCAACAGCAACTGTACAAGCCATGGCGGCTTTGCGCCCTAAAAGAGCTGAGCCAGCGCCCAACACGAATCCCCCTACATGCCAAAGCGGCAAAAAGACCGTCGGACGAACGTCATCCTCTTCAATTTTTTTGGTAAAATATGCAAGATGCTCAAGTTCTTGATCTCGCATTTCTTCAATCAACGGGTCATCAAGAATAGCCAACTGCCCTTCATATATACGCTTTGCACCATACTCACCTGCATGGTCAACTCTGATAATCCTATCTAACAATGCTTTTTTATTTGGGTACATAATAAATTAAAAATGGTGGGTCTGGTAGGACTTGAACCTACGACATCATCGTTATGAGCGATGCGCTCTAACCAACTGAGCTACAGACCCCAAAAATTTAATTCTTTTGGGCTCTTTTTAGCAAATAACCTTTGTTCATTTCGACTCGTGTATGAAGAATACACTTCGCTCACTCTACAGTCGGACATTTACTAAAAATATCTCCAAAATCTCTTAAATTTAATCTAATCCCTTTGAGCGCTTTTTGCCAAACTACTTTGTTTTTTATCGGTCACGTATGAAGAATACGCTCCCTCAAAAAAACTACATTGTTTAACAAAAATCATCTCAAAGTTTACTAGATTCTTATCTTTATGAACTATTAAAACTCACCAAAAATCATAGTAAAATAATTCATTTTTTACAATCTAATCCTTTTGGATTATTCTCTTACTATCGTCATTACCTGAATCCGTAGGATTCTAAGGTAATCCAAGAGACACAATCTAATCACTCCCGCTTTTTTAAAAGCATATAATTAGAAAAGCAATCCTAAAAGGCTATTTAACGTTTTTCCAAACGCGTTTTTTGGCGATGATAAAGAAGACTCCCATAATAAGCAGATAGATAATTGTTCTCACACCCATCTTTTTTCTCTTCTCCATTTCTGGTTCAGAAGCCCACTGCATGAAATTTACAACATCATGTGACATTTGCTCAATTGTAGCTTTAGTGCCATCAGCATATTCCACCAAATCATCAGATAGCGGAGATGGCATAGCAATCTGCCCATTAGAGAAATATGGATTATAATTCATACCATCACTCATCTTAAAGCCACGTGGCACATCTTCATATCCAGTTAAAAGCGAATAAACATAATTTGCACCATCTGGACGTGCTTTGATCATTAATGATAAATCAGGTGGGTAAGCACCGCCATTAGAAGCACGTGATGCATTTTCATTCGGATATGGCGCAGCGAAACTATCTGCTAAACCTGCTTTTCTTTCAAACATATCACCAGAATCATCTGGCCCATCAACAACTGTATATTCACTAGCTACGCTTTTAGCTTGATTTTCAGTAAAGCCAATATCTTGCAAATTACGATAAGCAATACGATTTAGTGAATGGCATGATGCACAAACTTCCTTGTGAACTTGAAAGCCTCGCTGAATTGACGAATAATCAAACTTTCCCGTAAAGCCATCAAACTCCCATTTCATTTGTTCAGCATGACGTACATCACCTGAAGCAAATGCTGATGAGATAAATAAACTAAAAATTAAAACGAGTTTTTTCATGATAATATTATTTATGTTTGGCTTTATAATAAGCGTCAATGGATTCTGGCTCTGGCAAGCACTTCTCATGTTTAGATAGATATGGCAAGACTACCAAGAAATATGCAAAATAATATAGAGTCGCAATCCTTGAGAGAATAACATATAATCCTTCTGCTGGCTTACCTCCTAAGTAACCAAGGAAGAAAACATTAGCTATAAAAAACCAGAAAAAGATTTTAAATTTTGGACGATAAGCTCCACTTGTAGTTTTTGCTGTATCCAACCAAGGCAAGACGAATAAAATCAGAATCGAACCGATCATCATCACCACGCCACCTAACTTATCAGGGATTGCCCGCAAAATCGCATAGAAAGGCAAGAAATACCATTCAGGCACAATATGAGCTGGTGTCACTAACGGGTTAGCCTCGATATAATTATCAGGGTGCCCAAGCGAATTTGGAAAGAAAAACAGAAAATATGCAAAAATAACTAAGAAGAAACTCAACCCAACCATATCCTTCACCGTATAATAAGGGTGAAAGTTCACTGTGTCTTTTTTAGTTTTCTTCTCAATACCAGATGGGTTATTTGACCCTGGAATATGCAGCGCAATTATGTGCACAATCACGATCCCGACAATGATAAATGGGAAAAGATAATGTAGCGCAAAGAAGCGATTTAAGGTTGGGTTATCAATTGAATAACCACCCCAAAGCCAAGTCACGATTGATTCACCAACAAGCGGGATAGCGGAGAAAAGATTAGTAATTACGGTTGCACCCCAAAAACTCATCTGCCCCCAAGGAAGAACATAACCCATGAAAGCTGTTGCCATCATAGTTAAAAAAATCATAATCCCTAAAAACCAGAGAACCTCTCTCTTATTTTTATACGAACCATAATAAAGGCTACGCGCTATATGTGCGTACACCACAACAAAAAACATCGACGAACCAACGGCGTGGATATAACGAATCAACCAACCGTAATTTACATTACGCATGATGTTCTCGACTGAATTAAAAGCATGGTCAACATGCGGCGTATAATGCATCGCCAGGAAAATCCCTGTTATGATTTGAATGACTAATGCAATCCCTGCGAGCGAACCAAAGCTCCACATATAGCTAAGATTTTTTGGCGTTTGATATTTTGCAAGATGTTCCTCCACATATGAGAAAACTGGCAAACGTTCATCAATCCACGAGATAATTTTTTTCATAATAACTAGCCTATTTTAATAGTGTTTTCATTGATAAATTCATATGCAGGAACGGCCAAGTTTTTCGGCGCAGGCCCTTTACGCACACGACCAGAAGTATCATAATGAGAGCCATGACAAGGGCAAAACCAACCATCATAATCACCAGCATCAGGCAAAGGCACGCAGCCTAGATGCGTACAAATCCCTACCATAACGAGCCATTCATCCTTGCCTTTTTTTACCCGTGCTGAATCTTCCTCAGGATCAGGCAAATCAGACATTGAAACTTCTCTCGCTTCAGCAATTTCCTCAGCGGTACGACGTTTAATAAAAACTGGCTTACCACGCCACTTAACTTTTATCTCTTGCCCTACAGAAATATTTGAAATATCCACTTCAATACTTGATTGCGCCTTAACTTCTGCTGATGGGTTCATCGATGAGACCAAAGGCACAGCAACCGCCGCAGCCCCGACACAAGCCATCGCCGTCGCAGACAGAACCATAAAGTCACGCCTTTGTGGATCCGCTGGAGTTTCACCCTGAACTTGCTTAACTGACTTATTCGCAGGAGCTTTTTTAACTGTTTTTGTTGTTTTCTTGGTCATTTTTCTGTGACTTAGTTTCTAGATGGGTCGTGTTTAAAGCCATTCCCCCTTTTTTTCAAGATGAAAATTTAGGGGTATGAGTCAATAC
>JAWUXM010000017.1:0-15260 GCA_034111325.1 Rickettsiales bacterium
CTTGTTCACTATGTGGCAGAGCATCTTGTGACAGAGGCTGATCTGCATCAATGTGAGATAAGTGGTAAGGATTCAAAAGCTTTCTATCAGGCTGCTATCGAGACATTTGACCCAATTAGCTTAGTTAATGAGTATCTAGAAAAAAATACTGCAGATGATTCTTTCAAAGCTTTGATGTTTATGGCAAAAATAGGTTTGCCGCATGTTGATTTTATTAAGCGAGCTATAGCACAAGGAGCAGGTGTTAATCAAAAGGATGGAGATGGGCGGACAGCTTTGCATTTAGCGGCTATGAAAGGAAATCACAGCGTTGTTAGCCTTCTTCTTTATAAAGGAGCGGACGCTATGCGAAAGGATAATGAGCAGCAAACAGCTTTGATGAAGGCGGCTTCATCAGGCAATGTGGACGTTGTTAGAAGGCTGCTAGGGATAAGGTCGGTGAAACAGGCGATTAATAGTAGGGATGCAAAGGATAATACAGCATTGCATTTAGCAGCTAAAAAGGGGCACAGTGCGGTGGTAGATCTTCTTTGTAATGTTCCAGATATGGAGATTGGGGTGAAAGAGGAAGTGTTGAAGGCTATTGTGGGTTTGAAGAGTGGCGTGGCTGGCGTTGCTGATGCGAAGGAGAAGGAGGAGGAGAAGGAGGAGGAGAATAAGATTGCAGAGATTATAAGAGATTCAATAAAGGTGCAAGAAGAGCTGCAAAGGATGCCAGTGCTGAATCGTGTGGGTGCAGGTCAAAAGAAAGATTTAGACGAGCAAAAGAAAGAAGAGGAGAAATCACCTCAATCACCAGAGGATCTTAAAAGAAGCGCTGCACACAGTGCATTAATGGATCCTATTGCATCAATGATAAGTGGTGAATCTAAAACCCCTGCCAAAAAAGCGCAAACAGCAGAAGAAAAAGTGCAAGAAGGCAAGGATAAAGCATTAATAACAAAGGTGTTGGACGAGGCTGCTGTTGCTAGTCAAGATGATAAGGGTGAAGCGTTGATTTTAGCAGCGAAGTATGGAGATTTAGAAGCGGTAAAGACGCTCTTAAAAGAAGAAGCAGATATTGATGCGCTAGATGATCAGAGTGCTACGGCCTTGTTAACGGCAGCTCGTAAGGGGCATGCAAAGGTAGTAGATCATCTGATAGAAGCGGGAGCAGATATTGATTTATGTGATATATCGGGCTGCACAACCTTGATATGGGAAGTTTTCAATGGACATGTAGGTGGGGTGAGCAAGCTTTTAAGCGAAAAAGCAGATGTTGCGATGATAAATATGCGGGGCGAGACAGCGTGGAGCCTTGCCCTCAAGAGGGGAGAAAAGGATATTGTTCGTAGTTTTCTTGATGCGAAGAATGTTAATGATGCGAAGAATGTCTTGGATGTGAATATCAGGTGTGATGCTGTGACCATTGCGTTTGCACATAATAGATTTGATGTGTTGGAGGTTTTAGTGGATTGGTATAAGGCTAATACAAACATGGCCACTGCCGATAAAAAACAAAATCAAAATTTGCAGGGAGATTTAGAGCTAGCAAAGCACTTATTAGCTAAAAGAGAGGAAGCGCAAAGAGAATTAGTTGATGATAAGCAACAGCGTAAGGTGAATGCGGAGGTGCGTAGAATATTAGGCAAAGAGTTAAAGAAAGAAAAGACTGCATTAAAAGAAAAAACCAATGCAGAGCTTTTCGCTGCTTATGATAAGGATGGTGCTACAGAAGTTCTAGTTGGTAAGGTTGATGGAGTCGTAGAAGGAATATTATCAAGAAATAATGATAAAAAAGCTACGGCATCAAAAGTAGCTCTTAATACACAGCAATTTGTTTGCTTAGAGAGGGGAAGGGGGCAGAAATTATTTTCAGAATTTTTGCAAGCGTATTCATATAGTGGAAGAAGCTGGCGGTGGGAAGACACTCATACATTTGAGCCAAAATCTATTGCAGAATTCCCGCTTTTGATGCCGCAAACAGAATATACCAAAGCTATTGTAGCAGAGGTTATGCAAGAAGGAAAAGGCTTATGGCTGGAAGGAAATGAAGCTTTCTACAGTGCGCTACATCGTAGAAAAGAATATAGTGTAACAGCAGCGCAGGCAGATATTGCCGCTATTGTCGCTGATCTTGGGCGAGATGATATAAGTGATAATGAAAAACAAATAGATGAAAGGCGTTTGCTGCTTGTAATTGGTAAATGTTATGCCGTAGGAGTGCAAAATGAGTTGAACTTGGCAGGTGTCGCAGCGGCTGAATTTACAGATCCAATCCTCAAGGCTCTTTTTGATGAGCAAGTTAAACTAAAAGATATCAAGGCGAAGGCTGAAGGTCAAAACCTTGTTAGCTATGTGGTTGATTCTCTCGCGCATGGCAAAAGGCTTAGTGATTCACATAAGCCACAACAAATGTTTGAACGTGGACATAAGGATTCAAAAACATTCTGGGACGAAGTATATAAGCATGTTGTTTCGCAAAAAAGAGGAGTGAGAGCTCTGCGGGATTCTAAGGAAAGTCAGGAGGTAAAGCAGGGTAAAAATGGTGCCACAGCATTGATGTTGGCAGTGCAAAGGCAGGATGAGGAGGGGATTGAAAATTTTCTACGTTATGCAACTTTTGCAGATATTGGAACAAGAGATAGCAATAATTTTACAGCCATGGATATTGCGCTGGTAGGGAAAAATCTTCATGTGTTGCAGAGATTAAGAGGTTTGTATGAGGCGTACCCTGACTTAGCTGAGCAAGAGACAAATTGGAATATGGTTAAAGAGTTGTGTGAGGAAGTAAGTAAGTGCGAGTCTTCATCAAATAGTGCCAAATTGCAGAAACGCTCTACTAAAGAAAAATTTCAACATCAGTTAAATCATGAAAAGGAAAAATTAAGAAAGCATCTTGATACGAAATTATGGGCAGAACTGCAATCTGGATATAACCCAAGCGACATATTGTCGAAATCTAGTCAAAAAAGTGAATACAAGAAATTTGCCAAGCGCGATAAGGTTAGTTTAGGAGATATAGCAACCCTCAGTGTGGGGTCGGCAGACACGCCGTTATTTACTGAGTTTTTAGCAGCAGTAGATTTTCAACAAGATAAGACAGGAAAAGTTACTACTCCAATAATAAGTCAGCGTAAAAAATTCCCGCTTTTAAGTCAGAATACAGAAGCTATCCAAGCAATCGTGGAAGAGGTTTTAACGGAGGTAGAAGAGTCGAAAAAGAAGGGTGGGGCTCAAGGTCTGGGCGGAGCTCTCAATAGACGTAAGGGGAAGCTAGCTGCAGAACAAAAAAAGCAGCTTTTTGAGATAGCAAGGACGGGTGATTTAGAGGGTAAATTAGATGCTATGCTGCAGGGACTTCTAATAGGTATAAACGTAAAAGCTGATAGCGGTTTAACAGCGTTAATGGTTGCTGCGAATAATGGTCAGGAAGGTGTTGTAAACTCTCTTTTGAATGTTGGGGCAGATGTTACTATTGTTACTACTAATACCACTGAGGTTTTGACAGCGCTAGATTTTGCAAGGCTGGGATTGTGGAATAAGCAGCAAAAGAAGGGAGGAGATACTAATGATAACTTAAAAGTCTTAAAAGCGCTTTTAGGGAGGGAAGATATAAAAGTTTCTAATAAGCAATTATATGAAGTGGAGAAGGTCTTGGATGTAGAGAAGGGGTTGGGAAAAGATATTAGTGAGATAAAGTCTTCTATCGAGCGTATTAGGGAAGTTAATGAGAAAATTAAGGGAGATGCGAGAGGGGGTGCTGCTTTGAAAAGTAAAACGCCGCCCTCTGCGCCGACAACGCAGCCACCTGCGCTACCACAATCACAGCGTGGGGCTACATTAACCTCACGATCACAAAAGCGGCCACCGATATCATTGCCGCCACCGCCACGACCTACCAATGTGCCGTCAAATCTATTTGGGCAATATGAGCCGCCTAAAGATCATAAAAAAGTTCCTGCACATCAAACTGGTGAAGAGCCGGGAGTAGATACAAAAGTAGATACTGAGGATCCAGAAGTAGGGACAGATGGTCAAATAGAATCAACGCCGCTTACTCCAGAAGAGGCAAAGGTAAGAAATGAAAAGCTCTCTTATATAGCTATTCCTACAGTCATCTCTACGGTGGCGTTATCATTCCTTGGGTTGTTTGGTGCGATATCAGTACTGTTTATTGGGGTGTTTATTCCAATCTTGCTTTTAGGTGGTGTAGCAGCAATGAAGCATGTAAGTGATAATGCGCAAACAGAGCATGATGCGGTTAGAGCAGCAGAACAGGAGACAGAGCTTCCAGAAGTAGGGGAGGAGAGAAATCCTGAGCATCTCATCAATCGAGAAAATGGTGGTCGTAGTATAGGGGCTTCAGATCCAGTTTAATTCGTAGCTATCCCTATTGACTCTTACTAAAAACCAAATATATTTCGTCAACTTACAAAGCCCTGCCTTTTTTTAAGGGCTGTTTTTATTAACAATTTAACCGAAGTACCATAATGCCAAATAGCGCAGCAAACCAAAGCAAAGAAGTAGATGATTTTGTAGTCACTGAAAATTTCGCTGAATTACTCGAAGAATCTTTCCAAAATGAAAAAAAAGCAGGAGATATAGTCCAAGGTGTCATAGTCGGCACGGATAATGACTTTGTCATAGTAGATGCTGGTCTTAAAGCCGAAGGCTTGATCGATAAAAAAGAATTCGCAGTCGAAGGTGATGAAGTAAGTATAGAAGAAGGCGAAAAAATAGATGTTTATATCGAATCTTTAGAAGATAGAGAAGGGCGTCCACAGCTTAGCCGTGAACGCGTTGTTAAAGAAAAAGAGTGGATTGAAGTTCGCAAGAACCATGATGATAATGCTACAGTTGAAGGCGCTATTGTCGGCCGTGTAAAAGGTGGCTTCATCGTACAGTTAAAAAGCCTTACAGCTTTCTTACCTGGAAGCCAAGTTGATGTTAGGCCAATGAATAATATTGATAATCTAGCAAACCTTAGGCAGCCTTTTAAAGTCCTGAAAATGGATGATCTACGCGGTAACGTTGTGGTTTCTCGTCGGGCAATTCTAGAAGAAAGTCATAAAGAATTAGTTGATAAAGCCTTATCAACTATTGAAGAAGGACAAGTGCTTGATGGTGTTGTCAAAAACCTTACTGATTACGGTGCGTTTATCGATCTAGGCAATATTGACGGTCTTGTGCATATTGCAGATATTTCATGGTCTCGCATTTCACACCCATCAGAAATACTCACTTTAGGTCAAAAGCTTCAAGTTAAAGTGATAAAATATGATAAAATTAAAAGACAAGTTTCTCTAGGTATAAAGCAGTTAGAGCACGACCCTTGGGAAGGCATTGTTGAAAAATATAAAGTGGAAGGCAAATATAAAGGTCACATCACCAATATTACTGATTACGGAATTTTTGTTGAAATTGAAAAAGGCATCGAAGGTCTTGTTCATGTTTCAGAGATTTCCTGGTCTAAAAGTAATTGTGATCCACGCAAATTTGCTGCTCCTGGTCAGGAAGTGGATGTTTCAATTTTAGAAGTTGATGTCAAAAAACACAGAATTAGCCTTAGTATAAAACAATGTATTGATAATCCTTGGAATGATTTTGCAGCGCAAAATAAATCAGGTTCAACTGTTGAAGGAGAAATCAAAAGCGTTAATGATTTTGGTTTGATCGTAACCTTAGCTGATAATATCGAAGGCTTAGTACACAGCTCGGATCTTGCTTGGAAGGGTGATTCTAAAGAATCATTAAAAGCTTTCAAAGCAGGTGATAAGGTCAAAGTAATGATACTTGATATCGATGTTGAAAAAGAAAAAGTATCACTTGGTATTAAGCAATTGGAGCATGACCCATTCTCTGAAATGCTTGATAAAATAAGCGCTAATAAAGTTGTTACATGTACTGTTGTTGATGTACGTAACGATGGAATCGAAGTTTCATTGGTAGACGGTGTAAATAGCTTTATTAGAAAGTCTGATCTTTCACAAGATAAGTCTGAACAGCGTAGTGATCGTTTTGCAGTTGGTGAGCGTATCGATGCAAAAATTACGAAAATTGATAAAAGTAGTCGTAAGGTTAATTTGTCAATCAAAGCACTTGAGATTGAAGAGCAAGCACAAGTCATTAAGGAATATGGTTCTACTGATAGTGGGGCAAGCCTTGGTGATATTTTAGGAAGTGCTTTAGGTGAAGTGAATTCTGATAATAATAAGAAGTAAAACCAAGGTAGACTTGGTTCTTTAAGGGCTTTAATAATTTGAATACAAAAAAGTTATATGGCTCTTTCCGCAGCAACATTATTAGAAAGAGCTAGGCTCAGGCTTTCAGTACGAAAGTGGCGTGGTCTAGCTCTTTTTTGTTTATTAATGCTCTTGCTTTCTTTTCCTTATATCAAACTCAATAAACTTTCTGGTGGCGACTATATCGCTCGTATCACAATAGATAACATCATAATGTTTGATCAATATCGTAATGATATACTCAAGCAATTAGCCAAAGATGATAAAGTTAAAGCTGTAATGCTAAAGATAGACAGCCCCGGTGGTACTGTGGTTGGTGGTGAAAGTCTTTATAATAACATTAGAAAGATTTCTGAGAAAAAACCAGTAGCAGTCTTGATGGGTAGTACAGCAACAAGTGCGGCATATATGGCTGCAATCGCCGGCGATAGGATTTTTGCATATAATGGCACGGTTACAGGTTCAATAGGCGTCATTATGCAGTCCTTTGAAGCAACGAGCCTTGCAGAGAAAATAGGTATCAAGCCAATTATTATAAAATCCTCACCATTAAAAGCGACTCCCAACCCATTAGAAAAGTTTTCTCCGCAAGCAGAAGAAGCTCTAAAACACACCGTGAAAGATATTCATAATATGTTTATCGATATGGTAATTGCACGCCGAACTAATAGCAAAAGCTCGAAAATACGCGACTTAGCAGATGGCAGAGTCTTTACAGGCAGAGAAGCCTTGCAACTAGGTTTGATTGATGAGATAGGTAGTGAAGATGATGCAAAGAGTTGGTTAGTTACCAAGAGAGGGATAAAATCTGATTTAGAGATAAAAGATGTTCTTTTAATTAAAAAAGATAGTTACAGCATATTTGAAAAATTTTTCTCTTTATGGCGTGATTATCCAACCAATAGCCGGCACTCTTTATTGTCAATTTGGTAGACTCATTCAGAAGTTTTGAGTTAACAAACATTAGGAATTATGGAACAAACAAAGATCATTGAATATTTACTGGAGAAGCATCCAAATCTTAATGAGAAATATCTTCATCAAATCACAGATGTTTTTTTTAGAACCATTGCTCTTGAATTAAAGAAAGGTAAAAGGGTGGAAATAAGAGGTTTTGGGGTTTTTAAGATTAAAGATCTTGGTGAGCGGCAGATATTTAATCCCCTAATCGGTGCCTTAAAAAAGGTCGCCGGTAAGAAAATACCAAATTTCAAGTGTAGTAAAAAGTTACATGAACTAACATAAGATTTAGCATGTGTTTTTCTTTGTAGCTAATCTTTAATATTTTTAGTCTGTATTTGTCGGTACAATGGTGTGTTGAGTTTTGTATTGATACTGCTAGATACTAAATGCTAAACGATTACATGCTAAATGTTTAACCATGTCACAATCCAATAATTCTATCCTACTAATCATAACAGGAAGTATAGCGGCCTATAAGGCGCTTGATTTAATCAGTACATTCCGTAAATCGTCTTATAAAATTAGCGTGATTATGACTGATTCAGCGCAAGAATTCATTACGCCAATTTCAGTTAGCAGCCTTACTGGTGAGTCTGTGCATCAAAATCTTTTTTCTGAAAAAGACGCAATGGATCATATTCACCTTTCACGGCAGAGTGATGTGGTTGTTATTGCGCCTGCAACGGCAAATATAATTTCTAAGATTGCCAATGGTGAGGCTGATGATTTAGCAACTGCAACTATCCTAGCTAGTGATAAAGCTATATTCCTTGCGCCCGCGATGAACGTTAAAATGTGGGAAAATAAAGCAGTAAAAGCCAACATTGCCACTCTTAAAGCAAGAGGTGTACGCATTATTGAACCAAGTGATGGGGTTCTCGCTTGTGGTGAAGAGGGTAAGGGTAAAATGGCAGATGTGGCAACCATTGCTAATGAAGTTAATCAATATCTAGAATTACGCCAAATTCTCAAAGGTAAGAAAGTCTTAATTACCGCAGGTAGTACGTATGAAAAAATTGACCCAGTACGTTTTATTGGTAATCATTCTTCCGGTAAGCAAGCTGTAGCAATCGCGCAGATATGTCGTGACATGGGATCAGAAGTAATTTTTATTGTTGCGAATATTACTTGTGATTTGCCAAGCGGCGTAGAAATTGTAAAAGTACAAGATGCTTCTGAAATGCTGGCAGCATGTGAGAAATATATTGTTAACACAGATATTGCCATAATGGCTGCAGCAGTAGCGGATTATAAAGTTAAGAACACTTCACTTCATAAAATTAAAAAAACAGCAAGTAAAAGCCTAACTTTAGAGTTGGAAAGAAACCCTGATATTCTAGCGCATATTGCGAATCATAAGCAGCGTCCAAAGCTATTGATTGGTTTTGCAGCGGAAACTGAGAATTTAGTTGAAAATGCTAAAAAGAAGCTCGCTAAATGTGACTTTGTCGTGGCGAATGATGTCTCAGACGGCAAAGTTTTTGGTAAGGATGAAAACCAAGTATATTTCATCAGTGCGAATTCTGTTTCTGCATTGCCACAAATGAGTAAAACCCAAGTTGCGATAAGGCTGGTAGAAGAATCTATAAAATAAACTTTGATAAATCCCCGAGATTATTAAGGTGGGCAATCTCAATATTATCTTCAACATATTTTTCGTTGATTTCAATAGTCTCGCCACTACGCTCATCAGCATTATAGCTGACATCTTCGAGTAATTTTTCCATGATAGTCTGCAACCTTCTAGCACCTATATTCTCAACTTCTTTATTGATCTCGCTAGCAAGTGAAGCAAGTTTATGTAGGCCGTCAGCAGTGAAATGTAGTTTAACGCCTTCAGTTGCCAATAATGCAGCATATTGTTTTGGCAGGCTTGCTTCTGGCTCAGTTAGAATACGATACATGTCTTTGTCGGTGAGTGCATTGAGCTCAACACGTACTGGCAAACGTCCCTGCAATTCAGGAAGTAAATCAGAAGGTTTGGCAAGGTGAAATGCTCCAGATGCTAAAAACAATATATGGTCAGTTTTGACTGTGCCATATTTGGTTATAACATTTGTGCCTTCAAGCAAAGGTAATAAGTCTCTTTGCACACCTTCACGGCTAACTTCACGTCCGCTACTGCCGTTACTTACTACGATTTTGTCTATCTCATCGATGAAGACAATTCCTTCATTTTCAACAGAATCAAGTGCTTCTTTGATGATTTGTTCTTCATCGGACAAGGTTTCGCTTTCTTCGGAAAGGAGGGCTTTTCTAGCATCCTCAACTGTCATTTTGCGTAGTTTTTTCTTGTTTGGCCCAATTGCTTTATTGAGCATGTCACTAAGATTAATGACGCCCATGCTTCCACCCGGAATGCCTGTTAAATCTACTGGCGGAGCTGAGTTATTGCTGCTTACGTGGATTTCGATTTCTTTTTTATCTAACTCGCCTTTAGTTAGCATTTGTGAATATTTCAAACGTGTTTCTGGTGATGCTTCGCTACCAACTAGCGCATCGAGGATTTTCTTCTCAACGTTTTTCTCTGCTTCGCCTTTAACTTTCTCACGTTGTTTCTCACGCTGAATTTGAATAGATTCCTCAGTTAGTTCACGAATAATTGATTCAACATCCCGCCCGACATAGCCTACTTCGGTGAATTTTGTGGCTTCAACTTTAATAAAAGGTGCTTGCACTAATTTTGCTAAACGGCGTGCAATTTCAGTTTTACCAACTCCTGTTGGTCCAACCATGAGGATGTTTTTAGGGATAATCTCATCACGCAGCAGACCTTCAACTTTACTTCTTCTCCAGCGATTACGCAGGGAAATAGCAGCAACTTTTTTAGCATCAGCTTGTCCAACGATATAGCGATCAAGCTCTGCGACGATTTGTTTAGGGGTAAGATTTTCCATTATAATTTTTCTAATACGAAGTTACTATTGGTATATACGCAAATTTCCGAGGCTATTTTCATTGCTTTGCGGGCAATTTCTTCAGCGCTAAGATCCATGTCAATTAAGGCACGAGCAGCGGATAATGCATAATTTCCGCCAGAACCAATTGCGATGATGCCGTCTTCAGGCTCAATAACATCGCCATTACCAGAAAGGACGAGTGAGGCTTCTTTATCAACAACAATCATCATTGCTTCTAAGCGACGCAGATATTTATCAGTACGCCAATCTTTAGCAAGTTCAACGCAGGCTCTAGTTAGTTGTTTTGGGTGTTTATCTAACTTTGCTTCTAAACGTTCAAATAATGTAAAGGCATCAGCCGTTCCCCCAGCAAAGCCTCCAACAATTGAACCGTCGCCGATTTTACGAATTTTTTTTGCTGTGGATTTCATGATAGTTGCGCCAAGAGAAACTTGACCATCGCCGATAATCACGACTTCATTGTTTTTACGTACCGACAAAATAGTCGTCGCATACATCATATTTGGGTTTGTGTGCTCAGAAAACATAAATACCAACTTTCAAATTAAAGGAGAAGAGTATATATAGTGACCTAAATTCTTTCTTCAACGGGAAAGTAATCTTTTTTACATTTGGAATTTGTTTGTACAAATGAAACACATAACAGAATATCACGATTTAATTATTATCGGTGGTGGCGGAGCTGGTCTGATGGCGGCAAATGAGGCCACAAAGCTTGGTTTGAAAACGCTTTGTGTAAGCAAGGTTTTTCCAACAAGAAGCCATACTGCCGCCGCACAAGGCGGAATCAACGCCGCTCTCGGCAATCAAACGGAGGATGATTGGCGATGGCATATGTATGATACAATCAAATCTGGTGATTATTTGGCAGATCAAGATTCGGTTGAGTTTATGTGTAGAAATGCTGCGCAGGCAATTTGTGATCTTGAAAAACAAGGAGTGGTTTTTGACCGTTTTAAAAATGGCAAAATCTATCAACGTCCATATGGCGGGCAAGCGCAGGATTTTGGCAAAGGTGATTTAGCTTATAGGGCTTGTGCTTCGGCAGATCGCACAGGTCATACGATTCTAAACACGCTCTATCAAAATTCACTCAAATTAGGATGTAAGTTTTCTAGTGAATATTTCGCGCTAGATTTACTCATGCAAGATGGGCAATGTTGTGGGGTTTTAGTGTGGGATATGGAAAGTGGCAAAGTGCTAATTTTGCGTTCAAAAACTTTGATTATCGCTACAGGCGGGTTTGGGCAAATTTACAAAACCAACACATCGTCGAGTATTTGTACGGGAGATGGCAACGCTATGGCATTGCGTGCGGGGGCGGCTTTGCATGATATGGAATTCGTCCAATTTCACCCAACGGGGATTTACGGAAATGGTTTATTAATTACCGAAGCGGCGAGAGGTGAGGGTGCTTATTTGCTAAATGGTAAAGGCGAGCGTTTTATGGAGAAATATGCGCCCAAATATAAGGAGCTTGCCTCACGTGATATTATCGCACGTGCCATTGCACAAGAAATCAAAGAAGGTCGAGGTTGCGGCCCCAAGGCAGACCATATATATTTAGATTTACGTCATTTAAATAAGAGCGATATTATGGAGAAATTGCCGACGGTTTTTTCTGTCGCCAAAGATTTTGCGCGAGTTGATGTAAGCAAAGAGCCAATTCCGATTTTACCTTCGGCGCATTATACAATGGGTGGAGTTGCGGTAAATTATAACTCGGAGGCTTTAGATGGCAAAGGCAAGGTGATTGAAGGTTTGATGGCAATTGGCGAAGCTGCGTGTATTTCCGTGCATGGCGCAAATCGCCTAGGCTGTAATTCATTATTGGATATTATCGTTTTTGGTAAAGCAGCAGCACAAAGAGCAGCGGAGCATGGTTCTGATAATCATATTAGTTTTGATGAAGCATATTCAGACCAAAAAATTGCTGATTTACAAAAGCTGCTAAAACAAAAAGGCTGTGAGAAAATTCATGATTTACGCGAGCAGCTACAAAGCTTGATGGATAGCTATGTTGGCGTTTTTAGAAATGCCGAAGATTTGACGATCGCAGGGCGTGAGGTAGCTAAGCTGAAGGGAAAATTAAGCAAAGCCTCTATTAATGATGAAAGTTTGATTTGGAACAATAATTTGCTCGAATATTTGGAATTGCAAAACCTTGTGTTGCAAGCAGAAGCGGTGATTATCTCTGCGCAAAATCGCAAAGAGAGCCGTGGCGCACATTATCGTGATGATTTCCCTAAACGTAATGATAAAAAATATTTGCATCATTCAGTCGTAAATCTGTCTAATGACAAAATCACACATAGCACTAAAAAAGTTCGGCAGCAAGCCCTTAGCCCTGAGCTTTCTATTATAGTAAAGGAGCGGAGCTATTGATCCCTTGCTAAATTAGAAAATATAATTATTGTTCGCACTCGTTAATCACAACAACATTATTTATCACATGGCTAAGGAAGAATTATTAGAATTTCAGGGAAAAGTTATTGAGGTTCTGCCCAATACAATGTTTAAGGTTGAGCTAGAAAATGGTCACGTAATTCTGGCACATACCTCTGGTAAAATGCGTAAATTTAGAATCAGAATCTTATTGGGGGATGATGTTACTGTTGAGATGACTCCTTATGATTTGAGTAAGGGGCGGATTACTCACAGGAATAAATAATCATATCTTGCGCGTCATAGCCGGAATTTCATAGAAATTCTAAGGCTATTCAGGGACAAAAATAGAGAACTTTCTATTTAGCACAGGGCTTCCATAAAATTCGGGAAGTGACAATATTTCACATTAATTCTATGATCAAAAAATTCATTTTAGCATCAGCATCAGAAGGGAGGAAGGCGCTTTTGCAGCGTATTGGCTTTGTACCAGATGTTATTCTAGCTGCTGATATTGATGAATCACGGCGCAAAAAAGAAAAACCAAGAGATTTAGCGATTCGTCTTGCTCAACAAAAAGCACAGGCAATTGCTCAAAAACACCCTGAAGCGATTATTTTAGCGGCGGATTCTGTTGCAGTTGCTGCGGGGAAAATATTAGAGAAAACTTCAGATCCTGAAATGGAGCGCAAATATCTTAATTTAATTTCTGGGCGGCGCCACAGGATTTATACTTCAGTTTGTGTGCGGCAGGGAGAAATTATAAAACAAAAAACTGTAATGAGCGTTATGAAGTTCAAACGTTTGTCGCATCAGGAGATAGAAACTTATGTTGCAAATGGTGAATGGAAAGGTAAAGCAGGCGGTTATTCGATAGAGGGTATAGCTGAGAGTTTTATTAGTTTTATGTCTGGTTCACATAGTAATATTATCGGTTTGCCTTTATATGAAGCGAGGAATTTATTATTGAGTTTTGGTTTAGAAGAGAAATGGTAAAAAAGAATATTCGTAATTTTGCAATTATTGCCCATATTGATCACGGCAAATCAACGCTTGCTGATCGTTTGATTCAAACTTGCGGTGGTTTAGAGGATCGTGAAATGCAAGAGCAAATTCTCGATTCGATGGATATTGAAAAAGAGCGTGGCATAACGATTAAGGCGCAAACTGTACGTTTAAATTATAAAGCCAAAGATGGTCAGGACTATGTGCTGAATTTGATGGATACTCCCGGGCATGTCGATTTTTCTTATGAAGTATCAAGATCAATTGCTGCTTGTGAAGGTTCAATTCTGGTAGTTGATGCCAGCCAAGGCGTTGAAGCGCAAACATTGGCTAATCTTTATCAAGCCCTAGAGCATGACCATGAAATCATTATTGTTTTAAATAAAATTGATCTTCCTGCTGCTGACCCAGAGCGAGTAAGAAAAGAAATAGAAGATGTTGTCGGCCTAGATACTAGCAATGCGATTGAGGTTTCTGCCAAGACAGGACAGGGGATAGACGAATTGTTAGAGGCGATTGTAAAATATATTCCTGAACCTAAGCAAGAAATTGATAAACCACTGCGAGCCTTGCTCATTGATAGTTGGTATGATTCTTACCTTGGGGTGATTTTACTAGTGAGAATCATGGAGGGAACTCTTGAGGATGGTAAAAAAATCAAAATGTTATCAACCGATGCTAAGTACTTAGTTGATGATATTGGTGTGTTTACACCAAAAAAGCTTAAGACAAAATCATTACAAGCAGGTGACATTGGCTTTATCAACGCTTCGATCAAATCCCTGAGCGACTGTAAGGTTGGTGATACGATTACTTATGAAAATGAGGTGGTTGAATTATTACCTGGTTTTAAGGAAACTCATCCAGTGGTTTTTTGCAGTTTATTTCCGACTGATCAAGGTGAATATGAAAAACTAAAAGTAGCGTTGCAGAAGTTAAAGCTAAATGATTCATCATTTGAGTTTCAGATGGAGTCTTCAACAGCACTTGGGCTGGGCTTTCGTTGTGGTTTTTTAGGTTTGCTACATCTTGAAATTGTTCAAGAACGCTTAGAGCGAGAGTTTGATCTTGACTTAATCACCACGGCGCCAAGCGTTATTTACAAAGTACATCTCAATAATGGTGAGACAATAGAAACGCATAATCCTGCGGATATGCCTGACCCTGTACGTGTTAAATATATTGAAGAGCCATGGATTAAAGCGACGATTATGACGCCTGATGAATATTTAGGCAGTATTTTACAACTTTGTACGGATAAAAGAGGTGAGCAGGTTGATCTAACTTATGTCAATAATCGTGCCATGTTGATTTATAAATTACCACTTAATGAAATCGTTTTTGATTTTTATGACAGCCTCAAAAAATATTCGAGTGGCTATGCATCTTTTGATTGGGAAATGGATGATTATGCAGAAAATGATTTGGTTAAGTTGCATATCTTAATTAATAGTGAGCCAGTTGATGCATTAGCGATGATTGTCCATAAAGATCGTGCTGAACAACGTGGTCGTGCATTATGCGCACGTTTGAAGGAACTTATTCCAAGGCAATTATTCAAAATCGCCATTCAAGCAGCAATAGGTGGAAACATTGTCGCAAGGGAGACGGTTGCAGCTATGCGTAAAGATGTTACTGCGAAATGTTATGGAGGAGATGTTAGTCGTAAGAAAAAACTACTCGATAAGCAGAAGAAAGGAAAAAAACGCATGCGCTCAATCGGTAGAGTAGATATACCGCAATCGGCATTCATCGCCGCCCT
>JAWUXM010000018.1:0-10218 GCA_034111325.1 Rickettsiales bacterium
TCCTTCTTCATAATCCATCTGACTGCCTATAATTTGCATGGTAGCTGCAGGGTCAATAAATAATTTTATCCCTTTATCTGCAACCTCTTCATCATGCTCACGCTTTGCATCTGCATATTGGAAATCATATTCGTTTCCCGAACATCCTCCTTTTTTAATGCTTATACGTAGCCCTATATAAGCTTTGTTTTCTTGTTGTCCTTGTTGGATTATGGAGCTTATATATTTTGCTGCATTATCAGTAATCGTAATAATTTGTTTTGACATATTTACCAAAGATCTAGGATTAATTTTGCCTCATCTGACATCATTTCTTTATTCCATTGGGGTTTCCAGACGAGAGTAACTTTTGTATCTAATATTTGTGGCAATAAATCGTTTATGCGCTTTTCAACTTCAAACACCAAGGCTCCAGCAACAGGGCAGCCGGGTGCTGTAAGCGTCATATCTATTTTAACTATGTTATTATCAGCTATTGAAATATTGTAAACCAACCCCAAATCCCATATATTAACAGGAATTTCAGGGTCATTTACTGTTTTTAGTACCTCAATAACCTTCTCATTTAATGTCGGCGCTTCTTCTATAGCTTTGATTTTCTTAGCTGATACCTCTTGGTTTTGAAGCTTCGAGAGAAGGTCGTCATTTTTTGCAGATGCTAAAATAAAATCCTGTAATTCCATGTTTATTCCCCAAAAAATTTATTCACTTTATGTAGGCCGTCAATTAATGCCTTAATATCACTTTCGTTGCTATACATAGCTAATGAAGCGCGCACTGTTGCTGATATTCCCAGCCGCTTCATTAAAGGCTGAGTGCAATGATGACCTGCGCGAACTGAAACTCCGCACTGATCAAGTATTGTACCAATATCATGCGGGTGTGCTTGTTTATGTATAAACGAAACTACGGCGGCTTTATGTTTTGCGGTTCCAATGATTTTAAATCCTGGCAAATTATTAATTTCCGCCGTCATGTAGTTAAGCAAAGATTCTTCATGAGAAGCAATAGCTTCTCTATTTTGAGACTGCACAAAATCAATGGCCGCACCAAATGCTATTACTTCAGCAATCACTGGAGTTCCAGCCTCAAACCTAAATGGTGGTTTTCTGAAGGTGGTTCCTGAGAAATCGACATTATCTATCATCTCGCCACCAGTTTGATATGGCGGCATTTTCTCTAAAAGGTGATATTTTCCATATAATATTCCTGTTCCATTTGGTCCATAAATCTTATGACCTGAAAAAACCAAGAAATCAGCGTCCAACTCTTGCACATCAATAGTTTTATGAGCAATAGATTGGCACGCATCAACCAACACAACTGCACCTACTTTGTGAGCCTCATCAATAACTTTTTTTATTGGAACAATTGAGCCAAGAGAATTTGACATATGCACCATAGCAACGATCTTAGTTTTCCCATTGAGCATTGCTTTAAAAGCATCGAAATCTAATTCGCCATCATCCGTAATAGGAGCAACTTTTATCTTTATGCCCTTTGTTAATGCGATTTGCTGCCACGGAACTATATTTGCATGATGTTCCATTTGAGAAATTATTATCTCATCTCCTTCTTTTAAAAAATGGCAACCATAACTATGCGCTACAAGGTTTATTGATTCTGTAGCACCCTTTGTAAAAATGATTTCATCAGCAGATTGGGCATTTATAAATTTTGCTATTTTTTTGCGAGTTTCTTCAAACTGCCGCGTAGCCAATTCGCTTAAATGATAAATTCCACGATGTATATTTGCATATTCTTTAGAATAAACACGCTGCAATGTATCTATTACTATTGTTGGTTTTTGAGCGCTGGCTGCAGAATCTAGAAATACCAACGGATTCCCATCTATCTGTTGATTAAGACAGGGGAATTCTTTTCTTATATTTTTTTGGTCAAATTTATTATTGCTCATTTTATCTCTCAATGTCTTTTATCCACTTTGTCAGTGATAATTTTATTAAATCTTTAATTTCTTCGTTTTTCACATCATCAATTAATTCATTGGCAAATGACTCTACCATAATTGCTTTTGCTTGGCCTTCGCTTAAACCTCTTGTTTGTAGGTAATAAAGAGAATTAACATCAAGATTACCAACCGTTGCGCCATGAGAACAAATCACTTCATCAGTAAAAATATCTAGCTCAGGTCTTGTGAAAGCTTGCGCCGTATCTGAAATTAATAAATTGTGGTTTAGCTGATGTGCTTGGGTTTTAATGCTATCTTTAGGCACCACTACACTTGAGTAGAAAATCCCTTTGGAATTTCCGTCAAGTAACTGCCTAAAGTTTTGATTACTATAGCTATCAGGGCTGTTATGCATAACCGGTAGATAAGAATCATGATGTTGCTTATGTCGCCCTAATGTAACCCCTTGCTGGTTACAATGCACCTTAGCGCCGCTAATATTAACTTTAACCTCATTGCGACTTAGCAATGCTCCTTTACAGAAAGTAAAAGAGTTATAGTTGCTCTCATCTTTCATTTCTAAGTGCGCAGTATAAATATTATAGTTATCGTTTGGAGCTTCTTGTATGCGATAATGGGTTAAGCAGGCGCTTTTGTTTAGCTGGATTCGCGCAACATGGTTATGTACATGGCTTGTGCATTTTTCTTCTTTCGGCGCATCGCCATAAAAACGCTCTATTAGTGTTACATGGCTATCAGCCTCTTGTAAAATCCATAGCTGAGTATAGCTACTTTTATATTCGTTTTCAGGCTCATGAATGTAATGAATTTCAATAGGTTTTTCTAAGCATTTACCTTTTGGAATATGGGCGACCAAAACTTTATTGCAGTAAGCGGTATTTATATCAATATGAGTTTGAAAATTATCATTATTGGTATTTTCAATAAGACTCTTCATCACTAATTCGCTAGACTCGTCTTTATGTTCTCCTTCTAAATCAAACAATTTTAATTCTTCAGGCAAAACACTATTTTCTAAATCTATATGGCCGTTGACCACTTTTATGAAGAAGCTGCTACTTAGAGGTTTTTTTGCCTGTATATTTTGTTCTGACCTATGGGCAGGCTCAAGTAAATCCTCTGATAAACTAAGCAAACTAGTATATTTCCAGGCCTCATTTTTTTTACTCGGAAACCCTTTATTTTTAAAGTTTTGCAATGCATCAGATCTTTTGCTTTGCCAAAAACTAAAGAAATCAGGCTCAACTTTTATATTATTTATAATTGAAGACATTTTAATCATCCTCCCCATTTTTATCTATTCCAAAGGCTTTATAGCCTTCTGATTCTAATTTTTCTGCAATTTCAAAACCGCCCGAAGCAATAATGCGACCACCGTTTAATATGTGGATAACGTCAGGTTTTATATAATTTAACAATCGCTGATAATGTGTTATAATCAGAAATGATCGCTCGGAAGAGCGCATAAGATTAATTTCCTCCGCTATGTTTTTTAGGGAGTCAATATCCAGACCTGAGTCTGTTTCATCAAGTATTGCAAGTTTTGGCTCAAGTAGGGCCATTTGCAGCACTTCAAAACGTTTCTTTTCGCCGCCAGAAAATCCCTGATTTACCGAACGCTTTAACATGGAATCATCAATGTCTAATTTTTTTGCCTCTTGGCGCACCTTTTTTAAGAATTCCAAAGCATCCAGCTCACTTTTGCCACGAGATTTATACACAGCATTTACAGCAGATTTAAGAAAATTCATACATGAAACACCGGGTATTTCCACAGGGTATTGGAAGCCAAGAAATAACCCAGCTTTTGCCCTTTCGTCAATAGTTTGTTCTAACAGATTCTTTCCTTCAAAAAGAATTTCTCCCGATGTAGCTTTATAACCATTTTTGCCAGCAAGCAAATGGGATAATGTACTTTTCCCAGTGCCATTTGGCCCCATTATAGCGTGCACTTCACCAGGCTTAATATTAAGAGTTAGACCTTTTAAAATTTCTTTTTCACCAACTAGGCAAGATATATTTTTGACTTGTAACATTGTATTTTTCTTTAAATTTATAAAATTTATCCTACGGCGCCTTCCAAACTAACCTTAAGAAGAGCTTTGGCTTCCATGGCAAATTCCATCGGCAGTTCATTTAAAACTTCCTGACAAAATCCGTTAACTATATTAGATACAGCATCCTCTTCTGACATTCCTCGTTGCATGCAGTAATAAAGCTGCTCTTCACTAATTTTTGAGGTAGTTGCCTCATGTTCAATGTTTGCAGATTTATTCTTTGCTTCTATATAAGGCACAGTGCTTGCCCCGCAGCTACCACCAATTAGTAATGAATCACATTGGGAGTAATTGCGCGCATCTTGCGCTGTTGGTTGCACACGAACCAGGCCACGATAAGTATTTTTACTATTTCCTGCTGAGATTCCTTTTGAGATAATTGTGCTGCTAGTATTTTTACCAATATGCACCATTTTAGTTCCAGTATCGGCCTGCTGCATGCCATTAGTAACTGCAACTGAATAAAATTCTCCTACAGAATTATCGCCCTGCAAAATACAACTTGGATATTTCCAGGTAATTGAGGAACCTGTTTCAAGTTGTGTCCATGATATCTTAGAGTTTTTTCCTTTACAGAGGCCGCGCTTAGTTACGAAATTATATATTCCGCCTTTGCCTTCTGAATTTCCTGGATACCAATTTTGAACTGTTGAATATTTTATCTGAGCATCATCTAAGGCAATAAGTTCGACTACAGCTGCATGTAGCTGATTTTCATCTCGCATAGGAGCTGTGCAACCTTCTAAATAACTTACTTTACTGCCTTTGTCGGCAATAATTAAAGTGCGCTCAAATTGACCCGTATCTGCTTCGTTAATTCTGAAATATGTCGATAATTCCAAGGGGCATTCAACATTTTCAGGGATATATACAAAAGACCCATCAGAAAATACTGCTGAGTTAAGTGTGGCATAAAAATTATCAGTGGTGGGGACAACTCTACCCAAATATTTTTTGATTAAATCAGGGTATTTGTGAACAGCCTCGGAAATAGGACAAAATATTACGCCAGCCTTTGCTAACTCTTCTTTAAATGTTGTTCCAATAGAAACACTGTCAAACACAACATCAACTGCTACTCCTGTTAGTGCTTTTTGCTCACCCAAAGGAATGCCGAGCTTTTCATAAGTGCGTAAAATTTCAGGATCAACTTCATCAAGACTATTTAATGTTTTCTTTTTTTTAGGGGCGGAGTAATAACAAATATCTTGAAAATCAATTTTAGGGTAGGCCACATTTGCCCAGGTTGGCTCACAATCTTGTTTGCAAATTTCCAACCAATGACGATAAGCCTTCAAACGCCAATCTAATAGCCATGAAGGCTCTCCCTTTTTTTCTGATATGAAGCGTATAGTATCCTCACTTAAGCCTTTTGGTGCTTTTTCCGACTCCACATCTGTTACAAAGCCATGTTTATATTCACGCTCTATAATTTCTTTGGCAGAAATAGATTTATCCACTATTGGTGATAGCTTCTCTTTATTATTTTGTTCTTTTGACACTTGTTTCATAATAAAATTATTCTTTAAATATTTTTTGATTAACCACTTGCAGAAATTTTATTTTTTGCACTAGAATTTATAAAATCTGCGATGGTAAAACTTGATAAAGTTTTTTGTAATGCGTTATTAATAACCCCCCATCCATTCTTAGCAACACAAGTTGCTTTAAATTCACACGAGTCATGTGAATCAACACTGCAGATGGTTACGCAAACTGGGCCATCAATAGAACTTACAACATCTAATATATTAATGTCTTTAGGGTCTTTTGTTGCAATATAGCCACCTTTTGGTCCACGTAATGAATCGAGTAACCCAGACTTAACCAATAGTTTTAGAATCTTCATAACAGCTGATTCACTCATATTGGTTTTTTTACTTAAACTATTTGCACTATGGGCACGCCCTTGACTTGAAGATATTTCACACATCAATACCACGCCATAATCTGCTAATCTGCTAATACGAATCATCTTGCTTTTTTCTTTAATTAATACTAATATAGTCCTATATAACTTTGATTTAACCAAATTGTCAATGTAATAATTATTAAAATTAAACAGATAGGATGCGTATGTCTTTACTTACTAATGAAACTGACGAAATAATCGAAGAATTCTCACTATTTGAAGATTGGGAGGATAGATATTCGTATATAATTGACCTTGGAAAGAAGTTGCCTCCATTAGAGGATAAACATAAAACTGACCAAAATATAGTTGTAGGCTGCTCATCGCAAGTATGGTTTATTTCCCATAAAGAGAATTCTAATAAATATTTTTTTGTTGCAGACAGCGATGCCTATATTGTCAAAGGTTTGATAGCAATCCTACTACGCGTATTCTCAGGCAAAACAGCGGAAGAAATACAAAATATCAACATTGAAGATTTTTTCTTATCATTAGGGCTAAAACAACATCTGAGCCCAAACAGAAGTAACGGTTTTTTTGCCATGGTCAACAAAATCAAAAAACTTACGCAATAATGATGCTGTTTTTAGTAAGTGAGCGGGAGAAATTTACGGTTCTGACTTAGCAACCCGTTGGGCGGGGTGTGTTATTAATATGCAAGCTAGTAGGGCGTAACATCTGATTTGAGACACTCCCATTAAGCAGAAATAGGTGCTTCAATAAATTCCCAAGCATCTTTATCCTGAAATAAGGCGCGTAATAATTTATTATTTAGTGAGTGACCAGAACGATAGCAAGTGAATTTCCCGACAATGTGATAGCCGCATAAATATAGATCACCCAATGTATCAAGGATTTTATGTCTAACAAATTCGCCTTCAGAGCGATAGCCGTTAGGGTTTATTATGCCATCATTACCTACGACTATTGCATTATTTAAAGAGCCACCTTGTGCTAAGCCCTGTGATTTTAAATATTCAACTTCCTCTAACATACCAAAAGTACGCGCGCGTGATATTTCAGTTTTAAAAGATGATTTGATAGGGCTGAAATTATATTTTTGTTTGGCGATGGTTTTATTTGGGAAGTCGATTTCAAAATCGATTTCAAAATAATTCGCAGGTTCAACGGAAGAATAAGCCATATATTTATCATGCTTTTCTTCAAGTTTTATAGGTTTTTTAACTTTTATGAATTTGCGTGGGGTAGTGTAATTTTTAATGCCTGCACATTCAATTAGGAACACAAATGGCTCAGCACTACCGTCCATAATCGGTATCTCAGAGCTGTTTAGGTCAATAAAACAATTGTCAATTTCCATCCCCCAAAGGGCTGCCATGAGGTGTTCTACAGTTGAAACTTCAACATCATATTGATTTGTGAGGTTTGTGCCTAATGTTGTACGCGAGACATTTTCGAATTTTGCAGGAATGCTTTCTCTTTTTTTATCTTTGATATCTTTACGACGAAATACTATGCCATTATCAACTGGCGCAGGGCAGAGAACCATTTTAACTGGCTTACCAGAGTGGATGCCTATGCCTCTGCAGGTGATTTTGTTGCGTAATGTTTTTTGTAGGTAATTCATATGCTCTCTTTAATGTTGAGGAGGAAGTTTAGAATATGATTTTTAATTCGCAACGTTCCCTATAAAGGTTTGTATTGCGAAGGCTATGTATTTTAGACATTCCCCTCTGGGACGGAGGTGCTGAAACGAGTTCATCATGACAACAGACTTTATACCAAGGTTCATCTTTAAATGTAGAGATTCTAGGACTTAACTGATTCAACAATAGCATCAGCATCCAAACCTGCTTCCTTATACATCAAATCTGGTGCGTTATGATCAATGAAATAATCAGGAAGATGCATGGTTTTGACTTGCAGATTATTGAGGAGATTTTCACTAGCGAGGAATTCTAAAACATGTGAGCCAAAACCACCAATTGCGCCTTCTTCAATGGTGATGATTTTCTTATGAGTTTTGGCGATCTCCCTAAGTAGTTTTTTATCCAAAGGTTTGGCAAAACGCATATCTACAATCGTCGGATTGATTTTATCTTTGGCTAAAATCTCGGCTGCTTTTTTGACTTCAGCGAGGCGTGCGCCGAGTGAGAGGATTGCAATATCATTGCCTTTATTGATAATTTTTCCTTTGCCAATTGTAATTGGTTTGATGATTTTAGGAACCTCTAAGCCTTGTGCTTCACCACGTGGAAAGCGTAAAGCAATTGGTCCTTTATCGTAATTTGCGGCAGTGACGATCATAGCGGATAATTCAGCCTCATCACTTGCAGCCATGATTACAAAATTGGGCAAAGTGGCAAGATAGGTAATGTCAAAGCTTCCTGCATGTGAAGGGCCGTCTGCGCCAACCAAACCAGCGCGGTCAATGATAAAGCGAACAGGTAAATTTTGTAGAGCGACATCATGGACGATCTGGTCATAAGCACGCTGAAGGAATGTTGAGTAAATTGCGACAAATGGTTTATAGCCCTCACAAGAAAGCCCAGCGGCAAAAGTAACTGCATGTTGCTCAGCTATGCCTACATCAAAACTGCGTGTAGGGAATTTTTTGGCAAAAAGATCAAGCCCTGTGCCGCCAGGCATTGCCGCACTAATTGCCACTATTTTTTTATCCTTTTTAGCAAGTTTGATTAAATTCTCGGCGAAGATTTTTGTATAAGTTGCTGGTGCGTCAGCATTCTTCTTTTGCTTGCCAGTTGCTATGTCAAATTTAGCAACACCGTGATATTTATCGCTCGAACTTTCAGCTGGTTCATAGCCATGACCTTTTTTGGTTATGACGTGGATTAATACAGGTTTGTTACGTTTATTATTGCGGACATTTTCCAAGATAGGCACAAGGCTATCAATATTATGACCATCAATTGGCCCTAAATATTGAAAGCCAAATTCTTCAAATAAATTGGAGCCATGCATTGCATCAACAACGATCTCTTTAGCGCGACGTTCAGCGCTTTTAACTGTGTTTTGTAGGATGCTTGGTAAGGTTTTAATGACGCTTTTTGCCATGTCGCGCATGGAAAGATAAGGCTTTGAAGAAATTAAACGGGTTAAATAAGAGCTCATCGCGCCGACAGGTGGAGCAATCGACATGTCATTATCGTTTAAAATAACAATCAAACGGCTTTTTAAATGCCCTGCATTATTCATCGCTTCATAGGCCATTCCTGCGCTCATCGCGCCATCACCAATTACGGCGATTACATCATTTTCCTTTTTGCCTAAATCACGCGCAACCGCCATGCCAAGCCCAGCGGAGATTGAGGTCGAGCTATGACCAGCACCAAATGGGTCATATTCACTTTCCTTGCGTTTGGTAAAACCAGCGAGGCCGCCACCTTGACGAATAGTGCGAATTTTATCACGCCGACCAGTGAGGATTTTATGTGGATAGGTTTGGTGACCAACATCCCAAATAACTCGGTCAGCAGGGGTATTAAAGACATAATGTAGTGCAACAGTAAGTTCAACCACGCCAAGACCTGCGCCTAGATGTCCACCAGTTTCGGATACTGCTGCTATTGTCTCGCGGCGTAACTCTTCAGCTAGCTGTTTTAATTGCTTGGCTTCTAATTTACGTAAATCCGCTGGATATTTGATGTTGTCTAATAAATTGCTCATTGGCGCTCTTTTCTTTATCTGGAGCTTGTTATCATTAGCGACTATTAACATCAAGTGCAAATAAGTGTGGAGAGCGGTAGGAGGCAAATATCCCAAGAAAAAATATAGAAGGTGAGGATGTGCAACTTAGACTAACATTCATCTTTAAATGCATACTCATTGTAAGATTAGCAAAGTTAGATCTTTTAGCCAATCGGTCATATACCTGGATCGTAACAATTTTGCAACTTTCGCTTGTGTAGGCCTTAAAACTATGCTACACTGGGTTGAAATTAACCAATAAAAAGAAGTCATTATGTCTAGAGGAAAGCCAATAAAACAGAAACTAAACGAACAATTACTAAGCGCCGCTGAGCAAGGTAATATTAATAAATTTGATAGTCTTATAAAACAAGGAGGCAAGATTGAAGCAAAAGATAAGAATGGTATCACAGCTCTGATGATAGCAGCCTCAAGGGGCCATGCAGGAATCGTGACATTATTATTGGGAAAGGGAGGCAAGATCGAAGCAGCAGATAAGAATGGTGTCACAGCTCTGATGATAGCAGCCTCAATCGGTCATGCAGAAATCGTGAGGTTATTGTTGGTAAAGGGAGCAAATATTGAAGCAGCAGATAAGAATGGCTACACAGCTTTGATGTTAGCAGCCCAGAATGGCCATGTTGCTG
>JAWUXM010000019.1:0-11131 GCA_034111325.1 Rickettsiales bacterium
CGCGCCACGTGCCATTGCGAAATATGTCGCTAAATCTACTTTGTTGCCGTCAAAATTATACCTTTCAGGAACAGCTCCTAACAATGAAATAGTGTCTAGAATTTGGTCATAAAGTGAAAAGTCATTTGAAGGGATAAAGTCAAAATGCTTATCTTTTTGTAAAAGCCAGTTGTTTTTTTTGATATTGCTGGCGGTATGCAACAGGTCTTTCTCTGTTACATTTCCTTTCCAAAAAGCTTCGACTGCTTTTTTTAAATCTCTATTAAGTCCGATGCGAGGGTAACCTAAATTTGCTGAATAAACCATTGTGATAAAAACCTTGTTAATTATTGATAAACTCTTTAAAAATCCTTGACCAAATAGTAAGTCGATAAATCTTTTAAGCGTTTTGTAGCAAAAGGCAAGAGAGAATAAGGCTTAGCCTTTATCTAATTAAAGTTAATTTAAGTATCATGCAAAAAAACTACTTTTTTACTAGCGAATCAGTATCAGCTGGTCATCCAGATAAGCTATGTGATCAAGTCTCCGATCATTTATTAGATGCTTTTTTAAAGCGTGATGCTTATGCAAGAGTTGCGGTAGAGTGTTTTGCGACAACGGATAAATTAGTAATTGGTGGCGAGATCAATAGTAAAGATCCTCTGAGTAAGAAAGAGATAGAGCAGGTTGCGCGTGATACTATTAAAAAAATAGGTTATGCCTCAGAAGGGTTTGATTGGCGGACAGTTGAGATAGAAATTCTATTACATCAGCAATCTCCAGATATTGCAGTTGGCGTTGATGAAGCGGCTGATAAAGAAGAGGGCGCTGGTGATCAAGGAATAATGTTTGGCTATGCATGTAATGAAACGGATGTTTTGATGCCTGCGGCGATTCAATATGCACATCGGATTTTACACAATATTGCCGAGGCTGTTGCTAAAGGAGACATCGCTTTAGGTCCAGATGCTAAATCTCAAGTTACGCTGGAATATAAAAATGGTAAGCCAGTTAGGGCGGATTCAGTTTTGGTCTCAATTCAGCATCCAGTAGGGATGACTCAAGAGCAGGTACGTAGCACAATAAAACCTTATATTGAAGCAGCATTGCCAGAAGGGTGGATGTGTGCAGATGCGAAATTATATGTAAATCCGACAGGGATTTTTACAATTGGTGGTCCTGTTGGTGATGCAGGCCTAACAGGCCGTAAAATTATAGTTGATACTTACGGTGGTGCGGTCGCACATGGTGGTGGTGCATTTTCAGGCAAGGATCCAACCAAGGTTGACAGGTCAGCTGCATATGCTGCACGCTATTTGGCTAAAAATGTTGTTGCAAGTGGTGTGGCAGATAAATGCCTTATTCAGCTCTCTTACGCAATTGGTGTTGCAAAGCCATTATCATTTTTCATTGATACTTATGGCACTAACAAAGTTGACGAAGAAGATCTCGCAGACTTATTGCAAAAACTAATTGACCTTAGCCCAAAGGGGATTCGTGAACATCTGCAACTCAATAAACCAATCTATGCAGTAACCGCAGCATATGGTCATTTCGGTCGTGCAGCTGATAGTGATGGAGAGGGAACTTTCCCATGGGAAAAAACGGACCTTGCTGAAAAAATCAAAGAAACTTTGCTTCTTAAAAACTCTGCCTAATCGCAAGAGTATTTCTTTTATATTATGGGAGTCCTCACAATCTCTTGCCAATAGCTACGGCTATTTTCTGCACAATTCTACTCGCTCTTTCATCTAATTTTACGTAACTGCAAATGCGTATTTAAAGATGAATGTTGGTATTATCAACGCTTCTGCATCAAGCTATCAATATGGGAGTGTCTCAAATCAAAAATTTCTGATTTGAGACACTCCCAATATTTTCAATTTGCGCGCAATGAAACAAAATGGTTTTTGATTCGTCGCCAGAATCCTTACCGTATGAAAGCAGGGATGGCACGAGTCGTGTGTTATGGAGATAATTATGACAAATAAAAAGGAGAATTTTGATAAATTCGTGCAAAATAATTTTAAGTCGTGCTATTCATTGGGTGAAGTTTCTGGCTAATCAAATTTTATTCAAGTGATCCCGATTATAAATACCAAAAACAAAACAGAGTTCGAGTTATCCCTTAAGCGAAGATTTATCTATTCACCAAGCTCAAAAATATCCCTTATTTCTTTGTATGATTCTAATTTTGATGATTCTTTGGAGGTAAAGCTATTTATCCAAGATATTTATCACAAGCATTATCGAGCAACAATCAATGTGAGTTACCCAACTTTGATGACAATCTTGGATAAGAATAATCATATATTAGCAGCTGTTGGGTTTAGGTTTGCAGATAGGGAGGAGTTGTTTTTAGAGCAATATTTGGATGACAAAGTGGAAAATATATTAAGTAGTAAATATCAAAAAAATATATCGCGCGATCAAATAGTTGAAATTGGTTCTTTAGCTTCGGGTGGCGAAGGAATGTCGAAGTTTTTATTTATTGCTCTTGCCGCCTATTTAAGAAAAATGGGCTGCTCATATGCTGTGATGACGGGTACTTCCAAATTACGAAGTTCTTTTAAAAAGCTCAATTTAAAACCAATAACTTTATGCGAAGCTAGTAAGGAAAGGCTGGCTGATCGCACTGAGGATTGGGGCAGCTATTATGATGTAAAACCACAAGTTTTGGCAGGAAATATTGATAGTGGATATAATACGTTAAAAACCGTTTTAGGGGCTAGAATTACTTCGTCATTCACAAAGCTATATCCTTATGAGTAAAATTTATCAGAAAATTAAATCTATAGCAAAAAATGATCCGCACAAAATTGCTATAAATTTGCCTTTCGAGAAGATGGAGTCTTCTGAAGTATCATATCAAGAATTGATTGATCAGATATCAAAGCTCGTCGTGTTTTTGAAGGAAAGAGAATATAAAAATATTGCGCTACTTTTAGATAATTCCAAAGAATGGATTTTAATTGATTTGGCTTGTATGGAGCTTGGAATTGTGCTAACTCCTGTGCCGCAGTTTTTTACGAAAGAGCAAATCTCTAATTTAATTTATAATGCAGGAGTTGAATACATAATAGCTGATGAGGCAGAAAGATTTAATTTTTTAGAATATCAAATAGAAGAAAATAGTAAGTTATTACCTGATATAAAATTACTCAAAATTACCAATCCTGCAAAAAATAAAATTCTTGATAACGTTACAAAAATAACTTTTACATCAGGCACGAGCTCTTCTGCTAAAGGTGTTTGCTTAACAAATAACAATATTGAAAAAGTAGTGTTTTCTTTAGTTGAGAGGATTGGAGAGGAAGGGGCTATAAATAATCTATTGTTGTTTCCGTTGGCAATTCTATTAGAAAATATTGCAGGTGTTTATTGTGCTTTATGTGCAGGTGCTAAAGTGACAATTATTCCTCTTAAACTAACGGGGATTAATGTTTCCGGGAAAATTAATTTAGAGTATTTCATAAGTGCCATAGAAAATCTCGGCGCAACTAGTTTTATTATCACTCCGGAATTACTAAAACTTTTAGTGAATTTAGTGAATTTGAAAAAAATTACCTTATCAAATACAAAATTTATTGCTATTGGCGGCGCGGTTGTCGCACAAGATTTATTAATTGAATCTCAAAACATGGGTTTGCCAATTTATCAAGGCTATGGTCTTTCAGAATTTGCATCCGTGATCTCTTTAAATTCAAAAAAAGAGAATAGAATTGGCTCAGTTGGCAAAATACTTCCGCATATAGCAATAAGGATAGCAGAAGATAACGAAATCTTATTAAAGGGAAATAAATTTGCTGGCTATATAGAAGAAGAAAATTCTGATGATGATTGGTATGAAACTGGAGATTTGGGATATCTGGATCAGGATGGTTATTTATATATTACGGGTAGAAAAAAGAATGTTATAATCACCTCAATGGGTAGAAATTTTAGCCCAGAATGGGTTGAAAGCGAACTGCTTAAAAGCAATGTAATATCTCAAGCTATTGTTTTTGGGGATGGAAGGAAATTTAATATCGCAATTATTGTTCCAACCAATATTAAATCTGATAGAAGATTGTTAGATAAGGCAATAGAGGAGGCAAATTGTAAATTGCCAAACTATGCAAGAATAGAAAAAACTATAATATCTCAGGAAAAATTTAGCCTGCAAAACAATATGGCAACTGCAAATGGGAGATTAAAAAGAGAGGGGATTTATAAATTTCACCAAAACAACATAGAAAAATTATTTGTATCTTAAGCCAATCTTAAGATTAAGAGTTCTATTTAAGATTCATCAACATTAGTTATAAAAAAATTATGTCTGAATTTTTTCAAGAATTAATAAATCAAACCAAAGTAGAGCGAGAAAAGCTATACTCAATTCGACAAATCCAGGACGGCATTAATGGTGATATTAACCTTGAAACCTATATTGCTTACCTTACAGAAGCTTATCATCACGTAAAGCATACGACACCTTTGCTTATGGCGGTCGGCTCACGAATTTCATTTGATAAAGAGTGGGCGAGAAATGCAATCGCTGAATATATTGAAGAAGAATTAGGTCATCAAGAATGGATACTTAGTGATATTAAGAACAGCGATGGCGATGCAGAGGCGGTAAGAAATGGCAAGCCAAAAATAGCAACGGAATTAATGATTTCTTATGCTTACGACTCAGTGATGAGAAAAAATCCGCTAAGCTTTTTTGGCATGGTTTTTGTTCTTGAGGGAACCAGCATTAAGCTCGCAACCCAAGGTGGCGAAGCAATAATGGCAAAACTTGGTTTAAAGAAAAATAGTTTTTCTTATCTATTTTCTCACGGGTCCTTAGACATAAAACATATGGAGTTCTTTGAAAAATTAATGGGACAAATAACTGATAAACAAGATCAAGCAGATATAATCCATATGGCAAAAGTTATGTTTGGCTTATTTGCCGATGTTTTTAGGTCTATTCCTCATAACCAAAAATAAGAAATTTTATGAAAAATTTAAAAGATAAAAAAATTATTATCACTGGTGCTGATGGAGGATTAGGAAGCTTGGTGGCCAAATTATTAGCTCAGGAAAATTCTAATTTAACCTTAATGTCCTTTAATGAAGATGGGCTACAAAAAATCTGCAACGAAATCAAGCTACAAAATGGTAAGGCAGGGTATATCAAAGCAGATTTTTCCTCTGTAAGTGGCATTAAAGAAGCGGCAGAAATTATTTCGGAAATAGATGATATTTACATGATTATTCACCTAGCGGGTATCATGAGTTTTGACTCTCTTGGTATGCAAAAACCAGAAAATATAGAAATGCTTTATAATATTAATTTATTAGCGCCTGTTCTTCTTACTAAAGCTATTTTGCCTGAAATGATCAAAAACAAATCTGGTCATGTTGTTAATGTAGGCTCTATTTTTGGTTCAATCGCTTTTCCATATTATGCCACATATTCTTCAAGCAAAGCTGCCATAAGAGGCTTTAGCGAGGCACTATCAAGAGAGCTGGACGGCACTGGTGTTAATGTATCATACGTTGCTCCAAGAACGGTGAGGACTAGTATGAATGGTGGTAAAATTGCCAACTATGTCAAAAGAACCAAGGCAAATATAGATGAGCCAGAAGATGTAGCGCTAAAAATTATCAAGGCAATTAAAAAAGAAAAGAAATTTAGTTATTTTGGATTTCCAGAATCTTTATTTGTTAGGATAAATTATCTTTTTCCATCTTTAGTCAGCAAGGCCCTTAAAAAGCAAACTGCTATAGCGCGAGAAATTTTAATGAATGATTAACCTGAATTTATATTTAACTATGAAAAAATTATTACAATTAGCCGTTATATTAATTATGGCTCCTAATTTTGTGTTTGCAGAAATACCAGATGGATTGGATCAAGGCATCAAACAAATTCAAAAAGACTGGGCAATTGCCAAATATCAATTTGAAACAAAAGATCAAAAGATAGAAGGTTATAGAAAATGCGTGAGTAAAGCGGATAGTTTAATAGCATTATATCCTAACAAAGCTGAGGGCCTAATCTGGAAAGGGATATGCCTGTCATCAGAAGCGGAACTTACAAAGCTCACTGCCCTTGGAAAAGTTAAGAAAGCCAAGAAAATATTTGAAGAGGCAGCTAGAATTAATGACAAAGCTCTTGATGGTTCTGCCTATACTAATTTAGCTGTTTTGCACCAGAGAGTTCCTGGTTGGCCAATTGGTTTTGGCGATGAAGATATCGCTGAAGAATATTTTAAAAAAGCTCTGGCAATCGCTCCAAATAATATTGATGTCAACTATTTCTATGCCTTGTTCTTAAGAGATGAAAAAGAGTATGAAGCAGCCTTAAAGCATTTACGCATTGCCTTAGACTCGCCAAGCAGAAATCGCCCTTTGGCTGATCTTGAACGGAAAAAAGAGATCAAAAAAGAAATAGTAGAAACAAAAGCAAAGCTCTAACTTTATGCGTATCTTATTAGTTGAAGACGACATAATGCTTGGTAGAACAGTTAAAGAAGCGATAGAGCAAGAACACTATGTTGTTGATCTTGTGGGCGACGCTATGATGTGTGAAGCTGCAATTGCTACAACTAATTTTGATTTAATATTGCTAGATATTAATCTACCAGATAAATCAGGAATTGAGATCCTTAAGAATCTTAGAAAGAATAAAAATAATATTCCTGTTATTATTCTAACCGCCAGAGACTCTATTAATCAAAAGATTGAAGGTTTAAATAGTGGCGCTGATGATTATTTGGTGAAGCCATTTGATTTAGAAGAATTATTGGCCAGAATTAATGCCTTGGCGAGGAGAAGTAAGGGAATTTCAAGCCCAACCCTAATCTATGGAAAATTAGAGCTCAATCCCTTTAGTCACAAATTCACAAATAATAAGGTTGAAATTGATCTCTCTCCAATGGAATTTGCTATAATGAAATCCTTAATGGAAAACATTGGTAAAGTGCTCTCTAAAGATTCCTTAGAGAATATTTTATATAGTTGGAATGAATCAATCGAAAGCAACACCATCGAAGTTCATATTCATCATTTAAGAAAGAAAATTGATAAAAACATCATAAAAACCATCAGAGGAGTCGGTTATATAATCGAGGAGGGCAATGTTTAAAAACTCCATAAAAAGTCATCTATTCGCTTCCCTTTCTTTCCTTATAACCATAACTCTATTAATTATCGCAATAATAAGTTTTATTGTTACTCGCCATGAGGCAATAGAAATATTTGATTCTAATTTAGTTAGAACATCAAAACTTTTACTAAGCCTTACAAAACACGAAGTTATTGAACATCAGACAAATGATAACTTTATCATCGATCTTGGCCTAGCTGAAGAGAAGGAATTTCATAGATATGAATATAAAACTCATTTCCAGATATGGAAAGAGGATTACATGATCTACAATTCATCGCCAGATATTGTTGTTGATAAACCAAATAACCAAGGCTTTAGAAATCTGATAGTTAATGATGCAACTTGGAGAAGTTTTGTTATTTATGATAAAGAATCTGATGTAACCATAGAAGTAATGGAAAGCAACGATGTAAGAGGTGAATTAATTCAGAAAATATTAATTACCTTACTGCTGCCATTAATGATTTCCTTTATACCATTATTATTAATAATTTGGTTAGTAGTCAATAAAGGCTTGGTAAAGTTAACCACACTATCTAAAGAAATAAAAAATGTCTCGCCCCTTCTTTTAACTCCTTTCAGAAGAAATGAAGCTCTACCAGCAGAAGTAAGGCCACTCGTAGATTCTTTAAACTTTCTATTAGTAAAGTTAGAAGAGTCGATGAATAAAGAGCGTAAATTTATTGATTATGCATCTCACGAGCTTCGGACCCCTCTTACTGTAATTAAAACCAAAACCCAGTTTTTAAGCAAAAAATATAGAAATGATAAGCAATTGCACAGTGACTTAGGCAATTTGCTTGAGGCAGTGGATAGGATAATTAATTTATCTAATCAGCTCTTAATCTTATCTCGAATTGATACGGAAAATAAAACAGTTGAGAAAGAAAACCTAAATTTAAGCACTTTAGTAAGTAATATTATAGCAAATTTCTACCCTGACGCACAAAATAAAGGCATAAATATTAAAGCAAAAATCGATGAAAAATGCTTTATTCTTGCCAATAAATTTCATATTGAAATTATGTTAAATAATCTTTTTGATAATGCTCTAAAATATAGTCCAGACAAAGAAGATATAGAGGTAAGTCTCAAGAGCAAAAGCCAGGATATTATTTTCTCCATCACAAACAAAGGTCAGAGCATTTCTAAAGAGGATCAAAAACGTATTTTTGAAAGATTCTACAGAGCTCAAAACAACAACAAGAATGGCTCTGGAATAGGTCTTTCGATTGTAAAGAAAATATCAGATTTGCACGAAGGTAAGATTGAATTTACATCAATCAATTATAGCAATTCTTTTACTGTTAGTTTTAAATCTGTAGGGGTTTAGTTTACCTAAATCTTCTTCACGAATTCTGACTTCAAACCCATCTTGCCGATGCCGTCAATTTTGCAATCTATGTCGTGATCGCCTTCAACTAGGCGGATATTTTTGACTTTTGTGCCAACCTTTACCACTAAATTTGAGCCTTTAACTTTTAGATCTTTAATAACGCTTACACTATCGCCATCTTGCAAAATGACACCGTTTGCATCTTTAATTGCTGCCGTGGCTTCTAATTCTGGCGACTCCGCCTTTGACCATTCATGATAACATTCAGGACATACGTAATTATCACGTACTTCGTAAGTATATTCACATTTGCATTTTGGACAGTTTGGTAATTGGGTTTCACTCATGATTTTTTTATTTACAGTCCTATTTGCGTTGGTGTTTCTTATTTATCGTCACTTGCTTATAACGCTTGGCATTAATGTTGCGGAGATTTTTTAGCGAGTGCGGAGCTTATCTTCACTAGGGGAAAATAAATCATTATATTTTTCTTCGATAGACCCATGTTCTTTCTGTAGGGAGCATTTTAATATTTCTGGGTCAACCGTCAGGCCATATAATTTTATTGCTTGTTGGCAATATTCTGTAAGAAGATTTTTATATTCTTCCACAGGTTCTTTGAGTTGCTTCGCTGCTATAGCGGATGTTAAAGGACTTTGTATGACATATCTGTCATATCGTTTTAGAACCGCATTACATTTGCCTGCTATTTCTTTCAGGCTTGCTTTTAATTGTATTATTATAGCTTGTTCTGCTGAGAAATCTGCTATCGCACCAAGCTCTTCATCTTCGCCCTCACTATCTGTTTGGGTTAATATATCTTCTGCTTTCTCCTCTGGGATTGTTAGGGGTGTAAGTGATTCAATTCTACGTCTTTTAGGGCTTGGTTCTTTACTCATTTTTCTTTATTAAAATTAACAAAATTACAATATTTGCCATAGAGGTAATCTGAGGATTTTTGTGATGATTTTAGTAAATGTCTTTTGTGAATGAGCGAACATGTATATTTGGGTACATGAGCGAAATGAATAAAAGTTATTTACTAAAAAGGGCGCAAAAAGACCAAATTTAGGCTGTTGCTTCTTCCTCTCCGGGAGCATAACTCCGATCCATTACCACCTCATAGCGTGGGTCAGAGTTTTTATCACGTTCAACTACACAGCCAGAACGCTCTAATAAATTAGAACAGTCATAGCTTAGGCGGCGATATTTTATGGTTTTGCCAAGTGAAGTGTAGCGCTTAGAGAGTTTTTCCAATGCTTCGATTCCTGAATGATCCCAGACACGGCTATGGTCAAAATTTAAAATAACATTTTCTGGGTCAGTTTTTGGGTGGAATAAATCATTAAAACTTGCAACTGAGCCAAAGAATATTGGTCCATATAAATCATAAGTTTTAGTTTTACCTTTACGGTTGGTAATTGCGGTAATGTGATGCGCACTTTCCCATGCATAAACTAAAGCTGAGACAATAACGCCGATTACTACGGCGATTGCTAAATCAAAAAATACCGTAACGCCAGAGACGAGGAAGATCACAAATGCGTCAGAACGTGGGATTTTATGAAGGATGCGAACACTTGACCAAGCAAAGGTAGCAATTACGACCATGAACATCACGCCGACCAATGCTGCGATTGGGATAGTTTGAATAATTGTTGAGCCAAACATAATAAACATGAGAAGAGATAATGCTGCGATAATGCCAGAGAGGCGATGACGTGCGCCAGAGCTGATATTAATCATGCTTTGCCCGATCATAGCGCAACCACCCATTCCGCTAAAAAAGCCTGTGACTAAATTTGCCAAACCTTGTGCCTGACATTCACGACTTTTGCGTCCACGAGTTTCAGTGATTTCATCAATTAACGTTAAAGTTAGTAAGCTTTCGATTAGGCCAACTCCTGCTAAAACCAGTGAATATGGTAAAATGATTTTCAGTGTTTCTAAATTAAGTGGTACGGTTGGCATGTGGAATTGTGGTAAGCCACCAGCGATATTTGCTAAGTCACCAACGCTTTTTGTTTCAATGCCGAATAATTGTGTAAGAGCAAAAACCGCTACAATCGCAGCCAAAGGAGCAGGGATTGCTTTAGTAACTTTTGGCGTTAGATAAATCATCAACATAGTAAAACCAACTAAGCCAAGCATAACATAAAGTTGCATACCTTGCATCCATTCTGCGCCGCCGCTTGCGCTTGCAGTCTTGAAGCTACCTAATTGTGCAAGGAATATGACGATTGCCAAACCATTAACAAAACCAAGCATAACAGGGTGTGGGACTATTCTGATGAATTTTCCTAATTTCAATGTGCCGGCGATAATCTGGATAAGCCCCATTAAAATCACGGCAGAGAAGAGATATTCAACCCCATGGTTAAGCACAAGTGAAACCATAACTACGGCTAGAGCGCCAGTTGCACCAGAGATCATTCCGGGGCGACCGCCGAATATTGCAGTAATCAAACCCACAAAAAACGCTGCATAAAGTCCAACTAAAGGGTGTACATGTGCGATAATTGCAAAGGCAACAGCTTCTGGAACGAGCGCCAAAGCGACGGTAATACCAGATAGAATTTCAGTTTTGGCTTGGGGAAGAGTAAGTTTTTTCATGAGTGTCCTTTGAGTAAAGGAGGGATTATTTCCCAGAGATAGCGCTAAAAGTCCAGAAAATT
>JAWUXM010000020.1:0-14165 GCA_034111325.1 Rickettsiales bacterium
AAATTTAACCGTAACTGCCTTACTTTCCTTCTCGCGATAGGAATTATCCATGCGAGTTTCGAAATTTGAAAGTGGAGTCTGGCAAGCCCAAGAATAAGGCATAACGCGCAAATCTTCATAAAGCAGACCTTTTTCATGGAGCTGTTTAAACGCCCAAATGGTAGATTCCATATAGGATTTATCCATGGTTTTATAACCATTTTCAAAATCCACCCAGCGACCTTGGCGGCTAACATAATCCTTCCATTCACCTGCATATTTCATCACTGAAGTGCGGCAAGATGAGTTGAATTTATCTATGCCATATTCATTAATGGCGATCTGCCCAGAAACGCCTAATTCCTTCTCAACTTCCATCTCCACTGGAAGGCCATGAGTGTCCCAGCCAAAGCGGCGTTCCGTCCTTTTACCTTGCATAGTTTGATAGCGCGCAAAGATGTCTTTGACGAAACCCGTAAGCAAGTGACCATAATGTGGCAAGCCATTGGCAAATGGCGGTCCATCATAGAAAATAAACTCGTTATTTTTGCCGTCTTTTCGCGCTGGACGATTGCTAACTGATTTCTCAAAAATTTGTTCTTTTTGCCAAAACGCAAGCGTCTCTTTTTCTAATTTTGCAAAATCAGGTGATGATGATGTTTCAGGATAATATTTCTTTTGAGTCATTGATATTTGTTATATTGATTTCCTGCGGAAAGTGACTAGCCAAAATATAGCAAAGATTGCTAAAATAAACAAATATAGTAACGAAGCTAATGCAGGAATAGCAACTGTTACACTGCGCAAGGCAAAATTCACCATGACAATTAAAATCACCACACTACTAGCAACAATATTTTTCTTGCGATTGCCTAGGCGGTTATATTCTCCATGAAACAATATAGCGACCGTTACAAAAGGCAAAAGTAAAGTAAGTAATGGCCAAACAATTCTTTGGTGAAGCTCAGCAAATAATTTATTTTCTGAATCAATCTTAACTTGCCCAATAGGTGGATCAAGTAACTCATGTACATACAAAGCTCGCAATGGAATTTCCTTTATAGTTTTGTTTTCATTAGATTTAAAATCCAAATCAGTAACATAACTTTGAAAACTTAACTGCGATAATATACCATTTTCTTCATTATAAACATAACGGTTTCCATCATATAACACTACCCTAGTTAACCCTTCTATTTGAATAATATCACCCTTTGCAGCCGTGATCATCGTTGGGTATTTATCAGTTTTTTCTTGTTGATAAATAAATATCCCACCCATTATAGAACTTTCTTTTTTATCCACATAGACAATAGTATCCTCCACAGGGCTATTAAATACCTTTTCTTCCAATGCAACGGCTATGTAATTATTTTTAATATATTCCTGTTTTTCTGAAAATTTACGATAGCTATGTGGCACGGCGTATAGAGTAAAAATATAGCTGATGACCATAAAAAACACCCCCACTATCATAAAGGGTTTTAATAGCTGCACACGACTTAAACCAACAGCTTTAAGGGCAAATAATTCTTTAGTGTGTGTAAAATTATTGATAGCAAATAAGGTTGCACAAAATAACCCAATAGGAAACACAACCAATAAAATTGATGGCAGAAGAAAAAGCGCCAATGAAAAGAAGGCCAAAACACCCAAGCCTTTTTCTGTGACAAGATCAAAAAAACCAACTAATTGCGTAAGCCAAATAACTCCTGATATGCTCAGTGATATCAACAATGCTGGCAATAATGTTTTTTTAATTATGTATTTGTTATATAGTAACATTTTATTCTGTATGAATTGCTCAACAACTTATACCAACATTCATCTTTAAATGTACATTTGTTGTTGGCATAAAAGCTATGGATTTTTGCCACAACCTATGGGCAGTAGTAAAATCATCTGAAATATTTATCCACAGCACTAACTATACCCTCAACCGCATCGTCACGATATTGAGAACTACGTAGCTTTTTAGCATCATAGCGATTTGATATAAAACCTAGCTCGATTAGAACCGAAGCCATATTAGGGTTTTTCAACACAACGAAACCAGCAAAACGATGAGTATCTTTACGCATTTTTACTTTTTTTCTTAACTGCAGCACTAGAAGCTCAGCGAATTTCGATGAATTATTCATTCCTTCTCTTTGTGAAAGATCAATCAACACATTTGCTACTTCTTTATTTACGCCTGATAAGTCTAACCCAACCACAAGATCAGAACGATTCTCTTTTCTTGCTAACGCTGCAGCTTCAGCATCTGATGCATGTTCAGACAAAGTATAGACTGATAAACCACGCGCTTTGCGATTATGCGCAGAATCTACATGTAGTGAGATAAATAAATCTGCCTTATGTTTGCGAGCAATTGCTATTCTACGACGCAAGGGAATATAATAGTCACTTTTGCGCGTATAAAAAACACGATATTTCCCAGTTTTTGCTAATGCATATTTTAAGGAATGTGCATATTCTAATGTTATGTTTTTTTCCTTCAAACGATAACCTAACGCCCCTGGATCATGCCCGCCATGCCCAGCATCAATTACAATCACTGGCTTCTTGAGATTAACTTTAATTTTTTCAACTGCTAATTTCTTCTCCTCTGCTTTTTCAGAAGCTATAATATCATCAATAATATTATCTATTTTGACCAACGGCTTAACATCACCAGTAAAAAGAAAAGTTACTTGATAGTTGTTTTTTGCTTTCTGACTAAAGAGAATTTTTTGCAAATCCGTTTTACGCTTAAGATCCACGACAATACGCGTCTTGTCCTCATAGTTTGAGATACGAAATGCTTTCAACAAAGAACTATTAACTGATTTTTCTTTAACTGGAAACTGCCAAATAGCCTTTTTTATATCAACAATAAAACGCTCAGGCTTACTCAAAAAGAAATAATTATATTCAGGCTTTTCATTTAACTCTATAGCAAAACCTAACTTGTCAGCCTCCTCCATGCTCTTAATGTCATTTATTAGGAGTGCAGCATAAGAGTCTGATATTAGTAGAAAAATAGCTATGGATAGCAATAGTATTTTACGCAAAGCAACCCCTTTATAAATTTCTTATAGTAAAGACTCCCCTCCATCTAGGAAAAAACTTTGCCCATAGAAACTATTAGATTCTAAAATAAATTTAACAACCCGTGCTAACTCTTCTGGATTTGAGAGCTTTTGCGCTGGCATTTTCTTAGCCTTTTCCGCCATATATCCTGATGTCTCATTAGGCGTTGCAATTATTGTCCCCGGGCAAATCTGATTGACCATAATCTCAGGGGCTAATTCTTTTGCTGCCATTTTAGTAAATTCGCTAAAAGCTTTTTTAGATAATAAATAGGCAAAATATGAAGTAGTATTTTTAGTTACATGCACATCAGAGATGTTTATTATATTGCCTTTCTTACAAATTTTAGCAAAATATTGAGATAGGAAAAACGCTGCTTTGAAATTTATAGATAAATTATCATCAAAAAACTCTTCATTAGTATCTAGAAAAGCTGTGCGCTCAAAAACAGATGCGTTATTGATTAGCACATTTAAATCAGGAAAAGCTTTATAACTAGCCTCAAACATCGATTTTGTGGCTTTCAAGTCTCTAAGATCTGCCTGAAATATTTCACATTCCACGTTTTTACTCTGAATCTCCTTCTGAACGGTGCGCGCCTCAGATTCTGAATGATTGTAATGTAACGCAATATTATAGCCCTCATCTGCCAGACTAAGCGCAATTATCCGCCCGACTCGTTTTGCTGCCCCTGTGATTAATATGCTTCCTTTTTTAGCCATTTATAATACTATCTGTGTCCTTCAAAGTATGAAATTTAGTGTAGTGGATATAATAGTCAAAAATAGAATAGAAAATCTTAGTACGATCAAATCAATTATTATTGATTACGATATTATTGAGCAAGATTTATCAAAGAACTTAGGCACTAGTGCAATTATTATTAGTGACGAAACCACTCATAAAATATTAGCAAAAAGCTTAGCTGCAAAATTAGCGCAAACACTAACAGTTAAAGAAATTATCTTACCCAATAATGTCAAACCTCAAGAAACACTTATAAAAAGCCTCAATATCGAAGAATGTGATTTTGTCATTGGCGTGGGTAGCGGTACAATTAACGATATCTGCAAATATGCTTCTTACTTAGCGCAAAAAAAATACATAATTTACGGCACAGCACCATCGATGAATGGCTATAGCTCGGCTAATGCATCAATTATTACTAGCGAGGGCTTACGCACCTCTAAAGCAGCACATTTGCCAGAGATGATTCTCTTTGATATTGAGGTATTAAAAAATGCGCCACTACGCCTAATCCAGAGCGGCTTAGGGGATTCACTTTGCCGACCTACCGCACAGGCTGACTGGTTACTCTCACACCATCTAACTAATAGCCATTATGATGAGCAAGTTTTTGACTTATTATTAGCTAGTGAAAAACTTCTTTTTAGCAATAGCGCAAAATTAGCCGAAAAAGACGAAGACACTATTATTGCGCTGACTGAAAACTTAATTCTCTCTGGTATAGGTATGAGCCTAGCGGTAAGTAGCTCTCCAGCGAGCGGCGGCGAACATCTAATTGCACATTTTATTGAAATGGCATTTGGCAATAAATCTTTTCATGGTGAGCAAATTGCTGTTGCAACTTTAATTATGGTACGCTTACAGGAGAAACTCCTAAATCAAACAAAACCACCAATATTAACCAAGAAAAATACTGACACTCTATATGAATTCTTGCCAAAAGAATTAGCAGATAGTGCTTTGGCAGAATATCAAAAGAAAGAAATTAATCTTTCTCTGATAAATCAGCTATTGCTAGAGAATTGGCAAAACATCAAAGAAGAAATTAAGGCAATCTCTATTCCTAGCAAAAAACTTGAAGATATACTCTTAAAAGCTGGTGCGCCAACACGCATAGCTGATATTGGCTGGAATAATAAAATGATTGATGCCGCAATCAACAACGCTGCCTTCACTCGCAACCGCTTTACCTTTTTGGATCTGTTATAATGGACGTTGGTATAGACTTTCTATGGATACCCTTAGAATTCTTTGCAAGAATTCAGGGCATGACGAGGGTTTTTGTAATGATTTTTGTCAAACCATGAAGTTTTTTGAGGGCTTGTGCGTTAAGAAAACACTGCGGGGCAGTATTTTTAGCAAACAAGCGGGGGAAATTTATAATTTTCTCCTGGTATACGTAACCGATAAAAACCGAAGCAGTTTAGCAAAAAGCGCTCAAAAGAATTACATGTAATAATCTGAGGATTTTTGTGATGATTTTTTGCAAATGTCTTTTGTGAATGAGCTAAGTGTATCCTTTATACACGAGTCGAAATGAACAAAAGTTATTTGCAAAAAAGGGCGCAAAAAGACCAGATTAGGGTTTAGCCGAAGCGACCGGTTATGTAGTCCTGCGTCTGCTGCAATTTAGGATTTGTAAAAATCTTGTCAGTATCACCAACTTCGACAATATTACCCATGTGAAAAAATGCTGTTCTTTGTGAAACTCTTGCTGCCTGCTGCATTGAGTGCGTGACTATGACGATTGTGAAATGTTCTTTTAACTCATCAATCAACACCTCAATCTTTGCAGTGGCAATTGGATCAAGTGCTGAACATGGCTCATCCATTAGTATAATCTCTGGCTTTACAGCAATTGTCCTCGCAATACAAAGCCTCTGCTGCTGACCACCGGAAAGACCAGTGCCAGGGCTAGGCAGCCTATCCTTCACTTCATCCCAAATCCCTGCTTTGCGCAAGCTCTCCTCAACAATAGCATCTAACTCAGCTTTGTTTTTAAACATCCCATGTAGTCGAGGTCCGTATGCAACATTATCATAAATCGACTTCGGGAAAGGATTAGGCTTTTGGAATACCATACCAATTCTTGCACGCAACGCTACAACATCAATTGACTTATCATTAATATCTTGACCATCAAAACTTATCGTGCCCTCAACCAAGCAATCAGCAATTGTGTCATTCATGCGGTTAATACAACGTAGAAAAGTAGACTTCCCGCACCCTGAAGGTCCTATTAAAGCGGTGACTCGGTTTTTCTCAATATCTAAATTGACACTATATAACGCTTGGTTCTCACCATAAAAAACGCTAAGGTTTTCAATCTTTACTTCTATATTTTTAGCCATCTATAAAATATGTGTATTTTTGCTCCTAATTAATAAATAAGCTATCCTTCTATGCAAGATAAATCCTATCTTTTAAAACCTAATTCTTAACTGTTTGACTATTAAATATCACAAAATAAACTATGGATTGTATTTTTAATTAACTAAAAGGTTATTCTTATGAAAAAGTTACTTTTAATCACTACAGCATTATCACTTTCAGCTGCTTCAGCATTTGCAAACCCACTTATGCCTGATAATTTCTACGGCGGAATTGATCTCTCTAACACTTCTGCAAATTATAACGTAACAACCTCTAATAGTTCCGAGTCATCTGATGAAGGCGTTGCATATGGTGTAAATTTCGGTGCACGCTATGATGTTATGAATAACATCTTTATCGCTCCTGAAGTTTACTATAATGTTGAATCTGCCAATGTAATAGAGCCTGGTTATAACGCAGTTAGTGTTAACGCAACTTACGGGATAGATGCTAAAATTGGTTATGATTTTGGTGAATATAACCTATATGCTATTGGTGGCTATACCATGGTTGATTTTGACAACACAACCTATGACAACCCTACGAAAAAATCATATGATGAAGGTGCTGGTCGTTATGGCATTGGCTCAAGCTTTGAGCTTAGTGATATAACATCTATCAGAATGGAATATGTCAAAACTGATCGCATTTCATTTGACAGGACTGACGGAACTGCAACAAGCCAAGCTCTTGATCTTTCAGCTGTGAAAATTGGTGTATCTTACAAATTCTAGTTTTGAATTAAAGATTATCTAAAAATAAGGAGCCGGCTAGAATTTCTAGTCGGCTTTTTTATTGCATTGTTATTTTGGCACATTAGTTTTGTAGAAAATCATATATGTATGTAAATGACAGATAACATCCCCGCAAATCCCTTTACTATCTTTAACCAATGGCTCAAAGAAGCTAAGGATCACCCTCATATTCACGAGCCAACTGCCATGGCAGTTGCGACAAGCGATAATAACTCTCCATCTTTACGCATATTACTTGCTAAAGAAATGAGCGAAAAAGGCTTTACCTTCTATACAAATCTTACTGGTAAAAAAAGCCAGGAAATCGCCCATAATGATAATGTCGCCTTATGTTTTTACTGGATGCCAATTGACAAACAAATTCGCATCACAGGTAAGGCAAGACAAGTCCATGATCAAGAAGCAGATAGTTATTTTGCCACACGCCACCGTGGCAGCCAAATAGGAGCTTGGGCGTCAAAACAATCAACAGCTCTAGAATCTTTTGAGGAGTTAGAAAGCAGGGTTGCAAAAATCACTAAAGATTTTGAGGGAGTTGATATACCAAGACCTCCTTTCTGGTCTGGCTTTAGAGTTATTGCTGATTCTATCGAATTCTGGGCAAAGGGCGAGCATCGCTGTAACAAACGCACACTCTATAAAAAGTCTAAGGATGGTTGGGTCTCAACATACCTCTACCCATAGCGCCCCTCATATCCATATTACTTCTTCGCCAGAGGATGACAATTTGTAACCATCTGTTGCAGCTTTTTATCTACAACATGCGTATAAATTTGCGTAGAAGATATATTACTATGCCCCAATAACTCTTGAATGACCCGTAAATCTGCACCACCATTTAATAAATGCGTAGCAAATGAATGACGAATTACATGCGGTGAGATTTTATTAGGATCAATATTTACTAAAATTGCTGCCTCTTTTAATATTTGCGCAAAACGTTGTCTTGTAATATGTCCTTTTTGTCCATTACTAGGGAAAAGCCAAAACGAGCCTGCATATTTACCACGCCGCCATAGGAGATATTCTTGCAGCCTTACTAGCGATGACTGGTTTAATGGCACAATTCTTTCCTTCTTGCCTTTCCCCTCAATCATCAAAAACCCTTCTATCTCCAGCGCTTCAACATCTTTATAGCGAATAGAACTAAGTTTTAACTTTACTAGCTCTGAAACCCTCAAACCTGTAGAATAGAGGATTTCCAACATAGCGGCAAAAGCTTTACCTTGTAATGAAGTAAATTTTTTTTCCATCACATCAATGATTGAGTCTATCTCCTGCATAGTTAGGGTTTTGGGAATATTCTTGCTAGTCTTCGGCAAATTACTCTCGCCAATAAAATTATGCTTAATAACTTTCTCGCTGGTCAGAAATTTAGCAAATTGACGAATTGCTGAGATCTTGCGTACAATTGAATGATTATCAAGCTTTTGGTCATATAGCGCAAAAACATATTCCCTAGAGTTGCCTTGATTAATATTTTGCAGATTCCAGCCTTTAGTTTTTATAAACTGCAAAAAATCTGCTACATCTTTGTGATAAGCCAACAAGCTATTTTCTGCTAGTTGCTTCTCACTTGCCATTGCCTCTAGAAAACTCTGTAGATATCTATTTTCTGCCACGTCTTATTACAAAAAAACCACTAATAAAGAAAACTAATGGTGCCAACCATAATAAAAATGTAAAACCATTAACTGGCGGCCTATATAATATTTCATTACCATAAAGCTCCGCGAAATAACGCCTAATTTCTTGGTCAGTATTGCCCTCTTCTACCATTAACGTAATTTGTTTTTTAACATCTTCAGCAAAGTTAGAATTTGAATCATAAACCGCCTGCCCTTCACATACTAAACAGCGCAATTCTTTAGCTAAACTTCCTACCCTATCCTCAACTGCAAAAGCTGCCGAACTATAAAAAAGCAATAATAGCAATACTAAACAAAAATATTTTACCACATAAAATAAGTCACACTTACTAACTATCATAATGATTCGTAATTGGATAACGGCGATCTTTATCAAAACTCATATTTGTAATTTTAACACCGAGCGGAGCTTGCTTACGTTTATATTCAGAGTTTTTGAGCAATTTTGCCACCTTGGCAACAACCTCACTATCAAAGCCACGCACAATGATTTCCTTAACTGATAATTGCTTTTCAATCAGCAAAAATAAGATTTTATCTAAAATCTCATATGGCGGCAAGCTGTCTGCATCACGCTGATTATGGCGCAATTCTGCAGTAGGCTCTTTTTTAATAATATTTTGCGGAATAACCATGCCTTTATTACCAAGCGCTCCAACCGGAAAATTATGATTACGCCAATTAGCTAATTTATAAAGTTCGGTTTTGTAAACATCTTTAATCAATGAAAAAGCACCGCACATATCACCATATAAGGTTGCGTAACCAACTGCGCTTTCTGATTTATTACTTGTCGCTAAAACTAAATGGTTGAATTTATTTGATAGTGACATTAACAGCAAACCACGAATTCGCGCTTGCATATTTTCTTCTGTAACATCATCTTCCAACCCAACAAAGCTTGCAGCGAGATTATTTTTTAACTCAGAGAATAATGATTCAATCGGCAAATTCTGAATATTACATGCACCTGATTTTGCAAGAAAATCTTCAGCATCAGCAAAAGTTTCCTTTGAGGTAAATTCTGATGGCATAGTCACGAGATGGACATTTTCAGCCCCTAACACATCTATTGCAACCATACTGACCAATACAGAATCAACACCTGCAGAAAACCCTATAAGAACTGATTTAAAACCATTTTTTGTTACATAGTCACGCAGGCCAAGCATCAAAGCGTTATAGATATCTTCTATTTGGTCAGTTACTGGCTGATTAGCTTTCTCTGTAAAATCAGTTACCAACAAATCTTCAGCGAAACCCTTAGCTTGCTCCAATAGCTCACCCTGCTCACCTAAGACAAAAGACTTACCATCAAAAACCAGCGAATCATGACCACCGACTTGATTTACATAAAGCATTTTCTTAGCAAAACGTGAAGCGATACCCAAACGGCGTTGATATTTATCAAGCGTGAATGGCGAGGAATTTAAAACTGCCAATATATCAGCCTCCTGCACTTCACTAACATTACAATTCCATAAGTCCTCACAAATGAGCACGGCAATTTTTTGCCCTTTAAAATCTAATATGCCAACTCGCTCACCTGCAACAAAATATCTTTTTTCATCAAAGACACCAAAATTTGGTAAAAAGATTTTTTTGAAAATTTGCTTGATCGAACCATCTTCAATAAAAACCGCAGCATTATATAAAAGACCAGCCTCTTGCCATAAAGCTCCTAATAACATTGCTGTTTTTTGACCTTTACTCTGCTCTATGATGTCCTGTAATGTTGCTAAATTATCATCTAAAAAAGCTTGTTTAAGCAGTAGATCTTCTGGTGGATAACCTGAAATTGCTAATTCTGGAAATATTACTAAATCAACATTTTTAGCAATAGATTGCTGATAGCTTTTGATAATCTTTTGCTGATTATATTTTAAAGCGCCAACGATAGAGTTGATCTGGGCAAGAGCAAACTTCATAATAAAAAGGCTAACTATTTATGCGTCGATTTGAACTAAGTGCCAAATAGGGTTGCTAGATTTAAGGTTTTTAGAAAACACCCAAATATCTTCAACTTCTTGTATATCGGAAGTACTGCCATTGATAACCTTACCCTTCGCATCTTTTACAGAGCTAATTTGTTCAGAGTCAATAGCAATTTTAACCTCAGCTATATTGCCATTTAGCTTAATTGCTTTGAGTTGGTTTTTTAAAATTGAAACAACCGTGATTTCCAATTGGTTGCCAAGTTTGGTAATAGCTTCAATCTGATCAGCAAAAATATCGTACGTTTTTTTATTAGTTAAGTCCTGCAAAGTTTTTTTATCAAGTTTAGCAAATGCAGTAATAATCATCTCGAAAGCGTGCGAAGAGCCTTCAAGGAATTTATTTAAATTAAAATTTACATCGATTTTTTTGATCTCCGCAACTTTCTTCGCCAAGGCTGGAGAAAGCGTTGCGATAATGTCACCATCGTCATCTTTTGGCTGTGCAGGCTCTTCAGGGGTTACAACTTTAAAATTATCACCCGAAAGATTAATAATGTTGGAGGCTTTATTTGGCCCTATACCTTCATTTTTACCAAGTGTGTTAAAAACCTTAACTGCAATGAAAACTGCAGCAATAGCAAAAAGCAAAATATCTAAATACATTTAAAACCTATAATTAAGAATAATCATTAACAGTTGCAAAACTAGCTATGAGTAATATATATTCCTATCTTTAAAAAACAATGGAACATCATGGAAAACAGCAAAGTAATTGTTAACGCTCAATATATCAAAGATCTTTCCTTTGAAAGCCCTAAACCACCAATATCCCTCAAACAACAACCTAAAATCGAATTTAACGTTGATATAAACGCCCGGAAACTGGGTGATAATTTGTTTGAAGTGTCGCTCAAAACAAAGGTTCGCGCTATATCTTCAGCAGAAGAACAGGAAGATGTTATTTTCTTAGCTGAATTAGACTATGCAGGGATTTTTACTATAGAGAATGTCCCTGACGAAAATAAAGAAGAAATATTATTGATCTATTGCCCAAACCTAATCTTCCCTTTCGCCAGAAGAGTCATCGCTAACACAACAAGTGATGGTGGCTACCCTGCTTTAATGATGGACCCTATTGATTTCGCTAAATTATATCATGAGCGCAAAACAAACGGCGACCCTACTGAAGGTGGCGATAAAACCCTCAATTAGGATAGTGATTTCCTAACTTTCTTTGAAGCGGATTTTAGCTGCCCACATGCCGCAAAAATATCCTGCCCACGCGTTACTCTAATTGGCGCTTCGATATTTGCTGCCGATAAAACATCAGCAAAACGCCTCATCTGATTTCTACTTGAGCATTCATACGGAGAATCTGGCCATGGGTTGAACGGAATCAAATTCACTTTAATAAATCTCCGCCCAATGAGCCTTGCTAGCTCTTTTGCTTGTTCTTCTGAATCATTAACATCTTTTAACATCACATATTCAAAAGTGATTTTATGAACATTCGCCGTTTCGATGTAATTTTCACATGCAACCATTAGGTCTTTAAGTGGGTATTTCTTATTAATCGACATGATTTCAGTCCGCAGGCTATCTGTTGGCGCATGTAGGGAGATCGCCAAGCCAACCGCCAACTCTTCAGCGACTTTATTAATAGCTGGGATGATTCCTGATGTAGAAATAGTAATTTTCCGACGTGATAAATTCAGACCATCCTTATCAAGCAAGATCTTACAAGATTGCACAACATTGTCATAGTTAAGCAATGGCTCGCCCATTCCCATAAAAACAATATTTGTTATGCGTGCTTCTGGATTTGATTCAGCTAAAAGCTTTTTTGCCGTCATAACTTGATTAACGATCTGGTCAGCGCTTAAATCTCTGACCCAATTTTGAGTTCCTGTATGGCAAAAATGACAATTTAATGTGCAGCCAACTTGTGATGAGATGCATAATGTGCCACGGCTTTCCTCTGGTATAAAAACCGTTTCTATTTCGTTCGCATCTGGTAATGTAAATAGCCACTTATGCGTTCCATCCTTTGATACTTGTTGGTTACTAACAGCAAGAGAATCAAGCGATAATATATCTGCTAATTTCTGTTGCAAATCGGACGATAGATTAGTCATCGCAGCAAAATTGCTGACTTGCTTCACGTAAAGCCATTGCCAAATTTGCTTAGCTCGAAATTTTGCTTCACCAATATTGGTCAGCAATTCAGTAATTTGCTCGAGGCGATAATTATAGATGTGTTTCATAAGTAATTAATGAATTAATGGAAATTTATCTGCCTACCGGGTAGTCATCCAGCGGTCTATTGGGATGGTTGCGATCTAAAGGTATATTCCTAGGGTAACGATATATGCTATCATAATCTCCCGAATATGGAGACTGTGTTACACCCTTAGGATAAAGGTATTGACTATCATAATCACGATATACTGGTAACGAATTGAAGCTTTTTTGGCTCTCCCCCTCAGGGTATCGCACATAAAAACTAAGGCAACCACCTAGAAACAATAATAATAAAATGGCTATATATCGCACTTTACCTACCCTTAAACACACTTAACAAAATTAACTTTAATTTAAATAATCCTACTATAGGATGTAGCCACTAAGTGTAGAATATTTTTTCTACTTTTCTATTAATTTATTTAAAGGTTTTATTATGATTGTTAAAAAAATTGCAAAAGCAGCTTCAGTTTTAGCTATAATGGGCTTTGTTGCTGGTGGTGTTGCAAGCTGTAACATGATGGGCAAAGAAAGCTCTCACAAAAATGGATGTAAAGGTAAAAGCTCTTGCAAAAGCAAAAGCTCTTGCAAAAGCAAACATTCTTGCAAAGGCGAAAAATAATTCGTAAAGTATTATTTTTAATAGGGAGGAGCAATCCTCCCTGTCCTCTCACGTTTAAAGATGTCTAAAACTATCTTCCCATACATAGGTTATGGTACCGGGCTACGCCCAGAGCATTACGACCATATTCTAAAAACACTCCCCAAAACTATCGATTGGTTTGAAATTATATCTGAGAATTTCATCGATAGCGAAGGCAAACCACGCACTATCCTCGAACAAATAATGGCGCATTACCCTATCGTAATGCATGGCGTTTCTTTATCAATCGGCAGCTCTGATCCACTCAATATGGATTATTTAAAAAAGCTCAAAAAACTCATAAAATTTGTTAAGCCAGTTTTTGTCTCTGACCATCTTTGCTGGACAGGTGTTAATAAAATCAACACACATGATCTTTTACCAGTTCCATATACGGAAGAAGCACTAAAACACATCATCAAACGCATCAAACAGGTGCAGGATTATTTAGAGCGTCCGCTAACCTTAGAAAACCCTTCAACTTATTTAGAATTTAAATCTTCTGACCTGCGTGAAAGCGAGTTCATCAAACATATGGCAGAAGAATCTGGCTGTAACTTACTCCTCGATGCTAATAATATTTTTGTTACCTGCTTCAATCACCGCTTAGATGCGCAGCAATATATTGATGATTTACCGCTTGAGCGAGTTGCCTATATGCATCTAGCTGGTCATAGCCATTGCGGCACACATATAATCGATACTCATGATAATTTTGTTAGTGAAGAAGTATGGAAGATCTATAGTTATATTTTAAGCAAAAGAGAAA
>JAWUXM010000021.1:0-12965 GCA_034111325.1 Rickettsiales bacterium
TAAATAAAGGATTTTAAAATGGCGCAGTTGACTTCAGACATAACAGACACAATCTCTCTAGAATTACCGGTTTCGAACTTACAAACTAATAAAAAACGTGACGATAATTTAACTGATTTTGGCAAGGCAATCTTACAAGATAGATATTTATTACCTGGTGAGGAGAATCAAGATTTATTCATGCGTGTTGCAAAATATTATGGTGATGATGAACAACATTCTGAAAGACTTTATAATTATATATCTAACCTTTGGTTTATGCCTTCAACGCCGATTCTAAGCAATGGCGGGACTGACCGTGGTATGCCAATTTCATGTTTTTTAAATGAAGTGGAGGATTCTCTCGAGGGAATCGTATCTCTGTGGAATGAAAATGTTTGGCTTGCTTCAAAAGGCGGCGGAATAGGAAGTTTCTGGGGAAATGTCCGCTCAATTGGTGAAACTGTCCGTGGTAATGGGAAAACTTCAGGAATCGTACCATTTATCAAAGTGATGGATTCACAAACCTTAGCAATTTCACAAGGAAGCTTGCGCCGTGGAAGTGCCGCAGTTTATTTGCAAATTGATCACCCAGAAATTGAAGAATTTATCGATATACGTCGTCCAACTGGTGGCGATTATAATCGTCGTAGTTTGAATCTACATCATGGTGTAGCAATAACTGATGCTTTTATGGAAGCTGTTGAACAAAATGCTGATTGGCATTTACGCAGCCCGCATGAGCCAGAGAAAATTGTCGTGACGCTCAAAGCACGTGCTCTATGGATGAAGCTCCTATTAGCGCGGATTGAAACTGGTGAGCCATATATGCTATTTATCGACACAGTTAATAGAGCAGTTCCAGAACATCACAAAAAACTAGGTTTGAAGGTCAAAACTTCTAACCTTTGTTCAGAGATCACTCTTGCAACTGGTCTTGACCATAAAAACAAACAACGTACTGCGGTTTGTTGTCTTTCATCGCTGAATCTAGAACATTATGAAGCATGGAAAGATGATGGCCAATTTATTGAAGATGTAATGCGCTTTCTTGATAATGTCTTACAAGACTTTATCGATAATGCGCCTGATAGCATGGCGAAGGCTAAATATGCGGCCATGCGTGAGAGAAGCGTCGGTCTTGGCGTTATGGGGCTGCACTCGTTCCTACAGTCTAAATCTGTGCCGATTGAGTCAGCAATGTCAAAAGTTTGGAACAAGAAGGTTTTCAAACATATCAAAGAGGGGGTAGACTTAGCGTCTAAGGTTTTAGCTAAGGAACGTGGTGCATGCCCCGATGCCAAGGATGCTAAGGTTGAAGAGCGATTTACCAATAAAATGGCGATCGCACCTACAGCCAGTATATCAATTATTTGTGGCAATTCATCTCCAGGGATTGAGCCTTACGCTGCTAATAGTTTTACGCAAAAAACCTTAACCGGTTCGTTTACAGTGCGTAATAAAAACCTAATTGCTTTGCTCGAGAAAAAGGGCAAAAATAATGAGGAAACATGGTCATCAATCTCAACACATGAAGGCTCTGTTCAACATCTAGATTTTCTTGATGAACATGAGAAAATGGTTTTTAAAACCGCCCCAGAGATTGACCAAAGGTGGTTAATTGACCTTGCTGCTGATCGCACGCAATATATCTGCCAAGCACAAAGCTTGAATGTTTTTTTGCCTGGTGATGTAACGAAAAAACAATTGCATGATATTCATTATCAGGCATGGAAAAAGGGCGTCAAAAGCCTTTACTATTGTCGCTCTACTTCTATACAAAGGGCAGATAAAGTTTCTAATAAAGCAGTTGAAAACGTTATCGAACTTAATTTGCCAGTAGTTGATGCTGTTGATCCGTTAGAAGTAGCAAATTCAAACTCCAGCAATGATTATGAAGAATGCTTAGCTTGCCAATAATAAAACTATAATAAAAACATGGACACTAAAACTACAAAAACAACGCTGCTTAGCGCTGATCCCATTTATAAGCCATTCACTTATCCTTGGGCTTATGAAGCTTGGGAAACACAACAGAAAATCCATTGGTTACCAGATGAAGTGCCATTAGCTGATGATGTACGTGACTGGAAACATAATATCAGTGAGTCTGAAAGACATTTGCTTACACAAATTTTTAGGTTCTTCACACAAGCGGATATTGAAGTAAATAATTGCTACATGCAGCATTATTCACGCGTGTTTAAACCAACTGAAGTACAGATGATGTTAGCAGCATTTTCTAATACGGAGACTATTCATATTGCTGCATATTCACATCTGCTTGATACAATTGGTATACCGGAAACTGAATATATGGCGTTCCTTAAATATAAGGAAATGAAGGATAAATATGACTATATGTCTGAATTTGGTGTTGATACTAAAGAGGATATTGCCTTAACTTTAGCAGTGTTTGGTGGTTTCACTGAAGGTCTGCAATTATTTGCATCATTTGCTATTTTATTGAATTTCCCACGTTTTGGTAAAATGAAAGGCATGGGGCAAATCGTTACTTGGTCTGTACGTGATGAAACTTTACACACAAATTCAATTATCAAATTATTCCGTACATTTATTCAGGAAAATCCTGAAATATGGACAGAAGATTTAAAATCTAAAATATATAATGCTTGCACGACAATTGTTCATCTTGAAGATGCATTTATTGACCTTGCTTTTGAGTTAGGACCTATCGAAGGTCTAACGGCTAGAGAGGTTAAGCAATATATTAGATATATTGGTGATCGTCGTTTGAGCCAATTAGGCTTGAAGGAAGTCTATATGACTGATAAAAATCCATTACCTTGGTTAGATGAAATCCTCAATGGTGTTGAGCATGCAAACTTCTTTGAGAACCGCGTTACCGAATATACTAAGGCGGCGACTCAGGGGAGTTGGGAGGAGGCATTTGAAGACCTCCCCGCCTAGAATCTGGTTCTTTTTGTCTCTTTTTAGCGAATAACCCTTATTCATTCGCTTGTGTACCAAGATGTACACGTTCGCTTATTCATAAGGAACATTCACTAAAAATAAATCAAAAACTCCTCAGATTCACCCCTCTAAATTTGTTCAAGCAGGACATGTGTCAAAAATCAAAGCAAAAGTTATTAGATTTTAGAATCTGGTTCTTTTCGCCTCTTTAGCCCCTTGCCTTTCTGCGTCATTGCCTTAATCACCTGCGATTCTAGGCACCGTCCAAATTTGTGTGTCTAAGCGCTATTGAAATATTTAAGTTTTGCTATAGGATATGCACTCCAGTTGTTATCTTGATATTCTTTAATTACGACGAATAAATAATCAAACAAGTATCTTTTTGAAAGCAAGTTTATTTCGTGTAGTTTTTTTGTTTTGGCATTGATGTTTTCTATTGAGTTTGTGGTGTATATACAGCGCCTTATTCGATGATCATGTTTGATGTAAGTCAGATAATAATCAAAATCTTCAATCTTCGCAATTATTTATTTACACAGACACATTATTTTGGATGCCCCGAGACGAGTAGGAATCCTTCAAGAGAATATAGCAAGCAATGTTGTAGAAACAGCAGATTTACGTCATCAGCCCGCAGAGGCAAACCGAAGAAATAAAAATAGTGGCTATTGCGTGATATTATAACTCAATATCTTTTGTCGATTAATTGGTAATAAGCAATTTGAAGAAATAGCGCAGCCAAGGCATGATGTATTTTAGTGATTCAAATAATAATATAAAACCACCAACAACTAACGCAATAACTGTAATAATTTTGGCTAATTGAAGCAGGAAGAATTTGAGGACAAAGCCTGATTCAGCATTGGCTAGGCTCTTGGCCGTGGAAACGCCTTGCGAAGAATCGCTAGATTGTGCTTCTTGCTCCGCCTCCTCTTCGTCACTCTCTGCGATAATATCCTTAATTAATTTATTTTTTTGAAAAGGGGAGGTTTGTCTAAGTGCTTTTTTAAGAGATTTGCGGAGTTTTGCCTTTTCCTCGGCTTTGCTGTTATCTTGTGTGTTATCCATTGAATAGCTTGCAATAATTATTGCGATATGGTAGTTACGAGTCCCAGTTTGTAAAGAATTTTAATCCACGTAAATCAATGAAAACAATTATATGCGGCGCTGGTCAAGTAGGAAGAAGCATAGCCCAACAGCTTGTCTCTGAAAATAACCATGTGACGATTATTGATCAATCAGCAGAGTTGATTGACGAAATTAATAGCCAGCTAGATGTAAAAGCAATTGTTGGTTTTGCCTCACACCCTACAGTTCTACGGGATGCTGGTGCTGATGATGCTGACATGATTATTGCTGTTACTCAATCTGATGAAATAAATATGATTTCTTGCCAAGTAGCACATTCGGTTTTTGGTGTGAAAAAGAAGATTGCACGAATTCGCAATCAAAATTATTTACAAGAAGACTTTAAATCACTTTATTGCCCTGACCACCTACCAATTGATGTAATTATCTCACCTGAAGTTGAAGTAGCTAACGCAATTATGGAACGTCTTCATGTCCCGGGAGCTATTGAAACATTAGTTTTTGCTGATGGTAGTGTAAAAATCATTTCAGCACATTGTGTGGAAGGTAGCGTGATTAAAGGGTTAAGCGTTGAGCATGCAAATGAAGCTTTGTTAGGGCTTAATTCAAAGATCATTGGCGTAAAACGCGAAGGTGGCTTTATCATACCAACTGGCCGTGAGACCCTTGGTGTTGATGATGAGATATATTTCGTTGCTAGCGTACAAAATACTAAAGAGATTATGAGCCTTTTTGGTCATGAGGAAAAAGAATCACGCAAAATCCGTATTATTGGTGGTGGTCGTGTAGGCTTGTTTTTGGCTGAACAAATGGAAGAAAATGGTAATTTTCAAGTCAAAATCCTCGAATATAAAAAAGAGCGTGCCGAATATATTGCTAGCAAACTCTATAATACCATGGTGATAAATGGCGATGCACTTGATCAAGAGATTCTCAAAGAAGCAAATATTTCTACAACAGATACAATTATTGCCGTGTCAAATGATGATGAGGTAAATATTCTTTCTTCTCTTTTAGCCAAAAAACTTGGGTGTAAACAGTCAATATCTTTGATCAATAGTGTTTCATATGCACCTTTATTTTCCTCTCTAGGGATTGATGTTATCGTTAGCCCGCGTGCTACAACCGTATCGAGCATATTACAACATATTCGCCATGGTAAGGTGAAGAATGTTAGCTCATTATATGATGGCAAGGTAGAGATAATTGAAGCTGAAGCGGTAGAATCTTCCTTCGCCGCTGGTAAAAGTGCCTCTGACCTGAATGAAGCGGGGAGTGTGATTTTAGCTGCAGTAGTTCGTGATTCAGAGCTGATTATACCGACTAATGACTTTATCATCAAAGCTTCTGACCGCTTGATAATTATCACACAATCTTCAAAGGTTAAAAAGGTTGAGAAAATATTATCTGATAAAATCAAATATTTTTAATATTTACTATTTTTAATATTTACTAACATGGAATTTTACAAAATGCATGGCTTAGGTAATGATTTTATCATTATCGATAGTCGCGCAACAGAGATAAATCTTAGCAAAGAAGAGTTAGTGCGCCTTGCCAACCGTCATATTGGTATAGGTTGCGATCAGTTGGTTATTATCAAAAATAGCGATACGGCAGATTGTTTTATGCAAATTTACAATCCTGATGGCTCAGAATCTTCCGCTTGCGGTAATGCTACACGTTGTGTAGCAAAATTAACCATGGAGCAAAACGGGTCGAAAAACCTTACAATTCAAACTAATGATCGCATCTTAGAATGTTCACGTATTGGTGATGATATTGCGGTAAATATGGGTCAAGCTACTGATTTGCAGGAAGTAGAAATAGGGAAAGGTAATTTACAAAACCCAATGGCGGTTAATATTGGTAACCCACATATTGTATTTTTTGTCGAAGATAGCGCTAAAATAGATTTAGCAAAAGAAGCTGCGCCTTTTGAAACGCATGAGTTATTTCCTGAACGTACTAATGTTGATGTAGCTTCCATAATTGACACAAAAACTATCAAACTCCGAGTTTGGGAGCGCGGAGCAGGGGCAACGTTAGCCTGCGGTAGTGGCGCTTGTGCAACGGCTATTGCAGCTTACAGGCGAGGTCTCACAGCTAATAAAATTCAGGTGATTCTTCCCGGTGGTGTTTTAACTATCGAAATATTAGAAAATGACGAAATCATCATGAGCGGTGCTGCGGAAATGGTTTTTACAGGTAATATTAACAAAAACCTTGGCAAAACCTCATAAATTTGCTATAATATACCTAAACTAAAGTTTTATAAATATGAGCAGACAAGGATTGAATAACACAAACGCAGCAACTTCAGCGTCAGATAAGTCAGAAAAAAAAGCAGGTGGTAACACAGCTCGAAATTCAATTATTGTGTTGGGGCTTATGCTGTCTTTGCTTTTAATCCTTGGAGTCAGCTCAACTTTACATGTCCTTGAAATTATAGAAACTGAGCTACATTTAGTTGTATTGGGGCTCGGCTTAGCTACTATAGGTGCTAAAGTTTATCTAGATTACCGTGATGAGAAAAAAGCAGCAGCGGCAGAAGGCAAAGATAAGCTAGAGGCTAAACAGCTAGAGCAGCAGCCCAGCATTACGAAAGCCAATGCTCAAGAGGAAAAAAAGCAGCAGGAGCATAAGGACAGCACGCCACCTCCATTGCATACTGAATCTTTACCTAAATCAAATGTTTCACACCTTGAAGAACAGAAGAATAGAGATAACGGCAATAATCCTGTGCAATCATACAATGTATAACAAAAACTTGCTCTTATCTCCAAAAGCCTTATATTAGCACCTGATTTTCCAATGGTTCCCAGATAAATGACAAATGAAGTAATCAGTTTCGGCTGTAGATTAAACATATATGAAAGCGAGGTTATTAAGAAACAAGCACTTGTGGCTGGTTTGCAGGATGCTTTGATTTTTAACTCTTGCGCTGTCACAAAAGAATCAGAAAGGCAATTGCGACAAGCTATTCGTCGTAAACACCGACAATCCCCTGAAAAGAAAATTATCGTTACTGGTTGTGCCGTACAGATTCGCCCAGAATTCTACGCTAAAATGCCAGAAATTACGCAAATCATTGGTAATCAAGAAAAGTTAGAAAGTGCTAGCTATAGCCAAAATGAGAAGGTTTTGGTCGATGATATCATGCAGCTCAAAGAAACTGCCAGCCATATGGTTAGTAGTTTTGATGGCAAAGCGAGAGCTTTTGTACAAGTGCAAAATGGCTGTAATCACCGCTGTACTTTCTGCATTATTCCTTATGGCAGAGGTAATAGCCGTAGCGTGCCTATCGGGCAAATAACGGAGCAAATAAAAGAACTAGTAAATAATGGTTTTAAAGAAGTAGTCATTACTGGCGTCGATATTACTGATTATGGTTTAGATTTACCTGGAAAGCCAAGGCTAGGGCAGATGTTGCGACGCTTGCTAAACCTTGTTCCTGATTTGCCACGTTTGCGCCTTTCTTCGGTTGATGTAGCGGAGATTGATGATGATTTACTAGAGTTGATTAAAAATGAGCCACGTTTAATGCCACATTTCCATATATCGCTGCAGGCTGGTGATGATATGATTTTAAAGCGTATGAAACGCCGCCATAAGCGTCAAGATGTGATAGATTTCTGCAATCAGGTGCGTCAATATCGTCCAAATGCAAGTTTTGGTGCTGATATTATCGCAGGCTTTCCAACGGAAACTGATGAGATGTTTGAAAATTCAAAGCTTTTAATAAAAGAGGCGGGTTTAAGTCTATTACATGTTTTTCCATATTCCGCGCGGGAAGGCACACCAGCGGCAAGAATCCCTGATGATAAGCAAATCCCGAAAGAGATCCGTAAGGCAAGAGCTAAAATCTTGCGTTTAGCAGGCATGCAAGAGTTACAAAAATATCAACAAAGCTTTATCGGTAAAACTTTACTAATAATTGTAGAAACTGACGAAATTGGTCGTAGTGAAGAATTTTTAAAAGTTCAGGTTGATAAAAAATCCCCAGCAGGTGAAATTGTACAAGTTAAAATTATCAATGTAGAAAATGATACTTTAGTAGGAGAGTTGATATAGTGGAGATATATCTAGAACTTATCATTGCCTGAATTTTAAAAAAATTCAGGCAATGATACGGAAATTTAGGAGAGTTTATATTAGAAGCGTGCAAACCTAACCAGTAAAAAAATGTTCAATTTTATCAAAAATCTTTTCAGAAAAAAAAAGCCTTCACAAAAACTAAACTGGCAGGGCAGGCTGAATAAATCATTCGGCAAAAGCGCAGCATTTTTAACAAATGGCTTAGTTGAGGTTCTTACTAAAAAGAAAAAAGAAGAAGTTTTCCGCTCGTTGGAAGAATTACTGATTTCAGCTGATATAGGCGTTCATGCTGCCGATAAAATAATTGCTAAAATCAAAGCAGAAAATAAAGAAAAATTAGACGAAGAGCAAACAAAGAAAATTATTGCTACAGAAGTCACAACAATGCTAACACCATATGCTAGAGAGTTGATAATTGATACAAATCACAAACCTTTCGTGATTATTGTAAATGGCGTTAATGGTAGTGGAAAAACTACTACAATTGGTAAAATTGCTAATTTTTATAAAAAGCAAAATCATAAAATCTTACTTGGCGCATGTGATACTTTCCGTGCTGCTGCTGCAACTCAATTAAAAATTTGGGCAGATAGAGTTGGTTGTGATGTTTTGATGCCAGAACGAGAAGGAGAAGACCCAGCTGCTGTTGCGCATAAAGCTTTAATCAAGGCAAAATCTGAAAATTATGACATTCTAATTATCGATACGGCAGGACGTATGCATAATAAAGCGAATTTAATGGACGAATTAGGCAAGATTACGCGTGTTATGCAAAAAATTGACCCATCAGCACCACAGGCTTCATTGTTGGTTCTAGATGGCACCACAGGGCAAAATGCTAAAAAACAGTTGGAGGTTTTTCAAGAAATCGTCAAAATCAACGGTTTGATAATCAGTAAGTTAGACGGAACAGCCAAAGGTGGCATTGTTATTTCACTTACTACAGAATTCCAAACCCCTGCCTACTTTATTGGAATAGGTGAGGGGATCAATGACCTAAAACCTTTTCAGGCAAAGGATTTTGCAGAAAGCATGTTGGGTTAGGCGGTTTTGGAGCAAAGGGCGAGACCAGCACATCGTCATTACCTGAATCGCTTGTGATTCTAGGACCTATCCCTTGTCATTGCCTGAATTTTATAAAAATTCTAGGGCTATCCAGAGGCAAAGGTAAAATACTTACATTGTGGCTCCTAGATTACCTTAGAATCCTCTGGATTCAGGTAATGATGCAGAGAGGGTAAGGCGCTAGGGCAATCATCCAGAAGGGCAACAATTACGCTGCTTGTTCGATTAGCTTCCTTGCTGCGCTTAATGCTTCATCTGTAATTTTATTACCCGAAAGCATGCGGGCAATTTCTCTATGTTTTTGCTCATCTGATAGAGCGTAAATTTTTACATTAGTATTTGTGCCATCAAAAGATTTCTCCGCTTTTAAGTGATAATCACTTTTGCTCGCTACTTGTGGCTGATGGGTAATAACCATCACTTGCAGATCATTTGCAATATTTTTAAGTTTTGTACCAACTGCATCAGCAACTGCGCCGCCAATCCCCGTATCGATCTCATCAAAAACCAAAGTCGTAACACTACGCACATCCGATATAGTTGCTTTTAGAGCTAACATAAAGCGAGATAATTCACCGCCTGAAGCGATTTTTGATAACATGCCAACAGGCATGTCAGGATTTACCGATGCCATAAATGCAACATTATCAACACCATTTGCCCGCCATTTCTCAATTGGCAATTCTTCAATATTAATGATGAATTGCGTCTTATTCATATGTAAGTCTGCAAGATGATGTTTGACAGATTTTTCTAACTTTTGCGCTGCCACTTGCCGTTTTGCAGTTAGCTCAGCTGCATCTTTAGCGTAAATTTGCTGTGCCTCTAAAATCTGCTTTTCTAACTTGGCAATTTCTTCCTCAAAATGAGTTACTAGATGTAGCTTTTCTTTTGTGTGCTTGGTTAATTCTTCTAATTCCTCAACTGTAGTATGATGTTTTCTTGCCATAGAGCGCAAATCTGAAATGCGGCTTTCAACTTCCTCTAGCGCATATTCATCAATATCAAAACTATCGGCAATAGCAGAAAGTGACGATTTAACATTATCAATTTCAATCAAGGCTTTGTCGATATTATCAACTACTTCACTACAAAGTTTTTGACTTTCTTCATCCTCCAAAGAGCGCATTAAAACCTTTTGTGCAGCAAGGAGGGCATTTGAAACATCATGTTCGCCAGAAATATTCTTATCTGCATCATTTAGAGCTTTAATGATTTTGCCTTTGTTTTTGAAGAAATTACGCTTGCTTACCAAATCTTCCTCTTCGCCTTGTCGCGGATCTAGCTTTTCAAGCTCTGTAAGCATATCGGTCAAATATTCGACATCGTAATTGCCTTGTTTGACCTCATCTTTCTTCTTCGCCAACTCTAAGCGCAGATCATGCCAAATTTTATGACTGGCCGCGACTGTTTTAAGCAAAGCCTTATATCTACCATGTTCATCAAGGATTTTTATGTGATTGCCACTATCGAACAGGCCACGTTGGTCGTGCTGCCCATGGATTTCCACTAGCATAGCGCCAATTTGTGCAAGTAGGCTAATTGTTACTGGCTGATCGTTAATAAAGCATTTGTTTTTGCCATCATCACTAATGGAGCGTTTGAGCAATAATTCATTACCTTCACATTCTATGCCATGCTCAGTGAGTAAGTTTTTAACCTTATCATCAAGTGAGAAGATAGCGGTGATAATTGCTTTATTTTTATTCGGGCGGACTAAGCCAGCTTTGCTTTTAGCGCCTGTTGCATATTTTAATGAATTTAAGAAAACAGATTTTCCCGCACCAGTTTCGCCGCTTAACACGCAAAAGCCATCAGCGAAATCAACTTCTAATTCATCAACTAAGATAAAGTTTTTAATATGTAGTTTTTGTAGCATTGGATACCGAATCTGGTAATTGTTGTGCGAATTTATTCCAAATGCTTTCAGGGTATTTCGCTAGCAGAAAATCCTTATAAAGCTTCGCCTCCTTTGTTAAGCCAAGTGCCGTATATGAAGCTGCTAAGCGATAATAAGCTTCTGGCGCATGTTTTGTTCCATCATAGTCTAAAGTTACTTTTTTAAAGCGTTTGGCTGAAGATAAATAATCTTCATTTAATTGGTAGAAACGCCCGATATTCAATTGATTTGCAGCTAATTTATTATCCACACGTATAAGCTTTTTGCTAGAATCTTGTGCATATTTACCTTCTGGGAAGCGGGCGATAATTTCTCTGAGGGATTTTTTAGCTTCTTCTGTTGCTATTTGATCACGGTGAAAATCATTCATTTGCTGATAATATGAAATCGCTTTGAGGTAGTACATATAATCAACATCAGCGCTTGCAGGGTGGAGCTTAATGAATTTGTCCGCTGCGTGCAGACTGTCAATATATTCCTTATCAACATAATTAACAAAAGCCGTCATGATCTCGCCTTTAGCGGCGAGTTCAGAATAAGGGTAGTTAATATCAATTGCGCTGAAACTCTCCTTCGCTTCACGCAAATTACCTTTGGTTAAGGATTTGGTGCCTTTTTCATAATATTGCTCAGCGGTAAGCTCTGGCTTCTTTTTCCCAGAGCAATTGGCTAATGTAACAGCTAATAATATGAGTAATAATACTTTGATCATCTGCCGTTTTTACCATGCTATTTTTTATTGTCATCTCTCTTATTTAGGGATAAAAACCTATTATGGGAGTGTCTCAAATCAATCATTAACTCATCTCAAAATAGAAAAACCCTCAGTTAAAACCTATAAAGCAATCGAGAATTGTATTCTTGTCGCTTTTTTGTTTTGCGGCTTCGCCTGCACTCCTTTTTATGCTACAATGCTGGCATAAGAATTTAATGATAGGGAATTATGAGGATAGCAAATAAAGCAACAGAAGAACAAAAAACAAAGCCACGCATATTGTTAATAATTGGTGCTGATCATAGTCCGGATCAAACAGCTAAATTAAGAAAGCTTGCTAGACAGAATAATGTCACATTAGTTGATTATAACAAGCCTAAAGAAGGAGATGAAGGTCTTCTAAAGCCAGAAAAAGAATATGATATAGCTTTAACCTTAGCGCATGGTAATGGAATTGGTGAAACACACGGAATCAAATTGCAAAAAGACTCATCAAAAAACTCTGCCAACTTTATTACTCGAATTAACGCCGAGACTCATTTCTTTTTTTCTTGCGACGGTGGAGCTGCACGCACTGAGATAGAAAAAAAACTAGGAGCAGATAGGCAAGTGATTATAGCTGCTGGAACAAGGCGCACAACCTTACTATCTGATAATACAGCAGATATAGTAAATATTATTACAGCATGTAGTAAGCCATTATCAAAATCAGAGCTGCAAATTCAAATAAATGAATTAATAGCCGAAGGCATTTTAGGCGCTAGAACTCATACTATAACTATGAATAAAAAAGGTAAGATATCCTCTGTGAAATATCGAGGTTTGCTAAGGGGAGACGCGGCATTTTTAGAGAGTTCTTCACAAGCGTTAGGAAAACCCGAAAAAATAGAAGAGTTAAAAACCTTTATAAAAAAATATTGTAAAGAAAACCAAGGTTCAAAAAAACATGTTTCGGAGGGTAGTAATCCAAAGAATGCATGCAAAATTACTTTCGAAGGTGAAGAGAAGAAAGAGGAAAAAGAAAAAGATTATCCTTTTGCGGAGATAGATCAAGCAATAGGGAAAAATATCGAATCTTGGGATGAAGGAAGAGTAAAGCGATTCCTGCAAGATTCATTGTGGCAGGCCTCTTTTAGAGGCAAAGTTGCTGTTGTTAAGGCGCTTATCGCAGCAAAAGCTGACGTA
>JAWUXM010000022.1:0-16298 GCA_034111325.1 Rickettsiales bacterium
CAGGGTAACTTGCTAGGTTTTTTTATTGTTGAGATATCGAAGAGGTGTTTGTCACATCTCCCTTCTTAATTTTATTAGATGATGTTTGGTGCACTCGAAGGGATTCGAACCCCTGGCCTTCTGATTCGTAGTCAGACGCTCTATCCAGCTGAGCTACGAGTGCATGGAGGGACTTTCTACAGTAGTTTAAAAAAGATGCAAGGTAGATCTGTGAAAGATATCATTCCTGCGCTTGATCCGGGATCTGCTTAATCTCCCCATACGGAAAGTTTTATTTTTAACAATCATAGTTGTAACTATCTGGAGGCTATGCAGACCCTGAAACAAGTTTAGGGTGACGACCTTTGCTTGGTATAACCCCAAACGTGATATCTATAATCCATAGGCAAAGGGAATGCTTATGCCTCTAGCTCCTCTCCTTGCTACGTCATCGCCTGAATCGCTTGCGATTCTAGGGCGACCCAGAAGCAAAAGGCAATGTGCTTGCTTGTGTTTATGGATTCCTGCCTTCGCAGGAATGACGGTCAATAGTACAGGAAATTACTTCCCAGATGCTTTAATATTTTGTTTAATAAATTCTTCGACCGCATTTTTATCATTTGGTAGAATGCTAAAGATTTCTTTTTTGCTTTCAAGATCTTTAAGATGTTCAGGAAGGGCGACAGCCTCTAACCCTGCTTTTTGCATAGCCTGTGGGAATTTCGCAGGGTGAGCCGTAGCAAGAGTTATAATCGGTGTATCAATTTCTTCTTCATAATGCATAGCAGCAGCCAAGCCAATGGCGCTATGCGGGTCGATTATCATGCCATACTCATCATCGATTTTTTTGATAAATTGGCAAACTTCATCATCACCTAAAGAGTGGCTCAGGAAAATCGCACGGAGTTTGCCTAGAATTTCATCATCAACCGAGATATTGCCAGTTTCTTTGAAGTTTGTCATGATCTCATTAATCTTGTCGCCATCATAGCCATACATGTCGAATAGGAGCCGTTCAAAGTTATTAGAGACCTGAATGTCCATACTTGGGCTCAACGTGTGCTGGAGCTTCTGTTTGGTGTATTTATTGTCCTTTAAGAAGCGATCAAGGATGTTATTTTCGTTAGTGGCGATAATAAAGCGTTTAATCGGTAAACCCATCTTTTTTGCTATATAGCCAGCGAATACATCGCCAAAATTACCAGTTGGTACAGAAAAACTCACTTCTTTTTCAGGGCTGCCTAATTGTGCGGCAGTATAGAAATAATAGACAATTTGTGCTGCGATACGCACCCAATTAATTGAGTTCACAGCGATTAGGCGAGTTTTATCATCAAGTGATTCACCCCATTCGCGGAAGATAGCTTTGACCATTTCCTGACAATCATCAAAATTACCTTCTAAAGCAATGTTATGTACATTTGGTCTATCGATAGTCGTCATTTGTTTGCGCTGAATATCTGAGATGCGGTTATGTGGATGAAGGATGAATATATCAACATTTTTCGCATCTATGCAGCCTTCAATCGCCGCAGAGCCAGTATCACCAGAAGTTGCGCCAATGATGATGGCTTTTTCGCCATTTTGTTCCAAAACATAATGCAATAAACGACCAAGCAATTGTAGGGCAAAATCCTTAAAAGCTAGGGTAGGGCCATGGAATAATTCTAATAAATAATGTTTATCGTTAATTTTTTTTAATGGCGCTATTTCAGGGTCACGAAAATTACTTTCATTGTAAGTTTCGGCAATGATATTTTTGAGGATTTTACCGTCTATCGCATTGCCAACAAAGGGTTGTAGGATTTTATAAGTGAGGTCTACATAGGAAAGCGACGCCATTTCCTTAATCTCCGCATGGCTAAAAGTCGGGATGGATTCTGGCATGTATAAACCGCCATTGCAGGCAAGGCTACTAACTAATGCCGTTGAAAAGTCTATCTTTACAGTACTTTTTCGTGTGCTGATATATTGCATGTCTATTTCATATGGGTTTTCGAATTCGCGAGAATTTAAAGCTTTCTTCGTGAAAGTAAAGAGAAGAGGTGTTTGCCCGAGGCGATGGTGAGATGTAGTTTCCCGTATGGCTCGATCCAGTCCCTCTCCTCCAATGGGGCGAGGGGGCAGATCACGCGATGACGAGGTCGCGTGGACGATGACGACGAGGCGGCGCAGGTGTGTTTCATATATGAAATATTCTAAACAAGTTGACATTACCATAAAATACAGACATAATCCCATTATATCCCATGTTAACCCATAAAGTGCCAAGAAGTTTATGGCTTTATTTTTGTCTACATACACAAATAAAATCGATAAAAAAGGGCGGATTTCCGTTCCTGCGGGCTATCGTGCTGTGTTAAAAGGGCAGAAGTTCAGCGGCATAATAATCTATCCATCTTTTATCAATGATTGTATCGAAGCATGCGGGATCGACCGTATAGAGCGCCTTAGCGAATCTATTGATAATCTTGACCCATATTCAGAAGAAAGAGACGCATTTGCCACGGCTATTCTTGGTGGAGCGCAGCAATTAGCCTTTGATAGCGACGGTAGAGTTGTTTTGCCAGCTAGTTTATTAGAAGAAAATTCAATCAGCGAACAAGCTCTGTTTATTGGTAAAGGTGCAACTTTTGAAATTTGGAATCCTGTGAAATTCGCCAAATACGCTGATAGAGCGCGTGATATTGCAAAAAAGCAAAGGCACGTACTGCGTTTAAGCGGTTCGCGGCGCAATGATGAGGAAAAAAAATAATGGAAAATCAAAACTTACATAAACCCGTACTTCTTAAAGAAGTATTGCAATATTTAGAACCAAAAGATGGCGAAAGCTATGTAGATGCAACTTTTGGTGCAGGTGGCTATAGCGAGGCTATTTTAGCTTGTAGCAAAAACAAACTCTATTCATTTGATCGTGACCCTGAAGCAAGGCAATTTGCTGATAAATTATCAGAAAAATTTGGGGAAAGGTTTGAATTTGTAGAGAGTAATTTCGGTGCGATGAGTGCTGAATTAGCCCAAAGGGAGGTGGCTAGTGTTGACGGCATTGTCTTTGATTTAGGCGTGTCGTCAATGCAATTAGACAATGCAGAAAGGGGTTTTTCTTTCAGCAAAGATGCAAAGCTTGATATGCGTATGAGCAAGGCTGGGCTCAGTGCTTATGATGTAGTGAATGAAACGGAAGAGGATGAACTCGCAAATATTATTTATAAATATGGTGATGAACGCAAATCACGGCAAATTGCTCGCAAAATTGTTAGAGAGCGTGAAAAAGAGAAAATCACCAGTACGTTAAAATTGGCGTCAATCGTTAATTCTGTGGTTGGCTACAGCAAAAAAGGCAAAATTGACGGTGCAACTAAGACATTCCAGGCGATTCGTATTCATGTAAATGACGAATTGGGCGAGTTAAAACAAGGGTTAAATCAAGCAGCAGAATTGCTTAAACCAGGCGGAAAAATGGTTGTTGTGTCGTTTCATTCTTTGGAAGATCGCATGGTAAAAGAATTTTTCCGTACGCGTTCTGGCGCGGTAAACCCAACTTCACGTTATCTGCCAGAAAGTAAAAATACGCAGGAGATTTTTACATTATTAAAAAATGGTGCCGTCAAACCAAGCGATGAGGAAATAGAAAATAACCCACGTGCGCGTTCAGCACGCTTGAGAGTGGTGGTAAAAAAATGAGCAATAGAAAAGTATATAACATAGGTTTGCTAATCTTAGCACAGTTTGTCTTGATGGTAGCTGTGACGGTTTTTATGTTTAAAGTGAAATATGAAACTTTTGCATTAGAGCAAGATTTGGTAGTTTTGAATAAAGAAATAACTGCTGATAAACAGGCGTTACATGTTTACAAAGCTGAATTAGCCTTGCTTTCTAGTCCTGAATCAGTAAAAAAATATGTAAATAATTATTTGCCAAATAAGCAATTCTCCTATGTATCAAATCGACAATTAAAGGATTTTAGCAAGTTGCAAACTTATTTACAGACTAATCAATATTCGCAACTTAGAGATAGATAGAATTATTTAAGTAATTGTCATTGCCTGATGGTTCCACGTCACTCCCTGAATCGCTTGCGATTCTAGGGCAATCTAGGAGTAAAGGGGTGAGATGATTGTTTGTGGCTGTGGATAGCCTTGTATGTAGGTAATAGTATATAAAAGGAAAAAGTGTCTAATATTTGTTATTCTCAGAAATGGCGTTTTCGACTACTATCTATAGTATTTTTAGTGGTTTTATGTGGTGGCGTTTCGCGGCTTTTCTACCTTTCAATATTTACTCGTTACAACCCATATGAAGCACGCAAAGCAGTAATCTCGCAGCGTCAGGATATTATTGACCGTAACGGAGTGATTCTTGCCACAAACCTTGTTACATACTCACTTTATGCACGCCCATCAATTATTACAAATCGCCAAGGGTTAGTTGATCAATTAGTAAAATTCTTTCCAGATATAGCAGAGAAGAATGTTATGGATAGGCTTGTTGCAGATGATGTGCATGGCCGGATTTTAATTCGTCGTGATATTACCCCAAAACAAAAACTAATCATTAATGGCTGGGGTTTTTTAGGTCTTTATTTTCATGAAGATAAAAAGCGTATTTACCCACATAATAGCCTACTTTCACATATTCTTGGTTATGTGGATAGTGATGAGAATGGTTTAGCTGGGGTTGAGAAATTTCACGATAAGACATTACGTAAAAGTGATGAGCCATTACAGCTTTCCATTGATGTTCGTGTTCAAGCTGTGATGCGTGAAGCTCTACATAGCAAGATCAAACAATTTAATGCGAAAGGTGGGGCGGCAATTATTATGGATGTGAATAATGCTGAGATTATAGCTATGGTTAGCTTGCCAGACTTCAACCCTTATGAACCTGAGATCTCTTTGGTTGATCGTAATTACAATAATAAAACCAGTTTTGGCTTATATGAAATGGGTTCAACTTTTAAAACCTTTACAATGGCTATGGCGTTGGAAAATAAGGTTATAACTCTTGATGATATGTTTGATGTATCAAAGCCATTAAGAGTTGCTGGATATGTGGTGAATGATTACTCGAAAATTAATGAACCAATCGATGCACGTACTGTTTATGTGAAATCTTCAAATATTGGGACGGCGCAAATTGCCCTCAAAGCTGGTGATATATTACAAAAAGAATTCTTGCAGGAGTTAGAATTTTTTAAACCACTGAGTCTTGAAATTACTGAAAAATCTCTGCCAAAAATGCCAAGACGTTGGGGTTTATCACGTTCTGTTACCGCCTCTTATGGCTATGGTGTTTCAATCACAGGAGTGCACCTTGCACAGGCAACGGCGGCTATGATTAATGGTGGTGACTTTCGCCAAGCGACTTTGGTAAAACGAGTTGATGGCGAAGTGATTACAGCGAAAAGAGTAATTAGTGAAGATACCTCTGCAAAGATTCGCGAGATAATGCATTCAACTGTACAAAAAGGTACAGGAAGGCGAGCTAATGCTAGGGGTTATATGGTTGGTGGTAAGACAGGTTCAGCCAATAAAATCGGTAAATATGGTTATGATGAAGACCGCCTCCTTTCCTCCTTTATAGGCGCATTTCCTATGGACAATCCTAAATATTTGGTATTTGTTATGGTTGATGAGCCAATTGGTAACGAGGCTTCGCATTTTTACGCAACTGGTGGTGTTGTAGCAGCGCCTGTTGTCCGTGAGATCGTTAGAAGGGCAGCACCAATGTTAAAAATTCTACCCAAATAATAATATTAACATGAGCAAAAGATTAGCAGAGTTACTGCCAGAAAATATTAGACCTACTGGCGATTTTGCTGATTTGTCAATTAACGGTATAACGCTTGATTCGCGACAGGTTCAAGAAGGCTATCTCTTCATCGCAATTCAAGGCTATAAACTAGACGGGGCACAATATATCAATGAGGCGATTAAAAAGGGTGCAGTAGCGATTCTGACATATAAAGCTGTTGAAGTTGCTGATGATGTATGTTTGATAGTTTCCCCGCAGCTAGCGCAGATTGTTGGGGAGGTTGCTAGTAATTTTTATTCTAAGCGGCAGCCAGACTTTATCGCAGCCGTAACTGGTACAAATGGCAAAAGCTCAGTCGTTAATTTTTGTAAGCAAATTTGGGATTTGTTAAATATTAAATCAGCCAGTCTTGGCACATTAGGTTTTGATAGTGCTTTAGAGCTCAAGAGTGTGGTTTCTTTAACTACGCCAGATGTAATAAAAATACATGAAATATTAGCTAATTTAAAAGCTAATAAAATTAATTATCTTGCCTTGGAGGCTTCAAGCCATGGCTTGCAGCAAGGGCGTCTCAATGGTATTATGCCTAATGTTGTTGGCTTTACAAATTTCTCACGTGACCATTTAGATTATCATCATGATTTGGACGCTTACTTTAAAGCTAAGAGTTTGCTTTTTACTGACATTGCTAATGATAATACAATTGCGGTTTTAAATGCTGATGATGATAGATTCTCCGAGCTAGAAAATATTTGCAAAAAAAGAGATTTGGAGATTGTTTCCTACGGCAGGAATTCCAGCGAAATCAAGCTGTTAAACATAGAAGTTAATGTTATCTCTCAAGAGTTTTCTTTTGCATATAAAGGTCAAACATATCAAGCAAAAGTCAATCTTACGGGCGAATTTCAGATTTATAATATTCTCTGTGCCATGGCGATCATTCATGCCTCGGGTATAGCAATTGAGGAGATTCTAGCTATATTGCCAAATATTAAGTCAGTTAGTGGTAGGTTGGAAAGGGTTGAGGTTGGTAATACAAAAATCTTTATCGATTTTGCGCACACACCAGCCGCTTTGCAGAATGTTTTGCAGATTCTAAAAAATCAGAAACATAAGCGTTTGATTCTAGTTTTTGGTTGTGGTGGAGAGCGTGATAAAGGCAAACGTCAAGAGATGGGTAAAATTGCTGATCAATATGCAGATATTACAATTATCACGGATGATAATCCACGTCATGAAGATGCTGCCTCTATTCGCCAAGAAATTATGTTAGCTATGAACAATCCTAAAGAAATTGCTGGTCGCAAAAAAGCGATAGAATACGCTTTGGAGATTTTAGAGGAGGGTGATATTTTATTAATTGCTGGCAAGGGGCACGAGAAATATCAAATCATCGGTGATCAGTCTTTACCTTTTTCCGATAAGGAAGTTGTTATTACTCATTTTTAAACTTTCAATTCGTTAGCTCCGCCACTATTGATAAACTAACAGGTTCTCAATAGTGAAAAGCATTCAAAAAGATTGATTTGAGACACTCCCATGTTGCCTTCATTGATAATTTTACCATTATCCATTAATAATAATTGCGGGTTGGTGAGTAATTTACGGGCAATTGCTAAATGCTGTTTTTCACCGCCAAAAAGAATTAATTTAAGTTCTAGAATTTAGCACCCAAAGTTACCCAAAATTTCTCAGTATCGGTTGCGAATTTTTTTGCATCATAATTAGCATATTTTAGACCAACACTATAATATTTTTTGAAGGCTTTGCTAATTGAAGCATCATATTCACGTCCATAGTCTCTTTGTGAATCGGCAGTTGTGCCATTCTCAGCGCTAAAACGATGATATGCGAGTTTGGTTTTAATGCCGTTCAAGAAGTTATTAGAGTTTGGTAATTTATATTCTAAACTAGCGTAGTGATCACGCAAACCATTAGCTGGAGTAGTCAGAAATTTATCCGCCCAGCCATTATGTCCATGTAGAGTTGCAAATGGCGTTGCAAAGCCGACATTATGGCTATTGCCTTTTCCACCGCCTAAGCTTTCAATACCGCCTTTTAATGAGGCGTTGTTATAAGACAAGCCTGCTTCTAATAAATAATAGGCAACGTTGATATCATCTACGTTGCTTGCATAGTCGCTTTGTTTTGCATATTCAGCAGTATATAGCGCTTTTAATGAATCATTAATCGCACTATCACCAGTAAATCTCAAACCAAAAGTTTTGGTAGAAAGGGTGGAGTTGTCCCTTACGTTAAAAAGGTAAGAATAGGCTACTAAATCTCCTGCATCCAAACCGCTATATTTTGCGTTTATGATATGGCTGCGTGAAGCTAAGTCGCCATTAGCATGAGTATCACCCTGAATACGGTTAACATTGCCGATGAAAGAATATGTTAGTTTAGTATCTTTGATTGATTGATTTACAGCAGTTACTGCATCAAAACTCTGGTCATTTTGACGCCAGCCAACAGTACCAACAAATCTTTGATTGTCTAAATCAATACCTTGGCGACCAGCAATTAACTGTGTATCCTTAACGCCAGAATAGGTAATATTTGCATGGTTAATTTCTGTGCCAGTTGGGTCAATTACCGCAGGATATTGGGTTTTATTATTAGTTGAGCTGTTATAATGTTCAGCACCGAAGGTTGCGACATCTTGAATTTGAATATTTCCTTTGAAATCATAAAAATCAGCAGTTTCGTAGCTAATATTTGTGCGAAGAGTAGAGGCATTTGCGCTTTGTGCAAAGCCATCTTGGTCGACTAATTCATAGCGATAACGTGCATCAAGTGAGAATTTACCATTTTTAAGTGCCTTAGCAAAATCATCATTCATATCTGCTTGGGCACTGAGCGTTGAAACGCTTACTAATGCAGAAGCGATTAATAATGTTTTATTGAATATTTTCTTTGAAGACATATTATTACCTGTAGTTAATTTTTACTTAAGATCTGCTTTCTGTTTGCACTTAAAAGTTGCGAAAGTGTAAGATGCAAGTGATTGATTTTTAAGGGGTTCTTCTTTAATTCATAAATTTTCCTTATATCAATAAGCTTCATACCCTTTATTTTCTGTGCATCTTTGCCGATTTCAGGCAATATTTCTTGGCGATGATAGCGTGACATGATTTCTATAACAATATTAAGAACAACTGCTGCTTAGCTGTTTCTCCCTTCATTGTAAAGTGTTTATAGCTATTTGTGTAGGGTTCGACACTCCCATGTTGCCTACTCTGTTTTACCTAACCATATAATTTTTTTGCAACTTTCACTTGCATGACCTCTAAAATTATGCTATAGTCAGTTGAAATTAATCAATAAAAAGAGGTGATTATGGCAAGAGAAAGAAAAGAACTAGAAAATATTAAATCTTACAAACTCACTCCAGAAATCTTAGAGAAGATACGTAATAATCAGGTTGGTGAGCTGAACTTATCTTATGCCAAGCCTAATGAGGAAGAGGTAAAGAAGCTTGCTGAGGCTTTGCAAGAGAATAAGAGCCTGACTTTTCTTAATCTTTGGAGTAACCACATTGGTGATGAAGGAGTAAAGGCACTTGCTGAGGCTTTGCAAGAGAATAAGAGTCTGACTTCTCTTAATCTTGGGGGTGATGCGTATGGGATAAACGACATTGGTGTTGAAGGGGCAAAGGCACTTGCTCAGGCTTTGCAAGAGAATAAGAGTCTGACTTCTCTTAATCTTGCGCTTAACAATATTGGTGCTGCAGGAGCAAAGGCACTTGCTGAGGCTTTGAAAGTGAATAAGAGTCTGACTTCTCTTGAACTTGGGGTTAACAAGATTGGTGCTAAAGGAGCAAAGGCAATTGCTCAGGCTTTGCTAAAGAATAGCAGTTTGAAGACTCTTAATCTTAGGATTAACAACATTTGTGCCAAAGGAGCAAAGGCACTTGCTCATGCTTTGCAAGAGAATAAGAGTCTGACTTTTCTTAATCTTGAGAATAACAACATTGGTGCTGCAGGAGCAAAGGCAATTGCTCAGGCTTTGCAAGTGAATAAGAGTCTGACTTCTCTTAATCTTGAAGAAAACGACATTGGTGCTACAGGAGCAAAGGCACTTGCTGATGCTTTGCAAAAGAATAAGAGTCTGACTTCTCTTGATCTTAGGTATAACAAGATTGGTGATGAAGGAACAAAGGCAATTGCTCAGGCTTTGGAAAAGAATGAGAGTCTGACTTCTCTTAATCTTAGGTATAACAAGATTGGTGATGAAGGAGCAAAGGCACTTGCTGATGCTTTGCAAGAGAATAAGAGTCTGACTTCTCTTGATCTTGGGTATAACAATATCAGCGAAGAATTAAAATCCCAAATCGAAACCCTAATCGAAAGAAACTGTAAAATAAGAGACGAATTCCTCAGCCAAACCAAAGAAACAATAAAAACACTCAATAATAAAAACAATGATAGTGGCATAGAGCACCTCAAATCCAAAATGGCAGAAACCCCACTAGCACATCAAATCTATGCCTTATCAGAAATCATTGAAGAAACCTTGTCATTAGATAAAGATAGTCAAAAAGACGATCTTTCCAAGCACATAGAAATGATCAAGTTTTTTCTAAGTCAAAACGTAGCAATAGAGCCTGCAACCCTAGAGAAAGTAAAAGCAAGCAAAAACCAAACCCTATCTGTTTTGCTTCAGTCTTTTGACAAAAATTCAGCTCTAGAACAAGAAGAAGCAAAAGTGGGAGCATTATATAAAGGACAGTTAGAAGAGAAGAAGAGTTCTAGCCTGCCACGGGCTGAGGATTTGCAAGCTCCGCGCGCTGCGGTCGGGATGCTAGCCAAGGGATCTCAGGTAGCGCAGCGCCGTGGCACTTTTGACAACATCTTAGTAAATCTTACACGGCAAGAATTAGACACACTCAGAGCAAATATTGCAAACTTGCAGGATCTATCTGCATTAAGTAAAAACACTCTTCAAACTAACTCTCTGGAGGTTAGAAAGTTATTACAGAATCATGCAGGTAATCTTGCAGAGATTGGTTCAGGTCATGTATCCAATAAACAGGCAAGGGATTATTATTTAAACATTATCAGTAGTTTAAATGGTGCATATGTTGCTTCTTCTGCAGTAGGCAGCGGAATAATAGATGATGATAGGGTAGATAATGTCGGCAAGGTGATTAACACAGTTAGTCAAGTTATCCCTATGGCGGGTGTTGTTGCTACAGTGCTTGTCTCTGTTTTGAGTGGTGTTGATCCTGAAATGCAGAAAGCAAAACTAAATCGCTTTGCAGCGCTTAATGCCTCTGTAGCTGATTTTGATGCAATTTCTAAAGCTGTTGCCCAAGAATTAATGAATCATCAGCGTCATTTAAATGCAGAAGGTGCAGAGAAAGACATAGAGACAATGCTAAACTCAATATTTTCGGGCAAAGTTTTACCAAGCAATAATATAGCAGGTGAGTTGGTTGAAGTTATAACTGGTAGAGCGTCTGAAATTAAACATGCAGCGCCTCCTGCTGTAGCTGTTAGCTTTGTAGCGAGGCACGCACCTCGCCCAGCACCATCTCCATCTCCTAATCAGAGTGATATTCTTGCTCAGACTCTAGCTGAGTTGGCGGAGACAAAAGCAGCCTTAGCAGAAGCACAGGCAAAGCTAAGTCATCAGGATAGGCAAACTCCAGTTCCACGTCAAATCATGGAAAATGTTGTACGTAAGGTAGTCTTCGCAGAAGCGCAGAAAAAGCTAAATCATGAGAACAGTCAGGGAAGGTGGTAATAATCTAGGCAAAGCTCCTTGTGTCGATGGTAAAGCCTTGTGGAGTTGGTAGAAGGCTAAAATCAAACTTTTTACTTTGTGGTGCTAATGATTCTAACGTCTCCGCTAGACAAATAACTTATATGTTTAATGCCTTTGTAGAGTCTAATAAATATTAATGAAACGCTTCATTAAGCAGTTTGATAATTTGCTTATGTAAATTGCGATCACCACAGGCGATTACTTGTCCTTGTGAGTTTTCGTTTAATTCTTTGCCTTGCCAATCTGTAATCTCACCGCCAGCTGATTTGATCAAAAGTACCAAAGGCATAAAATCATGTGGTTTTAGCCCTGCCTCAATAACAATATCAATATAACCAGAGCTTAACAAAGCGTAGCTATAAGCGTCGCCACCGAAAAAAACGCCGCCATATTTTTGATATTTGGTTTTGCTTGAAACAATGTTGAATTTCGCTAATTCTTCAGCTGTAAATAAATTTGGTGAAGTAGTGTTTAAAATTGCCTTATTCAGACTTTCACATGTGCGGGTTTTTACGCGTTGCTTATTTAGGGTAGGGTTTTCACCGGCAACAGCGAGCCAGCGCTCATTAGTAATTGGTTGGTTGACCAAGGATAAAATCAATTCACCATTATAGGTTAAGGCCAAGAGATTGGTAAAGGTTAGTTTGCCGCTAATAAAGGCAGTTGTGCCGTCGATCGGGTCTATAAACCATTTATAGCCAGAATTGCCTTCTAACTCACCATATTCTTCACCAGAGATGGCATGTGTTGGGTACTTTGCTTCTAACTCGTCACGGATGAATTTTTCAATTTCCATATCTGCGATAGTAACAGGAGATTTATCATCTTTTTCTAATTCTCCGTTATATTCCTTACGGAAATATTTACGTGATATATCACCACTTACATCAGCAAGATATTCGGCGAATTCGACTAATTCTGTTTTTATCATTTACTTTAATGGTTTGCTGCTTAAAGATCCGGCAGGCTAGAGATTTTTCAATTGATGTCAAATAGATATGGGTTTACGGCTTTGTTCTTAACTAAACATAATTTTTATGGATAAAAATTTTTATATCTTAGCGGGTCCTAATGGCGCAGGTAAGACCACATTATCAGAATCAATTTTGCGTGAGATATTCCATTGTAGAAATTTTATTAATGGAGATGAAATTGCCAAAGGTTTATCACCTCTTGAAACAGATAAATTCAATGTGCAGGCTGGCAGGATAATGCTGAAGCAGATTGAATATTATGCTAATTTAGGTGAGAGTTTTTCTGTTGAAACCACCCTTTCTAGTAGGCTTTATCTTAAAAAAATTAATAATCTTAGAGAGCTTGGCTATAATATTGTACTGTTTTTTATTTATTTGCCAAATGTGGTTATGGCAATAGAGCGTGTTAAAATAAGGGTTTTAAAAGGTGGTCATAACATTCCAGTTAAAATAATTAGAAGGAGGTATAAAAGAGGCTTGTTGAATTTATTTGGCGAATATGCTGATGCTGTTGATGAACTATATGTTTATAGCAATACTGCTAATCTATCTAAAATCTTTTCAAAAACTGCTAATGGTAAAATAGAGGTTTCTGATAAAGATTTATATAATAAAATAAAGGGTAAGTAATATGCTTAAATTAATGGATAGGGTATTAAAAGTTGGCAATATCGCAATCGCTGAAGCAAAAAGAGAAAACGAAGTATATGAAAAACATCTCATAGCTTTTGCTAAGAAAATAGGTTTGCATAAAAAATCTAAAACTATAGAAGAAGCAGGAAATAAAGCCCTTTTATGGATGAAGGAGAAAGAGAAATATAAAATATACCATTAGTTTTGTTACGTCTTAAAATTATCAAATTTCATGAGTAAAGATAAAAAACCAACTCCGATGATGGAGCAATATTTAGCTATCAAGGCGGAACATAAAGATTCGTTGCTTTTTTATCGCATGGGCGATTTCTACGAATTATTTTTTGATGATGCGGTGAAAGCTAGCAAAATCCTCGATATTGCCTTGACTAAAAGAGGCAAGAATGAGGGAAATGATATAGCAATGTGCGGCGTGCCTTTTCATGCTTATGAAAGCTATATGGATCGCTTGATTAAAGCAGGGCAAAAGGTTGCGATTTGTGAACAGATAGAAGATGTTAGTGAGGCAAAAAAGCGTGGTTATAAATCTGTCGTTAAAAGGGCTGTAGTGCGCATAGTAACGCCCGGAACAGTTACCGAAGAAAGCTTGCTTGATAGTAAATCTGCCAATTATATTTTAGCGATTTCCACACTGAAAAATAAATATGCGATTAGTTGGTTAGACATAACAACTTCGGTGTTTTTTACCGCTGATATCCCGAAAGAGGATATATATTCAGAAATTAGCTCAATCGCACCAAAAGAAATTATTATCGCTGATAAATTACTTGATGATAAGGAGCTGAATTTTCTCGTGAAAGAATATAAATCATTGCTGAGTACGCAGGTTAATAGTTCTTTTGATTTAGGCAGAACGAGTCAACGTCTTAAGGATTTTTACAAGGTAAAAGTGCTTGATAGTTTTGGTAATTTATCAGATGCGCAGATTTCTAGCTCTGGTGCTTTGCTTGAATATATTGAATTAACGCAAAAAGGAAATGTACCTTTTTTATCAATTCCTAAAATCCGCAATAAGCAAAATTACATGGCTTTGGATAATACCACAAAGCGTAATTTAGAGTTGTTTGTAAATAGCGAAGGCGAGCGCAAATATAGCCTGCTTAATATTATTGATTGCACGGTTTCAAACGCTGGCGGACGTTTATTTGCAAGCTATCTTTCCTATCCGCTCACAAATATCAAAGCGATTAATCAACGTTTGCAAGTAACAGAGTTTTTCATTAAGCAGGGTGATTTGCGAGAGAATATCAGAGAGATGTTGCGGCATCTGCCAGATTTGGAAAGGGCAGTTGCGCGTGTTGCGCTGCGCCGTGGTGGGCCAAAAGATTTACTGGCGATTCGCTATGGTTTGAATCTTACTTTTAAATTATCCGAGATTTTGACTTTTGCTAAACTGGAATTACCAGAGAATATCAAAAAATATTTAGCAAAATTAGGTGACCCTGTTGAACTGATTAAGAAGTTGGAAATCATCAAAGACGAAGCGCCGCATTACGCACGAGACGGTAATTTTATTATAGATAGCGCTGATGCACAAATTGATAATCTGCGTGATTTAAAAGCAAATGCCCGCACGAAAATTCTTGCCTTGCAGGAGAAATATCGCGAGGAAACTGGCGTCGCTAATCTCAAAATTTCTTCAACAAATGTCGTTGGTTATTTCATTGAAGTTTCTAGCCAAAATGCATCAAAGATCACGAATGAGAAATTCATTCATCGCCAAACTTTAGCCAATGCAGTGCGCTACATTACTGATGAATTAGCGGAGCTGCAAACTGCTTTATCTAGCGCAAGTGATAAAATCCTCGCTTTAGAAATTGAGCTGTTTACAGGGCTTGTTGAAGAGGTGATTAATCATGCACGGGAGATTAATAATATTGCGCGTGCGGCAGCGAATTTGGATGTTTTTTCTGCCTTTGCGGAGCTGGCAATTAAGCAAAATTATTGCAAACCAATTATTGATGAGAGTTTAAATTTTATTATAAAAAATGGTCGTCACCCAGTTGTAGAGTGGATTCTCAAAAAGGATGATAATGCGGAGTTTGTGGCAAATGATTGTGATTTGTCCGAGGCGCAAAGACTATGGCTTATTACTGGGCCAAATATGGCGGGTAAATCAACCTTTTTGCGGCAAAATGCAATTATCACAATTATGGCGCATATTGGTTGTTATGTGCCAGCAAAACAGGCGCATATCGGCGTTGTTGATAATATTTTTACACGAGTAGGGGCGGCGGATAATCTAGCAAGAGGGCGCTCAACCTTTATGATTGAAATGGTTGAAACTGCGACAATCCTCAACCACGCAAGCGAACGTTCGCTGGTCATTTTAGACGAGATAGGGCGCGGCACAGCGACATATGATGGTATGTCAATTGCTTGGGCGGTGGTTGAATATTTATATGAGAAAAATAAATCACGTGGACTTTTTGCGACGCATTACCATGAATTAACGATTTTGGAGGATAAATTAGCCAAGCTGAGTTGCTATTCGACTTCAGTGAGGGAGTGGGAAAATAAAATAGTTTTTTTGCATAAAATAGTTAAAGGCAATGCTGATAAATCCTACGGAGTGCATGTTGCAGAACTTGCCGGCTTGCCAAAATCAGCGACCAAAAGAGCAGCTGAAATTTTAGAAAATTTGCAGAAAAAAGAAACTAATAGTTTGGCAGAATTGCCGCTTTTTACCACACGGAAATATGAAGAGCCAATCGTGCAAAATGATTATAGTGAAATTATCGATAGTTTGAAAAATCTTGAGGCTGATAGTCTCTCACCAAGAGAAGCCCTCGATAAATTATATGAGTTAAAGGACAAGTTGGGTTGATTCTCCCGAGTGGTCATCATGAATTTATTTCAGGATCTGCATAATTAGCAAAAAAGTAGAAGTAAGCAGTTTATAATAACACCATACAAATTACTGCAAGCCAAGGTGTTTCTGGTGGTGGCTATGATGCGAAGGGGTGCACTTCGAATCCACGAAATAATACCGCAGCATTATTTTTAACCTATTTTATGCCCTTGGTTACGAGTCGTTAAACTCTCTGCATGATGCGTATGAGTTTTCATGGCTGGTTGTTGCATATTCTCTGTAGAGCGTTGCGTAGGATTTGCTTGAACCTCTGGGGTTTTCTTTTTATTCATCGTTGCTGCAGAAAAACCTATAGT
>JAWUXM010000023.1:0-11428 GCA_034111325.1 Rickettsiales bacterium
GGCAATGCCCGTACTGCAATTATTAATCATCTCTTCGTTTTGAAAAACCAAGGTGTGTTTTTATTGCGTATTGATGATACGGATTTTGAACGTTCAAAAGATGAATATCGTGAGCAGATAATTGAAGATCTCACTTGGTTAGGGATAAAGTGGGAAAAGATGTATCGCCAAGCTGACCGCTTAGATGTTTACGAAAAAGTAAAAAATGAATTAATTGCTAAAGGGCGGCTTTATCCATGCTATGAAAGTGAAGAGGAATTATCCGTCAGACGCAAAGTTCAGCTTGCTCGCGGAATTCCGCCAATTTACGATCGTGCTGCGTTAAAATTAACGGCTGATGAAAAGGCAAAGTTTGAAGCAGAAGGACGTGCGCCATATTATCGCTTTTTGCTTAATGATGAAGAAATCAGCTGGGATGACCGCATAAAAAGCAAGATCAGTTTTAAATCTCGTGCCTTTTCTGACCCTGTTTTAGTACGCGCAAGCGGAAGCCCTACTTATACTTTCTGCTCGGTAGTTGATGATATTGAATTTAACATAACTGACGTAATTCGCGGTGAAGACCATGTAACCAACACTGCCGTACAAATCCAGATCTTCCAAGCTTTGAGCGACAAATTACCACAATTTTCACATCTTGCATTACTGCGCACAAAAGATGGTGAGATATCCAAACGGTTTGGCGGTTTTGAAATCAAAGAACTGCGTAAAGCGGGAATTGACAGCATGGCGATTAATTCTTATTTAGGGAAAATAGGCACATCTGAAAATGTTGCTCCTTACACGGATATTAACGATATCGTAACTGGTTTTGACTTTGGCAAATTTAACCAAGCAGCGATAAATTATGATCCAAAAGATTTGGAGAAAATTAATCATAAAGTCATAGCGCTTTATTCATATGCACAAATTCAGCCAAAACTTGCTGAACTGGGAATTGAAATTGATGAGACTTTCTGGCATGCAATTCGTGAAAACATTAATTCTCTAATTGAAATAAAAATCTGGCAGGAAATTTGCAATGGTGACTTTAAAGCGGAGCTAAGCGCTGAAGATTCCGCATTCTGCAAAATCGCTGCTGATTTATTACCAACAGATTGGCAGGATGAAAGCTGGAAACAATGGTTAAATGATATAACTGCTAAAACTGGACGCAAAGGTCGTGAATTATTTCACCCTATTCGCCTCGCGATTACTAACCAAGAATCTGGCCCTGAATTAAAAACACTTATTCCCCTAATCGGGTTAGAAAAAATCAAAGAAAGATTATGCTAACTTTATTTAACAGCCTCGCACGCCATAAGGAAAACTTCATACCAATTGATGAGAGCCATATACGCATGTATGTTTGCGGCCCGACTGTTTATGATATTCCACATATTGGCAATGCACGTTCTGCCGTGGTTTACGACATGCTGTTTCGCCTCCTCAAACAGCTTTATCCAAAAGTGACTTATGCGAGAAATATCACTGATGTTGACGATAAAATAAACAAAGCCGCCAAAGAAAAAAATATCTCAATTCAGACACTTGCAACAGCAATGACAGAGAAATATCACTCTGACATGCAAGCACTAAATATTCTTACCCCAACATTTGAACCAAAAGCCACGGAAAACATCCCGCAGATTATTGCGATGATTGAAAAGCTAATCGCTAATGATAATGCTTACGTAAGTGACAATCATGTGCTTTTTTCTGTCGAAAGTTTCCCTGAATATGGCAAGCTTTCTGGTCGTGATGTTGATGATATGATCGCTGGTAGTAGAGTTGAAATCGCTAGCTATAAGAAAAACCCTGCTGATTTTGTTTTATGGAAACCTGCATCGCAAGATGATGATTCATCTAGCATATTTGACAGCCCTTGGAGCAAAGGTCGCCCCGGTTGGCACATTGAATGTTCGGCTATGTCAGTTGCACTTTTAGGTGAGGATTTTGACATTCATGGTGGCGGTGCAGATTTAACTTTCCCACATCATGAAAATGAAATCGCACAAAGCCGCTGTGCTAATCCAAACTCACATTATGCAAAATATTGGATTCATAATGGCTTTTTGACCGTTAATGGCGAAAAAATGAGCAAGTCCCTCAATAATTTTATCACTGTTCGCGAACTGCTTGATCAAGGAATTAACGGCAATATCTTACGTTTTATTTTCCTCTCTACTCATTATCGCAAACCACTTGATTATAATGATAAGATTTTCAGTGATGCAAAAAAAGCTCTGGTTAAATTTTCCATGGTGTTCTCACAAAATGCAATTCTTGAACCTCAGCAAGGTAATGAATTTATCCTTCCAGAAATTATCGAAGCATTATCTGATGATATAAATACGCCTTTGGCAATTTCACATTTGCATAATTTAACCAAAGAAATTCATAAAAACCCAAGCAAAGAACAACTCTCACGATTACTATCATCACTTGATTTTTTAGGGATAAATGCAAGAGTAGAACAAGGGGGCGATATACTTAACCATGATGTTGATAAATTATTAACAGAAATCAAATCTGCCAGGCTTGCAAAAGATTACGCAAAGGCTGACGAAATCCGCGATCAGATTGATGGCCTAGGCTATAAACTGACCTATCTCGCTGATAATGAGATCATCGCAATTAAAAAAGATTAGAGCTAAAATATGCTAAGAAAAGAACGAGTTTACCTCTATGATACCACGCTACGCGATGGTGCACAAACTCCGGGCGTAGTATTTACCACACAAAACAAACAAGATATCACTCATAAACTTGATGCTCTCGGCATCGACTATATCGAAGGCGGGTGGCCGGGTGCCAACCCGACCGATACAGAATTTTTTGCCAATTTGCCAAAATTAAAAAATTCCAAAATGGTCGCCTTTGGAATGACTAGTCGTCACTCACTTAAAATTGCTGAAGATGAATCTCTGAATAACATCATCAAAACTGGTATAAAATTCATTACGATAGTCGGCAAAAGTTGGGATTTTCATGTAAAAAGCGCTTTGAGAATCAGCAATGAACAAAATCTAAAAATGATTGCTGATTCGGTAAAATATCTAGTAAGTAAAAAAATCGAAGTGATTTTTGATGCTGAACATTTTTTCGATGGCTATAAGGCAAATAAAACATATGCGCTAGCTTGTGCCAAAGCTGCTTTTGATAATGGTGCTAGATGGGTTGCACTTTGCGATACAAATGGCGGAACCTTGCCGTTTGAAATTGAAGAAATCGTGCGCGAAACTGCTAAAGAAATTCCCGGAAACCACCTATCAATTCACTGCCACAATGATACTGGCAACGCTGTTGCTAACTCCCTAATGGCCGTCAAAGCTGGTGTTCGCCATATTCAAGGAACGCTAAATGGTTTAGGTGAGAGATGCGGTAATGCCAACCTTATCAGCTTGATTCCTACGCTTGTTTTAAAGATGGGTTTTAACACAGGGCTTTCCCAAAAAAGCCTGAAAAATCTGACACATACATCGCACTATTTAAACGATTTATTAAATAATATATCAGATCAATATGCGCCTTTTGTCGGTAGCTCTGCCTTTGCTCATAAAGGTGGTTTACATGCTTCTGCGCTTAGCAAAAACAGTAAAAGCTATGAACATATCGACCCTGAGCTGGTTGGTAATAAACGCCAAATTTTAGTTTCCAACCAATCTGGCCGCGCCAATATTGTCGCCAAACTTAAAGAAGCTAAAATCAAATTTACTGAAAAAGATGGTAACATAAAAACCCTAATCAGCGAAATCAAAAAACGGGAGAGTGAAGGCTATTCTTATGATATGGCAGATGCCAGCTTTGCAATTATGGCATATCATCATTTAAAAATCGTGCCGAGCTTCTTCACCTTAGAAAGCTACAAACTCATTGTTGAAAAACGCATTAATGCCAAGGGTAAGTTAGTTACGGTTTCTGAAGCAATCGTAAAAATCATCATTGGTGATAAACGCATCGTGCGTGTTGCCGAAGGTAACGGCCCCGTTAATGCTTTGGATAACGCTCTGCGCCACGCGATAATCGACTCATATCCAACCATCAACACAACGCGTCTAACAGATTATAAAGTTCGCATCCTAAACACCAAAGATGGCACAAACGCTTTAATTCGTGTTTTGATCGAAACTTCTGACAACAAAGGTAATCGCTGGGTTTCTATCGGCGTCTCAACTGACATAATAAGCGCCTCATTTGAAGCGCTAGATGACGCAATAACTTATCGCCTACTAACCAGCAAAGCCAAGGCAAAAAATGCATAAAAAGACAAAATCACATCGTGGCTCAGCAGTAATATTATTTCTATTGATTTTTGCATTACTAGCTTTTGTCTTATGGAAAAATAGCGAAAAATATCTTCTCACTGATGATTATAGCTTCAATAGCCCGCTTAGCCTGCGCGCGAGCAATAAAAACCAACGACCTATCTTTCCTATCTCGCCTGAGACTTCCAAACAAATTATTAGCAAAACTGCTAACATCGCCATTCGCTCGCTCAAATTCAAAAACTTCCATTTACTGAGTAAATATATTCATCCACAATATGGCGTAAAATTTAGCCCATACCCCTATATTTTATCGGATGATATCGTCTTTAAAAGGCATAGTCTTAAAAAAGCCTATGCAAGCAAGAGAGAATATGTTTGGGGCTTTAAAAATGCTTCTGAGGAGATAGAATATAACTTCAGCGATTATTATGATCGCTATGTTTATAATCAGGATTTTTCTAATGCACCAATAATCACTTACAACAAACCAATAATTGATAAAAATATCATTGATAATATCCGCACTTTCTACCCTGACGCTATTATAGTTGAATATTACATCCCTGGTGTTAATCCAAAACTCGAAGGGAAGGATTGGACGAGCCTACGCCTCGCCTTTGAAAAATATCAGAGCAATTGGTATTTAGTTGGAATTATTCATGCTAGGGCAATGAATAGAATTTATTAATTAAGAGAGAAAGAATAATGACCAATAAACTTGAAGATATTAACGAATTATCAATCACTGACATATTGCAAGCGCATGATGTTTTGCTATCAATTCTGCTCGGGAAAATTCTAACCATGAATAAAGAGCCGCAGAAGGTTATTTCTCACATTAAAGAAATTATCGATATTCAAGACATTAATGAGAATGCTAAAAAACACATCACTCTGCTGCTTTCACCATTAGAAGAAATGTTGAATGAGAATGTTGCAAATTAGTCTTTTTTGGTATTTCTTACTGCCTCACTGATAATCAATGAGATTACTAATTTGACTAAAAAATTCGACAAATCAAAATTACCATCACGCCATGTAACTGTTGGCGCTGAGCGTGCACCACACCGTTCTTATTACTACGCTATGGGTTTAGGCGAAGAAGAAATCGCTCAACCATTCGTCGGCGTTGTTAGCGCATGGAACGAAGCTGCACCTTGTAACATCTCTCTTAAACGCCAAGCTGAAGTTGCCAAGAAAGGTGTTGAAGTTGCTGGCGGAACGCCACGTGAATTCTGCACGATTACCGTGACAGACGGCATAGCTATGGGCCATGAAGGAATGAAATCCTCCCTTGTCTCGCGTGAAGTTATTGCTGATTCTATTGAGCTAACTATGCGTGGCCATTGTTATGATGCGCTTATTGGTATAGCTGGCTGTGATAAATCCCTCCCAGGGATGATGATGGCTATGGTACGTTTAAACGTCCCTTCGGTTTTCATGTATGGCGGGTCGATCCTTCCGGGTCGTTACAAAGGCAAAGACGTTACCGTGGTTGATGTATTTGAAGGGGTCGGCATGCATTCAAGCGGTAAAATGTCTGCTGAAGAATTACATGAATTAGAACAAGTTGCCTGCCCTTCGGCTGGCTCTTGTGGCGGACAATTCACCGCCAACACTATGGCCTGTGTTTCTGAAGCAATCGGTCTTGCTCTCCCCGGTTCGTCTGGTGCGCCTGCTCCTTATGAATCACGTGATGAATATGCTTATGAATCTGGCAAGGCTGTTATGGAACTAATCCGTAATAATCTACGCCCCCGTGATATAGTCACAAGAAAAGCCTTGGAAAATGCTGCTGCAGTCGTCGCTGCAACTGGCGGCTCAACTAACGCTGCCCTTCACTTACCGGCTATCGCACATGAATGTGGTATTGATTTTGATATTCATGATGTCGGCGCTATCTTCAAAAAAACCCCCTATCTTGCAGATCTTAAACCTGGTGGAAAATACGTCGCGAAAGATTTATATGAAGCAGGAGGCGTACAGATTGTCATGCGGACTTTGCTTGATGGTGGCTTTATCCATGGCGACTGCCTGAGCGTTACGGGTAAAACTATAGCTGAGAATTTTGGTCATGTAAAATTCCCTAAAACACAAGATGTTGTTCGTCCAGTTAGCAACCCAATTACGCCAACTGGTGGTGTAGTTACGCTACGTGGCAATTTAGCACCTGAAGGCGGGATAGTAAAAATCGCTGGTATGAAACATTTAAAACATACTGGTCCTGCAAGAATTTTTGATTGTGAGGAGGATGCATTTGCCGCAGTCGGGCGCAAAGAATATAAAGAAGGTGATGTTTTAGTAATTCGCTATGAAGGCCCTAAGGGCGGCCCAGGAATGCGCGAAATGTTATCAACCACTGCCGCACTCTACGGTCAAGGCGCTGGTGAAACAGTCGCATTAATTACTGACGGACGCTTCTCCGGCGGCACCAGAGGTTTTTGTGTTGGTCACATAGGCCCTGAAGCTGCGGTTGGTGGCCCTATCGCATTATTAAAAGAGGGCGATATCATAACAATTGATGCAACTAGCGGCGAATTATCCGTTGCACTTTCTGATGATGAATTAGCCAAAAGAAAAGCTCAGTGGAAAAAACGCTATAATGGCTTTGGCAGCGGGGCATTATGGAAATATGCACAAACTGTAGGCTCCGCAGAAAAAGGCGCCATTACACATCCAGGAAAAAAGGGGGAAACTAAAATCTATGCGGATATTTAATTTTGCAGCAATATTTCTAACTATTATCACTTTAGCAACATCTGCTTTCGCAATGACAAAGCATGATGAGGTTTATCTCAAGCAAGAAGCAGAATTTGCTAAATGGCAGGAAAAATTTAAAAAATCTGCCCTACATAAAGGCATCAAAGAAAAAACCATCAAAAAAGCTTTCAAAAAAATAAAGCTTAATTACAAAGTCGTCAAAGCTGATAAAAAGCAGTTTAAGCCTCAAACCTTCGCCGAATATTACAATAATGCAGTGAATGATTTGCGCATAGAAAGAGCTCGTAATTATAAGAAAAAATATAGCCAATTACTCAGTCAAATCTCAGAAAAATACAAAGTTCCGCCTGAATATATTTTAGCATTATGGGCAAAAGAATCTGATTTTGGCGGTAATACTGGTAGTTTTTATGTAGTGAATTCCCTAGCAAATTTAGCCTTTGAAGGAAGGCGGCGTGATTTCTTTGAAAGTGAGTTGGTGCTTGCCTTAAAAATGATTCAAACTAATCAAATCTCTATTAAAAACTTCAAAGGCTCATGGGCTGGCGCAACTGGTCAATGTCAGTTTATGCCTTCAAGTTTTTACAATTATGCAGTGGATTTCAACAAAGATGGTAAGAAAGATATATGGAAAAACAAAGAGGATATTTTTGCCTCCATTGCGAATTATCTTCACAAAGAAAGATGGCGCGTTTCACAAAGTTGGGGGTTTGAAGCAAAGTTCAAAAACAAATCTACCCTTGAAAAATATCTTAACAGCAAAAAGAAAGTTTCCGAATGGCTAGAGTTAGGGCTGCAAAAACTTACTGGAGAAATAAAAGATAATGAGTTAGAAATTAATGCAGAATTGATAAAATTGGATAATCGTTATTTTCTAACATATCCTAATCATGGCGTGATAAAACATTGGAATAATTCAACATTTTTTGCAACAACTGTTGGTTTATTGGCTGATAAAATAAAATAATGTTGCTGAACTGGTTTCAGCATCTCTGTTACAGAGAGATATCATCCTTGCGAAGAGACCGTAGATGCCTATAATTAAGTGCATGACAAGGGTTATAACTTATTATATAAAAACAAAATTATGAAAAAACTTCTAGTCCTCCCTATAATAGGTTTTGTAATATATAGCTTGATACAGGGTAACGGATCATTATCACAAATAATTCATAAATTCTTCAGTAAATGAAAAAATTATTACCACTCCTTATATTCTTAATTCTCTCCTCTTGCTATGCATACGATGATATGTCGGGCAATGGTCGCTATCGTGGCCATTATAAAGTAGGTAACCCATATGAAATTGCGGGCACAATGTATTTCCCTGAAGAAAATACTGAATATGAAGAAGAAGGCGTTGCCTCATGGTATGGCAATGAATTTCATAGCAAAGCAACTGCTAATGGCGAACGCTATAATCAATATGCGATGACCGCTGCACACCGCACCTTGCCACTTCCTAGCATGGTGAAGGTCACCAACCTAGAAAATGGTGAGGAGATTATTGTAAAAGTAAATGATCGCGGGCCTTTTGCTAAAGAGCGCATTATTGATCTTTCTAAAAAAGCTGCGCAAAAATTAGGGATGATTGGTAAAGGAACTGCCAATGTTAAAGTTGAATATCTCAAGGAAGAAACTGACATGCTCCATTTTAACATCTTCGGCCGCCGCATGGCTGATGCAAATTAACTATATGAAAACATATTTCATCGCAGCCACTAGCACAAACATAGGAAAAACCTTCTTCACTTGTGCGCTATGCAATCAATTTGAAGATAAAGCCTTCGCTATAAAACCGATTATCACTGGTTGGGATAGCCCGCAAAATCCAGAACTCGATACTATGCAAATCCTGCAAAGTTTAGGAATGGAAAATGATGAGAAGAATATTAATAAAATATCTCCTTTTCGTTTTCGTTACCCATTATCACCAGATATGGCTGCACGTCTAGAAAATAAAAAAGAAGCCTCTACCGAAGAAGTACAAAATTTCTGCCAAGAAACCATCCGCCAACAACAAGGAAAGGATTATCTATTTATTGAAACTTTAGGTGGAATCTTCTCACCGATTAATCGCTATTCGACTATGTGCAATATTATCCAAGCAATGCGGGGTGAAGTGATTTTACTAACTGGAAACTATCTCGGAAGCCTTAGCCACACTATCGCAACTGTCACTGCACTTAAAACTTTTAACATAAAAATCGCCGCCGTAATTATTAATGAAACTGGGCAAAGCGATATACCAGCTGAAGAGACAAAAAAATCTCTAAAGAACTTTATCAACGAACCAATCTCCATTCTTCCTTATACAAAACAAATCAGCCAATATGCATGGCAGGATGTAAAAGATTTAGGAATTTTCTGAGATAGAACACATCTCGCAATTTGTAAAAAAGAACACAAAGAATTAGATTTTTATAATCTAATAAATGTTGCTTTGATTTTTGATACATGTCCTGAGCGAATGAGCGACGTGTACATCTTGGTACACGAGCCGAAAGGAGCAAAGGTTATGTGTTAAAAAGCATGCAACAGAATTAGATTATGCGATTTTATTATTATTTGCAGGAGTAGTAGGAGCAGGAACAGGAGCCTTATGAATGCGTGATTTAATTAAATTACTTGCATCCTTCTCATGATTTTTCTGTTCAGAATTTTGCATGTGGGTTTTGATCTCACGTACTTCAACACATAAGTTACTGACTTCATTACATAAATTTTCTAGACGATATGAAAGTGATAATTGTCGTGATTTTGGCTTACGCTTTTTCAAAAATCTATGTGCTGTGTAGTGATGTAATGCATAACGCGCTAAGAAAGCCAAGCCCCCGATTAGTAATAAACCGCCTAACGTAGAATATAAATAATCCATGACCACCTCCCCTTTTGTTCCTTCGCTTATAAGATATCGGAAAATGTTTAAAGGGCAAGGCAGAGTTTCATCGCCTTTGTCATACTAAGTATTAAAAATGGTGATCCCGAGTGGATTGATGCGTATTTGCTGCGCGCAAATCCTTACCCTGCGGGCGGACTCGGCTTTGCCTCGCCGTCCAAAACAGCTTCGCTGTATTGTGATACACAATTAACTTTTTGTTAATTGTTTCCTTTCGGGCAAGATTGCTACGCAACTTGTCCAAATTACTCATAAACAGTCATTCAGACTGTTTATTGCGTCATTTGTCGAACCTATGGTTCTCACCTTCGCTATCATCCATTTCCTAGCCACCCTGCGGGCAGCTAGGAAATGGTGATCCCGAGTGGATTCGAACCACTGACCTACAGATTAGGAATCTGTTGCTCTATCCTACTGAGCTACGGGACCATTTATTAAAGTTGGGGTATTTAGACGTCAAAGCTTTCTAACTCGGTTTTACCATCCTTATCGACAATCTTGTCAATTTTGAGTTTAGCTTGTTCGAGTTTTTTATTGAGATAAGTTTTGAGCTCTACACCATATTCATATTTGGCAATAGCACCATCCAAGCCACCTTCACCACTTTCCAGCTCTTTAACTACGCTCTCAAACTCTTGCATGGCTTGCTCGAAACTTAGATCCTTTACCTGTTTTTTTGTCATTTGCACTATTGTTTAATTAGATTGCCCCAATCTACAAAGATGATTCCTACAAGTCAAAGATTGGATTTGGTATAAGAACATTTTCAGCATCTGCATATCAAAGCAAGGTTCCACACCGCAAACTATTTACGATTACATACATTAAAAACCTGATAAATCATATAGTTACTTGGCAATCGCAAGAAAAAACATAAAGACACCTTCCGTCAACCCTATAATTGTGCTACAATAATATCAAAATAACTTTTAAAGATAAAATCATGAAATCAAATCAGACTAAAGAGACAAAACCACCGATAGATGGGCATACCACTATATTGAATTTCATGAAAATAATACATAGCAGAAAAACTACTTCAGAGCATATCAACGCAGAAACTGTAACTCCAACTCAACCCACTATAACAACACATCCTGACACTGTAAGATATTCATCCGCTCCTACAGCTATTGCCCATTATGGCTCTATCCAAACTCCTCCTGCACAACCCACACATACCCAGTCAACCCCACTTCCTGTTAGACATATTGAACGCGACCTAAAGGGAAGGTTTGTGACAGAGAGTGCAAGACAACACCACATATTATTGGCAGAACAATCCCATACAGATCAAGTGAGAGCAGAAGAAAGCATACAAAAAGATACAAAAAAAAGTTTCTGCCCCTGCATGTAATACAAAATATCTTTAATAATTATACATTTGCAGTAGGTAAAATTAGATGAGAGTAGCCACGTAGAATTGAGAGTGTAATAGCCGAGGCTATTGCCGAACAATTGTGCGATGCTATGTCGCTAATTTTACCACTGCCCTTAGGGTTATGGCAAAAAACTGTGCTTTTTCTCAAAAAACATTTGCCAATAAGCGTGGCTATTA
>JAWUXM010000024.1:0-13675 GCA_034111325.1 Rickettsiales bacterium
CTAAATATCGCTTGCTTTTCGTCTAGCTTGCTTGTAAGTCATGCTCTTGGAACTATATGCGGATGTGGCGGAATTGGTAGACGCGCTAGATTTAGGTTCTAGTACCGCAAGGTGTGGGGGTTCAAGTCCCTTCATCCGCACCAAAAACTTCCATAGGTTAATCTTTTTGGGTGCTTTTTATCCAATAATCTTCACTCGATTGCTCATGTACCAGTATGTACATGTTCGCTCTCTCATGAAGAACATTGAATAAAAATCCCTCCAAAAATTTTTAACCTATGAAATTTTTACAAAAATGATTGTAAATTAGTCTTTTTGCGCGCTTTTTAGTGAATAACCTTTGTGTAAATGCTCATGTACCAGTATGTACATGTTCGCTCCTTCACAAAGAACATTAACTAAAAATCATCGCAAAATTTCTAACTTGTAAAAGTTTTTGTCAAGAATGGTTAATCTTTTTGGGTGCTTTTTATCCAATAACCTTCACTCGATTGCTCATGTGCCAGTATGTACATGTTCACATCTTCGTGAAGAACATTGAATAAAAATCCCTCCAAAATTTTTCAACCTATGAAAGTTTTTGACTTTATTTATTCTTGGGATTGCGTGGTGATTCTGTGATAGATGATGGTTTATAGGAAGTGTAAATTAATTTAAAAGTATAAAACAATGAATGCAAAAGAGACGCTAAATAAAGGATTAAAGAGATCATATAACCTAACCGTGCCATTTGCGCAAGTTGAAGAGTTTGCTCAGAATAAATTAGTAGAAGTTCAAAAAACAGCTTCGATCAAAGGGTTTCGCCCTGGTAAAGTTCCTGCAAACTTGCTGGAGCAAAGATATGGTGAGGAAGTTCGTGCTGAAGCAACAGAAGCATTAATCAAGGAATCAGCGAATAAGTTCTTACAAGATAAAAAGTTTAACTTAGCAGCGCAGCCACACATTGAATTAGCGAAAGAGCCTAAGGAAGGTGCGGATATTGAATATAGTATTTCTTTTGAATTATTTCCTGAAATGCCAGAAATTGATTTCGCTAAAATCAAATTAGAAAAGTTAAAAGTTGAAGTAACGGAAAAGGATGTAGAAGAGCGTATTGCTGAGCTTAGCAAAGATGCAAAAGATTTTGCTCCAGTAAAAGACCGTAAGCAAAAAACTGTAAACGGTAATACAGTGGTGATCGACTTTTTAGGAAAAGTTGATGGCGTGGCTTTTGATGGTGGAAAGGCTGAAGATTATAAATTAGAGCTTGGTTCAAAATCATTCATTGGTAATTTTGAAGAGCAGCTAGAAGGTTTGACAATTGGCGATAAGAAGCTTGTTAAGGTTAGTTTCCCAGCAGAATATGGTTCTAAAGACCTAGCAGGAAAAGCCGCTGAGTTTGATATTGTTCTAAAAGAAATCATGGAACCAGCTGAGTCAAAAGTTGATGATGAATTTGCCAAGAAATTTGGCCTGAAGGATCTTAAGGAATTGCAGGAAAAAGTGAAGGAATCTATCGAGCAGAGCTTTGATAAAGGTGCTAGAGACGTTCTAAAGAAAAATCTTTTTGATCATTTCGAGAAAAATACACCGAAAGAATTGCCTGAAACTTTGGTAGAGAGTGAGTTGAAAGGTTTGTTAGATAATCATCAGCATCAACATGAAAAAGGCGAATGCACGGAAGATCATAAAGATCTTGAAAAAGACTTTGAGAAAATAGCTACGCGTCGTGTCGGCGTTGGGCTTATGCTTTCAAATATTGGTCAAGTTAATGAAATCAAAGTGACTGATAAAGAGTTGATTGCCAATGCTGAGAAAATGTACCCAGGCTATAGTGCGCAAATGTTAGAATATTATAAAACTAACCCGCAAGCTGCTGAACAAGCTAAAGGTATGTTGTTTGAAGATAAGGTTGTTGACTTCATAATAACTAAGATTTCGTTAAAAGATAAACTTGTAAGTTCAAAAGAGTTTTCTAAACTAGCGGAAAAGGAATTCAAAAATAACTAATAAAACATAGCTATGAAAGATGTAATGGAGGTATTTACTAATACGTTAGTTCCGATTGTTGTTGAACAAACAAATCGGGGTGAGCGCTCATATGATATTTATTCGCGCCTTTTAAAAGAGCGGATAATATTCATGACTGGTCAAGTAGAAGACCAAATGGCATCTTTAATAGTCGCGCAGCTTTTATTTTTGGAATCAGAAGATCATAAAAAGCCAATTTATATGTATATCAATTCGCCAGGCGGAATTGTGACATCTGGTTTGTCGATTTATGACACTATGCAATATATCAATTCTGAAGTTTCAACATTATGCATCGGGCAGGCCGCCTCTATGGGTTCGCTGCTTCTAACGGCTGGTGCTAAAGGTCATAGATACTCATTGCCAAATTCACGCATTATGATTCACCAACCTTCTGGTGGTTTTCAAGGTCAGGCAACTGATATTGAGATTCATGCAAAGGAAATTTTGGATCTTAAAAAGCGTTTGAATCAAATTTATGCAAAACATACTGGTAATGCATTACCTATTATTGAAAAGAATATGGAGAGAGATAATTTCATGACTGCTGAACAAGCTAAAAAGTTTGGCCTTATTGATACAATTGTCACTAATCGTGATTCTATCAAAAAGGCGTCTAAATAGTTTATAACCAATTTAAATTCAGATAATGTCAAAGAAAGATAAAAAGAAGGGTACTGGAGAAACCCTATGTTGTTCGTTTTGTGGTAAGAGCCAATATGAAGTTAAAAAGCTAATTGCTGGCCCAACAGTTTTCATTTGTGATGAATGTGTTGAGTTATGTACCGACGTTATTAGGGAAGAACGTAACCATCAATCATTGCTCAAAAATGAAGCAGGTGAGGTTGCATCGCCAATGGAAATTTGCAAGATATTAAATGATTATGTGATTGGTCAAAATCACGCTAAAAAAGTTTTATCAGTTGCGGTTTATAATCATTATAAAAGGCTTCGCCAGCAGAGCAAATCTTCAAATGATGTTGAACTTTCTAAATCTAACGTATTGTTAATTGGGCCAACTGGTTGTGGTAAAACATTATTAGCACAAACTTTAGCAAGGTTGCTTGATGTTCCTTTTGCTATGGCAGATGCGACTAGCCTCACAGAGGCAGGATATGTCGGCGAAGATGTTGAAAATATTATCCTACGCCTATTACAATCTGCTGACTATAATGTTGAAAAAGCAGAAAGAGGAATTGTCTATATTGATGAAATAGACAAAGTTTCACGTAAATCTGAAAACCCATCAATTACTCGTGATGTATCTGGTGAAGGTGTTCAACAGGCTCTATTGAAAATCATTGAAGGAACTGTAGCTTCTGTTCCACCACAAGGTGGCAGAAAGCATCCGCAGCAGGAATATCTACAAGTGAATACAGCAAATATACTATTTATTTGTGCTGGTGCATTTGAAGGAATAGAGAAAATCGTTGCATCAAAAGGCAAAGGTATGTCGATTGGTTTTGGTGCTGATGTCGTTAAAGGTGATGAAGCTTCATTAGGTGATGTAATGCACAACATTGAACCAAATGATATGGTAAAATTCGGTCTAATTCCTGAATTTGTTGGAAGGTTGCCAGTCATTGCCGCCTTGGCAGAATTAACTGAAGATGATTTAGTAAAAATCTTAACTGAGCCTAAAAATGCTCTAGTGAAACAATATCAGCAACTATTCAAGATGGAGGATGTTGAGCTGGAATTTACTGATAAAGCATTAAAAGCACTTGCAAAAAAAGCTATTTCTCGCAAAGCAGGAGCACGTGGTTTAAGGGCAATTATGGAATCTATCCTGCTTGAGACAATGTATGATATACCTGCGCAGAAAGATGTAAGGAAGGTTATAGTTAATGAGCACGTTGTGGCGGATGGTGCAAAACCTGAAATGATTCTAGGGGTCAAGCCTAAGAGTAAGCCAAAAAAGAAAGTTGTTATTAAAAAGCCTGTTGCTCAGAAGAAGAAGGCTGCGTCTTAAATATTATCTTTAGGCGAGGTGTCACCTCGCCTAATAATTTCCTATTTCTGATAATTTCAAAGCTTTATCTTGAAATCATGATATTTTTATCTATATTGTTTGAAGTTCAGTACAGTGAGAAAGTCTCACAATAGATAATTCCATAAGGTGAATCTGCTATGTCTTCAACTAAGAATAGATTATACCCTACATTACCATTGCGTGATTTAGTTGTGTTTCCTACAATGATTTTCCCATTATTTGTTGGGCGTGATAATTCTGTCAATGCGGTTGAAGAGGCTATGGCGCATGATAAAAAAATCTTTCTTATTACCCAGAAAAATCCCACCGATGAAATAGTCGATATTGATAATATCTATAATGTCGGGGTAGTAGCCAAAATAGTCCAGCTATTAAAATTGCCAGATGGGACGCTTAAAATTTTAGTGGAAACATTTGAGAGGGCGCAAATATTATCTTTTTTAGATAATGGTGCGTTATTTACTGCTGAGATATCACCTATTAAGGAAGTAAGGTCGCAGATTAGTAGTGAGGCAAGTTTATTAGTACGTAAAGTTACTGAGTTGTTTCAAAAATATGTTAATCTTGATGATAGGCTTTCTGTTGAAATATTAGATTCTATTCTTGATATTTATGAGCCAGGTAAATTAGCTGATCATGTTATCTCTAGCCTACCATTGCCAATTGTTGATAAACAAGCGATTCTAGAAGAGATCAATGCGGATATTCGTCTGCAGAAAGTGCATGCATTATTAATTGCTGAATCTGAAATCATTGAAGCAGATAAGCAAGTGCGTGATCGCATTAAAACACAAGTGGATGGTAACCAGAAAGAATATTATTTAAATGAGCAGCTTAAAGCTATTAAGAAAGAATTAGGTGATGAAGGTGAGGAGGATAAGGGCGAAATCCATCGTTTTGAAAAGCTAATTTCTGAAGTGAAGCTTAGTGTTGAAGCTAAAGAAAGAGCGATGGAAGAGTTGAAAAAATTAAAAAATATGAATCCTCTTTCTTCAGAAGCGGGTATTGTTAGAAGCTATCTTGAATGGTTGTTATTTATTCCTTGGAATAATCCGAGTGAAGTTAAATATGATCTGCGAGTAGCAAGTGACGTATTAAATTCAAAGCATTATGGTTTGCATAAAGTTAAGGAGCGCATTTTAGAATTTATTGCAGTACAGAAAAGAGTCGAAAAATTACGCGGCCCGATTCTTTGTTTAGTTGGCCCTCCGGGGGTTGGTAAGACATCTCTTGCAAAATCCATTGCTGAGAGTATGGGCAGAAAGTTTGCCAAAATTTCCCTTGGTGGTGTGCGTGATGAAGCAGAGATCCGCGGTCATAGAAGAACATATATTGGTGCAATGCCTGGTAAAATAATTCAATCAATGAAGAAAGTTAAAACTTCTAATCCATTGATTTTACTAGATGAGATAGATAAATTAGGTTCTGATTTTCGAGGTGACCCTGCATCAGCATTGTTAGAAGTTTTAGATCCTGAGCAAAATTCAGTATTTAACGACCATTACCTAGAAGTTGATTATGATCTTTCTAATGTAATGTTTATCACTACAGCAAATAGCCTTGATATTCCACATGCTTTGCTAGATAGGATGGAGATTATCCGCCTTTCTGGTTATACTGAGGAAGAGAAGGTTGAAATTGCGCTGAAATATCTTATTCCTAAGCAGATAGAAAATCATGGCTTGAAAAAGAGCGAATGGTCAATTTCTCGCGCAGCTTTAGTTGCACTAATCCGCCATTATACTTATGAAGCAGGTGTTAGAAATCTTGAAAGAGAGTTGGCAAACCTTACTCGTAAAGCCACCAAGAAAATTGACTCTAGTAGTAAAATCAAGAATTTAAGCATTACTACTAAGAACCTATCTAAATATGCAGGTGTGCAGAAATATAGCTTTGGCAAGATTGAGGAGGAAGATCTCGTGGGGATTTCAACTGGCCTTGCTTATACGCAATTTGGTGGGGATATTCTACCAATTGAAGCGGCTCGCATGCCGGGTGATGGAAAAATTACCTTCACTGGCAAGTTAGGTGATGTGATGAAGGAATCTATGCAGGCAGCCTTTAGCTATTTTCAATCACGTTCTTTTGAATTTGGTGTGTTGCCGAAAGAATATAAAAAATACAATCTCCATATTCACGTGCCAGAAGGTGCAATACCAAAAGATGGACCTTCTGCTGGTGTAGCAATTTGTACAGCGATTGTTTCTGTAATGACGGGGATTGCGGTGAAAAAGGATGTTGCGATGACTGGTGAGATAACTCTACGTGGGCGGGTTTTGCCAATTGGAGGATTGAAGGAGAAGCTTCTAGCCGCGTTGCGCGGGGGCATAAAAACAGTTATTATTCCTGCTAAAAATGAAAAAGATTTGGCGGATATTCCTGCCAATGTGAAAAAATCTTTAAAAATCCTTTTTGCTGAAAATGTTGATGATGCGCTAAAAGCAGCGTTGGTTAAAATGCCTAAGCCAATTAAGTGGAATCCTGCTATGGCAGATTTAGATGATTCTCGCAGTGAATCTGCTCCACATTAATATTAAGCAAAGTTTTGCATCGAAAAATGAGTAATCCTGAATTTATTTCAGGATCTGCTGAGTTAGCCAATAATTTAGTAGTATAGTTTTTATCATTAAAGGTGTGGTATTATTACGAATTTCTTACTCTTTATTTTTGTTTGAATACGCAGATCCGGAAATAAATTCAGGATAACTTTTTGGGGGTGAATTATCCCAATTCCAATTATGCTTATGCCTACAACAAATATGTGAGACTTGGTATGATGGAAGAAAAGGATTTATATTATTTATTTTTGCCAATTGAAAGTTTACCGAAAGTCACAACTCGGATCAAATCCCTATTGAGCAAATTATTGCATGGTCTTGAATTAGTTGACCTTGCTTTCCATTTACCCACTAACATCACCCATAGAAAATTAATCAAAAATTTAAGCGAAGCATGCCCCGGTGAAAATATCATCGTGAAAGTTAAAGTTGGGCAGCATATTAGCAGTTTTAAAAGACGCGCACCGTATAAGGTGCAATGTTTAACTGAAGAAGGTGAGGGGGTAGAGCTGAGTTTTTTTAATGGTAATCGTAATTATCTGCAATCCGTTTTACCCGAGGGAGATACACGTCTTATTAGTGGTAAGTATGAAATCTATCGTAATATTCCGCAAATTTCACATCCAGATTATATATTAGGTGAGAAGCAGGCTAAAAAGATTTGCCAGACGGAGGTTATATACCCTTTAACTGCCAATATTAATAATAAATTTATTGCTGAGTTAATTAGTGAAGTTGTCAAAAACTTACCTGATTTACCAGAATGGCTAGATGAAGAGATGCAGAAGAAGCATGAATTTCAAAGTTGGAAGCAATCTTTAACTGCGATACACAAGCCACAAAAAGCAGAAGATATCGATATTAATACGATTTATCGGCGACGTTTGGCCTATGATGAATTTTTGGCTATGCAATTAGCTTTGCAAATTTTGCGACGTAAACATCAAAAAGAAACTGGTAATATTATTAGTGGACATGGTGGTTTGCGCCAGAAAGCATTGGTAAATTTTGGTTTTCAACTAACTGCTTGTCAGCAAAATGCCTTAGTGGAGATCTATGATAATCAAGCAGCTAACACGCGAATGTTCCGTTTGTTGCAAGGTGATGTAGGTAGTGGGAAGACAATAGTTGCGATGTTAAGTGCGCTGAATGTTGTTGAGACAGGTAAGCAGGCAGCGATTATGGCGCCAACTGCTATTTTAGCGGAGCAGCATTATGCATTTTTTAGCAAAATTGCACAGGATCTGGATTTGAATATAGTGCTTTTAACTGGCCGTTTGAAAGTTAAAGAAAAAAAAGAAATTTTAGCTAAAATTGCGAGTGGCGAGGCTGATATAATAATTGGTACGCATAGCTTATTTTTTGATAAGGTGAAATTCAAAAATCTTGGTTTAGCAATAATTGATGAGCAACATCGCTTTGGTATAAAACAACGTTCTGAACTTGCGGAGAAAGGTGATAAGGCAGATATTTTGCTTATGTCAGCGACGCCAATTCCACGCACTTTGGCTCTAACTTTTTATGGCGATATGCAGATCTCATTTCTGCAGGAAAAACCAGCAGGGCGATTAGAAATTGATACTCGAATTATTTCGTTAGAGCGCTTAGCTGAGGTTGCAGGTGCTGTGCAAAGAGCGATTAGCAAGGGTGAGAAAATCTATTGGGTTTGTCCATTAATTGATGAATCAGAGAAAAGTGATCTAGCTGCTGCAACTAGTCGGTATGAAGATTTTTGTAAGATGTTTGCTAAGGAGAAAGTTGGCCTAATGCATGGTAAGATGAAGGCTGATGAAAAGGAAAAAATTTTGCAGGAATTTATCCAAGGCAAAATCTTAATTTTAGTTTCTACTACAGTAATTGAGGTGGGGATAGATGTTAGTGATGCAACAATTATGGTGATCGAACATGCGGAAAGATTTGGTCTTTCGCAACTACATCAATTGCGTGGGCGAGTTGGACGTAGTGATAAGAAATCCAGCTGTGTATTGCTCTATGAAAAACATCCGCAAACATCGAATGCAACAATTGCGCGGCTTAAAATCATGCGTGAGACGAATGATGGTTTTAAAATTGCCGAGGAGGATTTGAAAATTCGTGGTGCTGGTGAATTAATTGGTCGCAGGCAAAGTGGTTTGCCAAATTTTAAAATTGCGTCGCTTTCTGACCATTATGATTTATTTAAAATTGCTACTAAAGATGCGCAATTTATTTTGGAGAGAGATGCAAATTTAACTTCTGAACGTGGCCGCCATTTACGCAATTTATTGCAAATATTTCGATATAAGAGTGAGATTTTATTTAAAGTGTAATTTCTACTAGAAAATTGTGCTAATAGCTTTAGTTTACCGAGCAAATTAAACTAACCTTAGTGTAAGTAAAAAAATGGCAGAAAAATGGGTTTATAATTTTGGTGATGGTGAATCAGAAGGTTCCGCAAAGATGCGTAATCTCCTTGGTGGAAAGGGTGCTAATCTTGCAGAGATGTGCTCAATAGGCGTTGCAGTGCCACCCGGTTTTACAATTACAACCGAAGTCTGCACTCATTATTACGATAATAAACAACAATTTCCAGCTGAACTTGTGGAACAAGTCGCTACAGCCATTAGTAAATTAGAGCAAAAATTAAACAAAAAATTTGGTGACCCTGCTAACCCATTGCTAGTTTCTGTACGTTCTGGTGCAAGAGTTTCCATGCCAGGGATGATGGATACAGTACTGAATTTAGGCATGAATGATGAAGTTGTACAAGGTCTTGCAACAAGCTCAGGGAATGAGCGCTTTGCTTACGATTCTTACCGCCGCTTTATTCAGATGTATGGTGACGTTGTACTTGGAGTCGATCACTATAATTTTGAACAAATTCTTGAATTTCAGAAAGAAAACAAAGGCGTTCATGAAGATCTTGAACTTGATGTTGCAGATTTAAAAGAAATCGTACAGGAGTTTAAAGCAAAAGTTAAGGAAGTCACAGGTAATGATTTCCCGGAAGATCCTGCAACACAGCTTTGGGGTGCGATCGAGGCGGTATTTAGCTCATGGATGATTCCGCGGGCAATTAGTTACCGCAAAATGAACTATATCCCTGAAGAATGGGGAACAGCGGTTAATGTTCAAGCAATGGTTTTTGGTAATATGGGGGAGGATTGTGCGACGGGCGTAGCCTTCACACGTAACCCTTCAAATGGTGATAATCATTTTTATGGTGAATATCTAATTAACGCACAAGGTGAGGATGTTGTCGCAGGAATTAGAACGCCGCAAACCATTACAATTATGGCTAAAGAAGAACAGGGCAGCAACCTACCAGCAATGGAAGAGACTATGCCGCTGATTTTTGCAGAATTGGTCGAAACTTATCACAAATTAGAAAAGCATTATCGTGATATGCAAGATATCGAATTCACGATTGAGCACAATAAATTGTGGATTTTACAAACTCGCAGCGGAAAGCGTACCGCTAAAGCTTCGATTAAAATCGCCGCTGATATGGTTGATGAAGGGTTAATTACAAAGAAAGAAGCATTGCTTAGAGTTGATCCACTTTCTATTGATCAATTATTACACCCCACATTAGACCCACAAGCAGAAACAAAAGTTATCGCCAAAGCTTTGCCCGCTTCTCCCGGAGCAGCAGTTGGGAAGATCGTATTCACACCAGAGGAAGCCGAATCCATGGCGGCCAAAAAAGAAAAAGTGATTTTGGTACGTAATGAAACTAGCCCTGAAGATATTAGCGGAATGCATGTGGCACAAGGGATTTTAACCGCCAGAGGTGGGATGACATCGCATGCAGCCGTTGTTGCTCGTGGTATGGGCAAGCCCTGCGTGAGTGGCGCTTCTGATATCAAAATCGATGCAAAAGCGCGAACCATGACAGTTGCAGGTCATATTCTAAAAGCAGGGGATTATATCACAATAAATGGTGGAACGGGTGAAGTTATGCTTGGGCAAGTGCCAACCATCAAACCTGATTTATCAGGAGACTTTGCTGATATCATGTCTTGGTCAGATGAAGTGCGCACGTTAAACGTACGGGCCAATGCTGAAACACCACATGACGCACAAACAGCAAGAGATTTTGGCGCAGAAGGAATTGGACTTTGCCGTACGGAACATATGTTCTTCGAAGGGGATCGCATTACTACAGTGCGTGAAATGATTTTATCGGAAACTTTAGAAGGTCGTGAAAAAGCTTTGGCAAAATTATTGCCTATGCAAAGAGATGATTTTGTCAAAATTTTCAAAATCATGGATGGTTTACCAATTACGGTTCGCCTGCTTGACCCACCATTACATGAGTTCTTACCGCATAATGATGCAGATATTAAGCAAGTAGCCAAAGAAGCGGGTATCCCATCTGAAATTGTTAAAGCAAGAATTTCTGCTTTGCATGAAGAAAACCCAATGCTTGGTCACCGTGGTTGCCGTTTAGGAATTACATATCCAGAGATCTACGCTATGCAAGCTCGCGCTTTGTTTGAAGCAGCAAGTATTATAAAAGCGGAGAGCGGTAAAGGCGTTTTACTTGAAGTGATGATTCCGCTGATTTTAAGCAAGAAAGAATTAAGCATTTTAAAAACGTTGGTTGTTAATGTTGCAACACAAGTTGAGAAGGAAAAAGACTGCAAGGTTGAATACATGATTGGCACAATGATTGAATTGCCAAGAGCGGCATTGCTTGCACATGAAGTTGCTGAAGAAGCAGAGTTTTTCAGTTTTGGTACAAATGATTTAACGCAAACAACATGCGGAATGTCACGTGATGATGCAGGAAGTTTCATTGGTGAATATGTAAGCAAAGGTGTTTTTGCAGCTGACCCGTTTGTAAAGCTAGATATTGAGGGTGTAGGGGAGTTAATTACTTTAGCAGTAGAGCGAGGTCGTAAAACTCGTCCAGATATAAAATTAGGAATTTGTGGCGAACATGGCGGCGAGCCCTCATCAATAGAATTTTGTCACAATGCAGGGCTTAATTACGTATCTTGTTCACCATATCGGGTGCCGATAGCAAAACTCGCAGCGGCACAGTCAGCGCTTAGAGCGAAGAAGTAATACCAAGGTTCTTCTTTAAGTGTAGTATTTGTTGAAGGAGTGGTTTTGAAAAATGAGTATTTTAGGGTGGGAAGCTCCCACCTATTCCCCCAACGCTCTTCCTTCACGTCTTGGGTCGACGCCTGAGACTAATCCATTCTTATTGATCAGAATTCCATGTAGGCCACTATTTAAATCACGGATTTTAACTGTGTGACCTTTCGCAGTAAGACCTTCTGCAAGTTCAGTAATTTCTGTATTTTCTTCTAATTCCAGCACATCACCAATTTTAGCGAAATGCGGCAAATTAATTGCGCTTTGTAGATCCATGTTCCAATCGAGCACAGCAATGATTGTCGTTAGAACATAAGGAATGATACGTGATCCACCTGGTGAGCCAAGGACTAATCTTAATTTATCATTTTCATCAAAGACAAAAGTAGGGGACATAGAGCTGCGCGGTCTTTTTCCTGGTTGGGCGCGGTTAGCAACTTTTTTCCCGTTAATTTCTGGGACAAAAGAAAAATCAGTTAATTGATTATTTAACATAAAACCACCAACAGATAGCCCAGAGCCGAATGCATATTCAATCGAAGAAGTCATAGAAACAGCATTGCCGTTTTGATCGATAATTGAGATATGGGTAGTTGATGGTGGTTCAAATTTTGGTGTATATGGCACAATTTTATCATTCAACATACCTGCTTCAACTGCCTTAGCTGCAAGATCGATATTTAGCATGAAGCTGCGTTTTTCGAGATATTTCTTATCAAGCATTTGCTCAATTGGTACATGCACAAATTTATTATCCGCTGCATATTTATTACGATCTGCAAAAGATAAACGCATCGCTTCAGCGATTATATGCACTGCCTCTGCTGAATTTGCTTCTAATTGTGTCAGGTCAAAATTTTCTAAAATACCTAATGATTGTAAAATCGTGACGCCACCTGAGCTTGGCATAGGCATAGAGCAGATTTTATTTTTATGGTAATAGGCGCAGAGCAAATTTCCTTTATAGACTTGATAATTTGTCAAATCCTCTAGCGATAATTTTCCTGGATTAATCGGTGAATTTTGCACGCTATCTACAATATCTTCAGCGATATCACCTTCATAAAAAGGCTGTATTCCCTTGCGTGCAATGGTTTTTAGGGTTTTGGCCAATTGTGGGTTTTTGATAATTGTAGCAATTGGTTTTACGCTATCATCTTCCTGCAGATAGAGTTTTTTCGTAGCTGGAAATTGGCTAATATGTTTAGCATAATCCGCCACTGTATGTAAGCGAGGCGAGAGTGGGAAGCCTTCTTGCGCAATTTTAATCGCCGGAACAAAAAGGCTATGCCATGGCAAGAGTCCATGTTCTTGATGCGTTGCTTTGAGCATTTTTAGCAATCCCGGGGTGCCGACGGAAAGCCCGCCACGTACTACATCGAAAAAATCCCGTGCTGTGCCAAATTCGTTTAAAAATATGCGTTCATTAATCGCCATTGGTGCGGTTTCACGTCCTTGGTAGAAATTTGTCTGATGAGTTTTTGCGTCGTAATAAAGTAAAAATCCGCCACCGCCAATGCCTGATGATTGTGGCTCTACAACATTTAAAACCATTTGTACTGCAATCGCTGCGTCAATTGCACCACCGCCATTTTTTAAAACATCATAACCTGCTTGGCTGGCTAATGGGTTAGCACTCACTACCATGAAATTTTCGGCAGAGGTGATTTCTTGTTGTTGTGCTAATTCACCAGCGGGTTCAGGTAAAAATTCCTGATTATAGAAGCTAAAAGCTGTAATGAGTAGATATGAGAGAAGAATGAGAAAGGATCTTTGCATCTTATATGGTTTATATTTTGGGCAGATTATTATTACTATCCCATAATACAATTAGCTAAGTACAAAAAGCTAGCGATTTTTGTTATAGGTACACCCTAATGTTGGTGTTATACCAAGTATCTTTAATAATAATGCATTTGTTATAGGCATAAAAGCTAGGGATTTTTGTTAAAAAACATGCAGTTAATAGCCACGCTTATTGGCAAATGTTTTTTGAGAAAAAGCACAGTTTTTTGCCATAACCCTAAGG
>JAWUXM010000025.1:0-43074 GCA_034111325.1 Rickettsiales bacterium
TAAATTTATGGCTTAGCTTCTCGCATGCTGTTATTATCGCTTATTTGATTGGCATGAGTGTTGCTTTTATTCTCAATAAAATCTTTGTTTTTCCTAAATCAAGCAAAGCATATCATAAACAAGCACGAGATTTCATTATCACTAATCTATGCTTCTGGCCTATTGTCTGGGCGGCATCGATAGAAATTAAAATATTATTAGAATATTTAGGAGTTATTACCGTCTATGCTGAAAACATAGCTCACCTTGCAGCACTCAGTTTACCTATATGCGCTAGCTTTTTAATATATAAATTTTATGCTTTTAAGTAATAATAGCACTGAAGGCTATTGCCTTCACAATTCTACTCGCTCTTGTATCTAATTTTACCTAACTGCAAATGTACATTTAAAGATAAATTTGGCATTAGTTGCCAAGCCTAAAGCCGCCCCTATTGTACAGGTATCTGCCGAATAACACTAAATTGACATTCCTAAAACTTAACTCTACTGTGAGAATCACTTGCAACTTTTTACTCATACAATGAAAAATCTCTATTCTGTAATATTAGCTGGCGGCTCTGGCACAAGGTTATGGCCATTATCACGCTCTGCCTATCCAAAACAATTTATTAAATTATTTGGGGATGAAAGCCTTTTTCAAAAGACAGTACTGCGCAATAGTAAGTTATCAGACCATGAACCAATTATATTAGTTGGCAAAGAACACCGCTTTATTGTTGCGGAGCAACTGCGTGAAGTCGAAATTAAGGCTACGATAGTAACCGAGCCAATCGCAAAGAACACGTCTCCAGCCGCTACAGTAGCCGCCCTTATCATAACAAAGAAATCCCCTGAAGCTTTAATGCTAATTAGCCCCTCTGACCACATTATCAATGATGAGGAGGAATATAGAAACAACATTGTAACAGCAGTACAGGCTGCTAAGAAAGATTTCTTAGTTACCTTCGGTATCAATCCAACAACACCACAAACTGGATATGGATATATTAAAAATGGTAGCCAGATTGATGACAACATTCCTAACTGTTTTCATGTCAGCACTTTTACTGAAAAGCCTGATAAGGAAAAAGCAGCACATTATGTTAAGAGTAAAAATTATTATTGGAATTCTGGAATCTTTCTCTTCCCTGTTAAAAAATATTTAGACTTAAAACAATCACTACACCCTCAAACATTTAGTGAATGTGAAGAAGCTTTAGCAAAAGCGGAAAACACTCATGATTTTTTACATATTGATGAAAGCTCTTTTAAAAAAATTAAAGAAAACTCAATCGACTATGCAACAATGGAAAAAATTGATTGCGCAGCCATTGTCCCAAGTAATATGGGGTGGAGCGACCTTGGGTCTTGGGATAGCATATGGAATGAGGGCAATAAAGATAAAGAAGGCAATGTCTTACATGGTGACATCAAAACCCTTAATGTAAAAAATTCATATATAAGAACAGAAGAAAACAAGCTGGTCACGGCAATAGATTTGGATAATCTTATTATTGTTAATACACATGATGCCGTGCTTATTGCTAATAAAAATCGCTGTGAAGACGTTAAGGTAATAGTGAATCAACTCAAAAAAGAAAAACGTAATGAAGTAACATATCATACAAAAGTATATCGCCCTTGGGGAAGCTTTGAAAATATGGAAGAAGGAGAACGTTATAAAGTAAAAAAATTGATCGTCAGACCAAGCCGTTCTTTATCATTGCAATATCACATGCACCGAGCTGAACATTGGGTTATCGTCTCAGGTAGCGCAGAAATTCTACGTGGTGACGAAACGCATCTTCTTAATGAAAATGATTCAATTTACATACCCAAAAAAGTTAAACATCGTATTAAGAATATAGGAGAAACTGACTTACATATAATAGAAGTACAAACTGGCTCAATTTTATCTGAAGATGACATTATTAGATTAGATGATCATTATGGTAGAAAAAACTAACTGCATAATACAAAAAAACATGGTTAATATCTTCCGCTTATATTCCAATATAAACCCATATTGTATTGTAAATCCATTATGAATTATACAACAATCAAAAAGCAAGTAGCAAAGCTCTTGATACGTACCACCATCACTGCAATTAAGGTTGTTATATACAGGAGCAAGTTATTTCTCGACATTATATCTAAGCCATTCAAAAAAAAGTGTGTGTTGTTTATGTTCTTTGAGCATGAACATTGTAATTTTGATATTAACATGGATATTCTGCTAAGTGCTTTTCATAAGAAATGCGGAAAAGAATACAAGATCATTATTTATGACAAATATGACCATGCGCCCAATATAGTTGACAAAAATATATTAACATTACGCGAATGGAGTAAAGTTGAATCACAAATTACACGACATGTCGATTATATATTTTGCTCCTTCTATCAAGATATTATAAAAGTTCTTAATGTATTAGGTGCTGACAGCTGCACTAAAATTATTAATATTTGGCATGGGATGCCAATACGAAATATTGGAGCTCTTGATAAAGCAGAGGCTGAAGATTGCAAAGAACTTTTATTATCAAGCAGACGCAATATTGTACACCATATTGTAACATCTAAATTTTATCAGCATATTTTTTGCAAGGCATTTAATACTAATATAGATAATGTCCATATATTCGGCAATATACGTCGTCCAATTATACTTAGCCGATGCAAAAGCACTAGCATATATATAAAAGATCTAGCACATAATATAAATTTTACAAAAGTAGTCTTATATTGCCCAACTCATGCTACTGGCAACGATGTAAATATGCCTAATAAACTTTTCATATATGATGATTACAACCTTAACAGCCTTAATAAGACCCTTAAAGACCAGTCAATTTTATTACTGGTTAAGAAACATGCCTCTGATCCTATTCAATATGACTCTCTTAATATGGCTTCCAATATTGTAGAAATTCCAAATGATGAGTTAATAAAATTGAATGTTTATACACAAAATTTATTCTCTCACACCGATATGCTTATTACTGACGCCTCCTCCTTATGCATTGACTATCTAATATGCAACAAACCAATTCTCTTCTCTAATGTTAGACCTGCTTATAAAAAAGATAGAGGCTTTATCTCCGATAAACTTATGAATTATGGACACACTATAAACAGTCAAAAAGAATTAATTAAGCATATCTTAAATGAATTGCAAAATGATACTCTCTATCAGAAACGAAATGCTGCCCTTCCTTTAGCGAACGCATATAATGACAACAATACAACTTCAAGAGTCAAAGAACTATTAGACAAAAGTTACAAATAATTTTTGAACAAAGCTAGTAAACATATGATAAATTTTTAACTATCAAGCTAGGATAGGAATTAGTTAATTCTTGCACATCAAACATATTACTATCCCCAGCAAGCGTGAGTACAAAATCACAACCTATATTCTTTGATAATTCAAAATCTGTATATAATCTATCTCCAATAACACATATCTCATCCGGAAGATTATTCTCTATAATCTCCTTTACTAAATTCTTATTTGGCTTTCCAAATATCATTTCTGGCATTCTATTTGTGCAGGATTTTATGGTAGATAGGAAACATCCAATATCAGGGATATTCCCCTTTAAGCTTGGACAAACTAAGTCTTCATGAGTAGCCCAGAATTTTATATTAACATTAGAGTTAAGAATGTGGCATATTGTTTTTAATTTAAAAAAATTTATTTCTGTATCATATGTCATAATAACCAAATCGTATTTATTGCTATTATTAAAATTAACATTTGGCAAAGATTTTAAAAAAAAATCACATACATCTTCATTAGCACATAGATAGACTTCTTTAATAAAGTTGCTGCTCTTTATTTCTTGTACACAAGAAGTCAAAGGGGTTACTATTCTAGAATTAGCATCAGGAGCAACTCCTAGCTCATTTAGCTTTTTACTATAAAAATCCGGAGTCTTTGAAGTATTGTTAGTAACAAATACCATTTTAACAGATTTGTTATTCAACATGCGTTTCAAAAATTGTTTAGACCCTTGTAATAATTTGCCCTCTATGTACAAAGTTCCATCAAGATCACAAATTATTACTTTCTTATTATCCAAAGAAATTTTACTAAATTTTCTTTCAGCGTCTAGCAAATCTTCAATGTTATCTATTTCAGACCATCGCTCCCCCCTGCCAATATTAAAAGGTAGAATATTAGATTTAAGAAATAATTCTGGAAAGGCTATTTCCGTATGAAGCATTTTGTCTTTAAGGATAATTTTATCCATAATTTTTTCCAAAATGTTTATATCATCATAGACAAGATAATATAGATCCAAAGAAAGAGCTGTGTAATCCTCTTCTTCTATATTTTTTGATATATCAATTAGCTTGCCATCTCTGACAATAACTTTCATTGATTCTGAATTATATTGACCATAGTCTAAAGCGATATGGCTTTTACCATTTTGCAGACTTATTGCCTTAAAAAAATTTGATATTATCTTTTCGTCATAGATGCAGTCACCATTAGCAACGATTATACCGCTATTTTTACAAGGCTTACATCTTTTTAGTGCTAGGTTGCAAGAATACATATTATTTGTATCCATAAAATTATCATTAACGATAATATTTACTTGATCATATCTAGTATCCTTCTTTAAGAGATTTGTAATCATATCTCCTTTATAGCCCACCACCACGTAGATTCTATCTTGGCTAACTCCTTCTTTAATATATAAATCTATTTGGTGTAATAAAATTGGCTTTCCAAGAACCTTAACGAGGGCTTTTGGTTTGCAAGCAGTAATTACAGATAGTCTAGAACCTAACCCTGCTGCTAATATAATAACCTTGGTTTTTTTACTAATCATGTGCTCTGCAAAGATTTTTATAAAACATTTTAGGGCCTTTTAAGCCTCAATTTCAATCCTTTGGACAAAATATCAGTGATGAACACACTATACAATCTCAATTTCTGGAAAGGGAAAAATAAACTTTCCACCTTTACTAATATATTCGGCCTCCCTGCGTAATATCCCTTCTTTAAAATGCCATGGCAATACTAAGAAATAGTCTGGATTCATCTTTCTTGCTTCCTCTTCAGAAATTATAGGTATATGGGTACCGGGTGTAACACACCCAAATTTATCTTGATTAACCTCTGCTATAGCAGCTATATCACTGCTATTAAAGCCACAAAATTGCAATAAAACATTTCCCTTAGTTGATGCACCATAACCTAATACCTTTTTACCATCTGCAACTAAAGAACGGACTAACTTTACAAGATCTTCCCTATGACGAAATACTCTCTCCTCGAACTCCCTATATGGACGCGGAGTCGACAACCCCATACGCTCTTCTTGATCTAACAACCAATTAATAACTGCGTTATTAACATTAATGGATTGGTTGTTTTTCTTTGCTGCAGTCACAGCGAAGCTACCTCCGTTAACACTATTCATAACTACATCAACAATTTTTAAATTTGCTGCCTCAAGAATAGTCTTTACTACCCCTAGAGAATAATACTCAAGATGCTCATGACAAATTGTATCATATGAATTAGACCTAAGCATAGACGGCATATAACTTTGCTCAAAATGCCAAATACCATCATCCGCTAAGATAGACTCTATATCTTGTGCAAACTGTATAGGGTTTTCTAGATCATAGAACATTGCAATAGATGTAACAATCTTAGCCGGCTTGCTAACTGCTGCTCTATAAGATTTAGCACTGAAAAAATCTGGAACTAGCTTGATATCCTCCGGATAGTACGAAGCAAATTTTTTCCCCGTAGGGTCTATTCCGATACGCTCAAGACCCTCTGTACTATATGACTTTAAGGTAGTACAATCGTTACTGCCTATATCTAAAATGATATCTCCAGCCTCCAATCTGGATAATTTCTCAAGAAAGCGTACCTTCTGCCTAAGATGTTCAACCATTGACTGGTTAAGCCCAGAACGGTATCCATAATTATCACCATACATTTCTTCAGAATTATATGAGTGAGAAAGCTGTAATAAGCCACTATCTGGGCACCAAACAAGTTCCAAGGGGCCAACGGTGACGTCTTCATCTTTTGATAAAGGGAAAACACCCGTTAGCGCCTGGTGACCTAAATTTAAAACACTTACAAGATTTTCACTACCTGAAACTCTACAATTTTTTATTTTTTTATATCCAGTCATATATTCTATTTAATTAATTATACTTCAATATGCATGCCACAATATACACGCCTCGCCATTTTGTCACAAAATATTTAACTTTCTTCAAAAGAATGCATACTAAGACTAGGTTAAATAGAAGAAAATAGCTTTTTAACATTATTGCTAAAAACTTTGTATGAAAAATACTTTTTTGCATAATCGTAAATTTTTGCTTTTTTCTCGACACCAATCTCCCTCTCTTTAATCAAACGTAGAATCTCTGTTGCCATACCATGACAATCACCTATTTCAAATAGAGCCAATTCATCTATGTACTTTTTATCCATTTCTGCCGTAATGACAGAAATGCGAGTTGCTATCACCGGCTTCTCCAACATCAAAGCTTCTGTAATTTGCGTAGGAAAATTACCTTCATTTTCCGATGTAAATAAGAGTGATAATGATTTTTTGTAAACATATGCAAGCTGCTGATCTGACAATTTATCAAAACATAATATAAATTTATTATCACCACCACTTAATATAGGTAGAAGCTCTGCACTGCTTAGCGTCAATACTCCATATACGATCTCTCCACTCCCTGACTTACATAGCAATGCGTTTGCCAGCTCTACCACCTTAATAAAATCTTTCAGTCTTTTTGAAGCACGCGGTCTCGTTGGATAAAAGACAAAAGTCTTTGGCAATTGCAAAGATCCTACAGTCTTATCCTCTACATCAGTCGCATTTAAAAAAGGAAGGGGAAATGACACTATTTTTTGTTTCGATACCTTCAGAAAAGTGCTTGGTAAATACTCCTGTGTAAATTTTGAATTAGTCAATACAGTTTTTGACTTTTTGGCAAGCGCTCTACCCACAACAGCAAAAATCTTCTTACCTCCCATTTCAGCATTACCAGGATAAAAATGAGGCAAGTAATCTGGCAAATAAAGAAGTATATCCTTCTTAAGAAACATAGCTTCAGGAAACAAATGATAGTGTGGCACCAAAATACGGCTAATGTTTTTATCTTTGTTTACTCGCACTATATACCGTATATGCCCAAAGCCACTCCTACAATAAAGAAGATCAAGCCATAAACCACGCCCAATCGTAGAAGCAACCCTAAATAGGAAGTGCTTTATTGCCTTCACCAAAGGCACTAAAATCACTAACGGGGACAGAATAATAGGCATAATCGATCCGCTAAGCAAAATGTTCTTATTATAGGTGCAATCCACAACTAAAATTTTAACCTTTGCACCTTTTGGCAAATGACAATTAAAAAACCCTTCTACTCTTCCAATATCAGACCTATAAGCAGTAACTACTACCTCCTCCCCATTATCAAGCATTGCTTTACTCAGCATGCAAGTAACTCGCGCAATTCCTTCTTTACAGGCATATTCTTTACCTGATTTAAATACATGAGTACCAAACTTATGAAATAAAATTAAAGTTGCGCCTTTATGTTTTGCTTCACTATTTGAAGGAGGCTTTTTAGAACGTATATTGTAAATAAAATGAGGAGCACTATTTGCCTTTAAATCTTCACCAGATAACATCTCTCGAAATGTTTGGTCAAAAATCGGCCACACATAGCTAGGACTGTATAACTCTACCACACCTTTCTGACTCTCAACAATCTCGCGCGCTAATATGGCGTCTCCTCCATGTACCTTACTGGCTAACTTAACTAATGATTCTATATCATTAGCCTGCCCAGGAGTACTGTTGTGAGCATAATATTTAGACAATAATGAACCCTTATTATAAAGAACTGGACCACCAATAGTCATGAATTCTATAGGAGGCAAGTAACACACAAAAGGCTCAGCATAATGATATATAAATGCTTTTAGTTGCGTAAAATAATTTAGCAAATCATCTCTAGCAACATTACCTACTACCCTGCTATCTTGCACTGGTACAATTTGCTTGCCAAAAATTTTATAGTGCTTACCATGAAAATAATGATTAATGTGATTATAGTTATTCTTATAATATTCATTATCCATAATGCGCGGACACAACAAGCCCAATTCACTAATAGGTGAATTCATACCCCAAGAACCCAGGCGATCCACAACATCATCCGTTATGCAATAAGGCACGATACGCATCCTATCAAGCAACCACTGATCCTCATCATCCAAAGTATGGATACTATGCGGACAAAATTGAAAGGATTCTCTATCGGCAATTAAATCAACTCCAACATTATTAATTAACGCTTCTGACAAAGAATATGTCTGACCATATACTCTATAAATCACTGCTCCTTGATACGCAATTAAGATATGCTTCAACCACAATGGATTAATAGTAACAATGACCACACCAAAATATTGATTCAATATTTCAGATATTTCTTGATTGATACTATTATAAAAGAAGTTCGTATCCATTAACTTCTTTAAGATATCTGCTGGCAATGTTGAGGACATCACACCAGAAAAGTCTACTACTGCAGATTGGTCAATAACAGCACTGTTATATTGTGGATTAAATACTTCATAGCCCAAAGAACGCAATCTAGGCAACTCCGTTTGCAAAAGAACTTGGTGCATACCAAGCCAAAATATGCGCTTTCTTTTCATTTAATATATTATTTTTATGAACCAGTACATACTCCGAGTCTCCACAAACACAACTTAATTGCTACAACTCTTCTTTAAATCAGCCTCGACCATCATCGCAACAAGCTGCTCAAAATTAACCTTGCTTTTCCAGCCAAGTTCCCTGTGCGCCTTAGTGCTATTCCCGAGAAGAAGGTCTACCTCAGATGGGCGATAAAAATCTTTATTAATTTTAATGATAGTTTTGCCCGTCTTCTTATCTATTCCCACTTCGTTTTCAGCTTTACCAGACCATTCTATATCAAAACCAACCAACTTTGTGGCTTTCTCAACAAATTCTCTAACCGTATGTGTTTTGCCAGTTGCTAAAACATAATCATCGGCTTTCTCTTGTTGTAGCATAAGATACATCCCCTCAACGTAATCACCAGCGAAGCCCCAATCTCTCTTAGCATCCATATTACCTAATTCCAAAATATCTTGAGTACCATTTTTAATTTTGGCAAGGGCAACGGTAATTTTACGCGTAACAAATTCCTCTCCTCTCAAAGGAGATTCATGATTAAATAAAATACCTGAAGTAGCATATAGATCATACGACTCACGGTAATTCTTAGTAATCCAGTGACCATATAGTTTCGCAACGCCATAGGGACTTCTTGGGTAAAATGGTGTTGTTTCTGATTGCAGCTCTTCTTGCACCAAACCAAACATTTCAGAAGTTGAAGCTTGATAATATTTTATCTTAGGATTTACCATCCTAATTATTTCAAGAATTTTAGCCACAGCCATTCCATCAACCTCGGCTGTATATAATGGTTGTTCAAACGAACTCCCGACAAAACTTTGCGCTGCAAGGTTATATATTTCATCGGGTTTGATCCTCTCTATAGCACGCTGCATATTAGAAAATTCTAATAGTTCGAACTCTATTTTTTCTACATCTTGATTAATACCCAGCTCTTCCAAACGCCATTCATTAGCAGAAGCACTTCTTCTTCTTGCTCCATATACTTTATAGCCTTTTTCCAATAGCAATTTAGAAAGATAAGCTCCATCTTGCCCTGTAACCCCCGTAACTAATGCAGTTTTCATGATTTATATTGTTTGTGAATGAATTTAGCCTTTTATAATGAGTATCTCCTAAAAAGCCATTAATTAAAATGTAAAGCCAACTAGCTGTTGGCATTGCAACTACGAATTACGAACACAAACTTCCTATCCAACCAGTATTTTAGAACATACCCAAGAGATAGGCCAATAGTACCACCAATATATCTTGCGCTATATATCTCTGGAAATGCATAAAAAAAAGTGAGTTCCATGCCCCAGAATATACATGTCGTAATAACCCCCATCATCGCATATAAAATAAACTTTCTTCCATCGTCCATTTTTGATGCCGTAGAATGATAAAATATATATTTTTTATCCAATATATATTTGATCATTAGCCCCATGAATGTTCCTGCCCCCATTGAGCTCCATAATATAATGTTCTCAGCTTTAGCAATAAAAGAAAAATATATAAATAAGCTACCAAAGAATGAGTGCCCCATTATACGCACAAATAATTCTTGTGCCAACAAATTTACCACAATGGCAAAAAGTGAAAATAATGTATATTTTACAATAATAATTATAGTGCCCCTCATAACTTAAAGATTGCCAGAAATACATTAATTAAAAGGAGATAAACTCACAGGGCTATTAAATATTTTTAGAAAAACAGAATATACATCATATATGATCACACTATTTCTTCCTTTTCCAACCCAAGACCATCCAAATGGCACAATGAGCCACAACAAAAAAAGGCTGGAGATCAATTTACTACTAACCCTCCTTAAAAAGGCTTCGTTCAACAACCAATAAGCAGCAATCAATAAAAAGGTCGACAACGCTACAACTCTTGTCTGATCCTCCGAAATTGCTGAAAGCAATAATACAAGGCCAAGAAATGGGATAACAAAACTCAAAGATTGCTTTCCATTATCGACATACTTAAAAAAGATAATCCAGCCCAAATTTAAAGTAGACCAAACTATAAAATGGAAATTCACAATAAACTGAGAGAAAATATTTTTAGCATTTTCCTCCCACCAATAAATCCTTCCTGAATTAACTTGCATATTATATAATTCAAATATTCCCACTAGTAATAATTTGCCAATTATTACCCCAACAAAAACAGCAATTGCCCACCTAATAGACATACCACTTACTCCGTGGTCAACAAGGTTTACATATTTACTATATATCAGGCTAAATAACAAAGCTCCCACAGCAAAAAAAGATATCTCAAAATGCTGCAGCCCCAAGCATAAAGCCACAACGATGCTCGCAATGTAGTGTTTGCGCAATAGCAGCAATAAAGTCATCAAAAAGAATGTCAGAGAATCACTACCAACCCAATAATATGATGTTGCCGACACAGGCAATAAAAAGAAAACTACCAAAGCAACCCTTGCTTCACGTTCTGCTAACTCTTTAAACAGAACATATGTAAAACAAACTGTTGCAGCAACTGAGAATGCCAGATGCATTAAAAAGAAATAGTGTTACCACTCAAACCAAATAACCATGCCAAATATGGAGACAACCAGCTAGTCAGTAAATAATGTGCATTCGGATTCAGAAAAGGGTTAGTAAAAGGATCCTGCGCAATAGCTACGGTAGCGCCAATATTAGGGATAAACCACACTCCTGTCTTAAACAGCATAATTCCTAGCAAGACAAAGATTAGTTTGCCCCTTCCTGAATTAAATATAAAAGAATCAGCCGTATCAATAATTTTCATAATTTTATCCTTCAGCAAACAAAGCTCTAATGGGAAATTAGCTTCCTTTTTATTTCAGACTTAAATCAAGCCTCTTATAATAACTCTCCCCTAAAACTCTATGGTTATAATACTTATCCATATAGGCTTTAGCATTCTTCCCTATTTTCTTCCTATAAGCGGAATCACTTACTAGCTTTTTCATATAAGACGCTGCGTGCTCCACATCTGGCTCCGCCCAGGCCTGTCCCTTATAATAAATATATTCTCCTCTCTTTACTGGCACCAATTTATAATCCACCAAACATGAGTTCTCTTTATTCATAAATTGTAAATTACCAGAATAATTCGTAGCAATAACTGGCTTACCCATTTTCATTGCTTCCGCCATACCCATGCCAAAACCTTCTGACCTATGTAGCGATACATAAGAATCACAAACATTTATTAAATCTAGCACTTCTTCCCGCCCTAACACCTTGTCAATTATGTAAATTCTCTTATCACCCCTTATATCGCCCATAAGACTGCCAAACATCCTCTCAAACTCTGGGCGCCCCTTAATACGGCTCAACTTTATGACCAAGCCAGTATTATCATTGCTTTTGCTAAACGCCTGCTGAAAAGCCTTAATCACCATCTGCGGATTTTTGCGATGAGTTGAGGAACTCATATCAAAAGAAAAGAGAAACAAGAACTTTTCCTCTGGCAAAGAAAAATGCTTATGTCCATACTTGTTAGGCACAACAAAATCTATGGGGATGGGCATAGTAAAAACTGGCAATGTTGTTTTTTTACGAACAGAATCCGCCACAAAGTCTGAAAGTGCCCATACCTCATTAGACAAACTCAATGCAGGAAGCCAACTATCAGGATAAGTTTCCAACTCCCAAGAAACATAATTAATATTATAACGACCTCTAAAGAAACTTTCTCCAACCTCCTTATAGAGCAACATCAAACTATCTTGCGATAGGCAAGAGATATTAATGTTATAAAGATTATTTGCAGCAGATTGAACTTGGCGATCACCAACTCCATGATTTAAAACCTTTGAATAATCATAAAATGCAACATCTAGCTGAGTAGTGCCAATAGCCGCCCCAACACCCCGTGCAAGCTCTCCGAGACCTAGCTGTCCTTTAATAAAGCCAATTATATTAACTCCCTTGGGTAAATCTGGTGAAATTTTATTATAGCGCAAAGGCTGCTTCAATAACTTTCTTTTTACACGCCATAAAACCAAATTGACCACCGCCCTTCTAGCCCATAGCGGTAGCGCACTATAAGTTTTTCTAATTATTTTTCTCTCTGCTATAAGCTTAAAAAGGGTGCGCATCTCTTATAAGTAATACACTACATTTTTGCGAAGCGCCTTCTGCAAAATATATGACATAAAAGCAATTACAAATGATAGCGCAAAAGATACGGCTAACCACTTTAAATTTGGAACAATACCATAATATACAACCTCCTGCACAGGTTTAATTAAAATATACATCGGATTGAAATTAAATAAATAGTGATATTTCTCTGGCATTATTGAGATTGGGTAAATAATTGGCGTTAAGAAAAAGCTAGATAGAAAGAACATGTTTATAAACTCTCCTATATCCCGCACATAAGGCGTAATAAAAGATACTACTACTGAAATACTTATAACTGTTATGAAGATTGGCAAGAATGCCACTGGCAATAACAATACTTGCCACTTAAAATCTGTAAAAAATATCAAGCTAAAGCCATACATCGCTACAAACGCAAAAAGGAATGTGTAGAAATTCTTCAACACATCAGCAACAGGGAATATAGTTCTTGAAATCAAAGTTTGCTTTAATGTTCCTGCACGACCAATTAGTGAGTTGCATGATGTAATTATAGAGATACTCATAAAGTTCCAAGGCAATATCCCACTGACCAAATAAAATGCATAGTCCTTTTGCGGAAAACGCATGATGATGCTAAAAACCAATGCATAAACAATAATCTGCACAGTCGGTTGCAAGAGCGACCAAGCCCAGCCTAGAAAAGAATCCCTATATTGCTTACCCAGCATAACTTTTGCCAAATAAAAAGCAGAGAGAATATAATATTTGTTACTTAATTTACGAAAATCAGACGGTATAACTTTACTAAGCATCTTCCTCCTCATAAATCTTAATAATATCTTTTGGTAACCCATCCGCAATAATCTTACCGCCCTTCATATATATACAACGCGTACATAATTGCTGAATTAAAGCAGATTGATGATTAACCATAATTGCAATTGGCACATTGTTAAATTGCTCAACCATTAATTTTTTTGATTTCTCAACAAAGCTCACATCACCAACTGCAAAAACCTCATCCAACAGCAAAATATCTGGCGTTTGAAAAATTGACACTGCAAAAGCTAGCCTAGCATTCATCCCTGAAGAGTAAGTTTTCATGGGTAAATCGATTTTATTACCTAAAACCGTAAATTTAATTATCTTATCAACATCTTGCTCATTATAATCTGCTAAACGATTACTATATACCAAGGATAATTTAATATTTTCTCTACCCGTTAATTCTGGGTCAAAACCAATCCCCATTTCAATCAATGGCGCTACCTTACCATGCACCTCTACTTTGCCTGATTTAGCAGTATAAATACCCGCTATGACTTTTAACAAAGAACTTTTACCTGAGCCATTGCGACCGATTATACCGACTCTCTCACCTTCTTTAATCTCCAGAGAAACACCATTAATGATTGGAATTTTTGAGGCAACTATACTTTCTTGCCGCAAAATCGCATGGCGCAAGCTTGCAGCACGCTCAGCAGTATTCACCCCTTCAACAAAAACATTCTCTAATTTTATATGTGCCTTACTCATGACCTAACTCTAATAATCTACAAAGTTTTTACGCTTTTCTTTAATACTTAATTCATATTGCCAAGGCAACATAAAGTCACCCTGCCAAATTCCTAGTTTTTTCTTGCGTGCCTCTGCCTCTAATTTTAAATATTCAGGATCAATATTATCAAGTGCGATGACCCAACCAGCTTTTAACATCTCTTTATTTAGGTCATATTTTTCTGTACGACATACACCAGAAAATTCATGCTTACTATGTTTTTCGGTAATAATACATTTGACTTTATCACGCTCAATCAAACCAACTAAATATTTATACGCCTCAGCACCACAATTATATTCTTTAATTTTCAATTTAGGATTGTCACATAACTGCCCCATCAATGGCGCTGAAACACCGTCGAGTCTAATTGTATCATTACCCATCTCAATCTTGTCGCCTGATGTCACCTTTGTATAAATCGGGCACATCGTAATTTCTCTATATGTCGAACATGCGGTTTGCAAGATTAACAATAATAGGATTAATTTCCTCATTTCCTCCTCAAAAATTGCTCTACTGCCTCTTGCCAATGCGGAATCTCAATCCCTAAATCTTGCTGAATCTTGCCATTGCTCATTGAGGAAAATCTTGCCCGCTTTGCCGGCAAATTAAAATCTTTTTGATAGGCAGGGTAAATAAAATTATCCATTTTTAAAACTTTCAAAACATGGCTTGCTAATTCATAGCGTGAAGCAAAGCCTGAATTACATAAATGATATAAACCTCTGATATCCTGTTCCACCGCCTGCAAAGTAACATCAACTAAAGTGCATGTTGATGTTGGCACAGAAAATTCATCACAAGCAATTTTTAAATAAGGGTTAGTTTTTGCCCATCCTAATAATTTATCGATGAAATTTTGCTCGCCATTGCCAAACACCCAACTCGTTCTAAAAATTAAAAAATCCTCAGCATTTTCTTGAATGAATTGTTCACCTGCTAATTTACTTTTACCGTAATAATTTAACGGTTTTGCCTCATCACTTTCAACATATAGACCATCTGTTTTTGCACCGTCAAAAACATAATCTGTGCTATAGTGGATAAATTTCTTTTTTTGCTGCGCGCATGCAATCGCAATCTTTTTTACCGCCTCGCTATTCACCGCGAAAGCTTTTTCTTTTTCAGTTTCAGCAAGATCGACCTGATTATAAGCTGCACAATTTATTACAATGTCAGCACGGCTTTCCTTAATGACTTCTGCGATGTTATCGCTGGTGATATCCGCCTCACTACGATCAAACGCAGAAAAATCTGCACCAAGCTTTGTTAGCGTGCGGCAAAACTCTCCTCCCAACTGCCCATTTTTACCAAAAATTAAATATTTCCTAGATACCATTTCACTGTATGTTTCATGCCCTCTTCAAAGGTAAATTGTCGTTTAAAACCTAATTTTTTAACCGCCTTATTATCATCAATCGCATAACGACGATCGTGCCCTAAGCGATCCTGCACATATGTAATTTGCTCTTTATAAGGTTTAGCCACTGGCTGCAACTCATCTAAAATCCCGCACACTACATCAACCACAGTATTATTGTCTCTTTCAGAATGACCGCCTAAGCAATAGGTCTCACCAATTATGCCTTTCTCCAACGCCAAACGCACTCCGACATTGTGATCACCGACATATATCCAGTCACGAATATTTCTACCATCACCATAAATAGGAATTTCCTTACCGGCTAATGCACAATTAATAATATTAGGAATTAGCTTCTCTCGATCTTGCCGCGGACCATAATTATTACTACAATTTGTTGTTAGAGTCGGCAAACTATATGTCTCAAACCAAGCACGCACTAAATGATCTGCACCAGCCTTAGAAGAGGAATAAGGCGAATTTGGTTGATATGGCGTCTCTTCAGAAAAATATCCTTCTTTTCCTAAAGAACCAAAAACTTCATCAGTTGAAATTTGTAAATAGCGGAAAACTTCTTTCTTCTCACCACTTAAATTTTTGTAATATTCCAGACTTGCTGCAAGCATGGAATAGGTTCCAACTACGTTAGTTTCGATAAAAACCTTCGGGGCATTTATTGAATTGTCAACATGTGTTTCAGCGGCAAAATTCACTACATAATCAATATCCTTTTCCTGAAGTAGTTTCAGAACAAGTTCCGTATCGCAAATATTGCCGACAACCAATTCATATTTTCCTGGCCAGTTTTGTTTCTCAATCCATTCAAGATTTGATCTTTTGCCTGCATAGGTTAAAGCATCTAAAACAATAACTTCATCACCCTTTTCTACTGCTTGCGCAACAAAATCACTCCCTATAAAACCTGCGCCACCTGTAACTAAAATCTTCATTTTTTGACCTTTAATCTGTTTTTACCGTCTTTCAACTCAATTTCGACAATGTCTGCTTTTGCTAATTCCAGCTGCGACATAATCACTTTACCATCACTATTTCTAACAACTGCAAAACCTCTTGCCAAGGTATTTTTATAGCTCAAACTGCTTAATAATTTTGTTAAATTAGCTAGTTGAGTTTTCTTTGTAGCAAGGAGATTGTTGAGAATGTTGCATAACCTTTCATCAAACCGTATAATTTTCTGTTTTTGCAAATCATATTGGTTAGATAAACGCAACCGTGGCAAAAGATTGACGAGGTGATTTTCTTTAACGGCAACATAGCGCAAAAGTGATTTGCTAAATCTCTCGCTAAAATCATCGAGTTTTTGCAATTGCGTCTCCCATGATCTCATTGGGTTACGTAAGCCATGCGCTAAACTTTGCAAAATATTATTCTGCGCTTTGATCACATAAAAAATCTTAGCTAGGAGATTATGACTTAAATTATTAATAGTTAGCAACAACTCACTTTTTACCGGCGTTGCCATTTCAGCCGCCGCACTTGGCGTTGGCGCCCTTTTATCTGCAACATAATCAATTAATGTAGTATCAGTTTCATGCCCAACCGCTGAAATCACAGGAATGTCTGAATTACTTACCGCGCGCACGACAATCTCTTCATTAAAACCCCATAAATCTTCAATTGATCCACCTCCACGCGCCACAATAATCAGATCTGGCTTTGGTGACATCTCATTTAAAATATTCAGAGCGTTGGCGATTTCAATCTCACAACCCTTGCCTTGCACAGCCACAGGAAAAATCATCAAATGACATGGGAACCTATCCTGCACACGATGAATAATATCACGCACCACTGCGCCAGTTGGCGAAGTTACCACCGCAATTCTTTGTGGAAATTTTGGAAGTGGTTTTTTGCGCTCTTCATCAAATAAACCTTCTTTCGCAAGCTGCGCTTTGCGCTTTTCAAGCAAGGCCATAAGCGCGCCTATGCCAGCATGCTCTATGCTATTTACAATAATTTGATATTTTGACTGCCCTTCATAAGTTGTAATCCGCCCTGTACAAATCACCTCTAAACCTTCTTCAGGTTCAATCTTCAAATTGCCGGCAATATTACGAAAACACACAGATGCCAAAACTGCACCGTCATCCTTTAAAGAAAAATATATATGCCCAGATGAATGAAATTTTAGACCAGAAATCTCACCACGAATCCGTACATAGGAAAAAGAATCCTCTACTAGACGCTTTACCGCACCAGAAATCTGGCTTACTGAATATTCAGGAATATTATGCAATTGCTTATTTTTCATCAAGCACCTCTTTGATTTGCGCCTCTGACACTCCACCAATACGCAAGATTTTATATGATGAAGAAGTTAAGTCTACTATAGTTGAGCTTTGCATTTTTGGCATACTGCCTTTTATAAAAAATTGCACTTTGCCCGCAAAATGTTTTGTGATTCCCTCAATATCAGCATTCTCTTCACCTGAAATATTGGCGCTAGTTGCAGCTATCGGCTTACCAAAATTTTTAACTAATTCATATGCCAAATCATGCTTTGGAATACGAATAGCAAGGGTGTTGTTAATTTTATTTAGGTTCGGCGCCAATGTATTTTTGCTTTGTAGAATGATGGTGATTTCGCCAGGCATGAAGTTCTTATAAAGCTTTTTTGCATCATCCGTAACAAAAGCTATCTGCTCCATCATCGTCAAATCACTTACAAAGACCGCCAATGGCTTTTGATGTGTGCGTTTTTTTAAAGCATAGATTTTCTCTATTGCATCATTATTCGCCGCATCACAGGCTAAAGCATATACTGTTTCTGTCGGGAAACAGATTACCTCTCCTCGCTCTAGCTGCTCTATTGCATTTTTTATTTCTTCCATTAGATTTGCTAAAAATTTCTTAGACAGATTTATATGCTCAAATTCCTCAAAACGCAAAAGAAACAGTCTGATAATACCGCCTCAATGAATGCTAGGTTTCTTGCCTTCATGGCTGATAATTTTTTTCTTCTAATAATTCGCTATACCTTTGTTATGATTTTAGTACAGATCTGGCTGGGCCAAAAATTCAAAGAAATTGCCAATATATATCAAAATTTAGTGATAGCAAATGGCGAAGAGAGCATCGATAAATTAGCATTTATCGATGAGCAAGGCGGCACAATTATAATTGTAATATCTCTCTGTCTACTCATTCCGGGAGCTATATATCACATATATTACCTGAGCTCGCCTAAGCAAGCAACGCTTGGCAAAAGACTAATTGGCATTCATGTCACTGACAAGGATGGCAAGAGGATAACTCCAATACGCTCGGCTATTCGCTATTTTGTTTCACTTCTACCATGGAGCTTACATATCATAATTATCTATAGCTTCATTAATCATGATGTAAAAACCGCCCTCATCAGCGCCTTATTAGTAGCGCTTTGGTATGACACAGGCTTTTTCTCAAAACGCAAAAGAACTTTCCATGATATTATCTGCGGCACCCTTTCTAAAAAAGGCCGACTATAGATGACAAAGGCAACAATTATCATCGTAACTCACAATAGCGCAGCAGTGATTAGCGACTGCCTAAAATCCTTTGATAAAGGTAAATATGACTTAATTATCATTGATAATAAAAGTACTGACAACAGTGTGGCGCTTGTAAAAAAGGTGGCGCCAAAAGCCATGATTATTAAAGCCAAAACAAATCTTGGCTATGGCAGGGCAAATAATTTGGCTATCGAACAAAGTAAAACTCCATATTCGATTATCCTCAATCCTGACACAAGGATGAAACCAGCAGATATTAATAAGGTTCTTAAAGTCATGGATAACAACAAAGACATAGCCATTGCTGCACCACAAATCAGCGATAAGACCTATAAAAAGAATAAAGCACAGATTAGCTTTGTAGATTGGGTTTCTGGCGCTGCCTTTTTCGTACGCAATGATATTTTTCAAAAATTAGGTGGTTTTGATGATAATATTTTCCTATTTTTTGAGGAAACTGATTTATGTAAAAGGGCTATAGATAATGGCTATAAGATCGCCTTAGTAAATAACGCAATTGCCATTCACCAAGAAGGGCAGTCATCACCACAAAGTGCGAAATATATTTTTGTGAAAAATTGGCATTTTATGTGGTCACACACTTACTTTTATAAAAAACGTAAAGAATATCATAATCTATGTCTTGCGCCGCTTAATGTACTGCGCTTAACCTGCCGTGTAATTTTTGCTGCAATTTGCTTTAATAAGTATAAATTCTTTAAATATAGCGGCCGCTTATGTGGCTTAGTTGCCTTTATACTCGGCTTTAATGCTTTTGATAAAAACAATAACCCCCGTGCTATATGACAATATTCTATTATTGCCCGGCTGATAATAAATGTTTTGGTGGAATTAAAGTCATTTACGATCATGTCGATATCCTTAACCGCAACGGTTTTAAGGCTTATGTTCTACATTTCAAAACCAAAGATTTCCGCTGTGATTGGTTTAAAAATCAAAGTCCAATTGCTTTTTTTAAATATAAAACTCCTCTACATAAAATCTGCCCAAAACGCTCAAAATGGTCAGAGAAAGTGGTATTACCTAACGGCAAAATTCATAAATTTAATGAAACTGACATTATTGTGTTACCAGAGATTTATGGTTCAGATTTTTCTCATATTGCACCTAAGCAAAAGAAGGTAATTTTTAACCAAGGTACTTACTTAACTTTTAAAAATGCTTTTCGTAAAAACCATAAAGCAAAGGGCTATCTCGACAAGAATATCATTGGCTGCATGAGCGTTTCAAAAGATGGCATGGATTATCTAACAACAGCCTTTCCAACATTAAATCTTCAATATGTCCGCAATGCCATAAATACTGATTTATTTAACTATAGCGACAAGAAAAAACCTATAATCAGCTATATTGAAAGTAAAAATTGTTTTGACCTTTATCAGATAATAGAAATGTTAAAATTGCGTGGCAAATTAGCAAAGTTTGAATTTGTCGCAATCAAAGGCAAGAGCCAAAAAGAAGTTGCCAAAATCATGCAGAAATCCGTATTATTTCTAAATGTCGCAATGTATGAAGGCTTTGGCCTTCCGCCAGCAGAGGCTATGGCGTGCGGCGCTATTGCCGTTGGTTATCATGGCAATGGCGGGCGTGAATATTGGCATAAGAATTTTAGCTATCCGCATGAAGTTGGTGAAATTAGCGGGATAGTAAAAACCATCGAAACTCTTGCTAGCGACTGGCTCAAAAATCCAAAAGCACTCCACAAAAAAATGCAGAAAGCGGCTGAATATATTAGTGATAATTACTCCTTAGAAAATCAGGAAAAGGACTTAGTCAAAGCTTGGCGATCTTTTTTCAAAAGCTAAACAACGAATTACACCAGACAAATCTTTTTTCTGTTGTAAACACTCAAATCCATTATCTAAGAAAATCTGCCTAATGTCGCCTTCCTGACCAATACCAATTTCAACAATGATTTTGCCATTGGTCTGTAAGTAATCACCCAATCCATCTGCAATAATGCGATAATCATCCAAGCCATCCACGCCACCGTCTAAAGCCCCTATTGGCTCGAAATGAATCTCAGGCTCTAAAATCTTGATATCCTCCGTTGGTATATAGGGTGGGTTTGAAATAATTAAGTCAAACTTCCTATCTTTCAAATTATCAAACCAATTGCTTAACATAAATTCCACCCTATTAGCCAGTAGAAGATTCTCTGCATTCTGTTTAGCCACCATTAAAGCGACCTCACTTACATCAACCCCTATCCCTTGCGCATTTGGCAATTCACGCAGAAGAGATAAAAGCAAACAACCACTGCCTGTGCCAAGATCTAAGATGTTGAGTTTTGCATTTTGCGGAAAAAGATTAATTACAACTTCGATTAGCGTTTCACTATCAGCCCGCGGATCCAAAACCGCTTCACTAACAACAAACTCATCTCGCCAAAATTCTCTTTTGCCAATCAAATGTGATAAAGGCTGACGTTGCGCTCTTTTTGAGATTAATATCAAAAATCTTTTTTGCTCTTCAGCAGTCAAGATTCTTTTTGAATGACAAAGCAACTCCTCATGTTTCATTGCTAGCACAAATTGCAACAATAAGCGCGCATCCAATGCTGAGTTATCAACCTTCGCCCGCTGCAAGATATCTTTTGCATCTACTAAAACTTTATCTATAGTCTGCACTGGTAAGTTGTACCTTATGTTAAAATCACTCGATAGATAATGGCGAAACCCCTTTTTAACAAGATATTAATAATCGGTCACGGGCTAATTGGTTCGTCTCTAGCGTTAGATATAAAATCTAAACAGCTTAGTAAAGAAGTACTAGGCCTCTTCCATAAAGAAGAGAATCTTCAAGATTGCCTTAAAAAAGGCTTGGTTGATCGCGGTTCAACCTCAATGGAAATCGCCAAAGAAGCAAACCTGATAATCATCGCAACGCCTATCTCCAACTACGCCAAAGTTGCTCAAGACATATCGCCATTTCTTAAAAAGACTACACTAATTACCGATGTCGGCTCTGTTAAAGAAGAGCCTATTCAAACTATCTGCACCAATATAAAATACCCTGAAAATTTCATTCCCGCACATCCAATCGCCGGCAGCGAAAAATCTGGCAATGCTAGCGGCAAAACTGACTTATTTAAAGGCAAAAACGTCATATTTACACCAGTTGAAAACAGCAAAGCACAGAAGAAAATCATTGCTTTATGGGAAGCATTAGGCGCCAAAACAGAAATTGTTGATGCGGATAGTCATGATCAAATTTACGCTTTAGTATCACATTTTCCACAACTTCTTGCTTTTTGTTATCGTGATTTTATTGAATCCCTGCCAAACGAAATTTCTGATGAACTTGCTGATGTAGAAAGTAAAAACCTTGAGAAATTTACAAGGCTCTGCTCTTCCCGCAAAACAATTTGGCAAGATGTCTTTGCCGCTAATAGCGACAACATTGAGCATCTAATCGAAGCCTATAGCAATAGATTAGCCTCAATGCGTGATTTAATTGCTGCGGATAAATTAGCAGACTTAGAAAAGAGCATTCTGAATGCACGCGGCATTCTGACTAAAAAAGCCAGCAAGGAAGAAAAACTAAAAGCTGAAGATCGGATCATTATTCTTGCACAAATTCTACCCATATTGATGACCGCGGCCTTAGTTGGCCTAATAAAGAATGATGCTGTATTAGATTATGCAGGCACTGGCTTTACTGACTTCACAGAGATTCTCAAATCCTTTCATAAAATAGATCAAACCTTCTTTGCAGAAAACAAAGACGACATCATCAGAGCGCTTGAAATCTTTATAAGCTAAATCTTCTATCCATTAAGCTTCTTCATATACTGAGAGTGTTTCGAATTAATCTTTTTAGAGAAGTAAAATCTAAAGATTATTGCAATATTTTTTCTTCCCAAACTTGCCCTGTGGCAGGAAATCTGAGAGATTTTGTGATGATTTTTGACACATGTCCTGAACGAATGAGCGACGTGTACACTTTGGTACACGAGCCGAAATGAGTGAAGGTTATGTGTTAAAAAGCACCCAAAAGAATTAGATTTAGGAAATCTAAGAGATTTTGCTTTTATTTTTTTCCTATTGTTATTTTTTTAGCGAGGAAGTGTAGGCTCTTCTACATGACGATGTTAAAAAAATGTCATAGGGAAAAAAGGATGCAAAAGAATTAGATTTGAGATAGTTTTTGAGCCTGGTCTTCAGCTATCAAAGGCTCAATCAGCCAATCTAGCTCGCCTTCATAAACAATCTCATCAATCTTATAAAGTGTAAGATTAATGCGGTGATCACTTACTCTACTTTGCGGAAAATTATAGGTTCTAATCCGTTCAGACCTATCCCCTGAACCAATTTGACTTTTGCGATCCTCAGCACGTTCAGAATCCACCTTATTGCGCTCATGATCATAAAGCCTCGCACGCAAAACTTTCATCGCCTTTTCACGATTCTTATGCTGTGATTTTTCATCCTGTTGCTGTACGGTGATGCCTGTTGGCAAATGGACAATACGCACGGCACTATCCGTCGTATTCACAGATTGCCCACCTGGGCCACTGGCACGAAAAATATCAATACGTAAATCCTTATCGTTAATTTGAATATCAACTTCTTCAGCTTCAGGCAAAACTGCAACAGTTGCAGCTGATGTGTGGATCCTTCCACTTGATTCAGTTTCTGGTACTCTTTGCACACGATGCACACCTGATTCAAATTTTAAACGAGCAAAAACATTATTACCTGAAATCATCGCTGTTGCTTCTTTATAGCCTCCAATACCGGTTGCAGATGCGCTGATAATTTCAAACTTCCAACGCCTCTTTTCTGCATAACGTTGATACATACGCAATAAACTGCCTGCAAAAAGCGCCGCTTCTTCGCCACCAGTACCAGCACGAACTTCTAATATTGCATTCTTCTCATCCGCTTTATCTTTTGGCAAAAGTGCCACTTGGATTTTTTCTTCTAATTTAGTAATTTGTTTTTTTAAGCTAATTGATTCTTCTTCAGCCATGTTTCGCATTTCTTGGTCAGATGCGTCATCAGCTACAATTTCTTTCAAGCCTTGCATCTCTGCTTTAGAACTTTTAAACTCTTCAATGATTGGCACAATTTCGCTTAACTCTGAATATTCTTTTGATAAACGAATAAACTCTTGTTTATCTAACTGATCAGGTTGGGATATCTTACGCTCTACGTCCGAATATTTTGTTAGAAGGTTATCTAACTTTTTTGAAAAACTCATTTTTTATATATTTTATAAGACACTGTTAGCTAAGGCTTTTTGTCATGGATTCACCTAAAAAGCACGTAAAAACTCATCTTTCTCCAATTTCTATAACTTAGCAAATCTGAGAATTTTTGTGATGATTCTTTACAAATGTCCTTTGACATTGAAGCGACGTGTAGTTCACCTACACGAGCAAAATGAAAAAGGTTATTTGTAAAAAAGGGCACAAAAAGACCAGATTTATTCAGAAAGGAAGTTAAGGGCTTTAGACAAGAACTCCCGACGATATATCACTAACATGACATATGATGTTGTCGCTATGAATACTTCTGCACTTAAAAACCAGCTAAGGACAGCCAAGCCTAAATAGAAGCTCCTAATACCTAGTGAAAAATGTCGTGCTGCATTTGACAAAACCTTTGCATTACGCCGAGCAAGTTTCTTACTGATTTTAGATTTATTAGGAAAATATGGTGTAGATACTACTAGGATTGAAGCATAATTATATTGGCGTAAAGACCATGTATATTTAAAAAATGCATAAATAAAAATCACAATTAACAAAATGGATTTCATCCCCCAGATTGTTACATTTGACTCCTCAACGAAAGGAATGACTGCCATCATTTGTAAGGCACGCTCTGCATAACCTAATAATGGCATCAAAGCTGCCACTATCAAAATCGAAGTAGATGCAAAGAACGTCACTGACCGCATCAAATTACCTATAATTGCTGCATCAACAATACGATCCTCTCGGCCATTTAACGCTTCCATCCACTTTACACGATGTCCATATGTAATCTCCGCTAAATTACCGGGGGTATCTTTTTTATGATATGAAAAGGCAGAATAACCCATCCAACAAAGTATAAACCAAGCAAAGGCTATCAAGTCAACTGGGTAGTTTTGCAGCAAGTTATTTATCATATTTTTTCCTTATAAGGCTAGATGAAATATTGTGCTTTCTCATTTTTATAAAAGACCAATTTGGCAATCTATAATTAAGCAATGTAGGGATAGAGCGAAATCTTCGATATCTACTTGCAAACTTCCCCCTTAGCACGTGGTGAAAATAATCACCACGATCAAAAATAACAATTACTATTTTTCTTAAAATATCATGCCAACGATACCATTTATGAAAACTGCCTAGGTTATCAGCCCCCATCAACCAAACAAATTTATAATTAGGATGTCTCTGCTGCAATTTTTTGATGGTATTAAAACTATAATTATTGCTTTGCTGTTTTTCTATATCCAAAATTTTAATGCGTGGATGTCGCGCAACTTTCTCTGCTAGCTGTACACGCTGTTTTAGAGATTTCTTATAGGGTTGTTTCAGAGGATTTTGTGGCGATACCAACCACCAAACCTGATTTAGACCAAGCCGCTTTATTGCTTCAGTTGAAATATGTCTATGTCCTTGATGTGCGGGATTGAATGACCCTCCTAATAAACCAACTCTCATTTGAAAAACACCTAAAATTAATCTTTTGCATGCAAAGCCTCTAACATTGTTTTAAATGCTAAATGAAAACTACACATAAATAAAGTGTAGCACGCAAAATTAAAAATTTTTGTGATGATTTTTAGCAAATGCCCTTTGACATTGCAGCGACGTGTAGTTCACCTACACGAGCAAAATGGAAAAGGTTTTTGCTAAAAAGGGTGCAAAAGAACCAGATTTTGCAACTATCTTTTTGAGAATTGATAACTCTTACGGGCCTTCTTCTTACCAAACTTCTTACGCTCCACTACTCTAGAATCTCTGGTAAGCAGACCAGATTTACGTAATAATACATGATATGCTTCTGGATTTAGAAGATTTAACGCACGACTAATACCGTGCCTAATAGCTTCAGCTTGCCCAGTAGTACCACCGCCTTTGACCGTGCAAACAACATCATACTGACCAGCAGTATCTGTTACTGTGAAAGGTTGATTAACTAGAACATTATAAACATCACGCGAGAAATATTTGCTCGCCTCTCTTTTATTGATGGTAATTTTACCAGAACCTTTTTTAACCCAAACTCTAGCAATTGAACTTTTTCTTTTGCCTGTAGAGTATATACGACCAAGTTTGTCAGCTTTTGCAGCTTCTTGTGGCTTCTCTTCTATAGAGGTATTCTCTTCGATTGCTGCATCAATTTTTATTTCTACCATGTCTACGCGCTATTTTTTTTGTTTAATGATTTAAAGTCTATTACTTCTGGCTGTTGCCCAGTATGTGGGTGCTCACTACTTTGATATATATAGAGGTTCTTTGCATGAACTCTACCTAATGGGCCTTTGCCTAACATACCTGTAATTGCCGAACGGACTATTCTCTCTGACTTATTGTCAGATAGTAACTTTTCTGGAGTGACTGATTTGATCCCTCCTGGATAGCCAGAGTGGCGATAATATTTCTTATTTGATAATTTCTTACCAGTAAGCTTTATTTTATCTGCATTTATAATCACTACATTATCTCCACAATCAAGGAAGGGAGTATAACTTGCCTTATTTTTACCACGTAGGATTAACGCAATGCGTGAGGCTAGGCGTCCAACAACTAAATCAGTTGCATCAACCAAGAACCACTTCTTGTTAATTTCTTTTAATTTCAAACTATAACCAGTCATAAAAAACATCTCTAAAACTTACGGAGGCGGCACTATAAGTGATTTATTATAGAGCGCAACTAAAATTACTGCACTACCCTTGTTTTCTTTTCACCTGCCTTTAACGGGATCAGCCCTTTAAAGCTAAGATAACCATCTTGGCCACCAGCACGTTCACTGGTTAACTCAGCAATAAACTCCTGCATTCCTGTGATACTACTAAAGTGATCACCCTTCGCATATATATATAATGATCGAGAAACTGGGTAACTACCGTCGGCAATATTTTCAAAAGAAGGCTCTACACTATTAACAGCGGCTCCCTTTACTCGACCTAAATTCTCCTCTAGAAAGCTATAGCCAAAAATCCCTAGAGCATCTTTATTAGCAATAAGCTTCTGTACGATAATATTATCATTCTCACCCATTTCAACAAATGCACCGTCCTCTCTTAAAAGATGACATTTCTTTTTCCTAATTTGCTCATCTTTGATATTGGCAGCAAATTCAGGGAACTTTTTACAAGCGTTCTCCATCACTATCTCAACGAATGCATCCCTTGTGCCAGAAGTTGGTGGCGGACCATAAACTTCAATCTCCTGATTCGGCAATCTCGAGTCAATTTGGTTCCAGCTTTTGTAAAAATTATCAACCAATTTGCCTTTTGAAGGAACTTTACGTGCCAATGCCAAGAATATCTGCTCTGTTTTCAAATTGTATGTTTGACTAGATTTGCTATTAGCGATAACTATTCCGTCGTAACCAATCTTGATTTCCTGGATTTTCTTAACGCCATTCTTTTTACACAGGCTAATCTCACTAGCTTTTATCTGACGTGATGCATTAGCAAAATCTGGCGTATTATCACCAACACCACTACAAAACAGCTTCAGCCCTCCGCCTGTGCCAGTTGACTCAACTATTGGCGTTTTAAATTCCTTACGATACCCAAACTTTTCAGCCACAACTGTAACAAATGGATAAACCGTTGAAGAACCCACAATATTGATTTGATCACGTGCAAAACTATTGCTAATATTAAACAGTAAAACCAACGGCAAAAGAATTTTATACATGATGATGATAAATGATTATTTTGATCACGCTCTATACTAGTAGCGCTAAATAAGTCAAGCCATAATGGCGACCCATACTACCCTAGAAAATATTATTGACTGCTTGAATATTATTGTTTATTAACATCTCATGATATCAATTTAAAGGAAGAGTTCAAATGCAAAAATCTAAAAACATCTCAGCTAACCGAATCTGCTTCTTATTTTTCTTGATTTCCTTAGCTTTTATCTTCCCACAACCAAAAGAATCCTTTGCAACAGCCAGCACGAGCACTAACCTTGATACAGCAATGTGTAATGTGCTAAAGGTCATGCAAGGAACATTAGGCAAGGCCTTAGCGGCTTTCGTTATTGTCTTCTTAGGAATTTCTCTTTTCCTCGGGAAAGTCTCTTGGGGTTTAGCAATTTCTTCTGCATTAGGTATCGGCGCAATTTTCGGCGCAGGAAGCATAGTAAACGCCATCGCTGGAAGCTCTGGTGATGTTTGCGTAGGAGTATCATAATAGCTTAATTTCCACCTCATGCCTCTAAAAAAAAAATTGATGTTGTCGAACTAATTGATATCCATGAGGATTTTATCCCTTATGCCTGTCACTATGATGACAACACTATTTTAACTAAAAACGGCGAACTTCTCCAAATCATCAAAATCACTGGCTTTTCTTATGAAAATGTCGGCAAGGAAGTCGACAGCCTTCGCTCTATCGTCCGCAAAGCAATTCTAAAAAACATCCCTGACTCAAGCTACGCTTTATGGATCAACACAATCCGTCGCAAAAAGAACATTGCGCCTAAAACAAGCGATAATAATGTTTTTTCCTCCTATTTAAATGAAAGATGGCAAGACCAAAACAATTGGGACAAAAAATATATCAACGAACTCTTTATTACCATCATCAAAGAGGGGAAAGCCTATAGAGCTAAAAACCCTAAGAATCTTGGCTCCCTAATCAATTTTTCCACACTAAAAAAAACTGAAACTGCTAACCTGAGTAAGATCCATACAGAATTGAATAAAGTTGTGGATAATGTTCTAACAACATTGCAAGAATTTGGCGCTTATAAATTAGGCATTGTTGAAGAAGACAACATAATCTATTCAGAACCATTACGTTTTCTTGGAAAATTAATTAATCTTGAAGAAAGAGATCGACCATTGATTGATCAAGATTTATCAAATTATTTACCTTATTCTAGAGCTGCTTTTGGCTTTAACATTTTGCAGCTTAAAAACAGCAATACCAAGCATTACTCATCGATTTTCACTTTGAAAGAATATAGCGAGCTTTCCCTAAAAAAAATTGATGAGTTTCTACAACTACCTCAAGAATTCATTATTACTCAAACTCTCGACTTCATCAATAAAGACAAAGCACTCGCAGGTTTTCAACAACAATTAAAAATCCTTGATGTAAGCGAAGATCATAGATTTGCAGAATATAGCGGCATTAAGGATATCGTAGATGCCAATAAAGATTCGCCAACTGATTATGGTGAACATAACATCTCTATCACTTTAATTGCAGATAGTCGCAAACAATTAGAAAAAGAATCTGTTACCGCCGCATCGACTCTTGCCTCTTTTGGCATTATCGCTGTTAAAGAAGATTTACTTTTGGAAGATTGTTTCTGGGCACAATTACCAGGGAATTTCAACTTTATGCGCCGCAAGGCACCAATTAACACTAACCGCATAGGCGGCTTTGCTTCTTTAAGCAACTTCCCCGCTGGTAAATTAAAAGAGAGTTTTTGGGGGCCAGCAGTTACAGTCTTAAATACCATTAATAAAACTCCATATTTCTTTAACTTTCATCATAATGACAATGGCCATACAATAATTATTGGCCCACATGGCGCAGGAAAAAGTGTTCTTCTTAATTTTCTAATTTCTGAAGCAACAAAATTTAACGGCAAAATTTTCTATTTTGATTTTTTCAATAGCTCAGAAATTTTCATCAATGCAATTGGCGGAACATATAACCCTTTAACCATTACATCCGATACTAACTGTTTCAACTTCAATCCGCTTGATTTAGAAGACACAGCTGAAAACCGACAACATCTCACAGAATTTCTAGGTTACTTACTTATCCAAAAAGACGAAATTGATAGCAAAAGAAATTATGTGATTACCCCTGATAAAAAAGTCTTATTAAGCACCATTGCTAATGAAATTTTTACTTTACCCAAAACTGAACGCAAACTCTCTTCCCTAAGTAAATTTTTTGTTAATCACCCTAATTATCAAAAACTTTTTGCCTTATGGAATGATAAGGGCAAATTAAGTAAGTTTTTTTCTGGTGATTTTGATTCCTTTAATTGCTCCAAACAAATTTATGGTTTTGACTTCACCGAGCTTTCCACCATTAAAACCATTATGGTTCCCGTGTTGGCACATTTGCTACATAAAATAGAAATATCCCTAGACGGGTCACCAACCATTATTGTCTTAGATGAGGCATGGCGCTTAATAGACAACCCTTTCTTCGCACCGAAAATTACCAATTGGCTAGATAGATTAAAAGCTAAAAATGCCATCGTTATTTTTGCTAGTGAATCAATTGACGATGTAAAAAATAGCAAGATAACAAAATTACTAACTGAACATATTTCCACACAAATATATTTACCGAATGAAAAAGCTGGTAACTATTACAAGGATGTTTTTGGCCTCAATGATAAAGAGTTTAAATTACTGAAAAAGCTAAGTACAGATAATCACAACTTCCTCCTAAAACATGGGCAAGATTCTATTGTTGCTGAATTAAGCTTAGATAGCATGGAAGATCTAACATCTGTGCTTTCAGCAAATGAAGAAACCCTAAAAATTATGCATAAAGTTATCAAGAAAGTTGGTAATGATCCTGAAGAGTGGGTTCCTATTTTTATTGATGTAGTAAAAGACTTGTTGCTAGATGAGGATGGTGATGAGGAGGAGGAGGATCAAGAGGATGTTACAGTTGACCTCGAAGAATATCAAAACAACGCAGAGAAGGGCAATGATGAATCAGATGATACAGTTGAAGATTAATGAACATATCGTTCCCATTAATATTAGCAGCAATAAAAAGGCCAAGCGCTACATCCTAAAAGCCGACCATGTCAGCAGACAAATAAAGCTCACCACGCCAACACGCTATTGCGATTCACAAATTGAAGAGTTTATCACTGCTAAACAAAACTGGATTTGGCAACAATATAAAGCCCTAAATGAAAAAATTACCTTTCAAAATGGCCTAACCATACCAATATTGGGCAAAGAATATAAAATCACTTACCTTGCCAATGGTGAAAAACCAATAGAGTTAGTTGATAATATGCTGCTAGTTTCCGGTCGCGAATCTTTATTACCAACGAAAATCAAACATTTCTTACAGCAACATATAAAAAGCGAAATCATTACACTTGTTAATGCAAAATCTAAAGCGACTGGTGAAAATTATAGCAAGATCACCCTCAAAGAAATGAAAAGCCGTTGGGGCAGTTGCAATAGCAAGAGAACATTATGTTTTTGCTGGAGAATTGTCTTTGCACCACAAGAAGTGCTAGATTATTTAGTTGCCCATGAAGTAGCGCATTTAACGCATATGAATCATTCTCCGCAATTCTGGCAATTAGTAGCACAATTAAATAATGATTGCATGAAAAACCGTAATTGGCTGAAGAAGAATGGTAGCCAACTCTATTTATATAATACCAACATTCCTCTTTAAATGCACATTTGTTGTCGGCATAAAAGCTAGGGATTTTTGTTAAAAAATATGCAATTAATATCCGTAGATATTGATAAATGTTGGTATTAGTGGCTCTAACTTGTCCCAGAATATCTTTTCTAAATTTAAATTCTCTAGCTTATTAATCTGCCTAACACCTGTTGGCGAAGTAACATTGATTTCAGTGAGATGACCATCGATTAAATCCAGACCAACAAAAAATAAACCTCGCTTTTTAAGCTCAGGGCCAACGACCCTGCAAATCTCTTCCTCACCTGTCGTAAGCTTTGTTTTAGCCGCCTTGCCACCAGCGCATAAATTTGAACGAACATCATTATTTTGAGGAATTCTAATCATGCTGCCAGCAATTTCACCATCAATCATAATTACTCTCTTATCGCCTTTTGCAGCGTTTTTAATATATTGTTGCACGACTAATGGTGCTTGATATTCCCTCTGCAATAAATCAATAATCGACGCAAAGTTACCATCATCTTTTTTTACTCTAAACACGCCATCCCCACCAAAAGAATAGAGCGGTTTTATAATTATGTCGCCATGCCTCTGATGAAAAGCAGCGATCTCTGCATGATTTTCACTAATCAAAGTTTTGGCCGTAAATTGCGGGAAGTTCATAGTGAACATCTTCTCTGAACAATCACGCACTGACTGCGGATTATTAACTACTAAACTCTTCCCTTCCAGATATTGCAAAATATAGGTGCTGGTAATGTAGCGCATATTAAATGGTGGGTCTTGCCGCATCAAAACCACATCCGTTTTGCTTAGATCCAATTGCTGCGCTGTGCCTAATTTATAGAATTCTTCTTTACCATCAAAGAACTCTAATGAATGCACTTCTGCCATAACGCCATCTTCAGATAATGATAGTTTATCTGGCGTATAATAATAAAGCTCGTAGCCGCGCTTTTGCGCCTCTAGCGCCAATATATAAGTGGTGTCCCCTGCGACATTAATTGTCGCAATATCATCCATCTGTATAGCAATTTTCAATGTCATAAATTTACCTTATAATTACTCAAAGCTATCTTCCTATATCAATTAAAATACCACAACATTAGAACATGAAACAAGATAGTTTTGCTATGTAAAATTAAAATTTTCACCCTTTACCTTGTTCTGTAGAATAAAAAATCAAAAATTTTTGTGATGATTTTTAGCAAGTAGCTTTTATGAATGAGCGATGTGTACGTTTTAGTACACGAGCCGATATGAATAAAGGCTACTTGCTAAAAAGGACGCAAAAAGATTGATTTTCAACTAGACGGAGAAGGAGGTGCCACAACCACAGCTGCTTTTCGCATTCGGATTATTAATTCGGAAATAAGAACCACCTAATTCATCAACAAAATCAATCTCACCGCCTTTGACGAAGCCAAGTGAGATATCATCAATTACCGCTAGTTTTTTACTAGCATTTTTAATTTCAACATCATCTTTTTGTGCTTTATCATCAAAGTCGAATTTATATTGGAAACCTGAACAACCACCACCATTAACCGAAATGCGCAAAAATATATTTTGCTTTTTACTTTGCGCAATAATCTCTTCTATACGCTTTACTGCTGTTGCCGAAATATTCATTACATCGCTCATAGTTTGACTTAAAGTTAGTTCAATAGTAGATGCATAGTAAAACAAACAAAGCAAAACGCAATGAATCTAACGCCATACGCCACCAAAGCAGAAAATAGCAAAGGTCGCTTATTTAAGGAAGATGCAAGCGAATATCGCGATTGTTTCCAGCGCGATCGTGACCGCATCATTCATTCCAGCGCCTTTCGCCGTTTAGAATATAAAACACAGGTTTTCGTCAATTTTGAGGGTGATTATTTCCGCACTCGCCTGACTCACAGTTTAGAAGTAGCACAACTAGCACGCACTATCGGTCGCAGCCTGAATTTAAATGAAGATTTGATTGAAGCGTGCGCACTTGCTCATGATCTTGGTCATCCGCCCTTTGGTCATGCTGGAGAAGACGCTTTGGACGAAGTTATGCAAAAATATGGCGGGTTTGACCACAACGCTCACACTTTAAAAATACTTACAAAATTAGAGCAAAAATATGGCTCTTTCGATGGCTTAAATATTTCTTGGGAGACATTAGAGGGCATAGTAAAACATAATGGCCCGCTGGTCAAAAACCGCCTCTCTCTTCAACGTCACTTACCAAAATATATTACTGAATATAATAAAAAGCATGATCTGGATTTACATAAATATTCCAGCCTAGAAGCGCAAATTGCATCCTTAGCAGATGATATTGCCTATAATATTCATGATGTTGATGATGGCTTGCAAGCAAATATTTTAGACGAAGCAGATTTTACACAAGTACGTTTACTTGATAATGCATGCAAACATGTAAAAAGTAATTTCCGCTCGATTGAGAAACATCGCTTCCGTCATGAAATGCTAAGCGTCATTTACGGTATAATTACCAGTGACCTAATTAGGCAAACCAAGCAAAACCTTCAAGAATATAAAATTACCACAAGTGATGAAATAAGGAACCTTGGCAAGCCAACTGCAGATTTTTCGACAGACGCTGCAAAAGATTTAGCCGAGCTCAAAGCCTTCTTGCATGAAAAAATGTACTCGCACTACCTTATTAATCGTATGAAAAGCAAGGCTCATAAAATTGTCAGCTCCTTGTTTAATTTTTACATGGAAAATCCTGATTGCCTAACACAATATTGGCAACGCAAAATTAACGACAAAACAGGCAAAGAGCGTGCTGAAATTATTTGCGATTTTATCGCAGGGATGACTGATCGCTTTGCGATTAAGGAATACAAATCGATTTTCCATTATACGGACGAAGAAAACATGTTCCGCTAAAAAGCCTATGTATAAAGGCCTATTTTGGCGATTTTCAAGTTTCAAAAGACGATGTCTTCTGAAACTTGCGAAGCAGCTTCGCAAGGAAGCTTCCGCTGACTTATGCACAAGTGTTCACTGCGCTGCTCAGCTCTCTTCTTGCCCAACAAAAAGGTCTACTTGCTGCAAATTAAAGATTTTTGTGATGATTTTTAGCAAATGTCCTGCTTGAGCGAGTGAAGGTATCCTTTATACCTGACTCGAGGAAAGGAGGTTATTTGCTAAAAAGGGTGCAAAAAGATTAATTTTTAGAATTTAGAAATCGTTTTCTGTGTCAGATAGAAAAGGTGCCGCAAGGTCTTTTGGAGCTAAAATAGGATTATCAACCTGCCAATTAATGTTAATTGTTGGGTCATCAAAACGAATAGAGCGCTCATGCTCAGGGCTATATTCATTCGTCACTTTATATGTCACATGCGTATCATCATCGAGCGTTACAAAACCATGCGCAAAGCCAACAGGCACGTAGAGCATGCTTTGATTTTCCTCACTTAAAACTTCACCAACCCATTTGCCATAGGTGCTAGAGCCTTTACGTATATCAACCGCCACATCAAAAACCCGACCTTTTATAACAGAAACTAGCTTACCTTGTGCTTTGGGATTAGTTTGATAATGCAGCCCACGCAATACATTTAAATTAGATTTTGAATGATTATCTTGCACAAATATTTCATCAATGAAACCCTTAAACTCACTCTCTTTATATGTCTCAGTAAAAAAACCTCTTTCATCTGCAAAGCTTTTCGGCTTTACTAATAATACTTCAGGAATTTGTAATTTCTCAAAAATGAATGACATATGAAAATCTCTATAGTTGCAATTGATAAACCAAGCTCTGGCGCCTTAGAAAAGACTATGGAGGATTATCTTAAACGCACCAATTGGAAAGTAAATATCAAACTCATCCCACCTATAAAGGATAAATCCTCTTCTATAGTCAAAAAACGTGAAGGTGAATCTTTACTCAAACATACAGAAAAGGCCGATTATATTATTGCAATGAGCGAAGAAGGTAAAAACATCTCAAGCCATGCTTTTGCAGCCTTGCTCAATGATGCACAGCTCAATAGCCAGAAAGAAATCGCTTTTTTAATTGGCGGTGCTTATGGACATAGTGATTTGGTTAAGCAAAAAGTTAATAAGGTTTTATCCTTAGGAAAAATGACTTTACCACATTTAATGGCGAGGTTGGTTTTAGTTGAGCAAATTTATCGCGCGCAAACAATATTGCAAAACCATCCTTATCATAAGTAATCGCTTGCAAAATCCTGTAGCAAGCAATATATTGGGTTTTCCTTTCCAATTACAAATAACAACATGTTAGACAAAGCACATACCGTAAAATCCTACGAAGAAGAACTTAACGGCTTAATTAGAACCATTATGGAAATGGGCAAGATGACAACTAACCTCATCACCCTTTCGGAAGAGTCCCTATTTCACGACAGTAAAGATTATATTGATGAGGCCATTGTTAGAGATAAAGCTATTAATGATTGTGAAGATAGAATTGAAAAACAAGCGACCCGCCTCCTTGCTCTGCGTCAGCCTATGGCGTTTGATTTACGTTTGGTTACTTCGGCCATTAAAATCTCTAGCTTGCTTGAACGCATGGGTGACCGTGCTAAAAACACCATTAAAAAAGCCTCTCGTTATAAAGTAACTCTCAATCAAGACATTTCTACAGACCTTAAATCAATGAATGCTCTCGTTGTAAAAATGGTTAGTGACGTTCTCAGCAACATTCAAAATTATGATTACAAAACACTCAAAAATGCGTGGAATACAGACGACCAAGTTGATGATTATTTTTCAAAGCTTTACGAAAAATTATTAGAAAACACTGAAATCTCTCAGGAAAACATTAATGAATTTACAGCCTCTGTCTCAATCATTAAAAATTTCGAACGAATTGGTGATTATGCAACTAAAATCGCCAAAATTGTTTACTATATCGAAGAAGGTAAGCAAACGACAAATTTCGAGGAGTAATAGATGCCCGTACTATTATGTATATTAGATGGCTGGGGACACAGTCCTGATTCTCGCCATAACGCCATAATGGCTGCGCAAACCCCTAATTGGGATTCATTCACAAGCAAATATCCGCACTCTCTTCTAGAAACTTCTGGTAGTTTTGTTGGTTTGCCAGATGGTCAAATGGGGAATTCCGAAGTTGGTCATATGAACATTGGCTGTGGTCGTGTGATTCAGCAGGATTTACCGAAAATTAACCAAGCAGTTAGTGATAGTTCCCTAGAAGAGAAAGCTCTATTTAAAGATTTCATTACAAAGTTAAAAGCAAGTGGTGGCGCATGTCACATAGCAGGTCTAGTGTCTAATGGCGGAGTTCATGCACATCAAAACCATATAATTCATCTTGCTAAAATTATTAGCGCGCAAAATATCAAAGTTAACATCCACGCATTTTTAGATGGTCGTGATACTGCACCAACAAGCGGGGTTAGTTTTATAAATAATCTTAATGCACAATTTTCTGACGATAACAACATCCAGATCGCAACTCTAAGCGGACGTTACTACGCTATGGATCGTGATAATAGGTGGGAGCGTGTAAAACTTGCTCATGATGCAATTATTGACGCACAAGCACCTAAATTTACCTCAACTACGGATGCAATCCAAGCCTCGTATGACAAGGGCGTAAATGATGAATTTATTATACCAACCGCCGCCGCCAATTATTCTGGCGCTAAAGATGGCGATGGCTTTATCATGGCAAATTTCCGTGCTGATCGTGCTCGTGAAATTTCACAAGCAATTTTTGCTGCTGATTTCGATGGTTTTGTGCGTATTCGCAAAATCAATTTTGCTAGCCAAATTAGCATGACTGCATATTCCGACGAAATAGTTAAATATCTGCCTGCATTATTTACCAATGAAACACCAAAAAACACGCTAAGTGACGTGATTGCTGCCAATGGTTTAAAACAACTTCATGCTGCAGAAACTGAAAAATACGCACATGTAACTTTCTTTTTCAATGGTGGAGTTGAAACGCCTAAAAAAGGTGAAGAGCGCATATTAATTCCCTCACCAAAAGTTGCGACTTATGATTTACAGCCAGAAATGTCTGCACCAGAATTAACTCAAACACTGATTGAGCAAATTGAATCTAAACAACATGATTTTATTGTCGTCAATTTTGCAAACCCTGACATGGTCGGCCATACAGGAATTTGGGAAGCTGCAATTTCTGCTGTTGAAGAGATTGATAAAGATCTTGGCTTACTCGCCAAAAGCGCCTTAGCAAATGACTTTACCATGTTCGTCACTGCAGATCATGGTAATATCGAAAAAATGTTTGATGATGAGAATAATGAAGCATATACTGCGCATAGTCTAAACCCTGTGCCTTTTTTAATGATATCTCCAAACTCGCCGCAACTAGAAAATGGCAAATTAGCTGACATTGCCCCGACGATTCTTGATGTAATGAATATTAGCAAACCTGCAGAGATGACGGGCAATTCCTTAATAAAAAAATAGATGCTTGAAAAAATTAGACTTGAATTACGTGAAATTGGCAAAACTTTCTTGTGGGCTTTACTCATTGCGGTGTTTTTCCGTAGCCTTTTGTTTGAGCCATTCCACATTCCTTCTGGCTCTATGAAACCGGGGTTGCTCCCAGGTGACTATATCCTCGTATCCAAATTCTCTTACGGTTATAGTAAATATTCCCTCCCTTTTGCGGCGATTCCGTTTGAAGGGCGCATTATGGCTTCTGCTCCAGAACGTGGTGATGTGGTGGTTTTCCGCTTGCCAACGAATCCTAAAATAAATTATATAAAGCGCTTAGTGGGGCTTCCTGGTGATGTATTACAAATGCAAAATGGCGTGTTATATATCAATAATGTTGCAACGCAAAAAATCCCTACTGATAGTTATTTTGATGAAAACACAGGGCAAACAATTCCAAGCCATAATGAGACTTTTGATAATAGCGTGATGTTTCGTACTTTAGATGAAACAAAACTCGGCAATAAGGATAATACAGCACAATATATTGTCCCAGATAATCATTATTTTTTCATGGGTGATAATCGTGATAATTCACAGGATAGTCGCTACATACAAGAGGTTGGCTTTGTCCATAAAGATCTCATCGTCGGCAAGGCACAAATAATCTTCATGTCCACAAATGATTCCCTGCTAAAATTATGGAAACTGCCTTTTTCTATTCGTTATAACCGCCTGTTAAAATTGATTAGATGAATATAAACTTAGAAAAAATCATCAATTATAGCTTTAAGGATTCCGCTCTTTTAACAAGAGCATTATCGCACCCAAGCTCTGGTAGTGACAATTACGAACGTTTGGAGTTTTTTGGTGATTCAGTCATTGGCTTTATTATCGCTGAATATTTATTCAAGTTTTTTCCTGATGAAAGCGAAGGGCATATGGCAAAACGCCACGCCTCTATTGTCTCTGGCACGACTGCCGTGCAAATTGCTCGCGCCATTAATTTAGGCGACAGCTTAATTATGAATAAGGGTGAAGAAAATAGTGGTGGTCGTGAGATTGCCTCTAATTTAGAAGATTGCTTAGAGGCCCTAGTCGGGGCTATTTATTTAGATAGCGGCTTAGAAAAAACACGTGACGTTGTTATCAAACTTTGGCAGGATTTTCTCTCTCTTGATACATTGCCGCCAAAAGATGCCAAATCTGCTTTGCAGGAATGGCTGCAACAAAATAACCAACCTTTACCTAAATATGAAACGCTACGTCAGGAAGGGGATGCCCATTCACCAATCTTTTTTATGAGCCTTCAAGTTAAAGATTTTGGTGCAGTCACTGCAGAAGGAAACTCCAAAAAAACCACCGAGCAAAAACTCGCTCAATTAATGTTAAATAAAATAAAAAATGACAAAAACTAAATGCGGCTTTACCGCAATAATCGGCACGCCAAATAGCGGCAAATCGACTTTGATAAATCAAATAGTTGGCAGTAAAATTTCCATTGCCACTGATAAAATTCAAACCACGAGAACCATCATTCGTGGTATATTGATGAAGGATGACGCACAAATTATCTTTATCGATACACCAGGAATTTTTGCACCAACACAATCTCTTGAGAAAGCTATTGTTAGTAAAGCATGGGAAGGCTTAAGCGAAGCCGATAACGCCATTCTCGTAGTTGACAGCACGAGGCCATCCTATGGTAAGAATCTTCAAATCGTCAAAAAACTGCAAGAAGATAATAAAAAAGCCATTTTAGTCATTAACAAAATTGACCTGGTCAAACCAAGTGAGCTGCTTGCTATCGCTGATCGCCTGTATAAAACCGATGCTTTTAGTGATGTATTTATGATCTCTGCGCTAAAAAATGACGGCGTTGATGATATGGTCAAATGCATAATTGATAAAACTCCGGATGGTCCATATCTTTATCCTGAAGATGAAGTTAGTGATTTACCAATACGCTTCTTTGCAGCTGAAATAACTCGCGAGAAACTCTTTAATCACCTTGATAAAGAACTGCCATATTCACTTTCCGTTGATACCGAACTTTGGCAAGAAGAGGAAAAAAATGTAACCATTAATCAAGTAATTTATGTTTTGAAAGAAACACAAAAGAAAATTATCATCGGTAAAAAAGGCGCCCTAATTAAACAAATTGGAATCGAAGCGCGAGAAGAGCTAAACCATATTTTAGGCAAAAGAGTTAGCTTGTTTTTATTCGTAAAAGTAAAAGAAGATTGGCTCAAAAAACCCTATATGTATGAACATATGGGTTTGAAATTTGAGAAATGACATGAACCGTCATTGCCTGAATCCGCAGGATTCTAAGGCAATCCAGAGGCAACTAAACACCCATCTCGCCTTTTTGCCCTAGACTCCCTTAGAACTCTACGGATTCAGGGAGTGACAACAATAGCACACAAAATATGAAAATAATATTCATGGGCACGCCAGATTTTGCAGTGCCTGCTTTAGAAAAGCTAATCGCTTCCAAACATGAGATTCTCACATGTTATACACAGCCACCAAGAGCCAGTGGACGCGGACAAAAATTACAAAACTCACCAATTCAAAATCTAGCACAAAAACATAATATCTCCGTAGAAACTCCTCTCTCTCTCAAAAGCATAGAAGAACAAACAAAGTTTAAAAATCTTAACGCTGATATTGCGGTGGTTGTTGCATATGGCATGTTGCTTCCCAAAACAATCCTAGATGCTACACAATATGGCTGCATAAATATCCACCCTTCAACACTTCCACGCTGGCGTGGCGCTGCGCCAATTCATAGAACCATCATGGCTGGTGATGCACAAACGAGTATCTGCATAATGCAAATGGATGAAGGTTTAGATACTGGCGATATTATTGCGCAAATTGATATGGCTTTAGATGATAAGGTAACTAGCGGTGAGTTGCACGATAAACTCGGCAAAGAAGGTGCCGAATTGCTCCTCGCAACTTTAGAGAAAGTTGAACAAGGCACAATCACAAGAAGCAAACAAAAGAAAGAAGGCGTGACTTACGCCAAGAAGATTAGTAAAGAGGAAGCCTTAATTAATTGGCAAAAAAGCGGCGCCGAAATCCTCAATCAAATCCGCGCACTAAACCCCTACCCTGCAGCATATTTTGTCTATAATGACGAACGCATTAAAATATTTTCAGCAACGTTCACGAAGCAAAAACATGATTATGAATTAGGAAAAATTATCGACCAAAACCTTACCATCGTCTGCTCCAACGGACTCCTCCACCCCACCATAATCCAACGCCCCGGCAAAAACAAAATGCCTGTTGAAGAGGCGGTTAAGGGACTTGGTTTATAAAACATCTAAAAGGGCTTGCATTTTGATGTATATTATGCCATACATCAACTACACTATACATGTATAGCACAATATGCATCAAAACATAGGCTCATGACACAAGAATTAATCCATTATCTACAGCAACAAATCAGGACAAGTGATGAACGCTTAAAACGCTTTACACATAATGTTGATGGCACGGCATATCCGAAACGCTTCATGTATGTTAAATTGCAACAATATGTGAACGACTTTCTTAACAAAAAAGCCAACAACCGCATGGTCATAATTCCTGGATTTAGAGGAGTAGGAAAAACCACTTTAATGTCACAAATATGTACAGAATATAAAAACAAAGCTGAGCATTTATTCCTTTCAATTGAAGACTCTAAAAATCTATTTGATGTTGGTATTGCTGAATTAATGACCGCTTATGAAGAAATTCTAGGAGAGGATTTAGAAAGCATGAAAAAACCTCTTATCGTTTTTTTAGATGAAATTCAGGCTGATCCTAAATGGGCCCTAACCCTAAAATCTCTTTTTGAAAGAACTACTAATATATTCTTTTGCTGCTCAGGCTCCTCAGCAGTTGTCTTGCAAAGCACTAGCAATCTTGCTAGAAGAGCAATCTTTGAAAAACTTCCGCCAATGTGCTTTACGGAATATAAAATGACTAAAGATGGTGTTTTTCCACCAAAGAATATTAAGAATGAAATCAAATCTGCTTTATATTTATCTAATAATGCAACGGATGCTCACAAAAAGTTATTGCTCTTAAAAGCCAAGGTTAATCAATATTGGACAAAAACTAATAGGGTAGATATTAAAAAATACCTTGCCCATGGCTCGCTGCCTTTTTCTTTTATCATGCCTAACGAAACAGCTATATATGACTCTATTTCACTATTGTTAGACAAGATCATAAAATATGATTTACCCATGATAGGTAGTTTTGATAATAACACCCTCAATAGCATCAAACGAATATTATTTGCCATAGCGGAGAACGACACTACTAGTTTTGTAAAATTAGCTGAAAAATTTGGCAGCAGTAGAATTACTATAGGAAGCATATTCGATGCTCTGGAAAAGGCAGAATTACTCATTAAAATTCCTGCCTATGGCGCAAATATGACTATTGCCAATAAGGCAAATAAATATTTATTCATGTCGCCGGCAATTCGCATGTCTTTCTTCTACTCCACAGGGCTGGATGCTACATATAATGTGAGACTGGGTAAATTATTAGAAGATTCAATCGGTGCACATTTCTATAGAGAATTCATTATTAATGGACGCGGCGCAATACGCTATGATAGCCAGGCCGGCGGCGCAGATTTCATTTTGCAAATAGAAAGTAATAAACAAATCATAGTCGAAGTTGGCATGGGTGATAAAGGCAAAAAACAAATATTACAAACTGCAAAAAAAATCTCCTCTGACTATAATATCATCTTCTCTTCCGCCCCATTAGAACTAGACAAAGAAAATAACATCCTCTTTGTGCCGTTAGATTATTATTTTTTGATGTAG